>NZ_ANHX01000079.1 GCF_000316035.1 Paenibacillus sp. PAMC 26794
CTGAAAAAGGATGCCACTGCATTTGATGATTTAACCGAGCTACGTATGGTAGGAATAGAAAAATCTAATCTTGAATTGGTATCTAGTTTGACAACAGGCAATACCTCTATCTCTGATATTTCAGGTAAGAGAAAAACCTTTAGAAATGGATCTGGGAGTCTGGAGTTTCACCGTTTAATTGCTGTGAATGTGCAGGAATGGAATAAAAAGAAAAGCATCTATGCGCCACTCTTTGTTGCAGCAGATGATAAGTCCTTTTATGATGAAATGACAAATGTACTACCAGTATTTTCAGAAATCACTATTTATCCTAAGGCTAAAGACTTTGATGTAATTCATTATTTAAATGGTGTTATTGATTTTACAGGTGGATCTAAAATAGTAAACAAATTGCATGAAAAGTATGGGTACATTAATTTGCCCAACATGAATACAAAGCAATTCTTCAAAGAAAACAATAAGGGAGTAAGACTATGGGTTGCTAACTACATTGATCTCAATAACCCGAATTCCCAATTTGATATGGACGGTGGATCGTTTGCTGTGATCAGAAAGAAATGAGGTTAGTTTAGAATGAAGAAGTATGTTTTTTCTGTTTTGTTTACCCTCATAATTGTATATCTTACATTTGCATTATCTTATACATCATATGCAAATTTTAATAAAGGTTACCCAAATAAAGGTATTGAAGTTAATCCTAGTGGATTAGCCAAAGGTAAACAATCAATAAAGGTAATGGTGACAGGAACTGCCTCCCCTCACCCTATGACAGTATGGACGCAAGGTGACGGTGATATTTGGTCAGCAACAAGGAATGAAGGTGCTGATCGAGTAACAACAACCACATATGGAAGTGGAGCAGATGCCGTACCAAGAGGAGATGAATTTGTAAAAGATAAGATTAATACACAAAATTATGTTCCAGCATCATTAGGTGATGATAAACAAAACCTTTTCAGAAGGCCATATGTGAAATCATTAGGGATAGAAGACATTAACTATGTCTCGGCCCCAAGTTATACAGTTGAACCTGGATCAAAGCCGGAGTATGAAAAAGGTAATTTGTTTGCAATACTAAAAACAAAAACAGGATACCCGAAGCAAGCAACAAAAAAAGAACCTTATGGTGGTGTTAGACCTGATGGACATCGTAAATACCAAGCGACCTATGATACCCCGTTGAAAATTGAATACTCCGGTTACGTGACTGAAACCAAAGAGATCCGTGTCCGAGAAGACATGCAACTTCAGGTTAATGATGTGAAATCCCTTGTAGCAGAAATCCGAACCAAGCAGTATGACCAAGAAGAATTCGGTAACTGGGTGAATGTTTCCAAACGCTCCGACCAAATCGAGTGGAGTTCAAATAAACAAAACGTAGTTTATGTAGAACCAAAAACTGGTCAGATCGTTGCGAAAAATATTGGTACAGCAATCATCACGGCAAAATGGAAGAATTCCGAAGATGGACCGTATCACATTTATGAAAATGTAACGATTACAGTTGGCGACACGCCACCACCCGAAATTCCGGAAACGCCAGATGCGGCATGTGCAGAGTCACCTGTCGGAGAAATGACAGGGGAGAGAATGGACCCTAATGCAAGCGCAGTTATTAAGGCCGATCAACGTGGAAGTGAGCCATTTGACGTACTGCGAGGTATCCCTACCTCTGAGAGTTTATATGGCAATGTATTTGGTCTAAGTTACCTATTCCAAAATAAGTTTGTGAATATGCAAGGCACTTGTACATATACCGTAGTTGTTGAAAAAACGTATAACAAAACGTGGACAGACGTAAAGGAAATCTCGGATGGTAAAGGCGGTACGACAACGGTATCAACTCCAAGATCTAGAGATGTAAAAGTACCCTACACCTATACTGTGAAACGGGATTTCGAGTATTGGAAAATTGACACTTTGCTTGTTTATGAGATAACCGATGCGATCCTAAAAAACTATGCTTTACCACAGATTGAACTATATCCTGCTGATTATCGTAGTCCCATCTATGCGGCGGCTACGAACGGTACCTTTTACGCACCCAATACACCGGCTGTGTTAACAGCGCCTTCACAGCCAGTGCCGGGAGGGACCAGCGAACCTCCAACACCAACAGATGATCTCTCATCAATTGCGGAAGATGCTGTGCCAAAGGTCCAAGTTAAGAATGACTATTTGAAGTTTAATGGGGCTGTTGTCATGGACAACGCAAAAGTAGAAGAAACGGGGCCAACGCCAGGTCAGATCGCAGAACCCCAAATGATTGGCAAAGATATTCTGTACAGTCCTGACAATGAAATATCCAAAACCTTGTTAAATAAGAAGGATACGCCTAGCACAGGCGAAATCCGTTATGAATTAATGAGTGGAAATGTTAATGAGGGTAATGAGGAAGAAACCTTTGAAATTCCGGGGATTAACACGGTCACTGTTCATACTCCGGTCGTGAACTATTCTCTTGTTTCAGACGATCAGCCTCATAATCAGAAAACAATACCGAATATGGCTCGGTCTGCCCTTATTTTGGAGCGGCCGTTCACAGTCCGTATCCCCACGAGCGGACAGCATTTAGATGTCAACTCGTATCCGGGATATGGGGATCGGGATTATGCCAAATATTATCGAATCAAACAGGTGCGGTTTCCGTTTGACGTGTACAGTGCCGACCGGACACAGTTTTACCCGCGGAGTACATGGATCGATATTCCGGTGGACGTGCTCGATACCACCTTTTATCTGCCTGTGTGGGTAGATGAGGGAGATTACCAGGTGGAGTTCCGTAATATTGCAGAGAATGCACCTGCTGATTTTGAATCGATGTCCAGGAGCAATGCCCAACCAGATGCCAACACAGATCTAACCTACCATCTAGCCAGCGACGAAGTATCCGTGGAGGTCATTGGGAGGTTATACGACTTTGAAATTACGGACATTGCAGACTACAACTGGGAGCTTGTTTTCCGGCGGTTTAAGGGTAGCATTGCACCCACCTGGATCAGTTATTGGACAGGAACGCAGGGCATCGACGGTGACAAGCGGGGGAACAAACCGCAGTTTACCATACCGATTCGCCCAGGCAGTCATCCGCTGCAAGGGTATCAGAATGTGGCTGTGAAGACGGGATATCACTTTAAGTTTGATTTCAAAACCAAGGGTAATATGTTCGGGCCCAGAGACGGCATTCGCCTGACTCCGACCTTTGATTTTGTTAGCAAAGATGGGAAAACACGCGTACCAGTAGATCTGTATTACTCGACGAACCAGCGAAGTTTTATTCGTATAGGTTCAGCAGAGGATCAAGTCAAGCGGTTTGTTATTCTCAATGATCGATTACGTCAAGTACCTTCGGAACAGCTACGAGATACGGCGACCTATAAATATAATCGCTATGGCGAAATTCATCCAGGGATGATGAGTGAACGTACGTATCAGGATTATTACCGGGATAAATTTACGAAAATGAAAACCCCTGTAGGCGGATACAGTCTGCTGCTGATGCCGGAGCAATTACGTACGTTTATCGGACCCAAAACGAATATTCCGACGAACGCAAGTGCGGA
Organism: Paenibacillus sp. PAMC 26794; assembly: GCF_000316035.1. Lineage (GTDB taxonomy): Bacteria > Bacillota > Bacilli > Paenibacillales > Paenibacillaceae > Paenibacillus. The sequence goes on from NZ_ANHX01000079.1 coordinate 3,564, forward strand.
TGTACTTCGTGCAAATGCTGCCATTCAGCAGTGGTATGGAGAGTATAGTCTACCCGCCGAGCCTTACGTGGTTCAAGCAGGAACCAATCTGGCCGAGTATGGGCGTACCCATGGTGGTTTGGATGCAAAGTCACCGATCTTCCTGAAAAATGGTTATATCGTGGTCAACTTTAACTTGGAGTCGATCCAGGAAGGGAACCTGGGGGCTCCGCATCTGCAATATATCCATGCACCGCTGATGAACCAATGGTTGCTGGAAGGATTTCAGCGTCAAGTCGAAGATAGCTACGGCAACTCGTTCACTTTAAGGGACGGAGATGTGGTGTTCTACCATGCCGATCGTTCCAGCCGAGATGATTTCAGTGCACAGGTGCCACACTAGGTAGTATGAAGAGTACAATAACAAGAAGGCGATTCTTACTTTGGTAAGTATCGCCTTCTTGTTATTTATCCAAATTAACGTTGCAAAAAGCTATCCAGTTACCCCATCTTCCGCCCAAGCTGTTCGATCTTATCCAACCAATTCTTTCTCTGTTCATCTGATTTCTTACCAACTTGATCTACAGTTGTTATCCGCACAGGTTTGATGCCAGTCAGTGCAAATGTGGAGATCTTCATCATTTTATGTGCGGGCTCACCCTGGAACCATTTGAAATACCAGCTTGGGCCATCCATCGTAGTGATCATGCGAGCGGTGCGGCCTTTGAGCAGTTGATCCGGGAATGGTTTTCCTTTCTGATACTTGAAGGCGTAACCCGGCATAAAGATTCGGTCAACGAAACCTTTCAGCAGGGCAGGTGGTCCTCCCCACCAGATTGGGAATACCCATACAAGATGCTCGGCCCACTTGATCGATTCTTGGGCTTGTAGCAAATCCGGTTCGAGTGGAAGTTTATTACGATATCCTCCCTCCAGATTCATGTTGAATGCCAACTCGTTCAGGGTGATCATGCGAACGTCTGCGCCAGCTTGAACCGCACCTTTACGGTAAGCCTCGGCGATTGCACCGTTGTAACTGGGAGAGACGGGATTGCCTTGAATAATTAATATTTTTTTCATGGAAGATGACACGTCCTGACTATTTTAGTTAATGAACACTAACCTCATGTGCAAAAAGAAAAGGTCACGTATGACCCGGTAATCCATCTGTATATCCTGATGGGATGTTAACGATTCTCTTTAGAAGTTATTCAACAAGTCCGCTTTTGTTTACGAATCAGGCCTAGCAGCATCATCCGCATTTGAATATGGGATTCAGCCGAAATAAGCCGATGTTTATGAAGGTTGTTTGCTTCGGAAACAATGTAGTTGCTCACGTCGTTTTCCCTACGATCCGCTACTCCATTTCTAGCTTCATCCCATTTCCATCATTACTCCTGGGGTAGGTGTCCCAACATTGATGCAAGTCGGTGAACAGTCTCGCCCGTATAAGGTACCAACAGCTCTGGTAGCTCACCTTGCATACTGGAGACCGCCATGCGTGTAATTGCACCGATCACCAGAACGGCCGTGAGCCGTGAATCCTGCTGAGGCAATTCACCCCGCATCATTCCCTGATCGATCAGATCCATTAACGCATCCAATGGCTGACGGTAATCCTCGCTGCTTCCGGCTTCAATGAATATTTCATGATTCTGTGAAATCAGCAGCAGCCCGTAGGGATCTTCATCATGCAGATGGAGAACCTCCGTAACCAGTTGCTTGAAGCGTTCCAACACGGGACCTTCCTGCCGAACATACCCGTCAATCAGTGCAGTATAGTCCGCGCAGTATTGGGTGAAGGCTTCCAGGGCAACGGCATCTTTGTTTTTAAAATGTTTGTAGATCGCCGCATCAGTTACTCCGGCGGCGTCACCGATCTCTTTGACGGATATGCCGTCAACGCCTTTGGTTGCGAACAAGCGCATCGCCGCTTGTAGGATATCTTTCTTTTTGCTATCCACATGAGATTTGTTCTTCATGATTGTATAGTAAGTGATTACTAACTAAAATGCAACAAGCAATCTTGAAACTCTAAATTGAGACACTCAATAAGCGCTTGCGAACAAAGCTTGCAGGCTTGTAAGCGGCAACGTATGATGAATAGAAATCATAATCGGAGCGGCAGGGAGAACGAAATGGATGGTGGATAGCGTGAATGAAGAGTTGGATGCATACAGCTGGGTGACGCCCGAAGGAATGCTGAATGATCACTATATAACAAGCCGCGAACAGTTGTATAAAGGAATGAACGGACGATATGTGGAGCGATTCACTGTTCCTAGCGGTGAAAGTTATATTTTCAAACCGCTGACGAATCCTGCGCAGCATGGACGGGAACGATGGATGTACGAGCGTGTGATGTCTGTTCTACCTCCGTTCTATCCGCAGCTCATTGCAGCGTCGGACCTTACCATTGCTCCAGCACAGAGCTGGATGATTTATGAGGATCTGGGGCAACTGGTGCATGATTCACAAGAAGCGACGATGCTCGGCGCAGCGGCACATATGGCAGCATGGCATGCATTGCCTGTTACGGATTGGAGTGAGCTGCCTCGCGTGGGCCAGAAACCGTCCATTCGCACAATGTTGGATGAGTTGCAAATACATAGGCAATCTACCGTTGATCTTTTATCCAGACTGGATATGCAGCTGTCCGAATCCGATTGGGACAAGATCTCCAGGTTGATCCTCACAGCAGAGGAAGAACTTCCTACCGTTCTGTGTCACGGAGACTTGCATCCCGGTAATCTGGCGGAAGTGGACGGCAGACTGGTCGTCTTGGACTGGGAGCATGCCCACCTGAACACGCCGCTGTGGGACGTAGTTCATCTGGTGGATCTCTCGCATCCGCTGTTTCCCAGAACGATTACGCCTGCATTGCGAGAGCGGGCCATGGATGTTTATTTGGACAAACTGGGGAGCCTGGGCGTGCAGATTGAACGGGTTTCTTTTGCAGAATGGTACGATGCCTATGCTATTGTATTCTCACTCTGGATGCTGCGTTTGATTGATGGTGACCTGAGAAGTGAGGAATGTGTGTGGCCGAAGGAACAGTTGCGTAACCAGTGGCTTGAGACGGCAGCGACGCTGGAACAGTGCATGAAGCACGTGGGTGAGGAATAGAAATGAGGGGTGAGAAGCTTGCGTAAAGTCGGACTTGTTATGCGTAAAATTCAATTTACAGAAGCTCAGGGGCCACGCGTATTTGCGGATCGGCTGAAGCAGATTGGTCTGGAGTTGGGTGTTGATATCGTGTTCATCTCGCCGGAGCGTCATGTCAGCGGATACGACTGGTTGCCGGGTTATGAGCATGAGAAAGGTGACCTGGTGAACTACGATATCGTGCTGGACCAGATTCATAGCCAAAATATAGAGCATGTTATCTACACCGTATCCGGGTTTACGTTTTTGAAGATGTTCTTACCGAAAAGCGTATTGTTCCCGCACAGTTTCCCCGATCCCGTGCTAACGGGATATGAGATGATGAAGCCATTTTATACGATGGTGGATAAAGCAATTGTACAGACGGAGTTTTTGAAAACAGAACTGGGTCGCAATTTCGGTGTACATGACGTGAACGTCATTCCGATTGGCTTTAGCGAAGAGCTGGCGAACCGGCACTATGACCCGAGTCAGGTTGTGCATAATCGGGTTCTCTGGATCGGTCGGGATGAGGCGAACCGTCGCCCGGATCTAGTTTTGGAATACGCTCGGCAGAACCCGGACAAGGAAGTATATATGGTGTTTGGCGGTGTACGCTATAAGGAAACCATGAAGAAGTACGACATTCCTTCCAACGTGAAGCTGAAGTTTGCGCTCACGCAGGATGAGATATTTACGTTGATGAACTCATCCAAGGTGTATTGGAGCTGTTCGGCCTTTGATACGTTTGCGATGCCGCTGACGGAAGCGATGGCGATGGGCAAAATGGTCGTGAAGCCGGAGCATGCCTGCTACGGTCACATTCGATCCACGCATGCCTTTGCAGGCAACGAGGATAACTGGTTTGAACTGGTGAACATGGCTGCGGCTGCGCCGCGCAGTGTGTCAGAAGACAACCGGGAGTATGCGTTTGGTGCTTTTTCGCGCACGAAGATGAAAGAAGGGTACCAGAACTTTTTCTCAGATTGGTTGAAGTAACGTAAGGTCTGTAACAAAGGGCTTGATCCATCCAGAAACAGGAGGGGAACCTTATGGAAGTACTGATCTTGTGGACATTGGGAATGTGGGCAGTGCAGCTGCTGATTGAATGGTTTATCTACCGGTTACAAGGACGCCGAATGACGTGGGTACAATATATATTGCCATGTGTGGCCTTGCTCGGCGGTGCCGTTGTAATCATGATTAGCATCGATATTGGCGGGTGGAACGGCATCGGATATGCCCTGCTCGGCGCATCACTGGGTACCTCGGGAATGTTAACGCTTATTACGGTGGCGATCAGGGATGTAATGCTTCGGCGACGGGGCAGGAATTAAGCGTAAGAATGAAACTACTGTACAGTGAGATTGAATTGGGCGACGGGATGGTTGCGGAAACGCATTCGTCTGTGATATATTGACATTAATTATGACAAGGGAGGTGAAGACAGGTGAATCACGAGATGCTTAACAACCGTATTAGCCAGCTGCCGATTGCTATGGCTGGCATTGTTCATACTTTTCTGACCAACGGGAGAAGTCTGTCCAATTTTGAATATACGGAAGTTAACATTTGCGAGAAGATGCCTGCCTTGACCTCATTCGGACGATAAGCGATATTGCTTGAATTCTGAAGGGCCGCGGAGCTAACCTCCTGCGGCTCTTTTTGTATTGCGGTCAGGATCTTCCATACCATAGGAGGAACCTTATTATGATGATGATTAGCGCGCAACAACTGACTCAATACCACGGAGCACATCTGGTGCTGGACGGCATTACGTTTGAAATTATGGAAGGTGACAAGGTCGCCCTAATCGGCCGCAACGGAAGCGGGAAAACGACACTCATGCGCCTGATGGCAAGGCTGAATAAGCCGGACGAAGGTCAATTGATGATAAAGAAAGATACACGAATGGGATATGTGGCACAAGTTCCAGAAGGATTGGACGACCATACCGTACTGGATGTACTGAGTCTTGGATTCAAGGAGCTTATGATATGTCGCACGCAAATGGAGGAAATGGAGCAGCAGATGTCCGATCCGGCATGTGCAGCAGACCCTAATCAATTGGAGCGCCTGCTGAAGCGCTACGCAGCGCTGCAAGACCAGTTCGAGCGTGAGGGTGGATACGAGATGGATGCCCGGATCGATCAGGTGGCGGACGGTTTGGATATCGCCAAGGCGCATTATGGTTGGCGCTTTGGTTCCCTGTCCGGTGGGGAGCAGACTCGGGTGCTGCTGGCTTCACAGCTAATCGTAAGACCCGACCTGTTATTGCTGGATGAGCCGACAAACCATCTTGATCTGGAGCGGGTCGAGTGGCTGGAAGGATTTTTACGAGAATACCCCGGCACCATTGTCCTAATCTCGCATGATCGCTATTTTCTGGATCGGGTCGTGAATCGAACACTGGAGCTGGAGGATGGAGAAGCGGAAACGTCTGCTGGCGGTTATACGGAATATATGAAAGTGAAGGAACAACGGCTGTTGCAGCAATTCGAAGAGTTCAAGGAGCAGCAGAAGGTTATCAAAAAAATGAAGGAAACGATCCGCCAGTTAGAGGAGTGGGGCCGAGTTGGTGGGAATGAAAAGTTCTTCAGACGGGCGGCTTCTATGCGTAAAGCCATCGAGCGGATGGAACAGGTGAAGCGTCCTGTACTGGAGCGCCGCAATGCCGAATTCGATGTGCGTCCTACGGATCGAACGGGTAAACGGGTAGCGGTATTGGAACAGGTCGAGAAGAGCTATGGTGAGCGTGAAATCCTGCACGGGGTCTCGGGTCTGCTGGAATATGGAGATAAAATTGCACTCATTGGCCGCAATGGCTCCGGCAAGACGACACTGTTCAAGCTGTTGCTTGGTGACGAGCAGCCCAATGCGGGCAAGCTGGAGTGGGGGGCGCGTGTGGATATCGGGTATCTGGCTCAACAGGAGGAACCTACGAATCCAAAGCTGAATGTACTCGAATACTTCCGTCTAGAAGCAGGCGTGGAAGAGGGAGAGGCTCGCGGAATTCTGGCACGATATCTGTTCTATGGAGCGGATGTATTCCGCTCTGTCGGGCAATTATCTGGCGGGGAATGGACGCGTCTGCGGCTAGCTCTTCTGGTGCAACGTAAACCCAATGTACTGCTGCTCGATGAGCCAACCAACCATCTGGATATCGCATCCAGAGAAGCGCTGGAAGAGTCCTTGGTTGATTTTGAAGGAACCGTACTTGCCATCTCGCATGATCGGTACTTCGTCAATCGCCTCGCTTCCCGTGTCTGGGAACTGGAGGACGGTCAGATTACTGCTTATCTGGGAGACTATGAGGCGTATCGTGAGAAGAAGCTTGATTTGCAAGCTCGTGCGGCGGCGACAACTCAGGCTACAGCAGGCGTGGGCGTTTCTTCTCGTGGGAACACCAAGTCAGAGATGAAGTCAGGTTTAACGTCCGAGCCTGGCGGGACTGCCAGATCAGGGAAGAAGCCAGGAGCAACCTCGACAATGAACGGATCCACTGTTGTAGCTGCCGGTGGAAGTCATGATCATAAAGCTTCTACTGAATCAGGTAAGGCGTTCACTCCTTCGGCAGCAACTGCATCGAAACATAGAAGTGGCAATGGTAACAAACCGTCTGCGGAGAAGCTGGAACAGACGTTGGCTCGTCTTGAAGCACAGATTCAGTTGCTGGATCAACAGTTGGAAGTTGTGCAAAACAATCCGCTTGAACTGGAACAAATCTGGAATGATCGCGAGCAATTGTCCACTGAATACAATGATGTATTGGCCCAGTGGGCTGAGTTATAAGTCCGAATGGCATGAGAATAAGATTAAAAAAGTGCGGTCGGAGAGTCTTCTCCGGCCTTTTTGAACTGGATTGCGTACCAAAAGTAGAAAACAGTATGTTATTTCCTGCTTCGTTAATCGGAGAACGAAGGTAGCCAACATGTTCTTTATTACATGTCATGGTGAATAGTGTAACTTTTTTCCTTCTGATGCGTTAAATACGTTTGTATGAATTGAAACGGCTCACCTAAGAGCTCACAGAAAGGGAGGGTATCGGTATCTATTATTCATTGACGTATCGGAGTTGGTCGGATGATCGACAGGCGGAGACGGGGGTGCTGGAACAGGCTTCAGTCACACGAGATGAACTGTTCATGCGCAAACTGGTGGATGCCACCCTGGTGAAAAACAAACTCTGGGCGCATCTGTCCAATGAATGCCAGGATGGGCGAGAACATGCAGTATATGTAACGGCGTATGAGCAACAGATGCCGGATGAGTACGGTGCAGCCATTGCGGATGCTGCGCTGGCGATGTGCAAAATGTCTTCCATGTATAGTGCAGAGTACATGTTGTGGAATGGAAGTTCATTTCAGGAGTTGGAACTCACAGCTTCCTCCACCTATACGATGGAGCTTGCCGAGCAACTGCTGGACCATTATATGGTTCGCGGGGGCAAGACGTATGAGTTCCTGTATTCCGTGCTGGATGCAGATCGCAAGAAAGTGTTGTTTTATATGAAAGAGGTGGATCTGTGATGAGTGACCAAGAGCGGGGGCAAGCATCGAAACCCGGGTCAAAAGCGAAACTGGTTGCTTTCTCCCTGATGCTGGCGGTTCCTGCCGTGTTATCCGGTTGTGGCAGCAACAATGATGAATGTGACCCGGAGTATGATACCGGATGTGAATATGATTCCAGCAGTGGGCACTATTACTACGGTGGATCGTCTTATCGAAGCAACAAGGACAGTAACAGTAACAGCTCCTATAGCAAATCCAAGTCCAAATCAAGCGGCTTCGGTAGCTTCTTCCGCAGCTCGGGAGGATAACCGGATGAGGCAAGTGGTTCAACTGCCGTTAAGTCACGAAGAGGTATTTCAGGGTGAAACGGAACAACAGATTCCATATCATCGAATGTACGGGAAGCAATATTGTGTGCCTGCATTAACGGTCTACTCTCCCTCGGAGGTGCTGGAACTGCATACCGCAGCCGAGGCGGTAGACGGCATTTACTGTAAAGTGATGCGATTTATCCAGCAATATATGCCGGATTCCTTTTTGGAGCATCAGCTGGGTATCCATCCCGGGCTTATCCCGGCGGCACGTATGGAGTTGGTAACTGGAGGCATTACCCGTCAGGACTGGATTATTGGAGAAGCTGGACCGAAGTGTATTGAAAATAATACGGACACCCCTACGGGTATACCGGAGGTTGCTGCATTGGAAAATATCCTGGTCGGTCTTGCTGATGATGCTACGCTAACTGCACCATCTGCCGAGATGGATACACGTATTTGGGAGTGTTTCAGGATATGGCTCGAATTCTACGCAAACCAAGGATTGAAGGGTCCGGTGACATTCACTTCTTTTGGCGAACATGTCGAAGATCGTACAAATACGGAATACCTGATGAAACGCTGTCAGGAAGCGGGATACGAAGTTTTCTATGCTCCACTTGAGGAACTGGAGATTGTTCCGGGAGAGGCGCTTTACCATAGGGGGCGGGAGATTAACTTGCTGTATCGCCTTTATCCGCTGGAGTATCTGATCGATGATCGGGATGAGACGACAGGGGTGGACATTGGTGCTGCGCTGCTTGAACTTGTACGTGAGGGAAGATTGGGCCTGATGAATCCCGTTCAGCATGTGCTGATGCAGAGCAAAGGCTTCATGGCAGCAATCTGGTCGCTCTACGAGCGTAACGAGCAGACCCCGGAATATTGCGGGTTTACCCTCTTTGATGAAGCAGAGATGGACGTGATTTCCCGATATCTGCTACCCACCTATTTTTCATCTGAGCCCTTCGAGCTGAACGCCATATCATATGTAGCCAAAAGCTACTGGGGACGCGAAGGCAGAGGAACTCTTTTGCTGGATGGAGGAACGGACAATGCCTTTGGAAAGCAGGATATGGAGCATCCTCTTAACGAGGCGCTGGAATCCAATCTTGCAACTGCGGCAACAGACGAGGATGAAGAGATCACAGCTTATTACGAAAATCAGCCCAAAATCTATCAGCAGCTGGTTCCGATGGAACAGGTTGTGATCGAGACGGAAGCTGGAGCATACAGCGGTTATCTGCTTACAGGGGTGTTTGTTATCGGTGGGCGTTTGGCTGGGATACTACCACGGGTCGGGGAGAAAGTAACCGGAGATATGGCCTATTATTGCGCGGCTACGGTTCGTGAACGGATGAATGATGAGGAGGAGAAGGAATGGAAAACTTGGGATTAAACCTCGTGAATGTTGCGGTGGGTGTAGGCATTCTGCTGGTGGTATTGGTATGTGGATATTTCGCTTTTAGCAAATTGACCCGGTATAACGATAGTGAGGAAATCGCCAAAGGTAACGAGGCGGCAGGCATGTACATGGGCAGCAAATTGCTGGGACTGTGTATTATTGTGGGCATGGTATCTTTCTCGACGCATTCGTGGTTGGATATGCTGCTGTGGTCGGCGTTTGGAATTATTGTGCTGTGCCTGGTCTATATTATATTTGATTTCCTGATTCCGAAAATGCGGGTATGTGACGAAATCGCACGAGGCAATATGGCGGTAGCCCAGCTGCTCCGTTCGATTATCATCGGCGTTTCCATCGTCATCGGTACGTTTTTGATGTAAAATAAGCCTAGAGGTAAAAGATAATTTAGAATGAATATAGTGTTTACACGTAAACGAAGAGGACAGAAAAAATCTGGAGAAGCGAAGCGTGTAATGTTGTATTTTTGTTCTAAATGAATATCAGACGGAAGAAGGAGCGCGGCATCATGAGAAGAGTCATCATCGATACAGATACAGCAGGAGACGATACGATTGCGATCCTGACAGCATTGCATCACTTTCAGGTGGAAGGCATAACCATTACGGGCGGTAACGTACAATTCGACCAGGAGGTTGAAAATGCCCTGTACACGGTACAGGTTGCTGGACATGGCGGCAAGGTGCCTGTGTATAAAGGTTGCGAGCGTCCGCTAATGGCCTACGGAAAGGCTCAGCACCGTACAGTGGAAGACGTGCATGGCGATGACGGCATGGGCGGTGCGCATTTCCCGAAGGCGGATCAGCGTCCCGAGAGCGGGCATGCGGTTGATTTTATCATTGAGAAGGTGCATGCACATCCGGGTGAAATTGAGCTGCTGGCGATTGCCCCGCTGACTAATATTGCGATGGCGATCCAAAAGGACCCAACCATTATTCCGGAGATTGCTCACCTGTACATCATGGGTGGAACCAATAATGCACTGGGCAATATCACACCGGCGGCGGAGTATAACTTCTACGTGGACCCGGAAGCGGCGAAAATTGTACTGCATGCCGGCATTCCGATCACGATGGTTGGCTGGGAGATGTGTACGCAATATTCAGTGATGGACGATGACGATCATGCAGAGATTGCGGCTCTGGGTACATCCGGTGCCGATTTCTTCACCGCAATCAACAAAGTGGTTATGCAGTTCAACAAGTCGGTACATAAACTCAATGGCACCACTCATCCCGATACGTTGCTAATGGCTGTTGCGGCAAATGAATCCATCATGACCAAGTCGGGTCAATATTATGTGGATGTGGAAGCGGCAGGAGAGTTGACACGTGGATACAGTGTGGTTGATATCAACGGACGTTTTGGCAAAGAGCATAATGTACGTGTATGTGAAGCCATCGATCGGCCCAAATTCAAATCCATGCTGCTGGACGTTCTCTCAGCGATCCAATAAACGCAGGAATTTAACTGCAGGAAAAAAGAAGAAAATCCGTGCCTATCCCAGGTACGGATTTTTTATTGCCCATTTTTGGCATAACTACTTCACCTGTCGTAGTAAATTGTGCTATACTTCAACTACTACGACAGATGAAGTAATGAGGAGGAGTATCTTTTGTGATCAGCAGTGACGTTATACGTGGCTACAATGATACGCTGATCCTCTACATGCTGCTCGAAGGGGAGTCGTACGGCTACGAGATTTCCAAGAACATCAGGCAGCTGACAGAGGAAAAGTACGTCATGAAGGAGACGACATTATACTCGGCCTTCACCCGATTGGAGAAGAACGGTTATATTGAATCGTTTTACCTGGATGAGAATAGTTTGGGAAAGCGTCGTACCTATTACCGGATTACGCCGCCCGGCCTCGACTATTACAGAGAAAAGTGTGAGGAATGGAAGGTTACGCAGGAGGTTGTTAATCTATTTATCAGGGAGTTGTGACGGAACATGGAGACAATTATGGTGTATCTGGAGAACATGTTTGCTGGTCTACCGAAGACACCCGAGGTGGAGCATCTGAAGCAGGAGCTCCTTTCGGGGATGGAAGATAAGTACCTGGAGTTGAAGCGGGAAGGCAAGTCGGAGAATGAAGCCATCGGTATTGTGATCTCAGAATTTGGTAATATCGAGGAGCTAACTGCAGAACTCGGTATTCAACCAGTCAGTGCGGAAGAGGCAGTACCTGTGCTGACGGAAGAAGAAGCCTACGCATATACCACTGCAAAAAGAAATGCCGGATTTTGGATCGGGCTGGGTGTTTTATTGTGCGCGTCGGGTGTGGCGTTTCTGATTTTCATGGATACTTTATTTGAGAACTATGCCACTTCAGCTGCAAACCGTTCGGTGGAAACGGGGGCTGTACTGGGCCTGATCGGCATGTTCGTGCTGATTGCCATTGCGGTAGGCATGTTCATTCACAGTGGCATGAAGCTTGAACGCTTCAGTCATATGGAGAAGGGCTTCCAGCTTCCTTATACACTTAAAATGAGTATTCAGCATAGTCGGGAGAGCTTCGCTCTGACTTATCGTATAGCCATCATTACGGGTGTCTGCCTGTGCATTCTGTCTCCTGTGTTTATTTTCGCAGCCTCCTCTATCAATGATAACTACGCCTCTTATGGTGTATCTGCCTTTATGGTTATGGCTGGGGTAGGAGCATTCCTGTTTGTATATTACGGTAATATTCAGGGGGCTTACACGAACTTGCTGGAGAAGCACCAGTTGACGGTAGAGAAGAAGCAAGAAGTAAAGGTTGTGAGAGCCGTGGAAGCGATTGTATGGCCGCTGGCGACAGCCATCTTCTTGTTCACAGGCTTTGTATATCAACGGTGGGATATCAATTGGGCCATATTCCCGATTACAGGCATTCTCTCCGGCAGCTTTAGCAATGTGTACCATATTATGAAAAGCAAAAATTCGTCCTGAGCACTGCTTTAGCTAGTAAAGCCCACTTGATCTATATTGATCAGGTGGGCTTTTTGTGCTCCATTTAATCTAGTTTTGCTGCAACAAAAACGAGCGGATACCTGTCGTGACCAGATCATGGTCTTCCTCATCAGGCAAACCCGATACTGTAATGGTGCCGACCTGTCTCTCATTTTTCAGAATCAGCGGGAAAGCGCCACCAGCCAGTACATAGTCCGATGAAGTCAGATTGAAGTCTTGCTCAAGTGTCTGATTTTCGCTTCTTAACCGGCATGGTTGAAGACGGCCCATTTGGAGACCATACATTGGCTGTGTTAAAGTGAAGGGAACCTAATATACAAAACTCTTAAAGTTAAAATAAGTTATCGCTCAGTAGGCAGGAGGAGAGAACACGATGCTGTTTTATTTTGTAGCACTGCTGGTGACTTTGGTGGACCAGGGAACCAAGATTGCAGTGAGAATGTATATGGAAGTTGGCGACGTGATGAGACTGGGTAACTCGGGCATGCAATTACAGCATTACGAGAACAGTGGAATGGCGGGCAGCATGTTTCAGGGGAATGCGCGTCTGTTCGGTGTGATTGCTGTTCTGTTCATAGCGGGTATGCTGTATTACCGGAGTAAAGGTGAGATTCGCGGTTTCTGGATGCAAGCTGGCGCGGGTTTCATGGTCGGCGGGGCACTGGGTAATGCGATCGATCGATTTATCTATGCCCGGGTAACGGATTTCTTGGTATTTCCGTCAGGACGCGGGATTTTGAATCTCGCTGATGTCGCAATTAACATCGGTGTGGTCATGATCATCATTGGCATGTTGCTTCGTGCATTTCAGAGTTATCGAGCCAAGCGTTTACGCAATGCTTTGCCGAAAGTTGAGCGTTCGTGACACGTTGATAAGAGCATTATAGTGGCTGAGCATGAGGTGCATAAATGAGGGACATTGGTTATAAGCCAGTGTCCTTTTTGTTATGCCCGCTTCGGTGACTCTTCGGATGGATTGATTAACCTGTAAAACTATGCTATTTTTTAGTCGTTAGTTTAATCGGTAAACAAAGACTAGAAGAGAAGAAGTTTAAGGTTTAATTTTGCAAGCGCTTTAACGAGAAGAATTGAATACGTAGATAAATCCGGCATCGTATGTACCCAGTCTTCAAGAGCACGGGCGTAAGGTGGTGGGTTCTTTTACATGCAAAAAAAGAGAGGAGAATGGGGAAGTTGCGCGGGAAAAAAGGGCATTTTAACTCACTTCGGAATCAGATCTTCATTGGTTTCGTTATGGTGATGCTTGTTGTTCTGCTGCTCGCAGGCATATCGGCCTATGATCGGGTAGCTGCTTTGCTGAAAAGCAATGCGGAGAAACATATTCACCAAACCGCCGTCCAAGCCAGTGGCAGATTGGATGCACTCATTGCACAAGTGAATTCGCTGACCGCTCAGGTGGCGGATGATTCATACGTGCAGCGTCTGCTTAGCGATGAGAAGCAAGGCAACCCGGCTACCTTTAATCAGCGTCAAGCCCTCTTGCAGATTGCAGGCAGTTATCAATCTTTTATCAATGGCGCACAGAGTATGGAGATATACACTACGGGTTATAACCGCATCTTTCCGATGGATGACCGATCCCTCGATCTTAGAGTGGAGCGCAACTGGATCAGCCTGGCCGATGAAGGAAAAGGCAGACTGGTATGGGCAGGCGCTGACCCGGAAGATCCGGGTGTGCTTCTGGCTATTCGGCGGATTAACCTGCTGGATCATTCTTTCGAGCATGGAGGTTATGTGGTGGTGCGGATGCAACGCAGTTTTTTTCAATTGAATGATTCGAATGGGGCAGATGGTTCGCAGGACTCCATCATGCTCTTGGATGGGGCAGGAGAAGTGGTGACTTCCGATCTGGAGGTTAATCTCGATCCCAAAGCCATATTGGACAGCGGATCAGTCGTGCAGAACGGGGATGAATCCTATATCGTCGTCAGGCAAAAATCGGAGTTAACGGGCTGGACACTTGCTGTCCTGACCCCGCTGCGGGAGACAACGGAAGGTGTATCCATCCTGAGGACGGCACTGCTCGTCTCGGGATTGATAGGTGTTATTCTCTTCCTTATCATGTCCTTCTTTCTGTCCACGATGATTACACGTCCGCTCATCCGGCTGATGCGGGCCATGCGCAGTGCACAGCCGGGAGCAATGAGACCTAATCTAATGGTTAGCTCTACGATGGAGATCAATGAACTTAACGACGTATATAACCAGATGGTCTACAGGCAGAACGAATTGACCCGTGTGGTTCATGAGAAGGAAGTCATGCAGTCCCGGGCTGAGCTGAAGGCGTTGCAGTCTCAGATTAATCCCCATTTTCTATTCAACACACTGGAAGCGTTCTATTGGTCCCTTGAGGAAAAGGGAGACGAGGAGATGGCACGTATGGTTGTGGCGATGTCCCGATTATTTCGCTACATCATCTCCAGTTCGCAACAGGATGAATGGGTTACGATGGCCGACGAGCTGGAACACGCCGAGCGTTATCTTCAAATTATGCAGATGCGATTGGGAGATAGAATGCAATGGGAGATTCAACTGAGCGACGTGGTTCGTAAGATCCCAATCCCAAAACTGCTTATACAGCCCTTGGTGGAAAATGCGATTCTCCATGGCATTGAGAGTAAACTGGGACCGGGAAAGATAAGCATTCATGTGGATGCTTCGACCGAGAAAAATCTGGTTCGCATTGAGGTTCGGGATGATGGTCCCGGTATGGATGAATTACGGCTTCAATCTGTCATTCATGCTTTACATGGTGGGCCGACTGTGTCCAAGAAGGGGACAGGTGTAGGTCTAATCAACGTACATCGGCGGTTGAAGCTTTACTTTGGCAGCGAACTTGGCGAACGGTGCAGGCTTTCCATTACAAGTAAGGTTGGGGAAGGAACTGTCATTTGCTTTGAGATTCCTATGGGAACGGAGGGTGCATATGATTCATGACAAGACGATTCTTATCGTTGATGATGAGCCGCGTACAAGAGAGGGTATTCGCAAGACACTGGAAGGATGGTCGGCAGGACGAAATCATATCCGGACTGCAGAAAGTGGCGTCGAGGCCGTGGAATGGCTCAAGAAAAAGCCGGCAGATCTGTTAATAACGGATATTCGCATGCCCGAATTCTCCGGGTTGTCTCTGATTGAGGCCATTCAGCACTTTTCGAATAAGCCTGTTGTCCTGATTATGTCGGGACATGCCGATTTTCAGTACGCCCAACAGGCCATGAAGCTGGGTGTCGTGGAGTATATGTTGAAACCGATTGATAAGGAACAATTGCTACAGACCGTCGAAAAAGCCTTGAAGTTCAGCGAACAACAGCGGCGTATTCAAACGATGCAGGAAATGGTTGACCCCAAGCTGCTGGATGTTAAGGAGCGAGGGGAACAAAGGCTCAATAGCCAGATCAGTGAAGCTTTGACCTATGTGGATACTCATCTGGGTGAACATGTGACCATGCGTGAAATCGCTGAGTTACTCCATCTCAACTCCAGTTACTTCAGCGTATTGTTTAAGGAACAGATCGGCATCAATTTTAGTGAATACCTTACCCGCAAACGCATTCAGCGCGCGAAGGAGTTGCTTGTGCAGACAACGATGCCAATCTCGGAGATTGCCGAACAGGTGGGTTATCAGACGGATAAGTATTTTATCACGGTATTTAAAAGTCTTGAGGGGCTTAGTCCAAGCAAATATCGGCATTCCCTATCTGAACGAGATAACAAATAACCTCAAAAAAGTGGAGTTTTTCCAAATCGTCCTAGTCTTATGGGGGTGTTATGCTCGTGCTACAATTTGGTTAAAGCGGTTACATTAACCGAAAAAACCAAGGGGGTTGGGATAATGAGCAAAAAGACGATGGCCATTCTTCTGTCATGGACGCTGGTTCTCGCCGTAATTTTATCCGGATGTAACAGTTCAAGTTCGGATCAAGAGGGTGAAACTGGCAACAACGGCACAGATGGGAAAGTAACCCTCAAATTCATGCACCTCTGGCCAGCAGGCAGTTCCGCACAGCAAAACAAACTGGTCAACGATATCATCAAGCAGTATCAGACGGATCATCCGAATGTAACCATCAAGCAGGAAGTTCTTGAGAATGAACAATATAAGAACAAATTGAAAATTCTGTCGGCATCCAATGAACTTCCCGATGTTGGTGTAACTTGGGCTGCCGGATTTCTGGAGCCTTATGTGAAGGGGAATCTGTTCGCACCGGTCGATGATCTGCTGAGCGACTCGCTGGGCGAGAAATTCATAGCCGGAACAACAGAAGCTTATGCCATAGACGGCAAAACATATGCGTTACCAATCGAGTTGAATATCTCCCCCATTTATTATAACAAAGCCATCTTTGCAAAATATAACTTGCAGCCGCCAGCAACGTACGATGAATTCCTGAGTGTGCTGAAGACACTGACAGAGAACGGTGAGGTGCCGATCGCACTGGGCAATAAAGACCGCTGGACCGGCTCACTCTGGTATATGTACCTGGCGAATCGGTTAGGTGGAGATGCACTGGAAAAGGCGATCAATGGCTCCGGCAAGTTTGACGACCCTGCGCTGACTCAAGCTGCTGCCGAGGTACAAAAGCTGGTGGATATGAATGCCTTCAACAAAGGCTTCAACGGGTTGTCCAACGATGAGGGCAAATCCGAATTCATGAACGAAAAAGCTGCCATGTACCTGATGGGCACCTGGGAACTGCCAAACTTTACGACTAACCCGGACATCCCGCAGGAATTCAAAGACAAGATTGGATTTTTCAAATTTCCAACGATGGAAGACGGTAAGAGCGACATTAACAGCTGGGTAGGTGGTCCGGGTGTAGGAATGTTCGTGGCCCAGAACTCCAAAGTGAAGGAAGAAGCGCAGAAGTTTGTGCAATACTTTGTGGAAAAATGGGGTGAGAGTTCGGTAACTGAAGCAGGTGTCATCCCGGCTACCAAAGTGGATACAGCTGCAGTACAGCTGCCACAGCTCTATATTGACCTGCTCAACGAATTGAATCAGGCCAGTAGCCTCACACTCTTTGCAGACGTGCAAATGAAACCGGCAGCCGCTCAGGCCCATCTGGACATGATTCAAGCATTGTTTGGTAAAGCGGTGACACCGGAGGACTTTGTGAAGAATCATCAGGCTGCGATTGATAAAGGCAATTGACGTACACACGTTTGAACGCTTGAAGGGAGGATAATGTGATGGACAAAGTCATGTCCAACCGTCTCGTTGCTGCGTTGTACGTGCTTCCTGCACTGCTTCTGCTGCTGGTCTTGGTCTACATCCCAATCGTGCTTACCGGGTATTATGGGTTGATGCAATGGGACGGGATCGGTGCAATGACCTTTATTGGATTGGATAATTACGCCAGACTACTTCAGGACGGAACATTCTGGCAGAGTGCGAATCATACCTTTTTGCTTGCTTTGTTTTCTGCGCTGAGTCTGATCGGTTATCTGATGATCGCTTTGGTGCTGTCAGGCAAGATCAAGGGTGCCAATCTGTTCCGCAAAATATATTTGATCCCGATGCTGCTGTCTTCGGTCGCGATCGCCCAGTTATGGCTGAAGATCTATCATCCCAGCAATGGTGTGCTGAACACCTTTCTGGAAGCCATCGGCTTCAGCAATCCGCCAGCTTGGCTGGCGGAGCCATCCCTGGTGTTGTATGCACTGTTCGTACCGATTCTATGGCAGTATGCAGGCTTCTATATTTTGATCTATTATGCGGCCCTCAAAAATATTCCGGAATCTCTGGTGGAAGCAGCCCGGATTGACGGGGCAAACCCTTGGCAGATCGCTTTTCGAATCAAGCTGCCGCTAATTACTGAAGTCATCAAGGTGACCATTGTACTTGCTGTGGTAGGCTCACTCAAGTATTTCGATCTCATCTACGTGATGACCGATGGCGGACCAAATGGTTCGAGCGAAGTGATGGCCTCCTATATGTATCGTCAGGCGTTCCGTAGCTTCGACTTTGGTTACGGCAGTGCTGTAGGGTTCTTCCTGCTCTTGATCTGTCTGCTTGTTACCTGGTTGCTTCGTAAAGCGACGGCATCCAAAGATACGATCCAGTATTCCTGACGTAAGTGAAATGAAAGGAGGTCCATCCCGGTGAAGACGGATACGGCCGTTAGATTGCCAACTTACCCGGGGACAGGCCGAGGTTCGGCATGGTTAAGGAGATTCGGATATATTCTGCTGTATTTCCTCTTGTCCCTGGTAGCTTTGCTGCAAATTTTGCCCTTGGTATGGCTGCTGTTGTTCTCGCTTAAAAATAATCAGGAAGTATTCGACATGGCGCCTTTTTCCCTTCCTGCTACCCCGCGTTGGGAAAACTATGTCAAGGTATGGACAGAGGGAAATATCAGCTTATACTTCTTCAACAGTGTATGGATTACGGTGGTCTCGGTGGTGGTCACCGTGCTGTTCGCCAGTCTGGTGACCTTTGCCATTACACGTATGCGCTGGAAGGGTCGTTCACTGGTGCTGGGGCTGTTCATGGTGGGTCTGATGATCCCTGTGCACTCCACATTGATCCCGCTGTTCAGCTTGTTCCTGAAGCTTCATCTCACAGATCATCCTTTGTCGGTCATCTTGTCTTATATTGCCTTTAATATGCCAATTACCATTATGATTTTACTCGGATTTTACTACGCGCTTCCCCGGGAAGTGGAAGAAGCCGCAGTGATGGATGGCTGCTCTGTGCATCGGATTTTCTTTCGGATTGTGCTGCCGATGACGTCTTCGGTCATTTCCACAACGGCGATCATTAACATGATCTATAACTGGAATGAATTCATCTTTGTTAATACGTTCATCAGTACAGATTCGTACAAAACCTTAACTGTTGGGGTACAGAACTTTATCGGTCAATATACAACGGATTGGGGAGCGATTGGTGCAACGCTGATGATTAGCATTATGCCGATCCTGATTGCTTTTCTCATCCTGAGTAATCGAATTGTGGAGGGAATTGCTGCGGGTTCTGTTAAAGGTTAAAAGGCTGAGGATCCAAGGTCCTTCCATTACTTGCTTAAAAGCGAGTCGGGAGGGGCCTTTTTTGTCTTCTAAAACCTCTGGCAGGCGTACGCAAGCTGGGCTTTATGAAAGCGGTGAAAATACCTATTTATGGAATTACAAAAAACTTTCAACTATTTTCGCAAAACTACTGCATTTTCAAACCACCTGTGCTAACATACCCTAAGAATTAAAGCCCACATGGGAAAGGTGAGAAAATGACAGCAATATCCTCAACCAAAGAGTCCCTTCGTTCTGATGCCAAGGATCTGAATCTGATTCGACTGACATGGCCTATTTTCTTGGAACTCTTCTTATTTATGTTGATGGGGAGCGTGGATACGCTCATGCTCAGCTCGGTATCCGATAATGCGGTCTCCGGCGTTGGAGCAGCCAATCAGATTATTTCTATCGCTATCCTTGTATTGGAAGTTATTGGACATGGTGCTGCGATTGTAGTAGCACAATATATCGGATCGAAAAAGTTAAGTGAAGCAGCACAAGTTACGGGTAATGCGATTACACTGAATCTTATCGTAGGTCTGGTCCTGAGCGGAATCTTCCTTCTGTTCGGAGGACATTTGTTAACACTTCTGAATATTCAAGGCGAAATTTATGATTTTGCCCGTTCGTATATAAATATCGTCGGTGGCGGGATCTTCCTCCAGGCACTCATTAATGCGCTGGCTGCGACGATTCGTACACATGGTTACACCAAAGAAACGATGTATGTTGCTGTATTCATGAACGTGATTCACGTTGTTGGTAACTATGCATTGATCTTTGGACACTTCGGCCTGCCGAAGCTTGGGGTGGAAGGGGCAGCGATCTCCACGGTGGGGAGCCGGTTTATCTGCCTGCTGATCTTCTTCTGGTTGTTGTATCGTGTGAGCGAGGTACGGGTGGATTTCGAATACTACATTAAGTTGTCCAAGAAATTCATTGGCAAAATTCTGCGGATTGGCATTCCGTCTGCGATGGAATCGATGGTATATCATTCCTGCCAGCTCGTGTTCACGCTGTATGTGACCTATCTGGGCGCAGAAGCTATGGCAACCAAGCAGTATGCGGGTAATATCTCCAGCTATATCTACTTGTTCAGCATGGCGATTGGTATGGGGACATCGATCATTGTAGGCCGGCTTGTGGGTGCGCGGCGCAAAGACGATGCGTACAAACGTGTTTTTGACAGTGTAAAATGGGCCCTTCTGGCCACGGTTATCATTGATGTAATCATCATTTTGTTCCGTGTGCCGCTGATGAGCATCTTTACGGATAATCCGGAAATTATCAAGCTGGGGGCTCAAGTAATTCTGCTCAGTCTGTTGCTCGAAACCGGGCGTACCTGCAATATTGTGATCATTGGTTCTCTGCGAGCGGCAGGGGATGCAAAGTTCCCGGTATACATGGGTCTGATCTCCATGGTCTGCATGAGTCTGCCTCTGGGATACCTGCTCATATTCAAGCTTCATCTGGGGCTCGCTGGTGTGTGGCTTGCCATTGCGGCGGATGAGTGGACCCGCGCGGTCATTATGTACTTCCGCTGGAAGAGTAGAGCGTGGGAGAAACATGAACTGGTGGAGCATGATGACGAAGAGGTTGGTGCACAGCCGGTACCGGCTGTCTGACGAAGAGTGTTGTGCAAATAGATAAAAGGAGAGTCAATGACGGAAAGGACATAATCCGTGGTTGGCTCTTTTTGCGTTTCTGGCAGAGGTCAACCGAAGTGAAGATAGCAAAAATGATCAAAACGGCGACGACATCATTCACGTATAGTAAGGATATGGAAGGGGGCTTTACCTCAGTTGAGCCGTTACCGTGCAATGATTCAGCAAAGTTTGTTCTATATTGAGACCCATCTGCATGAAGAGATCGGGTTGGAAGAAGTAGCGTCCGAGGCGTTGTTGTCGCCATATCACTACCACCGGGTTTTCCGTAATGAGGTTGGCATGACCGTGGTGGATTATATCCGCAACCGTCGGATGAGTCTGGCGTCCACGACCCTGCGGTCGACGGATGCAGGCATTCTGGACATCGCCCTGGCATGTGGATTTGAGAGTCAGGAAGCCTTCACCCGCGCATTTCGCAAATTATATGGCATGCCACCAGGACGTTTTCGCAAATTGTTCGATCTGAAATTATTCGAAGGAAGAACCAGAGGAGGAGAATTACAGATGAATCAGACGTCAACGATAACAGGTTGGATGTTAACCGGAAGTCATCCGCAAAATTATGAGATGGGCATTGATCCTGCCGAAGTGCATCAAGGGAAAGCTTCAGGGTATTTGAAGGCAGTTACGCCAATGGAGCCTAACGAGTTCGCAACAATGATGCAACAGTTCAGAGCGGACAAGTATGTGGGTAAGCGGATGAAGTTATCGGGATTCGTGAAGACCGAGCATGTGGATGCGTTCTGCGGATTATGGATGCGTGTGGATAATAACGTGCATGATGTACTTCAATTTGATAACATGCATGATCGGCCAATTACGGGTACGCAGCCATGGAATCAGTATAGTATTGTGCTTGATGTACCGGAGGGTAGCGCGGTCATTTCATTCGGGGTTATTTTGAACGGTAAAGGAAAAGTGTGGGTCGACAGCTTCCGCTTCGAGGAGGTTGATCTGAACACACCACTGACACATATGGAGACAGAGTACGAGATGTCGGACGAGCCACTCAATCTGTCATTTGAGGAGTAGAAGCAATATATGTGCAGATCCATTATCAAGCTGAGGCTATATGGGAATTATGATATAATGCTGGTGAGAATGGAGCTGATGCTGAGTGACGGAATTACTCGATCCACGAGTAGATTTTGTGTTCAAACGCATTTTTGGAAGTGAGCAAAACAAAGATGTTTTGTTAGCTTTTCTGAACAGCACGTTTATAGAGACCGGCGAATCTCCTCTTACGGAGATCACTGTGGTTAACACGTATACAGATAAGGATAGTCCAGAGGATAAACAATCCATTCTGGATATTAAAGCAAAGACGGTAGAAGGCAAACTAATTAACATTGAAATGCAACTGTTTAACCCGTATAACATGGAGAAAAGGACGTTGTTTTATTGGAGTGAGATGTACTTTCATCAGATAAAAAAGGGTGAAAACTATAATCTGCTCAAAAAATGCGTGACTATTAATATCCTCAATTATTCCTGTCTGGATAATGAGCGGTATCACAATGTCTTTCATTTACGAGAAGATCATACAGGTATTGGTTTGACGGATGATATCGAAATACATGTGATGGAACTAACCAAATTGGATCAGTATTCTGTTCCGATGGAAAAAGGCGGACTCGTGAATTGGTTATTATTCCTGAAAGGAATAGATACATCAAACTGGGAGGTGCTGGCTATGAATGAACCGATGTTGAAAAAGGCGATGGATACGCTGGAATTTCTGAGTCAGGATGCGTCCACCAGAATGGCCTACGATGCTCGGATGAAAGCATTGAGTGACGAAAAATCAATGATTGAAGGCGCACGAGCTGAAGGAGCGGCTGAAGGCAAGAGAGAAATGGCTCGTGAGTTACTCACACTTGGCGTAGATCTCTCTGCGATAGTTAAAGCATCTGGACTCTCTGAAGATGAAATTAAGAAGTTGTTGCCTAAACAGTAACATGAATTGGGAATCTATAGATCAAGGGCTGATCCAATCACGGGTTGGCTCTTTTTGTTGCCTTTAGGGTATAAAGAAAGTAGAGCCAAGTCCAAGCTGAGAGGATGTAAGCTTTTCATACAAATTGCAAACTCATCCATAGCTAAATCGCACGGACCTTGCTAACATAGACCCATAAACTAACTCATGACATAGATAAAGAGGATGAATCCCATGAATAAAAAAGTGCTCGTGGTAGATGACGAATCAAGCATCGTCAGTGCCATTGCTTACGCGCTGCGGCGCGAAGGATATGAAGTAGATACTGCGAGTGACGGGGAGGAAGCACTCGTCAAGGTCGCGTCGTTTCAGCCGCAGGTCATGATTCTGGATGTAATGATGCCAAAGCTTGATGGATACGGCGTATGCCGCAGGCTGGAGGACCGGGATGATATCGGCATTATTTTGCTAACAGTCAAAAATGATATCGTGGACAAAATCGTTGGTCTGGAGATGGGCGCCGATGATTATATGACCAAACCATTCGAGATCCGTGAACTGCTCGCAAGGGTGAAAGCGCTCATGCGCCGTGTCGAGAAAAGCAGTCCACCACCGGACGATTCGAAGAATCAGGCCATCGTGAATGGCACACTGCGTATTCATGTTGCTCACCGCACGGTGACTGTGAATGAGGAGAAGCTGGATCTGACACCAAAAGAGTTCGATCTGCTGACCATTCTCATGTCCAATCCTGAACGTGTGTACACACGAGACGATCTGCTGGATCGGGTGTGGGGCATGGAATATGCGGGTGGCACACGGACCGTGGACATTCACATCCAGCGTTTGCGCAAAAAAATCGGAGATACAGATCAGCAAAAATTGCAGACCGTATACGGGATTGGCTACAAAGCATCTGCACCTGATACAGGCGGCCCCATATGAGAGTCAGCATCAAGCTGAAGTTCAGTGTTTTTCTGGCAGCCTTGCTTATCCTGACCGTGGTTGTGCTTAGTTCACTGGTCCTGCATGGTATTGAACGCAATCAGCAGTCACAGATTGAAGGTATTTTATCACAGCAGACACGGCTGGTGAATCTGAATGTGCGACAGTCCTACTACACCGAGTCCGTTCATCTCGATCAGGACGTTTTTTTACAGCGAAATGGCCGCAGGCTTGCACAGGAACTGGCCAACTCTACCGGATTGCCAATTGCTCTCTATGATATGAAGGGCCAGCAAGTTGGCTCATCGATCAGTTCCGGGGAGAGTGCGATTGTTCAGGATACGCTCAACTATGCACTGCAAAATAAAATTGCCTATCATGAACAGGGGGATACCTTGCTCTACGCCGCACCACTGGATGGTCCGGATGGACAGATGGGTGCTGTAT
This sequence comes from Paenibacillus sp. PAMC 26794, assembly GCF_000316035.1. Lineage (GTDB taxonomy): Bacteria > Bacillota > Bacilli > Paenibacillales > Paenibacillaceae > Paenibacillus. The sequence goes on from NZ_ANHX01000079.1 coordinate 27,917, forward strand.
GGATGCAATATCCGGTCCAAAGCTACCATGAATTCTATACTCGCATCCTTCAATTGTTCATATGGGCCGGAATTACCGTTGTTGCGCTGAGCTTCATATTAGGTTATCTGTTCTACAATCGGTTTGCCGTTGCGATTACCCGGCTGAAAAAGTCCGCAGATTCCATTCGCGAAGGGAATTACATTACGGAGTCTCCTTTAAAGCGCAAGGATGAATTGGGGGAGCTGGGGCAGGGCATTTATTATATGAGTACATCCATCCAGCAAAATATCACAGCCATGCATGCGGAGCAGCAGAAGCTGCAACTGGCGATTGAGAAGCTTCAGGCGCTGGAACAGCAGCAGAAACAATATATCGGTAACATCAGCCATGAGTTCAAGACACCGCTGACATCGATCAAAGCTTATGTGGAGCTGCTCGACATGTATAAGGATGATCCGCAACTGCTTGATGATGCCACGAATAACATTGGCAAAGAAACGGAGCGGCTGTACGAGATGGTGGAAAAAGTACTACATTTATCTGCTCTGGAGAAGTATGACTTCGAGAACCAGGCCGAAGATGTAGAGGTCAGCGCTCTGCTTAAGGATGCCTGTGGCCGGATGCGTGGGAAAGCGGAGAAGTTTGCGCTGAACATGGAACTGGATCTTGAACCGGCGGTGATCCGCAGCGATCGGGAGAGTCTTATGCATATTTTCATCAACATGCTGGATAATGCCATCAAATATAACGTTCCGGATGGTGTAATCCGGGTGAAGAATGAACTGCGGATGCAGGAGCGTCAAGCGGTCATTCGCATCTACAACTCGGGTACGCCGATTCCGGCAGAGGCGCGGGAGAAGATTTTTGAACCCTTTTACACTGTGAACAAAGACAGAGCCAGAAAAACCGGTGGAACCGGACTCGGACTATCTCTCGTGAAGCAGTTTGTTGAAAAACAGGGCGGTACAATCAACCTGCTGTCGGGCGACCCAGAGGATGGGGACGGAGTGACGTTCCAGCTCATGTTCCCTTTGGCTGACTCAAGTTTACAAGTTCGAAACAAGTCTGAATAACTTTGGAAGTATGCCGTGTGTATGCTTGGTCTATAGCAAGAGAAACCAGGGGGGACCATCATGAATTGGAAACAAGCAGCTTTGGGCACGTTCGGGGCTATTACCCTGTTAACGACAGCAGCATGCGGGGGAACAACGGAGCCGGGAGGCAACGCACAAGGTGGGAAAACGGGCACCGGTATTACGGTAAAAGATAATACCAACACGTCCGTGTACCAGAGCTTCAAGCTGGAGAAAATTGATAAACTACCGAATATGCGCGGGATTGCATGGTTAAGTGACGACTGGATTGTATCCGACAAGGAGAATAAGTCCTTGAAACCCGTTACCGTTGAAGGCCAGGAAAGATACCCGCATAACTTATATATGTATGATCTAACCAAAGGTACAGACACACCGCTCAAGGAAAGTGAGGTCAGCCTGGGTGCACCGCTGGTGTCACCGGATGGTCAGTACCTGTTCTATCGGGAGCCGGAGGAAAATACGGGCAAAGGCTATATCCTGAACCTGCATAATGGGGAGGCAACCCCTGCTGGTAAAGAGGACGGATTCATCCAAGAGGGTGCATGGCTGGATAATGAACATGTCGTTTTTCCCAATATGAAGGGTGATCTCATCTCGGCAAGTGTGGAGGGCACAACGAAGGTGCTAGTAGAGACAGGTAATTTCAATGTACGGAGCATCGAGGTTTCAAACGGTACGCTCTATTATATTACGGGCGAGGACGGCCAGTTGAATGCATACGATGCGAAGACGGGTGAAGTAAAACAGGTGCTGAAAAGTGTGGAGTGGGTCATCCCTTCTAATGATGGAACAAGGCTTGCGATTGTGAAAAGAACAGCGGATACCAAACGGGCGCTGGTGCTCACCGATCTGGAAGGCAATGAAAAGGCTACGCTCGCCAGAGGCACACAGATTTTCGGCACAAGCTGGTCGGGTGATGATTCCAAGATTGCATACACCATCAATTCTGAGAATGATAATGAGAAAGGGCTGTTTGTCTCCAACACGGAGTCGGCAGAACAGTTCCAGATCTCAGCAGATATGGACAACGCTTCTGACCCACTGGCCTGGAGCCCGGAAGGCAATAAAATCCTGTTATCGCAGGCGGTATTGGAAAATGAATCCTATCATTTTGTAACCTCGGTCATTACGATCTCGGAATAGGATGATTGATGGAGGCATATATGTTCCATATCTTTCATGCCTTTCTATACATTTATATTGACTAAGCTATTCCGCTTCCGATAAACTAGAATGCAGGAATAAAAGTCGAATGTCAGGCAGCAGTTCGAGACGATGTTTCGGGCGGCTGTTTCTTTTCTTTTTAACAGTAAGGGTGCAACGTAGTCGTCTTGCCGGATGATCCGGCTAATAACAACATGGAATAGGAACAGGTGATATACATGTGTAACAGCGCGTATCGCGTGCTTTTATATTATAAGTTCGTGAAGATTGAAGACCCTGAGACGTTTACACAAGAGCATCTGGAATACTGTAAGGATCTTGGTGTGAAAGGTCGTATTCTGATCGCATCCGAAGGCATCAACGGTACCGTATCCGGTACGCCTGAACAGACGGAACAGTACATGAAAGATATGCTGGCTAATCCGCTATTCAGCGACATGGTGTTCAAGATTGATGATGTGGAAGAGCATGCGTTCAAAAAGATCTTTGTTCGTCACAAAGCCGAGCTGGTTACGTTCCGCGTGGAAGATGACCTTGATCCAAATGTGACTAGCGGCAAACGCCTTTCGCCGAAAGAGTTCCATGAGCATTTGCAACGTGATGACGTCATCGTTATCGATGGTCGCAATGATTATGAATACGAAATTGGCCATTTCCGCGGGGCTATCCGTCCAGATGTTGAATCGTTCCGTGAGTTTCCAGAGTGGATTCGGGAGAACCTGGGTGACATGAAGGACAAAACCATTATTACTTACTGCACTGGCGGCATTCGCTGCGAGAAGTTGACGGGCTTCATGATCAATGAAGGATTCCAGGACGTGGCTCAATTGGACGGTGGTATTGTCACGTACGGTAAAGACCCAGAAGTACAAGGCCATCTGTTCGATGGCAAGTGTTACGTGTTTGACGAGCGGATCTCTGTACCGATTAACCGGACAGAAGAGGATATTGTCATTGCCAGCTGTTATCACTGTGGAACGACACATGACCGATATATTAATTGTCCAACCTGCAACCTGCAGCATGTAAGCTGTGAGGATTGCGAAGAGACGCATAACCGCTTTTGCTCGGATGCCTGCCGGGAGGCAGCACCGGTACACGCATAAGCAGGAGAGCAGGTGCTGATCGTGAAGCGCGAAGAGGAACGAACGACGCGTGAACGGATTTTGTTCATGCTGAAGCAGCAAGGTACATTGACCGCAAGGGAAATGACAGCTGATCTGGGCCTGACCGGCATGGCCATTCGCCGTCATCTGACGGCACTGGAACAGGACGGCTGGATCGAGGTTCGGGAGGCCCGGGCTACGGCCGGACGTCCGTCCTCGGTGTACCAACTGACGGTACGCGGGGACAGCTTTTTTCCAAAATCCTATTCGTCCCTTACACTGGAACTTCTTGAAGAATTGTCTGAATCAGCCGGGAGCGGTGTGGTAGATGCATTGTTCGAGAGTCGCCGGGACAAGCTGCTTCGTAGCGGATTGCCACAGATGGAGGGCCAGGATCTGGCCGGACGGGTGGAGGAACTCGCGCGAATTCAGAATACCAACGGATATATGGCGGATGCGTCCAGAGAAGACGATGGAACTTACGTCATTACGGAAATGAATTGCCCGATTGTGCAAGTCGCGAGTGTCTACAAGCAGGCTTGCCGCTGTGAACTGGAACTGTTCCGCTCGCTGCTTCAAGCTGAGGTGGAGCGCACCGAATGTTACGCCGATGGAGGCAAAAGGTGCAAGTATGAGATTCGCGAAGCGTCGGGGAATTAGTAGAATGGAGATTGTTTCGATCACTCGAAACGGTCTCTTTTTTTTGATAGTAAATTACGTATAAACGCTATTTTCATATGGCGATGCGTGTTATAATAGAGTTAACATCCAGTGCATGTTCGCATCCTTATATTTGCTGATACTTCAGCAGATATATCCTGTTCATTTTGCGCGTAGGAGTGAATAATGATGACAGAGTTGCTTGATCCCAAGAACGATTATGTGTTTAAACGAATCTTTGGAAGTGAAGAGAATAAGGATGTTCTTCTGGCTTTTCTGAATCACACCTTCAAAAATGCAGGTGAATCCTTACTGACCGAGATTGTATTGATCAATCCTTATCTGGACAAGGATACCCCGAGAGATAAACAGTCCATTCTGGACATACGGGCCAAAACAGATCAAGGTGAGCTAATTAATGTTGAAATGCAGTTGTTAGGGCGTGTCTGAAAACTCCGAAGGAAGCAGATTTTGCCGAATTTTCGTTCCAAGCAAGGAAGTTTTCCGCAGGCGTGCCGGGGCACGTCAAGGGAAAGTGACGCAGCATGGGGCGAAAAGGCGGTAAAAGATGCACTTCAGCGAGTTTTGAGACACGCCCTAATCAGTATGATTTAGAGAAGAGGACTTTGTTCTATTGGGGTAAACAATATTCTGGACAATTACTTGAAGGACAGAGATATAGTCAACTCAAAAAATGCGTTGCGATCAACATTGTTAATTTCAAAATGCTCGCTAATGATCAGTACCACAACGTATTTCATTTAAGAGAAGACCATACCGATATTCCGTTGACGGATGTTATAGAGATTCATTTTATGGAAATACCAAAGTTAAATGATGAAAATATTCAAATGAAGGATGGATTGGTGCGTTGGCTGTTATTTCTGAAAGGAATGACTAAATCAAGCTGGGAGGCGTTAATGATGCACGAACCCGAACCGGCTTTGAAAAAAGCCATGAGTGTATTAGAGTTTCTGAGCCAGGATGAGCAAGCACGTCAACGATATATCGACCGTCAGAAATTTCTTTGGGACGAAGCTTCCATGATTGAGGGCGCACGAGAAGAGGGTCTCAAGAAAGGCATGGAGGAAGGAATTCAAAAAGGTATCGAAGAAGGAATTAAAGAAGGGATCAAAGAGGGAATCAAAGAAGGAATCAAAGAAGGTGAAGCTGAGAGCAAGCGGAAAATCGCAATGAATATGCTCACTTTAGGTCTTGATCAGGCTACTATTATTAAGGCTACCGGGCTAACCTCATCTGAATTAGAGGAACTGCAAAAAGAAAAGGAATAAGCACTCTGGAGCTATCCTTTGATTGATATAAGGCGCCCATACCCAAGGTACATTGGATATGGGCGCCTCTTTTTTTAAAAGATTTTATATATGAAAAATCTCAGCCAGTAAGTACACTTGACACATGAATCCACTCATAATAACATACGTTATATAACATGCGTTATTAACAAGGGAAGGAGCAGTATATGCCACCAAAATCTGAGATTACGCAAGAAAAAGTGTTATCTGCCGCCTTTGAGCTTGTACGGACTCAAGGCTTGGAGGCGCTCACTGCGCGAAACGTTGCTCAGGCGCTCCATTGTTCCACCCAACCCATATATAGTCTCTACAGTAACATTGAAGAGCTAAAAGCAAGCGTGTATGACAAGGCTGCCGAATTCGCCCGTCGCAGTATGTTGGCATATGAGGACAGCGCCAATTCCCCTGCTTTGAACCTGACGATTGGATTCCTGTACTTTGCACAGAACGAGAAGCAGTTATTTCGAACGTTGTATCTTTCGGGATACCGACAATACAATCCCCACACCGATCAGTTTCTGGGTGAAGAATTAACCATGTTCTATATGCGATATAGCAAGCGATTGCAGGATGTATCGGTCGAACAACTCAAGCGCATTTTCCTTAAGCTCACGATATATCTGATTGGCATTGGAACACTTCTGAACTCTCACACCCTGGAGCTGGAGATGAATGAAGCGATTGAGATGATCCGGGAAATGTACGAGATGTTATTGCATAGAGAAGGTCTCACTTATTAAATCCGTTGAAGGAGTGAGCATCATGGTCCATAGGCTCGGCAACAAAATTGGAGAAGGTGGATGTGCGGAAGTTTTCGAATGGGAAGACGGGAGCAAGATCGTTAAACTGGCCAAACCGAACACGATTACGGCTGCTTTGGAGGCCGAACTTCATCATTGCCGAATCGCTTCGGCGTGTGGGTTGCCAGTTCCCAAGCCATATGATCTGGTGACTGTTGAAGGGCGATCAGGTATTGTATTTGAACGGATTGATGGCGAGACGATCATGAAGCGTTTTGTAGACAGAGCGTTAGAACAGTCCAGAATACAGGCGCCTTTGGATGTCGGCATAGATTTCGTGAATGCCCGGATTACAGCACAGCTTTTTCACCAGATTCATTCGCATTCGGTTGCCCATATGCCGAGTCAGCGGGAAAATATCAAGCATAATATTGTTGAAGCACAATACTTGTCTGAAGCGGAGAAAGCTGCCGTGATTGCCCAGTTGGATCAATTACCCATGAAGCAGCAACTATGTCACGGTGATCCCAACCCGGGTAACATACTCCTTCGAGATCATGATGCAGTCATTATTGACTGGAATAATGCTTCTACCGGGAGTCCGGAAGCAGACTTGGCCGAATACATTATTATGATTCGATATGCGATACTGCCCCCGCATCTGCCACATGAAGCGACGGTTGTTCTTGATGCTACCAGAGAGGCCAGCATTCGCATCTTTATGGAGGAGTATGAGAAGTTGTCCGGTATTGGCTATGCAGATATCGAACCATGGATTGCGCCTGTTGCGGCACGCAAATTGATCGCGGATGCCATATCGGAAGCGGAGAAAACAATGCTTGTGGACGAGATTAGAAGAAGACTTAATACTCCATTTTTATGAGTAGGACCTTATTTTGTTGTACTCATGGCGACCATCTACAGAACAATGTGGGTGGTTTTTATGTTTTATGTAATGTTTTCTATCACACCCATACGATGAAACTAAATTGGAAGCGGTTCAACCATTGACGGATATCGGGACGCCCCTTAATATTAGGGGAACAATAAAACACCAACACGGGTCATGGACTTCAGTCGCATGAGAAAAGTCTATATTTGTCTGCTTTTGTCGATCAAAGCAACAATGCGTTGAAGCGTTTGTTTTGTCCCGCCCTATCGTGTCAATGGAATCTCGATAAGGGTAACTACATTTTATAAGATGGAGAGGGGTTCTCACACATGAAAAAGAAATTTTGGATGTCACTGATGATGGTTGCTTCAATGATCGTTGCAGCAGGTTGCGGAAATAACAGCGGTACAAGCTCGGAATCCGAAGGATCAGGGACTACAACAGGTGGAGGCAGCGAGGAAAAATCATACCAGATTGCCATCTCGCAGATTGTTGAACATCCATCTCTGGATGCTACACGTGAAGGATTCATCGCAGCCCTGAAGGAAGCGGGCATTGAAGAGAACAAAAACCTCAAAATCGATTACAATAATGCGCAAGGTGATTCGACGAACAACCTGTCCATTGCACAGAAAATCTCGGGTGATTCCAAAAATGATCTTGTACTCGGAATCGCAACACCATCTGCGCTGGCTCTGGCTCAACAAGTGAAGGATAAGCCATTATTGTTCGCAGCGGTAACAGACCCACTGGGTGCCAAACTGGTGACCGATATGGACAAGCCGGGCGGCAATGTTACAGGTGCATCCGACACGAATCCGGCGGCTATTGTACAATTGGCTGACTTTATCGCTAAAAATCTGCCGGATGTGAAAACGGTGGGCTTGGTCATTAACGAAGGTGAACCAAATGCGGTGGTTATGGCAGATAACGCAGAAAAAGCGCTCGCAACACATAATATCAAGCTGGTGAAAGCACCAGTTACGAATACATCTGAAGTAAAACAGGCAACGGATTCCCTCGTTGGCAAAGTAGACGCCTTTTACATTACGCTCGATAACTCTGTCGTGAGTGCGGTGGATACGATTATCCAAACGGCAAACAGTAATAAAATTCCGTTTTTCTCCAGTGATCGGGATACCGTTGAAAAAGGGGCCTTCGCAACGGTTGGCTTCAAATATTATGACCATGGATATCAGGTTGGTGAGATGGCTGCGGACATTCTGAAAAATGGTACGAAACCTGGTGATATGAAAGTCACCGTTCCAGACAAACTGGATCTGATCCTGAACCTGAAAGCAGCTGAAGCCCAAGGCATCACGGTTACGGATGAGATGAAAGCGGAAGTAAAAGACCAGGAAAACAACATTATTCAATAATCTGACCGGAATGCAAATTCGGCAGTATGGATGCGAGGCGGACATGCAACGGGTTCGCCTCATTCTTTTCGATAGACAGGGAGGAAGTAGTGTGAGTATAAGCTGGAATTCAATTGAAGGGGCGATCGAGCTGGGGCTTTTATATGCACTGATGGCACTTGGTGTATATATTACGTTCCGCATACTCGATTTTCCTGACCTTACCGTAGACGGAAGTTTTACAACAGGAGGCGCAATCGCGGCGGTTATGATCTCCAATGACTTCTCTCCTTGGCTAGCCTGTTTGGCGGCAATGGCTGGCGGCATGGTGGCTGGGGCTTGTACAGGTCTGCTTCATACCAAAGGCAAAATCAACGGATTATTATCCGGGATTTTGATGATGATCGCGCTCTACTCCATTAATATGCGTATTCTTGGCGCACCGAATAAATCCATTATGGGTATGGATAATCCATTCTCAGGTGAGCATGTCATGGTGTTAATTATCATCGTCGTGCTGGTGTTTAAAATCATGCTCGATCTGTTCATGAAAACAGATGTTGGACTGGCACTCCGCGCGACAGGTGATAACAAACGTATGATTCGCAGCTTTGGTGCAAATACGGATGTGACTACGATTGTAGGGGTCAGCTTATCCAATGGATTGGTTGCCCTGTCCGGTGCATTCATTGCACAGCAATCAGGGTTTGCGGATATCACGATGGGCATTGGTATGATCGTCATTGGACTGGCTTCGGTGATTATCGGTGAGGCCATTCTTGGTGCAAGAACGGTCTTCTGGGCTACACTTGCAGCGATCGTTGGTTCGATTATTTACCGGATTGTGGTTGCGCTTGCCCTACAGGTCGAATGGTTTGATACATCTGATCTGAAGTTGATCACCGCGGTGATCGTCATTATTGCCCTTGTATTCCCTACTATGCAGCGCTCCATGAAGCAGCGTAGTCTGGCTCGCAAACGAACAGAAGAGTTGATGCGATCCGGGGGTCATCAGGCGAAGGGAGGTATGTGATCATGCTGGAGATTACGCAAGTAACCAAGCTGTTCAACCCAGGCACAACGGATGAGAAGACCGCGCTGGTTGGCGTGAATCTGACGATGAATCCGGGAGATTTTGTGACGGTGATTGGCAGTAATGGGGCGGGTAAATCCACGCTGATGAACATCATCTCGGGTGTGATGAAGCCGGATATGGGTGATGTACTGATCAATGACCGCTCCATTAAAAACCTGCCGGAGCATAAACGCAGCAGCTGGATTGGCCGGGTGTTTCAGGACCCGATGGCAGGAACAGCACCACATATGTCCATTGAAGAAAATATGGCGATGGCATACAAACGTGGTAAAGGACGCGGACTGGGCTTCGGAGTTACCCGTGCCAGACGTGAGATTTTCAATACCCAACTGGAGAAGCTGGGAATTGGACTGGAAAAGCGGCCGAATGCAAAAGTGGGTCTCTTGTCTGGTGGGGAGCGGCAGGCACTTAGCCTGTTGATGGCGACCTTTACCCAGCCGCAGATTTTGCTATTGGATGAGCATACGGCAGCCCTTGACCCTTCACGTGCCGAATTGATCACGGAACTGACGGAGACACTTGTGCGTGAGATGAGACTTACTACATTGATGGTGACGCACAATATGGAGCAGGCCATTCGTCTGGGTAACCGTCTGATCATGATGAACAAAGGCCGAATTATTCTGGATGTCAGCGAAGAGCGTAAACGTACGTTGACTGTCCCTGAGTTGCTTGGTGAATTCGAACGGATTAGCGGCAAAAAAATGGCAGATGATCGTGTCGTGCTGGGTTAAGACAAGGGAACACTTGTTGGAAGAACAGATATACGTACCGTAATCCACAATCTAAGCCATCTATAAGTTAGACGATAAAAACCTTTTGCGTTCTCGCAAAGGGTTTTTGTGGTATGTTGAACACGTTGAAAAAATGGAATGAATCTATACGATTTCGGATCAGCGAATTATACATAGTAGGAGGAACCAGGCATGTCTTTGCAATTGGATGAAGGGACATATACGGTCACGCGGCGTACAGAGTCCATTCGCCTGCTCGCCAAGGAATTTGCACTGCTGCATTTTCTGTATGAAAACAAGGAGAAAGCCTTCACCCGCAGTCAATTGCTGGATCGGGTATGGCCGCTTGAATATCCGGTTGAACGCACTGTGGACGATCATATCTATCGCCTGCGCAAGAAGCTGAAACGCTGGGACGAGATCCGTCTGGATACAGTACGGGGCTACGGATATCGGCTTGCTGTGCATGAGAATAAGTCCGCTCTACCCGCTAGCCCCTCTGCTCAGGACCCAGAAATGCAGGAGGTCATTCACGGATTACTTCGTAAATATCACTTAATCACCACATATTCCCGCAATAGCTCATCCCATTGAAAATGCAAAAGCAACGGAGCTACCGGTCATCGGAGCAATTCCCGAACCGTGTATGGTTCCGTTGCCAATAGCTCGATCCCTCATTCCTTCGTTCCTTACTCTGTACTCAACGCAATCATTCTCAACCTTTGCATATCACCGCTCGAAAACAGCGGATTGGCGTGCCGTACATGTCAGACCAGATGGCATCGTCCGGCTCTTTCACATTCAGCTTATCTTCAATGTTTAATCCGGTAACAGCCATGATCGTCTCCAGCAGATCAGGGCGCATCTCGGGTACATCGAAGGTAGCGATTAACTGTCCGTTTGGCTTCAACACCCGGGCGAATTCACGAAAAGCCCGCAGCATCGTGCCCGTATCCAGATGCTCCAGTACAGAGATACAGAATACCCGATCAAACTTACCCGACTCGTACGGAAGCTGGGCCAGATCAGCCTTTGCACGGTGCAATCGGGCGAGAGTTGATTCCGGCAGATCCTGAGCGGCCTGCTCGCCAAAATCAGAAACAATATCCAGCCTGATCGCTTCTTCAGACAAAATGCGTTCATCCCAGTCGCAGGCGTGAACCTCGCGGCAGTGTTCGGCGAGCCAGAATTTGAACGGATGGGAGATGCCGCAGGCTGCATCAAGTACGACGTCGTCTGGACGTGCAAATCGCCGGGCCCATTCGTATTCATAAGGACGGCTCCACCATGCCGGATGCAGGGGGAAGACCAATGTGTCCGTTTTAGGGTCACTTTGCCGAATGTATCTTGATTCCATGAATTCCGTTGCCTTGGGCGTATCCATCATCCCCGAATTCCCTCCTTTAATCCTGTCTCTGCCAAAAAAGATTCCAACACCGTGCTCCACCGGCCCCGCCACCTGGCAAGATCATAGGACAGTGCAGTCTCTCGCGCGTAGATTCCCAGTCGTTCTCGCTCGGCTCGATCCTGTACAAGACGTACCAGTGCGGCGGTTAGTTCCTGCTCACCAGGAGGCACCAAGAGTCCATTAAACCCGTCCTGAATCAAATCATTCAACCCGCCAACATTGGATGCAATCACCGGAAGTCCACAGCTCATCGCTTCCAGACAGGCATAGGAGGTACCCTCTGAGAAAACGGTTGGTATTACGGCGATATCTGCCTGATGGTAGGCCTCACGAATATCCCGAAAATCATACGTGCGCTGGATGATTCGCTCCGCATGTGGATGAGTACGATGCCAATAACGAAAGGCTCTCCCTACCGTACTGCCTTCGACCAGTTCCCCGGCAAATTCAATCTCCAGATCCGGAAAAGCCCCCAATAGCTTATCTGCTGCCAGCATCATTGGAATAATGCCTCGTTCCATGCTGATGCGGCGCGGATAGATAATGCGAATTGGACGGGGAGAAGACACACGGGCATCAGCAGCTTTCTTTTCAACCTGTCCCTGAATTGAACCATTAACCTGGGACTCAGCATCTACTTCTACAGCTTGCACCCCTGATATAACCGCACCAGCATTCTCCTCATGACTCGCTAGATCATTCTTCCCTGCGACAAGCCATTCGTCTTCCTGTTCCTGCTCAAAGGTTCGTGTTGGCGGGGCTGGTGTGAAATAGGACGTATCCACTGCATTGGGAATCAGGACAACCTGCCTTGGATCGGTATAGGTGCACGCAGCCCGGCAAAAGGTCTGGAAATGAGAATCCACGGATACAATGCGCACGAGTCCATCCAGAGCCAGTTGAATATGTTCCGCGACTTGTTGTTTGGTCTCCAGTGGCAGTCCGGGACGATCCCAGTTAATGCCGTGACAGATGCCAAGACTGCCCGGTTTATAGGTGATGGGTTGCCACAGACAGTTGGCATAGATCACTGGGCCGCGCGCTGCTGCTGCCATCCGGTCAAAGGCTTGCGGTACATTATCCATGTCGTACGAATAACCAAATACGTCAATCTGCTCCGTCCGAGTCTGGAATGCTTCAAAATAAGAGAGCTGATGAACCTCGGGAATATGCCCGAGTCCACGGATGACACTGCACAGATCCAGAATATATCGCTCCAGTCCACCGCCAAATACCCTGCCGAATTCCCGATTGTACCCGTCGGTGAAGCTATGCGTCAGAATACTCACCACACCCATCTCACGGTCCCTCCTTCCAGGGAATCAGCCGAGGTTCCGGATCGAGAATCGACTCGTAATGTGCAAGATTGCCCCACTCACCGCCAGGATCAATGCGCTTGTAACGCAAATATTTACGAACCCGGTCCTCCAGACTACCGGCCCAGCCGAGATGCTGAACCTTCAGTTCCGTACTGACCCCAGGCAATACGGTGCAGGACAAGGGAAGACGGGGAACATGATGATTCTGTTGTGGATAAAAATAAGGATATCCAGGCATATACCGTACAAGTGAAGCGGTATGCCGTTTGTGCAGACACCAAAGATCATCTTCCCGGTAGTGGGTCCTGCCACCCCACATATCGTAGAATCGAAATGCAAACCAGTCTGCATACTCCTGATTAATCAGAGCGCGTATGGCTTTCTTGGCCTCTGTGCTGTACAGCTCATCCGCATCAACCGAGAGCAACCAGTCGGGACGTGTTCCCGCCGCCGCTTGCCATAAGGTGTTGCGAAGTCGCCATTCCACGGCGAACAGCGGTTTCTCCAAGACCTCCAGACGGACCACCTTCGGATAGGCTTTGCATATATCTGGGGTTCCGTCTGTGCTGGCATCATCCACAATCACGATCTCATCTACGAACTCACTCAGATCATGCAATACTTCTTCAAGGTATCGGCCGCGTTCATTGCGAACCTGGAGCATGGCGGTCAGCTTGTTGCCTTTGCTTTTGCGAACCCGATGAATGGAGAAGGGCTCTTTGAATACACTTGTTTCCTCTTGTGTTATAGCAACATTCTGTTCTTCCTGACCTTGTGAATCACCCCAGTGATGCACTTGGCTTCGGATGTCCTGCGTTTGTTGTGCATGATCCGGCGTGTGATCGCCATTTTCCAATGCGTCTGTATGTGTCCAATCGACTGTTTCCGTTGGCGTGTAAGTGGTTTCGGTTCGGATATCCCTGTGCACCATTGGCCCATTCACCTGTTGTCTGCGCTTCTTCGGGTCCAGCATCATGGCACCTCCCCAAGCAATTGCTGTACAGCATGATCCAACAATTCCAGCTCGACAATCCGGGCGAGCGCATCTTCATCCTCCAGTGCCGTTTCGAGAAAATGTCGGACTGCCCCGTGCCTTTCCCCTCGCAGAGCCAGCGCACTACCGGATAATTGCTGATAATCCCGGCGACTGGCATCATCCTGAATGTCGACTGCATGCACCAGAGCCAGTGCTTCTTCCACACGTCCAGTCTCCTGGTAGATGCGGAATTTCCAATGTCTCGCCGTTTCTCCGCCAAGTTCGTCCAGGATACGCAGGGCATTTCCGTAATCATCGTTCATACGCAGTAGTTCCGCTCGTACAAGTTGATCTTCTCCCGCCTCAAACCAGCGACAGAGCTGTTCATAATGATGGCGTTCCTGTTCGTCGGCTGCACTGATTCCATACACCAGTAGGGCGTCTTCCAACTTGCCGGCCCGGGCATGGATGGCAGACAGGAATCTATAGTGGGAGACTACACAGTCACTGCGACCATTCAAGACCGCATGGGAGAATGCCTCTTGAAGTGAATGGATAGCCCGAGGATCTTCAAGCAAGTACTCATAGGCTGCCAGCAAAAAGGATATCGTCTCATGAGCACCTGCTTTGGCTCGGAGCTGACGGTAGTAGTCGGCACGTACACTGCATTGAAGCAGGGTGACGCTATCCGGAGTGCCTGACAGGATCTGCCGCAGCGCATGCAGGAAGAGCAGTTCGTAGTCCCGGAGAGGGACTTCGAGATCATCCTTTTGCATCGTACCCGCAGGTGCAGGGTCTTCGCCGCCCAGCCAGATAGCACGTACGCCTTGGAATAACAGCTTCATATAACGTGTTTCGGAGGATGTACCTACCAGATCTGCGATGCCGACCAGTTTGGAAATACTGCTCTCCCATAGCGGAGATTGTGCTTCATCTCCAGCAGGCTCAGGGAGCAGGACAATACATAGCTCAGGCTCCAGCGAAGCTGTAGCCATTAGCCAGTAGGGATGGGCGACCACGGCTACGGTGCGAGGTTCCAGCAATAGCTGCTCGGCCTCAGGGAGGGAGATGACGGTAATGACCGGAGGTACATCCTCTGTTTGCGTCAGGCTACTGACATAGTAGACCTCTCCCTCGATCGATAGCAGTGCAGCAATATCGGGATAGGGAAAGGATGACCAGCCTCCTTTGCGAGGGAAGAGAACATACCGAACAGGGGACTGCGCTGTATTGGCCCCATCCGGGCTGACTTCGGGGGCTGAATCCGGTAACGGCGCAGGATTTTCCATGAATAGTTCACCTCACCTTGACTGTAATATGGCGCGTCATTCGCTCTGCATGTGCTTCATGCTTTCACTTCATATGTAAAGTCCTCACGGCACTTCGCATGATATGCCTGAGACTAACATATGGGCATTCCGTACCAAACATGAGTATCTTCCATGAATAGATGAAGTTGGCAAGCTGTGATAATAGGCTGAATTTTATCTTTTGTGTGACCAGGATCACTTTTTTTTGCTCTAGAGACGAAGATTGTGATAATTCTCACATGTATAAAATAGGTAATCTGGCACAATACGTTCATCAACGTATTTGGCGGACAGACAGCGAAGGTGCAGCTTCAATGCCAAATACGCATACTGCGAAGTGAACAGAAAGAAGGGGTAACGATATGGATCCGATTATGTTATCGCGTATCCAATATGCACTTACAACGATTTTCCATTTCTTTTTTGTCCCGCTATCCATCGGTCTTGTACTGTTGGTTGCGATCATGGAGACGTTGTACGTTGTTAAGGGTAAGGAGATCTACAAAACGATGGCCAAGTTCTGGGGCAAGCTGTTCCTGATTAACTTTGCCGTCGGGGTAGTCACAGGTATTCTGCAAGAGTTCCAGTTCGGTATGAACTGGTCCGAGTACTCCCGATTTGTCGGGGACGTGTTCGGTGCGCCACTGGCTATTGAAGCGCTACTGGCGTTTTTTATGGAGTCTACATTTATTGGATTGTGGATATTCGGATGGGATCGTTTGTCCAAAAAAGTGCATCTGGCCTGCATCTGGCTGGTGTTTGTCGGCACATTCCTGTCCGCGCTGTGGATTCTGGCAGCCAATTCATTTATGCAACATCCTGTCGGGTTTGAGATTAACAACGGCCGAGCCGAGATGAATGATTTCTTTGCACTCATCACGAATGGTCAGCTTCTCGTCGAGTTCCCACATACGATTTTTGGGGCATTGATGACAGGGGCCTTTGTCGTAACCGGGATCAGTGCCTACAAATTGATGAAGAAGCAAGATGTGGAGATCTTCCGCAAATCGTTTAATATTGCGATCATTATCGCTCTTGTTTCTTCATTCGGCGTGGCATTCTCGGGGCACTTCCAGGCGCAATATCTGGTGGAGACACAGCCAATGAAGATGGCAGCCAGTGAAGGCACATGGACGACGACAGAAGATCCGGCGCCATGGACGGTGGTCGCTTTTATTGATCCGGATAAACAGGAGAGTACGGGTGAGATCAAAATCCCCGGATTGCTCAGTTACCTGTCCTACAGCAAGTTCTCCGGTAGTGTCAAAGGCATGAAGGAACTGAATGCTGAGTATCAGCAGACGTATGGACCGGGGGACTACATCCCGCCGGTACGGACAACGTTCTGGAGTTTCCGCATTATGATCGCAGCAGGTGGTTTAATGATTGTGCTTGCTCTGTACGGTACGTTTCTGGCTATGCGCAAGAAGCTGGAGGTCGCTGGAAAGTGGTTTATGCGTCTGATGGTATTTGCCATCTCCCTGCCGTTTATTGCCAATACGTCAGGCTGGATCATGACCGAGGTTGGAAGACAGCCATGGACGGTATTTGGCTATATGACCACCGAGGCCGGGGTCTCACCGAACGTATCCGCAGGCATGATCCTGTTCTCCACGATTGCGTTCACAGCTGCGTATACCGTGCTTGGTATCGTGATGGTATACCTGTTCGTACGTGAGATCAAGGCAGGCCCATTTGCGGTTGAGAAGCCAGAAGATCACGATGAATCGGCCGATCCGTTCGGCGTGGATGGAGGTTATTCCGTTGTCACTAAGTGAGTTGTGGTTTTTGCTGATCGCCGTATTGTTTGTTGGTTTCTTCTTTTTGGAAGGTTTTGATTTTGGTGTGGGGATGTCTACAGGCATTATTGCCAAAACAGACCGCGAACGCCGGACTCTGATCAACTCGATCGGTCCGTTCTGGGATGGTAATGAAGTATGGCTGATTACGGCGGGGGGCGCGATGTTTGCCGCCTTCCCGCACTGGTATGCGACGTTGTTCAGTGGTTTTTACCTGCCACTTGTAGTGGTGTTACTCGCCTTGATTGGTCGCGGTGTTGCTTTCGAATTCCGCAGTAAAATGAAACAGCAACGCTGGCGCAAAACATGGGACATCATCATTGTTGTCTCCAGCGCGCTCTTGCCGTTCCTGTTCGGCGTGGTCTTTGCCACATTGATGAAAGGTCTGCCCATTGATGGGGAGATGCAGTTGCGTGCAGGATTCCTCGATATTGTTAATCCGTACACCGTGATTGGTGGCTTGAGCGTAACCCTGCTGTGTCTGGTTCATGGATTGCTGTTTGCATCACTACGAACAGTAGGTGATCTCAGAGAGCGTGCCTTGAAGACAGCGCAAAAATTGATGCTGCCGCTGGCTGCACTACTCGCTGTTTACGCGTTAATGACGTATTTCATGACGGATGTGTTCGCCGTACGCGGTTGGGCTCTTTGGATTATGGTTGTACTTGGCGCAGTTTCGCTTGCACTTGCGGCATACTTTGTTCGTCAGAAGCGTGAAGGCTGGGCTTTTGGTATGACTGGGGCAGTGATTGCAATTGCCTTTGCCTCGGTCTTTATCGGACTTTTCCCAAGAGTGATGGTGAGTTCCTTTGGGGCGGCGTATGACCTGACTGTATACAATGCCGCATCGGGTGCGTATTCATTAAAAGTAATGACCATTGTAGCTTGCACATTGCTGCCGTTTGTTCTTGGCTATCAGATCTGGAGTTATTATATCTTCCGCAAACGTCTGAACGAGCAGCACCAACTGGAGTACTGAGATGGGACGAGGGCTGCTGAAGCTGCCGGGCATCCGGCCGGTACTCGCGCTGGCATCAGCGCTGGTACTGTTGCAGGCGATGACGATCATTATGCAAGCCAAATGGCTGGCACAGGCCATAACAGCATTGTTTGAAGGTTCATCCGTAACGGAGCAGTACCCGGTACTGCTGCTGTTCCTGGCTGCTTTTGCCGCCCGCTACGCCTTATCCTTCTGGTTACAACTCGTGACTTCACGATATGCGGAGAAGACAGGGACCGATCTGCGCAGACAGATGGTGGAGCAGTGGTTCAGACTTGGACCGCGTTATGCCAAGACGGAGGGCACAGGCCATCTGGTTACACTGGCACGTGAGGGAACAGCTCAATACAAGACGTATCTGGAACTATTTATTCCTCGCATGCTGGGCATAGGATTCACACCCATCGTCATTCTGCTGTATGTGTTCAAGCTGGATCTGATGTCCGGGGTTATTCTGATGCTGACTCTCCCAATCCTGATTGTGTTCATGATTCTGATTGGCCTCGCAGCTCAGCGTAAGATAGACGGACAATTCAGATCCTACAAAGCACTCGCTAACCATTTTGTCGATACCCTGCGGGGGCTGGAGACGCTAAAAACATTGGGACAGAGCAAGACACACGAAGGGTCCATTCTGCGGGTCAGTCAGCGGTATCGGAAGGCAACGATGTCTACCCTGCGCCTAACCTTTCTTTCTTCGTTTGCACTCGATTTCTTCACCATGCTGTCCGTTGCTTCCGTAGCTGTTGGTCTGGGATTACGTCTGACGGAAGGGCATATGCTGCTTGGCCCTGCGCTGACAGTACTGATTCTGGCACCTGAATATTTCCTGCCTGTACGTATGCTCGGTGCCGATTACCACGCAACATTGGACGGTAAGGAAGCCGGAGTAGCCATTAACCAGGTGATTGAACGGGGAAAAGCCGCTGAACAGCAACAGAAAGAAGCCTATGCGAATGTTGTTGTGCATGCAGACACAACAGAGGACGGAGCTGGATCTACATCATCGTTATCTTCGGGTAAAAGGAAAGCAAGCTCTTCGACCATACACGTCGTGTTGAACGATAAAATGGCAGCGGGGCATCCTGATCCTGCTTCTACTTCTACTACTCCTAATCTTGTTGCTTCCTCATCTTCAGTGTCCTTCTGGAATGAGAATAGCAGATTGGCATTAACGGATGTACAGGTACGGCATGATGATGAAGGTCCTTATTCGCTAAAGGATGTTACATTTCAGATTACAGGTCTCGGCAAAATCGGTATTATTGGCGCCAGCGGAGCAGGCAAATCCACGTTGATTGACGTATTGGCTGGATTTCAGCTTCCTACTTCAGGCCAAGTATTAGCCAACGGACAGCCTGTGACACAGGATATGCTTGAATCCTGGCGAAGACAGACGGCAGCTATCCCGCAGCATCCGTATATCTTTAGTGGAAGCCTAGCCGATAACGTTCGTTTCTATATGCCGGAGGCTTCGGATGCGGAAGTGGCCAAGGCCATTAGCGCAGCTGGATTAACCAAGCTTCTGACCTCATTATCCGGTGGGTTGCATGAGTCGATTGGGGCTGGCGGCAGACAGCTCAGTGGTGGGCAGGAGCAACGGGTAGCGCTGGCAAGAGCCTTGCTTAGTCAACCGAACATCCTGCTGCTCGATGAACCGACAGCTCATCTGGATGTGGAAACAGAGTATGAACTGAAACAGACGATGCTGCCGCTGTTTGATGGCAAACTTGTATTTTTGGCTACCCATCGCCTGCACTGGATGCCACATATGGATCGGATTATTGTTATGGACGGCGGCACGGTGGCAGAGACGGGAACACATCAGGAATTGCTGGCACGACAAGGTGTATATTATCAGATGATTCAGGCCCAGATGGAGGCGATATAACATGAAGTCCGGATATGAGCATATGGAGACCGTCCGTAACGGAAAAGAAAAAAATAGCTGGATTGCTCCGTATGTGGCACAGTACCGCTGGAGAT
Organism: Paenibacillus sp. PAMC 26794; assembly: GCF_000316035.1. Taxonomy (GTDB): domain Bacteria; phylum Bacillota; class Bacilli; order Paenibacillales; family Paenibacillaceae; genus Paenibacillus. The sequence continues at coordinate 47,857 of NZ_ANHX01000079.1, forward strand.
TCATTGCAGTCATTGCGCTAGGCACGTGTGCTGCACTGTGTGCGGTACTGCTGCTGTTCACCTCCGGATTTCTGATCTCCAAGTCTGCGCTGCGTCCTGAAAATATTTTGATGGTGTATGTACCTATTGTCGGGGTACGTGCATTTGGGATATTCCGCGCCGTGTTTCGATATATCGAGCGATTGGCAGGACATGATGCCGTACTGCGGGTATTGGCCGATCAGCGGGTGAAGCTGTATCGCATTCTTGAGCCGCAAGCCCTGTTCCTGCGCTCTCGCATGCAGACAGGAGATGTACTCGGAGCACTCGCCGATGATGTGGAGCGGTTGCAGGATATCTATCTGCGTACCGTTTTTCCCGCCGTTACCGCACTTGTGATGTACGGTGGGGCTGTGATTGCCTTTGGCAGTGTGGATCTGGGATTTGCGATGTGGATGGGCTTGTATATGTTATTTCTCGTTGCCGTGTTACCTGCGATCTCTCTTAAAGTAACGTGGAAATGGCGTGTACGGCTGAAAAAGGAAAACAGCAGGTTGTATACCCGTCTAACTGACGGTGTGCTTGGACTGGGAGATTGGCTTGCAAGTGGACGAGCCGCAGAATTTGTTCAGCAGCAGGAAGAGGCAGAAGAACAGGTCGACGCGATTCGTCGCAAGTTGCGGCGTTGGACACGCTGGCGTGATCTGATGGCCCAGTGCGTCATTGGACTAATGGTAGTAACGGTTACGTTATGGGCCGGAAATACTGCTTCTGTCGGGCAATTACCTGCCGTGATGATTGCTGCTTTTGTATTGGTATTATTTCCGCTCACGGAAACACTTCTGCCTGTAGGGGATGCGGTGGAGCATCTTCCACAGTACCGGGAGTCGCTGGATAGCTTGAAACAGCTGGAAGGGATAGAGCATCTTCCGGTGCAGAATGGAGTGGATGATGTTGGCCGAACAGGCGACTCGATCTCTGTAATAAAAAACGGCAACGGATTGGCTGGACAGACATCGGAGTCCTTGCCAGCTGCGAATGCTATCCCGGACAGACGAATTCGTCTTCGCATTCCGCCCAAACTAAGAGCAGATATTGAGATCAATCGCGTTAGTTACCGGTATGCAGCGGATGATTCCTACGCTGTACAGGACGTATCCCTTCATCTGCCACAAGGCAAACGATTAGCTATTCTTGGACGAAGCGGCGGCGGCAAATCGACCTTGTTGAAACTGATTCAGGGGGCTTTGCTTCCGTCTGCGGGTAACGTTCTGATTAATGATTTGCCTGTGCAGACCCTGGGCGAAAGTATCACTGATGTCATTGCGGTGCTGAATCAGAGTCCACACCTGTTCGATACCACGGTAGCCAATAATTTACGGATTGGTCGTCCACATGCAACGGATGAGGAGATTCGTCGGGTGGCCGCGCAAGTAGGTTTATCCGGTCTGATCGAATCTTTGCCGCAAGGATATGATACGCCGATGCTGGAGACGGGTCTGCGTTTCTCCGGTGGGGAAAGACAACGGATTGCTCTGGCCCGGGTACTGCTTCGGGAGACACCTGTTATTATATTGGATGAACCAACCGTAGGGCTTGATCCGGTGACGGAACGCGAACTGATGCGCACCATTCTGAACAGCTTGCAAGGCAAAACGATGATCTGGGTCACCCATCACCTGATTGGTGCGGAACAGATGGACGAACTTATTTTTATGGAAAATGGTCAGATTGCCATGCAGGGTTCTCACGAACAATTGCTGGCTAGGGAAGAGCGTTATCGCCGTCTGCTCGAACTGGATCGGCCGGGTTGGTCTGAGTTGCAGACAGTAGAGGTCGAGCTGCCACCTGCTGCTTCCAGATAGCAGGAATTTCCCGGTATAACCATGATCTCAGAGCAGGACTGTCCGTTTACTCAGCATCGCAAATGGGGCTGTTTCAAAAGGAATTCCGCCTCGCTCTAAGCGCTAACGAACCTGCCGCACCTTAAAAGGCGGATCATCAACGCTTGCAAGATTTTCAGTAACGCTATTTCGTCATAAAACGTGGTCAAAACCTAAAACCTCCACCGAATCGACGAAATAACGTCTCTGTGACTCGTTAGATCTCAGATCTCGGCAATGGAAGCGAATAGCGTGTCTCAGGTTCATTAAAAACAAAATAACACGAACAAGGGATGTCCCCTGTCATATTCATGACTTATGGGACATCCCCTTTTTGCTTTTTGATGTGGAGTTTTATGAAAAATCGCTATGTCTATGATGTGAAGTGATCTGTAGCAGCCAGTCCCATAGACATATCGCTCAGATCTCCTGTGCCAGCAGCATGGCTGTGCCACAGGATTGACGCACAACCAGTTCCGGCTCCACTTTAATGCAGCGGTTATCCATTTGCTTGTTCATCAGATCGAACAGAATCATGGCGGCAAGGCGTCCGATTTTGTCGGTATCCTGCTTGACGGTTGTGAGCGGCGGATCGGTATAGCGGCAGGCCTCGATATCGTCACAGCCTGCAATCGCGATGTCCTCCGGTATGCGTAGGCCGTGCTCCTTGAAGGCGCGGGCAGCTCCGAAGGCAAGCAGATCCGTGGCCGCAAATACTGCCCGTGGCAGAACGTCACAGGAGAGTATTTTCTTGGCTGCTTCATATCCGTCTGCTGCGGCATAATCGGAGCTGTATACCATCCATTCGGGCTTCTCCTCAATACTAAACTGCTGTAGGGAACGCTTAAACGCCTCTTCCCGCTGTTGCATCACCAAGGAGGCACGCTGAAGCCCAATAAAACCGATATCCCGGTACCCGTTCATATAGAACTGCTCGACAACTTTGAGTGAAATTTTCTCGTTATCCGACATGATGTAACAGGAGCCCTGTCCTGTCAGCTCAATGTCAATGCCGATACAAGGAATCGGGCTGGCATCCAGGTCGAATATGCTGCTCTCTACCTCATCCCCCGCAATAATAATGCAGCCATCCACTTGAAAATACTTGGATCTCGCCAAGTAGTCCTCACCCTGATCCAGAAACTTCTCATTCGAGAAGAAGAGTAGATCGTATCCAAGCAAGCCAATTTGTTTCTTAAACGCATTGATAACCTGTACGAAGAAAGGGTGGCTGAAATCCACGTTCAGCTTCCCTGCAAACACGACGCCAACTAGGCTGGATTTTTTGGTTGCCAGTGTTTTGGCTGAAGAAGATGGACGATAGCCTGTCTCTTCCATAATTTTAAGCACGCGCTGGCGCGTTTCCTCGCTGATATCTGGATAGTTATTGATAATCTTGGACACCGTGGCTACAGACACGCCGGCTAAACTCGCTATCGTTTTGATATTCATAAACATCCCTCGGATTCCTAAACTGGTTTCGTAAACTGGGGCTGTATCGGTTTTTTCGCTTTCTTGCAAGTATTCTATGCTACAAAGACAGGAGAGTCAACAGCAGAAAGGGGGGTTCACACTTGAAATGATATGCATCCATAGGTTTTAAGCGATCAAGGAGGTTTGTCGCGAAAATAAGGATGAATTTTAGCACATAATCTTAATTTTTTTACAGATTTTGAGTCCATTTGAAGGGAATACCGGGTTATCTGGGGCTGTACATGAAATCATGTCATGTGCTGTGTTTCGTAATTTTCGTAAAGGTTAACTTGATTTCAACGTATATAACGATAAAAAAAGCTTTTATCAAGCGGGTTGGTGCATGGAAATCAAAAAACACAAAATGACTATTTACAAAATAAAGATCTGAAGTCATAATAAGGGTGAAATTAACGAAACTGATTTCGTAGATTTAATTCAAAATCATGGGGGACAACGAAAATGAAGAAAATGACTTTAACCATTGCGCTTGTAACCGCTTTATTGTGTGTGCTCGCCGCTTGTAGTAGCAGCTCTTCGGAAGAAGGAACTCAGGCTACAGACAGCAGCAAAAAAGTTACCTTGAAGATTATTCACTGGCAGCAAGAGAACATTAACAACTACATCAAAGAGTTTAATACGAAATTTGAAGCGAAATATCCGGACGTAAAGGTGGAATATACGACGGTTCCGGCGGATGCTACATATGATCAATTGATGCAAACACGGATGAACGCCGGTAATAGTGGAGATGTCGATATCATTCCGCTCAAATCAAGCTTTGTAGGCGCTCCGCAGGATTGGTCCAAGGGCGCTGCTGACCCGATGTGGAAGCAGTGGATTGATGCAGGGCTGATCAGTGACCTGTCGGATCAATCATTCATCCAAAACTACAATGAAGTGGATGTACAGAACGCAATGACGTACAACGACAAAGTGTACGGTGTGAACATGGGTAAAGTAGCTTTCACAGGACTGTTCTACAACAAGGAGCTTTTCGCCAAATATAATCTGGAAGTGCCTGCAACCTGGGACGAATTGCAGCATGTCATCCAAGTATTTAAAGACAATGGGGTAGAGGCGCTTGGTCTGGCGGGCAAGGATGTGTGGCCGATTGGCCTCGCGGTGCAAGGTCTTCAGGCTTCTATTCATGAGGATCAGCTTGCTTATATCAAAGGACTGTGGACTGGCGAAACCAAGCTGACTGATCCGGTCCAGATCGAAGTATTACAAAAATCTCAAGTGTTGATGAACAGTGCGATGCCGGGCTTCATGGGTGTTGACTATGGCACACTGCCAAGTTTGTTTGCTACAGGAAAGGTTGCCATGATTGCTGACGGCACTTGGGATGCAACAACGATTCAAACGGCCAATCCTGATCTGAAATTCGGTTATTTCCCTATTCCAGGCAGCAATGATGCGGCCAAAAACAAAGATTTGGCCGGTAAATACGATATGACCTGGATGGTGGTGGACAAATCACCGAACAAGGACTACGCAATGAAATGGCTTGACATGTTGTCCGAGAAAGAGAACTATACGGATTTTGTTAATGTAGCCGGCTTCCTCCCAACACAACCTGATGTGGAAATATCGAGCGAATTTATCAAGGGCATTCAGCCGTACCTGGAAAACTTCAAGCTTTCCTGGGATCAGTTGTTCATTAACCGTCAAAATGTAGGGCAGTACATTTCGGAGTCCAGCGTTCACGCGGAAATGCTCAAGCCTGCCGGACCGATTGCAACGCCGGAAGAGCTTGCAAGCAAATCACAAGCGGATTGGGACGCTGCTGCTCCAAAATAAGTTAGCATCGATGGCACATATGTGCCGCATACGCCGGAATCACGCTCAGGGTCAGAGCCTTCGGGCCCAGGCCAGACCGCTATTCCGGCTTTCCTTTGTCTTGGTTTTACCACATGAAAGGTGTGAGGAAGATGTATCCCTTTGGAAAAGGTAAGGCTCGGCTTGTTCCTTATCTCTATTTGAGCATTCCGTTGCTGCTGTACATGGTGTTTGGTTTCGGACCATCGCTCGTAACGGTGCTGTTTTCGTTCACGGATGCAACTGGCGTTCGGGGTCAGACATGGAGCTTTATCGGCTTTGAAAATTATAAAACATTTTTTGGTGCATCCAATGCCGGAGATCGGCTGGATGCTATTGGGCGATCCTTGTACTTTGCATTTGCTGTAGTGATCATCCAAAATGCGGTTGGTTTGTTCATGGCGATCTTGATCAACAAGAAGCTTAGAGGCGACAAATTGTACCGTGCGGTATTCTTTTTGCCGGTTGTATTGGGGGTTACGGTGTCCGGACTGATCTGGCAACTCGTTGCGAATCCGCTGGGTGGCCCAGCCCAGTCGCTTCTCAATTTTTTTGGTACCAGCTCCAACTTTTTTGGTGATTATAATATCGCCTTTGAACTGATTATTTTCGTTCAGATCTGGATGTACATGGGGTATTCCATGACGATCTTTCTGGCAGGTCTGCAATCCATTCCAAGCGATCTGTATGAGGCGGGTTACATGGATGGTGCTTCAGGGTGGAAAGCATTTACCAACATTACATTCCCGATGATTGCCCCTTCATTTACGGTCAACATGCTGTTGTCCATTATTGGAGCTTTGCAAACCTTTGACATTATCTATGTACTTACGGGTGGCAAGTTCAATACAACGACGCTTGCGTTTGATGTATACGCTACGGCGTTTGGCAGCGGAACGGCAGATTACGGCTTGGCTTCTGCTGTCGCCATGATTCAGTTCCTCTTTGTATTTACGATATCTATGATTGCGCTGTTCTATCTTCGTAGAAGAGAGGTGGAAGTATAATGAAGCAGAGCCAAACGTCGAGAATGGCTAGCTACGTCATCGTCCTGCTTATGCTTGCGTTGTACGTTTTCCCGCTGTTCTATCTGTTCAATGTATCGATGAAGACGCAGACGGAATATTTGCTTGATCCTGTAGCGATTGCCGAAGGAATTCGACTTGAGAACTTTTCCGAGGCATGGAATAAAGGAAACTTCTCTCAGTATATGTGGAACAGTGTGCTCTATACAGGGATGTCCACCCTTCTGACATTAATGTTGTCCATCTTTGCCGCATTCCCGCTCGCACGCAGATACGTGAAGTTCAGCACACTCATTTATATTTTCTTTTTGATCTCCATGTATCTTCCTAACCCGCTCATTCCGCAGTTTTCCCTGATCAACAATCTGGGTCTCTACAACACGCAGCTGGGGTATATTTTGCTGAAGACGACAGGGACGGGGATCGCCTTTTTGATGTTCGTGGGTTATATCAAATCCGTATCACGGGAGCTGGATGAGGCGGCGGCCATGGACGGGAGTGGATATACACGTTATCTGTTCACGATCCTTGTTCCGTTAATGAAGCCAATCCTGGCAACAGGCATTATTCTCACCGCGATAGGTGTATGGAACGATATTATCGGGCCGACCATTTATTTATCTGATCCGAATTATCAGCCGGTAACCAAAGGACTCTTCACATTTTATGGACAATACATGAATAACTGGCCGCTGCTCGCCTGTGGCATTCTGATTGTTACCTTGCCGCTGGTTGTCCTGTACGTTGCTCTGCAACGGTTCATTGTGGGAGGCGCTATGGCCGGGGCTGTTAAATCTTAATTCAGTTCAGGTGCAGGAGTTAACAAGGTATGCTTCGGGGGCAGTCATTGCATCCTTCGCCTGATCGGGCAGGCCAGCATATGGAGTGCTACACATGGATTGAACCGCAAACAAGGAAGCAACCCTCATCGTAACGAAGGTTGCTTCCTTGTTTGGTTTTACTATTTTACAGATCCACCAGCATCAGAATAATGGAGGACAGACAGAGGCAGGTGCTGACGAGATACAGCACACCCACAACCTGATTTTGATTCAATCCGGCACGCAGCAGTCGATAATGGGCTTGACTCGCATCGGCCTGGTAGATCGCTTTACCTTGAATGAAACGTTTGATAACGACAAAGATGTTGTCGAAGATCGGTACACCCAGCGCCAAAATCGGAATGAAGATGGACAACATGGTTGCCTGTTTGAATGCACCATCCAGAGCGATAACCGCCAAAATGAAGCCAAGGAACGTAGCGCCTGCATCGCCCATGAATACTTTGGCAGGAGCTTTGTTGTACTTCAGATAACCGATCGTCACACCGACCAGAATGATGGACATGAGTGCGGAATCACTTTGACCTTTGGCCAAGGCTACGATGAACAGGGTAATCGCCGAGATGGCCGATAATCCGCCAGCCAGTCCGTCCATGCCGTCCGAGAAGTTGATGACTGTTGTCACCCCGAAGATCCACAGGATCGTGAGAATGAATTGCAGCCAGATTGGAAGCATGACATATTCCGCGTTAAAGGGATTCACAAATCCGGTGAACGCTATGCCAGAAGCAAATACGAGCACTGCCGCAGAGACCTGTACGAGCATCTTGGGCAGGGCAGGAAAATCTTTGCCTTTTGTTTTGTACCAGTCGTCGACGGTACCAATCGTTAGCAGAAGCATACCACCAGCGACCAGAGCCGCCGTTTCCCATGTGATTTCTTTCGTCAGAGCAATGTATGTCAGGAAAAATCCAGTAAATATCGCGTAACTCGCCGTGAGCGGGATAGGTTGCCTGTGTAGCTTACGCTCCACATCTTCCCGGGGCTTGTCCACAAAATCGAGCCGGTGAGCCAGTCGACCAAGCGGCGGAATAAGCAGAACCACGACAGCAAAAGACACTATAAAAGCCAGTATGTATACCATAAACTCGCTTGTTTCACTCCCATCTACCAATTTCACCTTATTATACGAGTTAAACAGGAAATCTGTCGATGTCATTATTGTAACCAGACGTACGCAAAGGTGAGCAAAAGTTCAGGTTTTATTGTATTTGAGGAAGATAGGAGCCGAAATAATGATTTGTCGCTTCTACATTATATCCATCATCACCTTGCCAGGTCGCCGCAAAGACGAAATCACTGGAACCACCTTTGCCTTTTCTCGGTTTATCTCCAGGCACCAATATTCCGGCTGCCGCCCAGATTTCCAGCAGGGCATCACGCTCCTGTTTGCTGGAAGGGAAGAGATCCTTCCACTTCTTCTCGAGGGAACGTGCACTGTCCTTGGGGTCTTCCGTCTGAGCTGCTTCAAGAAGGTTGACCAGGATGGCTTGGTCTTCAGGAGTTACTTCATAGTTCGCATCGTTGTCCTGAAGCAGTAATTCCAGATCCATCAGGCAATAGATAAGCCAGCCATGACGCACGCCGCCCCACTTGATCCGTTCAAAATTCAGGACGTTTAAGTCGACGTTAGAATAATCTTTGTCTGACTGCAAACGCAGGAAGTTACAATCTCCACAGGCACTGGTGTTAGGGTGAAGGGCAGGACGTTCCTTGTAAGTATGCAAAGGCATCTTCGATGTTAAAGCCCAGCTGGATAATGCGCTGCGTAGATAGACTTTTTTGGTGGACAGACTATGTAGAAAGGCCGAAATCACCCGCTCCTTGAGCGAGTCATCCTGATGCATGTCGTATAGACGCTGGACGATCTCGTCATGCGTGATCGTGATTGGGTCGAACATAACGCCTTTGCTTTTAGCATATTCAAATTCATCTCCAGAGAAGGGTAGAGAGGTTGTTTTCCAGCCCCCACCTCCCCAGAAGGTGCTCAACAGTATCTTTGCCGCTTTTTTGTCCACATGGTTAGCCTCCTTTATGGGAATTGCGATCATGATTAATGTGATTTTTTTATCCCAGACCTACTTACTTTAATGTACGTATTCCTCGGTTGAATTCAGAATCATCTCGACGAGGCCTGGAAAACGTGTGTTTAGCTCTTCCTTTCGTAGGGAATAAAAGTGCTGTTTACCTTCAATACGCGGCTGGATCACGCCAGCTTCACGTAAAATTTTGATGTGATGGGACAACGTGGATTTGGAAATATGGTCTACTTCGAAGGCGGAACAGTTTTTCTCGCCAGAGCTGGCTAGACAGTGTGCAATTTTCATGCGGATCGGATCGCCCAATGCATTGCAGACCGTAGTCAGTTTCAATTCCGAAGCCATAGGTATCGTTGGAGTTCTCATATCTATGACGTTAGCATATTCGGCTTTCTCTTTCAATGTTTGAAAAATATCGAACTATAGAAGTTGAACTGTAACTATTACACTTGTTTACTCCGATTGCAGTACCATCTTTCGATCGCTCTTATCCCCAGATTTTCTTTATTTCCTTGGTCCAAGGGAACAATCCGGTGATAGCGTATGCTTCCGATGTAGCTTTCTTTCAGAAAGCTTTCAAGCGCACGCTTCGCTTCTTCAGATTGGTTCTGCACTCTCCGTGTTAGTGTAAAAGTCGGTCTCAACTTATATATTTCTTGCAGGCAGTATAAGAAGTGTGTTACATTTCTTTTCAGTTAGTTCGAAAATATTCGAACTGAAAGATTGGAAAACGGTTTTTTATTCTAGGAGGAATATAAATGAGTACTACAAGTACCACTACACTGTTGAACAACTATTTCCGTTTATTTGATGCTTCACGCACAGACGAGCGCGCCATGGAGGACTTATTGTCCCTGTTTACACCGGACGCAGAGATTGTGCTTAACGGCACCAGTCGATCAGGGTTCGATGGTTTTATGAAAGCTTTCTACGAATACAATAAGGATGTAAAACATATGTGGGACGCGTGGGTACAACAGCCTGACGGCAGCTACCAAACGAACTGGGCAGTATGCGGACAAGCGGCAGACGGAACGGTATATGCCAAAGCAGGCATTGATATCGCGCGTGTAAATGATGCGGGGCAGATTGTGTATCTGGAGAATGTACAAGCCGACCAGAATGCGTTCAGCAAGTATAATCAGTAATATCGGAGTATTAATAGGTAATAATGCAATGGTTAGGAAACGAAGCTCTACAGTCTTTCATGCTGTGGGGCTTTTTTCGATGGCATATTTAGCTAATTTGAAAGGTGCTGATGAGGACAAGGGCTTTATCTATCCAATAGCACAGTTTCTACAGGGAAATTGATACACAAAAACTTTACATGAAGATATGTACATGAAAAGGCCCCCCCCCCCGCATGTCATAACATGGGGGAGGGTCCTCATGAACGTTCATAAAACGTAGTCGTTAGAGTCGGATGTTAGTTTGAACCAGACGCAGCTTAGGAGATGGGGATTACTACATAGTGGTGACGATGGTCGGTCAATTCTAACGAACCTGAGACGCGCTATTGGCCGAAAATTGGCATAAGTCAGATTCTAACGAATCGCAGAGACGTTATTTTCCGGGAATTCTCACTTTGGGGTAGTTTTCGCCGCTAAAATCGGATATAAGGTGGCTCAGGTTCGTTAGATTATGAAAACATGCTAAAAGCTTCATATAAGACGTCTACGATTCGTTAGTTATTCCATGCCACACCTACCCTTGCATCGTCTTATTCTGAAAAGCGGCGATATCCGCATACTCTTCTTCGAATTTACGGGAGATGCGGATGAAGATCGGCAGCAGTTCCCGGTAGACGCGTACGCTATCCGGGTCCGGCTGGTGCCGGTGCGTTGATCCGATCATGCTGGAGACGGCACTCAGGGAATCGATGCGGCCAAGGGCGTACAAGCCCAGTACGGCTGCGCCGAGACAGGAGCTTTCAATACTTTCGGGAATGATGACATCCTGATCGAAAATATCGGCCATCATCTGGCGCCATAGCTCGGAGCGGGCGAAGCCGCCTGTCGCTTGGATTTTTTTCGGACGACCGATCTTTTCTTCAATCGCCAACATGACCGTGTACAGGTTAAACAACACCCCTTCGAGCGCAGCGCGAATCATATGTTCTTTCTTATGATGCAGCGTCAGGCCGAAGAATGAGCCGCGTGCGTTCGGATTCCAGAGCGGAGCCCGCTCACCTGTCATGTACGGATGGAACAAGAGACCCTCCGAACCCGGAGGTACGTTTTCCGCGACACGAGTGAGCACTTCATACGGATCAATGCCAAGTCTTTTCGCCGTCTCCACCTCGGAAGCCGCAAACTCGTCCCGAATCCAGCGGAAAATAACACCGCCATTGTTCACTGGTCCACCAATCACCCAGGCGTCCTCCGTGAGTGCATAACAGAAGAAGCGTCCTTTTGGATCGGTCACCGGTTTATCTACGACTGTACGAATCGCTCCACTGGTACCAATGGTTACGGCCACGACGCCTGGATCAATGGCGTTCACGCCCAGATTGGAGAGCACACCATCACTGGCTCCGATAACAAACGGTGTGGTGACCGCAATGCCCATCTCCTTGGCGTACTCCGGGTGCAATCCATGTTTCAGCACATGTGTGGTTGGTACCAATCGGGACAGATGTTCCGGGGTAATGCCCGCCACATGTAGCGCTTCTGCATCCCAGTCGAGTTTCTCCAGATTCATGAGTCCGGTGGCGGAGGCCATCGAGTGGTCGATGACGTATTCAGAGAATAATTTATAGAAAACATATTCTTTCATGGATATGAATTTATGTGTCTGTCTGAACAGTTCCGGTTGATCCCGGGTGAGCCACATGATCTTGGTGAGAGGGGACATCGGATGAATCGGCGTACCTGTTCTCAGATAGATTTCGTGACCATTCATCTCCGATTTGAGTACTTCGGTCCACTCAGCACTGCGATTATCTGCCCATGTCATGGCCCGCATCAGCGGTGTGCCGTGTTGATCGACAGGCAGAATGCTGTGCATGGCTGAACTGAAGGATACAAACAGAATGTCCTCTGGCTTCACTCCCGCTTTGGAAGTGGCCTGTTTAACGGATTCAATGACTGCTTTGAAAATATCTTCCGCATCCTGCTCCGCAATCGCAGGTGTGGGGGTGTGCAGCGGATAATCTGCACTGCCTTGTGCCACAATGGTTCCGTTCTGTTCGAACAAGACGGCCTTGGTGGAGGTCGTGCCGATATCTACGCCGATCATATAGGGTGAAGAAGCCATTTTGTCATCCCTCTTTCTTCAATATATAAGTGAAATGAATGCTGTTACACGTTAACACTACGGGTACAGAAAGCCTTCCGATCGCCGTTATCCCCAAATTTCTTTGATCCCTCTTCAAAGGGAGAAATTTGGTTATAAATGCGAACATTTCATTTCTTCAGGCCCTTTCTGTCCCCTCCGTGCACGTGGCGCTATTCATCCAACTTATATGGCATCTGGTATTTATCTATAGATAAGAATATCAGACTTGAGGGATGGATCAAAATGCCAGAATCTTAATCCTTCACCGCCCCTGCGGCAATATCCGAAATAAATTGACGGCTAATAAACAGGAACATAACGATGAGCGGAATAACGGCGAGTAACGTACCTGCGATGACCATCGCATAGTCTGTGTTATACAGTCCGTTCAATTGAGACAACGCAATCTGCAACGTGTATTTGCGTTCATCCGTCAGGACGATCAAAGGCCACAGATAATCATTCCATACGCCGATAAAGGTGAACGCGCCGAGGAAAGCAAAGGCAGGTCGCAGAATCGGCAGCGCAACGTTCCAATAGAGCCGGAAGAAATTACAGCCGTCGATGCGGCCCGCATCCAGCAGATCGTTCGGAATCGACTCTGTCGCATACTGGCGAATCCAGAAGATACCGAAGGCGTTCACCATGCCCGGAATAATGAGGGCTTTGAAGGAACCGACCCAGCCGAACGTAGCCATGAGTACGAAGGAAGGCACCAGCGACAGCTGGGAAGGAACCATCATGGTGGCGAGCAGCAGGATGAAGAGCCACTTTTTGCCCGGAAATTCAAACTTCGCGAACGCAAACCCCGCCAGTGAGTCAAAAAACAGTACCAGAATAGTCAAAAGGCCCGACACAAACAACGTATTCAGAAAGGCGCCCCAGAAATCAATCTGCTGCAACACCCGCGTAATATTATTCCACAGTTCACCGCCGAACCAGAGCTGGGGCGGGAACTTGTAGATATCGGACGTTGTCCGGGTGGACATTACAATCAGCCAATAGAACGGGAACATGGATATGAGCATGCCCCCGATAAGACCGGTATACAACACCAGCGATTTGAGGTGTTTGGTCGCCATGTGCGCTCCCCCTTATCACATCAGGATGATTTGCCTTGAACAAGCTTCCAGTTCACAATCGAGAACAGGGCGATAATGAGGAACATGCCCCAACCAACGGCAGCGCCATATCCGAAGTAATTGTTAATGAAGGATTCACGGTAGAGGTACAATACAATCGTCATGCCTGCTGCACCAGCGCCACCATCATTACCTACCAATACTTGTGGCTCAGTGAACAGCTGCATACCGCCGATGGTTGATGTAATGACCGTAAACAGGATCACAGGACGCAGCATCGGAATTGTAATTCGGAAAAAGGACTGTATCGCTGATGCGCCGTCAATTTTGGCCGCTTCGTATAATGTCTGCGGGATACTTTGAAGTCCGGCTAGATAGATGACGGCATTATATCCGGTCCAGCGCCAGACTACCATGGAGGAGATTGCGACTTTGATGCCCCATGGTGCATTAAGCCACTCCACAACCGGTAGCCCGACCGACTGCAACAGATAATTGAGAAAGCCATAATTGTTGGCAAATAAGGCACCGAAGATAATGGCTACCGCCACGATGGATGTGACATTTGGCAGGAAATAACCGACCCGAAATAATGTACGGAACTTCACAAATGGTGCATGCAGCAGAAAGGCAATAATCAGGGCAAAGAAGAGCATTGGAATCGTCGAATAGATCCAGATCATGAACGTGTTACCCACGGCTTGCCAGAACTCGGCATCGGTCAGCATGTATTTGAAATTGTTGAGTCCGTTAAACGTCATGACACCGATGCCATCCCATTTATGAAAAGCCAGATAGAGTGAGAACCCAATCGGGAACAGGCCAAATACCGCGAACAGAATATAAAACGGCGATATCGCAACATAAAGTGCACGATGCTCCCACATTCTGGCCCACAGTGACTTCTGCCGATCCAGATCAGGTCTTGCATTTCCGGGATCGGGAGTAAGACGAGGTTCAGTTACAGCCATATGAATTCCTCCTTTGCGGATAACGAAACCACACGTTCTTCAGGTTAACGCTGCAATTCCCGCTCGACGCGGTGTACCGTATCTGTCCAGACCTGCTGTGGATCGGCATTTTGCTTCGCGACATCATTCAGCCGCCGGGTGATAATGTTGTGTACGGATGGATATCGTTCGCCAAAGAAAGCATCCGGCACATCCTGTGCCGATTCGGCAAATACAGGCCCTGTCGCCTGTCCACCGAAGAAAGGTTCTTTTTCTTTCATGGCAGGATCATCAAACACACCTGGTGCAGAAGGGAACAGATTCAATGTCTGATATTGCTCCAGTTGATTTTCGGGACTTTGCAGCCAGCGAACCAGTTCAAAGGCTTCCTGAGGATGCTCACTCGACTTCAGGATGGACAGGAATGATCCCCCGTTGTTGCCATCTCCCCCTGGTGCCCGAGCGACCCGCCACTTCCCGGAGGTGTCCGGAGCGGCTTCCTGAAGCACTTGTTTCATCCAGACGGCACCTACAAAAGAGGCGATTTCGCCATTATTCATCGCGGCGTTCCAGCTTGGAGTCCAGCCATCTGCATTGGCTAGCAGTCCCTTCTCTTTGAAAGCAACGGCCGTATCCCAGCTCTTGCCCACAATAGGGGAATCCATGCCGATAAAGGACCCATCCGGCCGGAAATAACGCTCCGCAGACTGCGATATGACTTGATTGTAAACGGTTGCAATATTGTCAGTTAGAAAAACCTTGCCTCCGAATTTCTCTTTGATCTGTTCTCCGGCGGCTGCATATGCATCCCAGCTGTTGATCTGGCGTGTAACGTCATCGGGATCAGATGGCAATCCTGCCTCCTTGAACAGATCTTCTCGGTAGAAGAGGGCTGTTGGCCCCGTATCCATCGGGAACCCGATCATCTGTCCACTTGGCGTAACACCTTGCTTCCATTTCCACGGCAGATATTGGTCTTCAATATCTCCTGCACCGAGATCATACAGATTATAGAAACGGTCCTCACTGGGGAATAGCTCCATGATCCAGTCGTTCAATGCCACAATGTCTGGTTCACCTGAGCGTGCAGCGAGTGTTGTTTTGAGCTTTGCCTTGAAATCACCGCCGATTTTCTGAGCTGTCAGTTCGATATTGGGGAACTTTTCCTTAGCCCTGGCAATCAACTTATCATCGATGGAACGGTTCCAGTACCATAATGTAAGCGCTACCTTTTTGTTGCTCGCTGAATCGTCCTGTCCGGGCCAGATGGAGCATCCGCTTATGAGCAGGACGCAGACCATCAGTATGGCTGTCCAGCATGTTCTTTTCCGGCGGATCATGTGTATTACCCCCTCATCGTTAAGTTCGAGGCATGAAGTGCGTTGGACTACAACATTAGTGTATGAGCAGTTTATAAACTCATACCCAATATTCTTGAATTGAAACACAAATCTGTGACAAATGCTACCATAAATTTTATCAGTTACTTTAAAAATAAAAGTTACTTGACACATGATAATTTTTATTTTAAACTAACTTACATAAAGTAACTAATGATGATGAAAATAATATAGATACGTACTATATAATATCCAAGTGATCCAAATTCACTCTGGATGCGAATCAATCAACATACAAGTTGGCCTAAACAGGAGGAACGACAATGATCAATTCACATATTATTCAACTGCTTGCCCCCAAAATCCAGACTTTTCCGAGTGGAAAAGAGTTTATATACCTGGTGGGACCAATCAAGCTCCCGGTTAACCTCGATGGGGAGACCAAGACATTCCAGTGGTACAGCTGGATGAAATCGGACAAAGCAATGGAGAGCGGAGAGTTAATTGAATCCCTTGCTGCTGCTGAACTGGCAGAACGTCAACAATCCAGTGTTCTGGTGTATGGTGACTTTGCTGACGCGCAAGAAGCGCTGATCCGGATGCATAGCATCTGTCATACAGGCGACATCTTTGGCAGCAAACGCTGTGATTGCGGCTTCCAATTGGAGCAATCCATGAAAATGATCGCCGCTCACGGAGCAGGCGCACTGTTCTACCTTGCGAACCATGAAGGCCGTGGCATCGGTCTGTTCAGCAAAGCCATGGCGTACATTTTGCAAGAAGAAGGTCTGGATACGGTAGATGCGAACTTGCAGCTCGGATTCACGGACGATGCTCGTAATTATGACGATGCGATTGCTGTGTTGCGTGCACTTCGCTCCGCACCGGTTACCCTGATCACCAACAATCCACGGAAGCTGGCTGCCTTGCAGGAAGCGGGATTGAATGTGGGCGGACGTGTACCACTGTGGGGAGATCGCTCTGCCTTCAACGAGAAATATCTGCAAACGAAAGTGAACCGTTCTGGTCACTTGTCAGAAAATGATGGCTGGGCTGGGGCAGAGACACTGCTTCCGCATGCGCAGGCTTAATCCTTATTTATAGACTTATACGATTAGCTGATTAAGCCGTTGTTGTACTCTCCGTTATGGAGAAGTACAGCAGCGGCTTTTTTGTATGGATACTAGCATAGCGATCAGGTTTTCCTGATTCATGGAATGGCTTGCCGTTCCCACAGTGCGGATTATACAATATAGTCATCTGATGAATGCGGGAGGAACCAAGGTGCCATTTGAGGGACAACGTATATTGCCGGCTGCAAAGAGCATGAAGCAGTTTGAAGCGATGATTGAAGGCCCTTATACCTATGGGGTGATGCTGGAAACCCATATTGCACAGCTTCAGAGTGTAATGGACGAGGCGCGGCGATATGACAAAAAGATACTTTTGCATGCAGATTTGGTTCAGGGATTGAAAAACGATGAGTATGCGGCAGAGTATCTGTGTCAGCACATTCGCCCGGCGGGTCTGATCTCTACGCGAGCGAGTGTCATTCAGAAGGCAAAGCAGAAAGGCATTACAGCGATTCAACGTATTTTTCTGCTGGATACCCATGCACTGGAGAAAAGTTATCTGTTGCTGGCCAAAACTCAACCTGATTATATTGAAGTACTACCTGGCGTCATTCCGCATATTATTGCGGAAGTATCTGTGCGTACCGGTATCCCTATTATTGCAGGAGGATTGATTCGATCACCGGAAGAGGTTGAACTTGCGCTTGGCGTCGGGGCTACGGCAGTGACCACATCCAATGCAGATCTGATCCGACACTTTGAGAAATCGCTTACACCTTAAAAAGAACCCACAACAGGAGGTTATCTGTATGGAAAAATATATATTGGCTCTGGATCAGGGAACAACAAGCTCCCGAGCTATTCTGTTTAACCGTGGCGGAGAGATTGTGCACATTGCACAGCAGGAATTCCCTCAATATTTCCCCAAACCGGGCTGGGTAGAGCAGAATGCTAACGAAATCTGGAGTTCCATTCTTGCCGTGATGGCTTCATGTCTGGCAGAGAGCGGAATCAAACCTGTTCAGATTGCCGCAATTGGAATTACCAATCAGCGGGAGACGGTTGTGGTATGGGACAAAGAAACAGGCAGACCCATCTATAATGCAGTGGTTTGGCAATCCAGACAGACCGCAGATATCTGTGAAGAATTGAAGACGCAGGGTCTCGGGGACCTTTTCCGCCGTAAAACAGGATTACTGATCGATCCCTACTTCTCGGGAACAAAGGTGAAGTGGATTCTGGATCATGTCCCTGGTGCCCGGGAGCGGGCAGAGAAGGGTGAACTGCTGTTTGGCACGATTGATAGCTGGCTGATCTGGAAACTGAGCGGGGGTACACATGTCACGGATATATCCAATGCCTCACGTACTCTGATCTATAACATCTATGATCTGCAATGGGATGACGAATTGTTGGATATCCTTGACATTCCCAAGGCCATGCTGCCAGAAGTGCGAGGTTCATCCGAGGTGTATGCACACACAACAGACTATCATTTCTTCGGTCATCGGATTCCGATTGCGGGAGCAGCGGGAGATCAGCAGGCAGCGATGTTTGGTCAGGGCTGTTACACCAAGGGAAGTATGAAAAATACATATGGTACCGGTTGTTTCATGCTTATGAATACGGGAGAGAACCCGGTACAATCCAATCACGGACTGATTACAACGATTGCCTGGGGCATGAATGGCAAGGTTGAATATGCGCTCGAAGGCAGCATTTTTGTTGCAGGTTCAGCGGTTCAGTGGCTGCGTGATGGATTAAGAATGCTTCGCTCTTCAAAAGATAGTGAGGACTACGCCTCACGCGTGCCTTCGACAGACGGCGTTTATATGGTGCCTGCATTTGTGGGACTGGGCAGTCCGTATTGGGATAGTGAGGTTAAGGGGGCGGTGTTTGGCCTGACCCGAGGCACGACGAAGGAGCACTTCATTCGTGCTACGCTGGAGGCGTTGGCGTATCAGACCAAAGATGTACTGGAGGCAATGGAATCCGACTCGGGTATTCCCGTGCATGCTCTGCGTGTGGATGGCGGGGCGGCGGCCAATGATTTTCTCATGCAATTCCAGAGTGATATTCTCGGCATTCCTGTCGAACGCCCAACGGTGAATGAAACAACTGCATTGGGTGCGGCTTACCTGGCAGGGTTGGCGGTTGGATACTGGACGAACGCGGATGAATTGACCGATCATGAAAATACCGAACGTGTCTTCCATCCTGTTATGGCTGAGGAACAACGGACAGAACTGTATGCAGGCTGGAAGCGTGCAGCGAACGCAGCAATGGCTTTTAAATAAAAGAAATGAAATGAATATTCCTTGGTGTGGGCATTTGTACTTTTTAACTAAACATATGTTATAAATGATATTTACTGGTGGAAAATGATGCATGATTTACAGGGTTATTCTTCCTGGATAAGGTGAAATATATAGCTACTATAAGGAAAAAAACAAGGTTATTGGATTCATTTGAAATTCCATCCTTTGGCAGGACAAATTTTTGAATTTTTTTTGAATAATGAGCCATTTCAGGACTTCACGCCGTCAAAAATCTGTGATAGGATAAAGGCACAAGTTAATAAAATGATGTCTGGAGATCGGGAGGGACCACGTGCCGCTCAGCAATTGCTGAGCGAATGACGTGGTCCTTTTTTTTGTTTTTTTACGGAAAAAATTAAAGAAATCAATGGGAGGTTCAAGAATGACAGAAACGTTCTCGTCAGCACACCGGACCGAATATTTGCAAAGCATGACGAATGCACATTTTGACGTATTAATTATTGGCGGCGGGATTACAGGCGCAGGGATTGCACTGGATGCGGCTTCGCGTGGATTGAAGACAGCGCTTGTAGAAATGCAGGATTTTGCAGCAGGTACATCCAGTCGTTCGACCAAACTTGTCCATGGCGGATTGCGTTATTTGAAGCAATATGAAGTGAAGATGGTTGCTGAGGTAGGACGGGAGCGGGCTGTAGTTTATGAGAATGGGCCACATGTGACAACACCGGAACCGATGTTGTTACCGATCTATACGGCTGGCACGTTCGGCCGCTTCAGCACATCCATTGGACTGATGGTGTATGACCGGCTCGCTGGGGTGAAGCGCGGTGAACGACGCCAAATGTTGAATGCTGGAGCGGTGTCAGACAGTGAACCTTTATTACGCAAACAGGGGTTGTTGGGTGGTGGACTCTATGTGGAGTACCGGACTGATGATGCCAGGCTCACCATAGAAGTTATGAAAGAAGCTGTCAAACGTGGGGCACAGGCAGTGAACTACGTCAAGGCGAAAGGTTTCCTGAAGGAGAATGGCAAGATTACAGGTATTGAAGCCATGGATCAGATCGATGGGCAGACCTATACGCTGAAAGCAAGCAAGGTGATCAACGCTTCCGGTCCATGGGTGGACGGTCTACGGGAATTGGATGGTTCGCGCCAGGGGAAAACGCTACAGATGACCAAAGGCATTCATTTGGTCTTTGATGGTGAACGATTCCCATTAAGACAGGCCGTCTATTTTGATACACCAGATGGTCGAATGGTGTTTGCTGTCCCACGTGATGGTAAAACCTATGTAGGAACAACCGACACCGTATATCAGGATGATCCTGCACACCCGCAAATTTCCGACTCGGACCGCGATTATGTGATTGATGCAGTTAATGGCATGTTTCCAGATGTACACATTGGTACCGAGGATGTGGAATCCGGATGGGCGGGTGTACGTCCACTAATTCATGAGGAAGGCAAGAATCCTTCCGAAATTTCACGTAAAGATGAAGTCTGGATATCCGAATCCAATCTGATTACGATTGCCGGGGGCAAGTTAACCGGATACCGTAAAATGGCCGAGATGGTTGTTGATCTGGTCGCACGCCAGATGGAGCAGGAGAGTGGACATTCCATAGGCCCTTGCGTAACGAAGAAGATGCCGATTTCCGGCGGTGATGTAGGGGGATCGGCTGGATTTGTATCGTATGCAGAGCGCAAGATCAAGGACGGTGTTGCTCTCGGGCTTGCCCGGCCTGCTGCGGAGCGGCTGGTCCGCACGTATGGTTCCAATGTGAAGGCACTGTATGAGCGAATGCCTGACCCACGCACCAAGGCTGAGCTTCATGGCATGCCACAGGAGCTACTGTTGATGTTAAGTTACGCGATTGATGAAGAGATGGCTGTAACCCCGTCTGACTTTTTGGTACGAAGAACAGGTGATTTATTCTTCCGTATTGATGAAGTCCGTCGCTATAAAGCAGCGGTTATCTCGTATATGGCTGGTCGTTTGGAATGGTCTGAAGAGCAAGAGGTTAAGCATACACAGGAACTGGATCAGCTGTTGCTGGAAGCATCCGGCAAAATCTGAGGCAGGATTTCAAGGTCAAGAGTCGAATGGAACATGTAAGCGTGTAACATAGAGAGGGGATTACATCCATGACATTACAGATCGGAATCATTGGAACAGGCTGGTTCAGTAAGGTGCACGCGGATATTCTCGCACGGATGGAAGGTGTTCGTGTTGCGAGTGTCTGTGGAACATCGCTCGAAAAGGCAGAGGCTATGGCCTCCGTTTATGATGCAGTTGGTTACGGGGAACTTGAACATATGCTGGATGGTGAGAAGCTGGATGCGGTGTATATCTGTGTGCCTCCGATGTCTCACGGATCGATTGAGTCCGAATTAATCCGCCGCGGTATTCCATTCCTGGTGGAGAAACCTTTGAGCACCGGAATGGATGTTCCGCGTCAGGTATTGGATCAGGTGCAAAAGAGCGGATTGTTAACCTCTGTCGGATACCATTTCCGTTATCAGGAGGCTGCGCAGGTCCTGCAGCAAGCGATGAAAGAACAGACGGTCGGCATGGCTCTTGGCCGGTGGATGGGCGGAATGCCAGGGGTCGCCTGGTGGCGGCGTCAGGATGGTTCAGGAGGACAATTCGTAGAGCAGACTACACATATTGTAGACTTGCTTCGGTATTGTGCAGGAGAAGTTACGGAGGTATATGCTGTAGCAGCTCAGCGAAGCATGCATGAGAAGCATGAGCATGTCACCGTTGCCGATGTGGCGAATGTGACGCTCAAGCTGGAAAGTGGAGCGATTGCAAGTATCGCCAATACATGTCTGTTGCCAGACGGAGAGGGCGGCGCAGGGCTCCAGTTCTACACGGATGCAGGCGTGTGGGATTGGACGCCAGAACGTTTGCTTCTGCCAAGTGCGGCAAAACATGCGATGGCAGGTCTGGAGATTCCGGCAGGACATAATCCATACGAGCGTGAGAATGAAGCGTTCATTCATGCCCTGCGTACGGGAGACCGTTCACGAATTCTGTCCGATTATGCCGATGCCTGCCGTACACAGGAGATTACGTCGGCGGCGCTGGCATCGGCAGATTCCGGTCTGCCTGTACAGCTTCAGCCTTCAAGACATCTCTCTCATTAAAAAGTTGAAGGTAATATAAATACGCCTGAATCAGGGAATGATCCGCAGATCAGCCTGATTCAGGCGTATTTATGTTGAGTAGAGATTATTAAGCAGCAATTCAACTACTCGGATTTCTGCTGTTTCAACCAGTCGGATGACCAACTGTAGATCTGATCAATGACAGGTTCAATGGCTCTGCCTTTAGGTGTCAATTCATACTCTACACGGGGAGGTATCTCTGGAAACATGTGTCGGGTTACGATACCTTCCGTCTCCATTTCCTTCAATCGCTCCGATAAAAGTCGTCCACTGATCGCCATCTCTGCTTCAAGCTCCGTAAACCGCTTGGGTCCGGACAACAGTTGGTACATGATTAACAGTACCCACTTCTTGCCTATGATGTCTATGGCTTGAGTGATCATACAGGGACTTGGTGCTTTTACTTTTTTCAGTTTCAACGTGTTCACCTCGATTCATGATTATTTTCTTCGCAAGTTGTATATGAAAGGACATGGTTTCTGCCGCTTTAAGAATATAGGACATCCAAGTAAATGAGGGTTACTACAAAATATACTGTAACATACCTTTTGTATGTATTATACATCATACAGCGAAAAATTACTTGAAGAAATTATATTATTATTATATACTAACTTCACAAAAGTAAGTTAGTGATAAATAATACGTATAATATGAACGCGTACTATTCTGAAAATTGAACTGGGCTGAATGGTTGAAAACAGAGTGACCTTTGGGAACTTTTACATAGATTCTTTTTTTACAATGTGCAGCAAAAGTAATCATTACATAGTGGGAATAACTAATTTGTTACAGGAGGATCTACATATGAACAAAATTTTGGGTTATATTTTTCTGGTTATTCTTGCAGGTGTGTTCGTCATGACGGGGTTTAATAAGATTAGTGGAGCAGACCTGATGATTCAGACATTCGAGAGTTTCTCTTATCCGACATGGACGATGTATCTGCTGGGCGCTGCGGAGTTGCTTAGTGCAGTAGGACTGCTGATTCCACGGACTCGCATCCTGGCTTCTGGCATACTGACATTCATTCTGATTGGGGCCGTGGGAAGTCATCTGATCTATGTACAATACGCTGCTGTTCCGTTCCCGGCTGTGTTGTTGGTAGCTAACATCATTGTCCTGGTTGTGGGTATGCGCAGATTGGAAGCGGAAGAAGAAGGCCAGATGGACGCGATTCAGGCGTAAGTTAAAGATAAGAGGGAACGTTATTGGGCTATTTACCGAGGAAAAGGTATTCCTGTCAAAAGGAATGTAAACGCGGATGCCTATGCAGAAGATGACCACTGCCAGTGAGCGGTGGTCATCTTTTTTTATGTAAGACTTCGCGTGGCACGTGTAACGATTCGCCGCGTATGTTGGGTATCCGACTGCTGAGTCCAAGTGGCACAGACCTGCCGCACCCACTCTGGATTGGTCTTGCTGGCGTCGTTCAGCCAGTTACTTACCGAATCCTGCACATACTTATGGGCATCGGATTTCACCGCGTCAAGCAAGGGAAGGGCCATGGCCGGATTTTCTTTTAACTCCTGAATATGCTTGGCCCAGACGCCACGAGGTCTGATTGATTCTATGGCAAAGCGACGGATCAGTGGATCAGGGTCAACGCTCCAGGGGATTAACTGTTGCAAGGCTGAGGATAATTCGGCAGAGATGGACTCCCGTACAGCCATCCAGGCAATTTCTCTTACACCAAAGTGATGATCTGCTGCAAAGGGGCGAATCTGCTCCAACTTTTCAGTCAGGTTCAGATGGGAATCCAGTCCAATGACATACGCCGCCCAGCAGCGAACACTGTCTGAACGATGTTCTGCAATGGAACGAAAGAGATTCGTTCGTTCATTCATTGTTAGACGTTTCAACAGATTAAGCCATTGCATGGCTATGGCCGGGATGATTTTCATGATCCGCTGCTCATCCCTCTGTTTTAACTGCTCTATAATTGCTCGGGTTTCGGCATCCATTCCCCATTCATGGGTAACCTTCTGAAAAAGAGAAACATGATCTACAGCCAGCCATTCGGTCAGATTGACCGATTCGATATGTCCTGCTTGTAGCCAATTGCGGATATGCTCAGGGATTTCCGTTGCTTTACGGGCACCTTTGCGAAGGAGAATGTCTTCAGGGATAAATAGATCTGGCTTAGCATTCAACAGTATATTCCTCCTTGGTTGTATAGCGTCATGCGTTATACAATACAACTGGCTGGAGAACAGGGATGTAAGGCATCTTACAAGTGGGCAGTTATTTTCCGAAGGGTGGCGATTTCGTCACGATGAAGGGAGACTGATTTGAATCCGGTACGAATACGGCCAGCTTTTGCTAACTCTTGCATTACAATCGTAACCGATTCCCGTGTGGCTCCTGCCATCCAGGCAATCTCCTGATGGGTAAGCCCGAGTTGAATCCGGCAGTACTCATCTTCTTCGATCCATCCCAACTGTTCAGCCAGCCGGAAGAGATTATGTATCACCTTTTCATGCAGGTTCCCGAGTGCCAGCGTCTGTGTCAACTCGCTCATTCGTTTGATCCGCTCACTTAGTACGTTCATCAGTCTCATCATAAATTCCGGATGTTCAATCAGAAACTGTTCAAAACGTTGTTTGTTCATCAGGCAAATATCACACTCCTCCATCGTTTCAATATAAACGGCACGTGTTCCGAGAGAGATTCCGTTCATTTCTCCAAACACGTTACCTTCCGTCAAAATATCGAGAGTGAACTGCTTGCCCTCCGGGTTCAATGTATATAAACGAACCTTCCCCCGTTTTACAAAATAGAAACCTTCTGTAAACGTATCGGGTGTCTGGATCTGTCTGTTTTTGGGTATGGTCGTAATAGAAGTCATCCCATCCATTTCAATCAGGTCTGCCTCTGACAAGGAGGACATGAGGTCGAATTGTGATAAATACAGAATTTTATCCATAGAACTCCTTTCCATTACGATATGAATATAAAAAAGAAGAACCCACGAAAAACAACGGGTTCTCTTGCAGCGGGACTTCCTGATCGGAAGGTCTTCTGACTATAAATGATCGAATGCCATTTTGATTATAGTAACTTTTTTAATTGAGAGACGCGTCCTTGGCTGATGCCAAGCTTTTCCGCAATTTGCTGTTGAGCCAAACCGGGATTCTGTTCAACAATTTCTTTCATCTGTTGCAGCATGCGTGCCGTCTTCGGTCGCAAGTCCGGGTATTCTTGGTTGTCAGCTGTGGTCCCTTCTTCCCTGGCGGGAGATGAGAATGAGGCGGATTTGGAAGCAGGACGCTCCACGGGTGCAGGAGCCTGTTTGTTCTGAGGTACGAACCAGTTGGGAGAGTCATCCGGGTGTTTTAATTGAATTGCACAAGTCCGGCAGATGAATTGTTCTTTGAAATACATTTGTGTATCCATGTCACCGCAAAAAATACATAATGTTGATTTGTACTTTCTTAAAATCAACTCTTTCCCTTCAATGAAAAACTCGAGCGGATCGCCGATATGGATTTCCATCGTATCCCGCATTTCTTTGGGAAGGACAATTCGTCCAAGACGGTCCAGAGATCTCTTCATTCCGGTTCTTTTCATCGCATCTCCCCCGCATTATTCACAATTAAAACCTGTCCTTATTGTAAGGAAGAAAGGGCTTTAATACAACAATAATATTTCAAAAAAGTGGGATAATGCCAACTATTATGGGAAAATAAGTTTCGAGAGCACGGGTGCAACGGCTAAAGTGAACAATGCAGCTAGTACCATGGAGATACTGGAGATGGTACCCGTCAGGGAACTCAGTTCAAACGCCTTGGATGTCCCTGTGCCATGGGCACCGGTTCCAAACAGTGTGCCTCGTGCAATCTCCCCATCAATGCGCAGCATTTTGACGATAGAAGGTCCCATAATCACCCCGAGCAGGCCAGTCATAATAACAAAAACAGCTGTCACTGCGGGAATGCCACCGATCGTAGCCGATACGTTCATGGCAATGGGTGTAGTAATGGAGCGCGGGATCAAGCTGTGGACTAGCCCTGAATCCAGGCGCAACCATTTGGCCAGCAGGGCAGAAGAAAGTACCGCAACGACCGAACCGGTCATGACACTGAAGACAATCTCGGAAATATGTTTTTTGAGTACATGGAAAAAGGTATAGAGCGGTACGGCAAAAGCCACGGTGGCCGGTTGAAGCAGCAGACTCAGCCATTTGCCGCCACTGCTATACGTGACATAATCCGTTCCCGTTGCGAGCAATATGCCAACGACGAGGAGCGGCGTAATGAGCAGTGGAGACAGATATACTTTCGGCAGATTGCGATATATTCGTTTGGTAACCCAATAGATACCGACGGTTAACAGCAGGCAGAGGAATCCAATCATCCGGTGTGACGCTCCTTTCGTTTGGCAATTCGTGTAGCAACCAGGCCTGTGCAGGACATGACCAGGAAAGTGCTAAGCAGTACGATGAATAAAATCTGCAATCCGTCATGCTCGAGCATGGGCATATAGTTCATGATGCCAACGGCTGACGGGATAAAAAATAACAATAGTTCACCAAGCAACCAGGCAGCTCCAACTTCAATCCAGCGCAGCTTCACGACACGGGTCTGAAGCAGAATGAATAACACAACCATACCGAGGATTGAACCTGGTACAGGAAGATGGAGAGTACGGGCCAACAGGTCCATAAGCAGTGAAAAAACCATCAAGAGCGCAACTTGTGCAATACCGAGGCCCCATTTTTTCACTTCAATCCCTCCTTGTATAATCAACGTATTCGTTTGAGTTGTTATGAAAATGAAAATGATTCACTTGATATCATAAATTTTACATGGCATTCTTTCATGAGTAAAATGCATATTAAGAATGTTTACTATTCCATTTGTCTATGAGAGGTGGGGATCAACCGATGGATATCCGCCATTTGCAATATTTTCTGGAAGTTGCCCGGCAGCAGAGCTTCACAAAAGCCGCTGAAGTTCTGTATATCACCCAGCCTACGATCAGCAAGACGGTCAAGAGTCTTGAAGAGGAATTGGGTATCACGTTGTTGGACCGTTATGGCAAGAAAGTTAAACTAACCGATGCGGGCCATGTGTTTTTTCGTCAGGCACTTGAGATTGAAAAATCATTCCGCAGTCTGTCGTCCGAATTGGACGATCTGATGAATCTGAAGAAAGGGCATCTGCGGATCGGCTTGCCGCCAATGGTAGGGTCCAGCTTTTTCCCCATGATCATTGGTGAATTTCATAAAGCCTACCCGCAGGTGACCATTCAGCTATTTGAGGATGGTGCCAAAAAAGTGGAGGCCGATGTGATCAGCGGTGCACTGGATATTGGCGTTGCCGTACTACCAACCGTGGATGAGCTGTTGGATCATTTTGTGTTTGTGAAAGAGAAGCTGAACCTGCTCGTACACCCTTCACATCCGCTTGCAGGGAAAGAGTCGGTTGCATTACATGAACTGGAAAATGACGCCTTTGTACTGTTTCGGGAGGATTTTGCGTTGCATGACCGGATTATTGTGGCTTGCCAGCATGCCGGGTTCCAACCCCGGGTGGTATATGAGAGCTCTCAGTGGGATCTGCTCAGCGCAATGGTTGCCGCCAATCTGGGGGTGGCCTTACTGCCGGAGACAATCTGTCGTGAGGTGGACCATATGCGTGTGCGCATCATACCCGTGGTGGAACCGGTGATTCCATGGCAGCTCGGTATGATTTGGCGGAAGGACCGCTATCTTTCATTTGCCACGAGAGAGTGGATCGGATTCACGCAGTCGATGCTGGGTGAGTGAGGGGGCGATCGGTAGGTTGTTCTGTCATTGTAGTGCCCAGTGTAAATACTCTTTTGTTGACCCCGGATCGTTGTTACAATGGAAGCATAATAATGGTGGAGGTGTACGAAGATGAAACTGCGGGTATCCGCTGTACAATACCAACTGCACACAATCAGCTCGTTTGAGCAGTTCGCCGCTCAGGCTGAGCATTACATACGGACAGCTAATGAATACGGAACCGAATTTGTGCTGTTCCCGGAATTTTTCACAACGCAATTAATGTCCATTGGGGACGAACAAGGCAATGCACTGACAATTGAGGATCTGCCAAACTTTACGGAGCAATATGAAAAACTGTTCACGTCACTTGCTGCCAAGTACGGCATGCACGTCATCGGGGGAACTCACGTCATTCGCCGTGAGGGGAAGCTGTACAACACAGCCCACATGTTCTACCCGGATGGTCGTATCGCACGTCAGGACAAGATTCACATTACGCCAACCGAAGTACAGGAATGGAATATGGCTCCCGGAGATGGACTTGAGGTGTTCGACACCGATAAAGGCCGTATAGCCATGCTGACCTGTTACGATATTGAGTTCCCGGAAATTGTTCGGATGGCCAAAGCCAAAGGCGCTGATGTGATTTTCTGTCCTTCCTGTACGGACGATCGTCATGGATTCTATCGTGTGCGTTATACGAGTCATGCCCGCGCGGTGGAGAATCAGGTGTATGTTGTGTTAACCGGAACAGTGGGTAACCTGCCGACCGTTGACTTCATGCGTGCCAACTATGGACAGGCTGCAATTATTACGCCGAATGATATTCCGTTCCCGCCACGTGGCATTCTGGCCGAGGGTGAGATTAACAACGATATGATTGTGACCGCCGATCTGGATCTGGACTTGCTGTATGAGGTGCGCGAACGTGGATCGGTAACGACTTGGCGTGACCGCCGTACTGATCTGTATACCGATTGGGAGTAGCGAGTTGCTCTTAAAACCGAAGCGAAACAGAGTAGGGAATTCATTTTGTCAGTGGAAAGGGGTGAACCGGCAACATGTATATCAAAGAAATGCTGATCACTGACCCGGAGCAAAGTGGCAAAAGGGTAAAGGCAGTTGTCCGCAATTATGTTACTGCCGACTTTGAGGAACTCATTCGCATTCAGGCGGAGAGTTTCCCTCCTCCTTATCCGGAAGAGCTGCTCTGGAGTCGCGAGCAGCTCACCAGTCATGTGCAGCATTACCCGGAGGGTGCCATCTGTATTGAAGTGGATGGAGAGTTGGCTGGCTCGATGACTTCGCTACGGATGCAGTGGGACCCTGCACATCCAGCAAGTCATACCTGGGCCGAAGTAACGGATGACGGTTATATTCGTAACCACCGCCCGGAGGGCAACACGCTGTATATTGTCGATCTCTGTGTTCGACCAAAGTACCGCAAGTGGGGATTGGCTCAGCTTATGATGCAGGCGATGTACCACCTTGTGATTGCACAGGGTATGGATCGGTTACTAGGAGCCGGCAGAATGCCAGGTTATCATCTGGTTGCAGACCAACTGTCTGCGCAGGAATATCTGAATCAGGTAGCAGCGGGAGAGAGACGTGATCCAGTAATATCGTTCCTGCTTCGTTGTGGACGCATGCTGGTTGGTGTGACGGCGGACTATCTGGACGATGAGGAATCCTGCAACTATGCTGCTCTGATGGAGTGGCGGAATCCGTTCAAATAAAAAAATGTTAAAGGAAATACATCATCGATCAAGGGGGGATTTATCCATGGAATTCACGCGTATTACATCTATTAAAGATCCATTGTTTGCCCAAATGCACAAGTTGATGCAGGAGATTTTCCCGCGGGAAGAAGTGCTGGACTTCCCTCTGTGGGCAGAGCCTTTGGAAGATCCGGGTATTCGGGTGTTCGTGGCAGTGCATGAAGGACAGGTTGTTGGAGCAACGGAGTACCGTTATTACGAGGACTGGAACGTAGCCATGACGGACTTTACGATTATTGGGCGCGAAGGCTTGGGGATCGGCAGTTTCCTGGCGAATCACCGCAAGCGTGATCTCCAAAAGCTGGCTGCGGCGAACGGGAAAGAATTGTTCGGCATGTTTGCCGAAATCTATAACCCTTATCTGAGTCAGGATCATGAGTTTGGCGGCATCAAGCCGATGGACCCGTATGTGCGTCGCGAAGTGCTGTCCCATCTGGGATATCAGCGTCTGGACTTCCCATATGTTCATCCATCCTGGCAAGGTGACGGTGAAGCAGTTGGCGGATTGGATCTGTGCTTTATGCCAGGCGATGAGTCCCTTGGTGAACTGCCAGCAAGCCTGGTGGCTGATTTCCTGAATCGATATTATGCGGTGTTACCGAACAAACCGCAGGAATGGCTTGCCATGGTAGAGCAATTGACTGCTCGCAAGTCGGTTGCGCTACTGCCGTTGTAATCATATGAAAGACCCGTGCCTGGACTAACAGGGTTCGGGTCTTTTTTATTTATTTTTTAGAACGAACGAGATACTCTTTTCTTTCGTATGGGATATGTTACCATAAATATGGAAGGTATGTGTTTGTATTCATTTTTATTAAGGAGGGGATTAGATGAGAAAAAGCAGAATCTTGTTGATATGGATGCTCGCTTTATTTTTAACAGCCTGCAGTTCGAGTGACGATGCTTCACTACCAGATGTACAGGAGAGGGAACGCAAGGATGCCATAGATACCGAACAAATTCGGAAGGAAAATGAACTGCTGAAGGAGCAGATACGAAACAACCAGAAGGAAAAAGATGCAAAAAACGCAAAGGAGCAGGAAGAGGTAGAAAGTTTAAGAGAAACGCTGAACATAACGTTTAAACTGATAGCGGCGATGCAATCCAATAACTATACATATCTTGAATCTTTGTCTTCTCCGAACATAGAAATTTCGAAGCAGAACAATATCATTATTTCGAAACTGGAACAGGGGGATTACGAAGTCCCTTTCCTGCAAAACGTTAGCCTGAATAATTTGGAGTACCGTGGATTTAATCCTCTGGATTCAGATCGTGTCATTTTACATATGGCTATAGTATGGTCTGATGGAAACGGTGCATTGGATATCTATTTCATTCGTTCCGAGGAAGGCAACTGGCTCTTTGATGGTCTGCTCACGAATGGATAGGCCCCTAGTCTGGTTCTGAAAATAAATAGCGACCGTTCTCTCTATGGTAAAGAGGAAGGTCGCCGCATGGATGAGTTCGAGTGAAAAGATTCAATTATTGTGTAGCCTTTCGATCCCGTAGCTGGCTCAAATAACTGTTGGACAAATGTGCAAGATCCAATGCCCGATCATATTGTTCTTTGGTTATAAACCGTGAAGAGTGCACCACACTGTCATTGGGCGTGGCGAATGCTGAAGGTAACTTGTCCGCCAAAATCTGCGGCGTCTCGTCCGAAGGAACATCCATCTGCTGTTGCTCGGCATCCTGTCTGCCGGCATCAGCTAGGGAATAATGCGTCCCATCCCCGTAGCCTTTCGCCGGTATGAAGAGAGAAGCATCGTTTAGCACCGACCCGGAAGGAAGGTAATAACGCTCGGGGAGAAGATTTCCGCCTTCACGCAACAAATCCTGTCCGAAGTGTAATTGATCTTTCAGTGATACTCCGGTGAGTCCGGCAATCGTTGGCAGAATGTCCACCTGGCCTCCGATCTGTTCCAGTTGTACACCCGGGGTAACGCCAGGGGCCGAGATAATGAGTGGAATATTAATCATATCTGCTGATGTGTATTCCCGACCATACAACTCTTTCATAAGGACCTTGTCTTCCCGATCCAGTGAATAGATGGGAAGTCCCAGGTGATCCCCGTACAAGACGAGCAGGCTATTTTCCCATAATCCCCGTTCCTTCAATCCCGCAATCAACTGTCCAACCGCCTGATCTGCATAATGCTGCGATATCAGATAGTCACCGGGCAACGTATCCTTGTAACGCTCAGGCAGCGTCAGCTTCACCTTGTTTTCAGGCAAAGTGTACGGGTGGTGGGCTGACATGGAGATGATATGGGCATAGAAGGGATCACCCGAAGGCTGTATAGATTCCAGCTTATCCAGTGTTTTGGAATACAGTACTTCATCCGAGGCCGAGAAAGCGATAGAATCCTGTGTGCCGAAATAATCAATATCATAATACTGGTCGAATCCAAGTGCCTTGTATAACTGATCCCGATTCCAGAATCGAACATCATTCGTATGGAATGTGGCTGTCTGATATCCGTTTGCTGACATCAACTTGGGTAGACTCGGCAGAGCTTTATCCGCATATACAGTCGTTGCTGCCCCGTTCGGCGGGGTGTAGAACGATGTATTCACAACAAATTCAGCATCCGATGTATTTCCCTGTCCCACTTGCTGATAAAAGTTCGGAAAATACAGGCTCTGTCTAGCCAATTGATTTAGATTAGGCGTAATCTCCTGTCCATCTACCTCTAATCCAATCAGAAAGTTCTGAAACGATTCCAACTGGAGCATAATCACGATGCGTCCGCTCGCTGCACCCTGCTCGACAATCGCAGGAAGTTCAGTCGTTTGCTTCAGTTGGTCGATGTCAGCCTGATCAATGTGAGCAATGGGCACAAATTCATCAGGTGGATCCAGGATGGTATACGCCTCGTAACCGAGGATGCCCATCTGTTCTGCTTGTGTAATTTCACTCATGCTGGCCCGATTCGGATAGATGTTAAGCATGCACAGGATCATGGACAGGGTCAGAATGACCGAGGCAACCCGTCTTCTGGCACGTCGTTCAAGCGGAATACGATGCGGGCGTTCTGTACTGCCGAGCTTGATCCGACGAAGAATGAGTATCCCCCCAATGATCAGAACGTCTGCAAAAATAAACAAATAATAGGGGTCAAGCAAAGAGAACATGCTGCTCTTGACCGAGGTCACCTGATTCACCTGTGCCAGTGCGTGATAGTTAACGATCACACCATAATATTTGTAGTACATAATGGCTGCAAAGAAAATTCCCGAGAGCAGCAGATTCACGGCAAGGTACATCCACATCCGCCGCTTGGCAGCAAACCACTCAATTAGACAGAAGCCGATCCAGATGAGCGGCAATTCGGTCAGCAGTGGTTTCCAGAGAGGGATGTCATCGAAGATAACGATCCAGGCCAGTGAGCTTTTGATCATCATGATAATGGTAAAGAATATATACGGTCCGCTTAGAAATCGGGTGAGTGAACTGCGTGAAAAGGTACCGCCTTCCCTTCCGAAGTTTCATTTAACAAGTATTATCCTATCACAGCATGCTGTGTCAAAAATAATAGCCTTCAACAATTGATGGCAAAAAACCTCTTCCACGCAGGAAGAGGTTTGAAAAAACATGGGCTACTGTGATGAAAGCCAGATGTGGCCCAATCCGTTATTCTATCGTGTACGTTGTGACGTAAGAAGATCTGGGGAACATGGTGGGCTTCTGTGCGGTCAGCCCTTCGCTTGTACTGCGGTTTCGGTGAGCGTGACTATATGCCTGGGATTCCTGCCAGCCTTTGAAATGTTCCTCCGACTGCCAGAGTGTAAGTACGACATACGTGTCATCCTTGAGAGGACGAAGCACACGAATTCCGACAAAGCCAGGCTCGTCTTCTACCTTGCGAGCACGGTTCTTAAACCGTTCTTCAAAATCGTTACGACCATCCTCTGTGACAGGGATATTGTTGAGAACAGCGTAACCACCGCCAGTCCAGGAGCCTGCGGCATCGAAAGCTTCATATGCGGCAACGTTATCATCAGACTCGATATTCATCAGGCGTTCTGCGGATTCAATAGCCAGACGCACGTGCTCTTCGCTTCGCAAAGTCAGATGCGGGTATGCAGCAAGCGCATCCGGAATCGGTGAAGGAACCAAATAGATATACATAGAAGCTGCCTCCTTATATAAATACAATCCATGTAAGTTAAACTATACGTTTACACGAGAACGCAGAGGACAGAAATAACCTGAAGAAGCAAAACGTGCGCCTGAAAGCTTTCTGAAAGAAAGCTACATCGGAAGCATACGCTATCACCGGATTTTCCCCATCAAGGGGGATCAAAAAAATCTGGGGGTAACAGCGATCGGAAGGTTGTTCTGTCATCGGAGTGGCAAGTGTAACATTAACTAGTTCAACTTATATACCTCAAGATAGCATATGGGATTGTGCGAGTCCAATCGGCGGATCAACTGGTTTGGGCACGTCTTTTCATGATAAAGTAGAGTCACTACAAACAGAACGGGTGATCGTATGACAACAACAATTCGGATATCGGTTAGACCTTTGGTGGAGTATGTGTACCGTAGTGGCAGCATACGTCCAGGGTTCCGGACCAATGCATCGATGCAGGAGGGAACTCGAATTCATCAGCGGGTACAGAAGGAGTACACCGAAGAGGATTTAAAAGAGATTGTGCTCGAAGCTGAGATCCAACATGGGGATCTGACCTATGTGGTGGAGGGGCGATGTGACGGACTAATTCGTCTGGACGGTCAGTTGACGGTGGATGAGATCAAATCCACTGCGGGCAATCTGGACGAGCTAGGTGAGGGGCTTCCCGTGCATTGGGCGCAGGCCATGATGTATGCCTATATGTACGCCGTTCAGCAGGATGAACCACGTATGCAGGTACAGCTTACGTATGTACACTCGGTGAATCATGAAGAAAGACGGTTTCGCCGAATGGCAGAACGAGAGGAACTGGAGCAGTTTGCGGCAGAAGTGATTGCCGGCTATGCGCCGTATGCAGAGATGATTGCTGCGTATGAAGAAAAGCGAGATATCAGTGTGAAAGAGCTGCCGTTTCCTTTTCGCAAATATCGGGAAGGACAACGGAAGCTGGCAGGAGCCGTATACAAGACGATCCGTGAGGGTCAGGGATTGATGGCCAAAGCACCAACAGGCATTGGTAAAACGATGTCCGTGCTATTCCCCACGGTCAAAGCGATTGGCGAAGGCGAAGCAAGCCGATTGTTCTATCTGACCGCGAGGACGACGACACGGGTGGCGGCAGAAGAAGCTTTTGCCCGGATGCAATCGGAAGGATTGAAGATGCATGTGATCAGTCTGACCGCGAAGGACAAGATTTGTTTTAAGGAAGAGGAAGCTTGTGATACGGGGCAGTGTGGCATGTGTGAAGGATATTATGACCGTATTAACGGGGCCGTGCTGGACATGCTGGAACATGAGACGTTGATGACACGTCCGGTCATCGAGCAGTATGCGCGCAAACATCGGGTGTGTCCGTTTGAGTTTTCACTGGATGCGGCGTATGCAGCCGATGCGGTGATCTGCGATTATAACTATATTTTCGATCCGAGGATCTCTCTGAAAAGAATGTTGGAGGAGCAGAAACGCAAGACGGTGTTACTGGTAGATGAGGCTCATAATCTGGTCGATCGTGGCCGAATGATGTTTTCCGCCGAGCTGGAGAAGGCCGTATTTCTGGATGTGAAAAGAGAGTTCCAGTCGCTGGATAGTAGTGTGCCTGCTGCCAAAGCCATTGTTGATTACACCGGGGCCATTGATAAGTATCTGATTACCCTTCGGAAAAACGGTGGAGAAGAAGGGAAGATTATCCAGCAGGAGGCGCCGGAGGAACTGATTGAACGACTGGAGCCTTTTGTCATGGTCGCGGAGCAATGTCTTGTTGAAGGTGGTTCGGGAAATGCCGAGACGGATCAGCTGCTGTTGGATGCCTACTTCACGGCACAGAATTTCCTGCGCATTGCCAAGCTGTATGATGAACGTTTTATTACGTATGCAGAGTGTGTTCGAAGTGAAGTGAGAGTGAAGTTATTCTGTCTCGATCCTTCGGTACTGCTTCGTCAGACGGCCAAAGGATTCCGCTCCCTCATTCATTTCTCGGCCACATTGTCACCCCTTCGCTATTATCGGGATATGCTGGGTGCAGAGGAAGAGGATTATACGTTGCAGATTCCATCACCATTTCAGCGCGAACAATTGGATGTGAGACTCCTGCCCTTATCTGTGCGATATAAGGATCGGGAGCAATCCCGGCGACCCATTGCGGAGATGCTGCAACAGCTGGTAAGTGAATGGCCGCGCAGCAATCTGATGGTCTTCTTTCCTTCCTATCCTTATATGCGCGAGATATATGAAACCTATGCACAACTTCCGAATGAAGCGGATACGGTCATACAAAAGCAAGGCATGAACGAACTGGAACGGGAGCAGTTTTTGGATGGATTTCAGCCGAATCCTGAACGAACACGCTTGGTATTTGCCGTCATGGGTGGCGTATTCTCTGAGGGTGTCGATCTGCCGGGAGACCGCTTGAATGGTGTTGTTGTGGTAGGTGCGGGGCTGCCGCAGATTGGTCTGGAGAACAACGTATTACGTGATTATTATGATCGGACAGGACGTAACGGATTCAATTACGCTTATATTTTCCCGGGTATGAATAAGGTGCTGCAGGCGGGTGGACGGCTGATTCGAACGGAAGAAGACAAGGGTGTGTTGGTGCTGGTCGACGATCGTTTTATCCAAGAACCGTATCGTTCTCTCCTGCCAGAGGAGTGGCGGGACTATAAACGAATTTGAATATGATGCATCTCCACAGCAATTTCAATGGAATCAGGCAAATGCTGAACCAAGAAGTTTAACATTTTTCTCAGATTTCTTTCCTTTATATGATTGAAGGGTAGGGTGAAAGGGTTATAACTTGGTTAGCAACGAACGAACAACGGCGAATTACCCTATCCGTTCCGCGGTCCGCTTCGAAAGCAATCAAGGAGGTCGGTTATAATGAAGAGAAATCATACCATGATGCAGTTTTTTGAATGGCACCTGGCTGCAGACGGAGATCATTGGAAGCGACTGGCTGAAATGGCCCCGGAACTGAAAGCTAAAGGCATTGATACGGTATGGGTGCCTCCTGTGACCAAAGCCGTATCAGCTGAGGATACAGGTTATGGTGTATATGATCTGTATGATTTGGGTGAATTTGACCAAAAGGGTACCGTACGGACCAAATATGGCACCAAGCAGGAACTGGTGGAGGCCATTGCCGAGTGTCAGAAGAACGGAATCGCCGTCTATGTGGATCTGGTTATGAATCACAAGGCCGGAGCAGATGAGACGGAAGTGTTCAAAGTGATCGAGGTTGATCCGAATGATCGAACGAAGGAAATTTCTGAGCCGTTCGAAATTGAGGGCTGGACCAAATTCACATTCCCGGGTCGCGGAGATCAATACTCCTCCTTTAAGTGGAACTCCGAACATTTCAATGGCACGGACTTTGATGCCAAGGGAGAACGGAGCGGTGTATTCCGCATCGCAGGTGAGAACAAGAACTGGAATCAGAATGTCGATGATGAGTTTGGAAACTACGATTATCTGATGTTTGCCAATATAGATTACAACCACCCGGATGTT
This sequence comes from Paenibacillus sp. PAMC 26794, assembly GCF_000316035.1. GTDB lineage: Bacteria > Bacillota > Bacilli > Paenibacillales > Paenibacillaceae > Paenibacillus. The sequence goes on from NZ_ANHX01000079.1 coordinate 85,269, forward strand.
CGGCGCGAGATGATCGATTGGGGGAAATGGCTGATTGATACCCTCCAATGCGGTGGGTTCCGGCTGGATGCCATCAAGCATATCAACCACGAATTCATCAAGGAGTTCGCAGCAGAGATGATCCGCAAACGCGGTCAGGATTTCTACATCGTAGGTGAGTTCTGGAACTCGAACCTGGATGCATGTCGTGAATTCCTTGATACGGTAGACTATCAGATCGACCTGTTCGATGTGTCTCTTCACTACAAGTTGCATGAGGCTTCGCTTAAAGGCAGAGACTTTGATCTCTCCAAAATTTTTGATGATACCTTGGTGCAGACCCATCCTACACATGCGGTAACTTTTGTAGATAACCATGACTCCCAACCTCATGAAGCGTTGGAATCGTGGATTGGTGATTGGTTTAAGCCGAGCGCCTATGCGTTGACGCTATTACGTCGCGATGGGTATCCGGTTGTATTTTACGGAGATTATTACGGCATTGGTGGACCTGAACCTGTGGATGGCAAAAAAGAGATTTTGGACATTCTGCTGTCGGCCCGTTGCAACAAGGCGTATGGAGAGCAGGAAGATTACTTCGATCACGCGAATACAATTGGCTGGGTACGTCGTGGTGTAGAGGAAATCGAAGGCTCCGGTTGTGCGGTAGTTATCTCCAATGGGGATGACGGTGAGAAAAGAATGTTCATCGGAGAGCATCGTGCTGGTGAAATCTGGGTGGATCTGACGAAGAGCTGTGATGATCAGATTACCATTGAGGAAGACGGCTGGGCCACCTTCCATGTGTGCGGTGGAGGTATCTCTGTATGGGCCCTTCCCGAACAAAATGAGGACTGTGCTGACGCTGAGTAACGGCATGTGCCAGGCAGGATAAGAAAAGATAGACTGATTGATATGAAAACAGTATATAGATCGTTGAAAGATCGTTGAACCACCTGAACAGGAGAGCTGAGACTCCTATGTTTAGGTGGTTCTTTGCATTTTCCTATGTACAACTGAAATTCCATCCTAACGAACTCAGCACGCACTATTTGCACTGGATTAGCGTTATTGGAATCCTAGCGAATCTCAGTAACCTTATTACTCTCAAAAACGATTGAAATAGCGCCAATTGGAGCAACATCACCAGATTAACGCGTTTGAGATTCGTCAGCTTAACATGGGTTAAGGCTCACCATAGGCAAACGAATCACTGCTGCAAGTAAAAACATCAAATGAGAAAGAAACAGTTCGTTTTCATATCTTAATACATGGTACAATAATCCAAATATGGAGCGTTCGAAAACTAAATGAGACAATGTAATAAGCGATATTTTTTACAGAGGATTGGAGAAAAGGAGGGATGGCATGAGGCCCAAAAGAGAGATGAATCGTTTCTTCCCGTTGGTCATGTATCTATTTGTAATAGCCGTGTGTCTGGGGGCTTGCAGTTTGGGACCAAACCAGGGGCCAGCGGGCGAACCGAAACGGACCGATGAGTATACGTTGAATTCGGAGCGAAGAGATTTAAATGAGCGGGTTACGAAGAGACCTGAGTCCTTTCAGAAGAACTCGCCAGATGATTATACTTTGACTGCAAAGGTGGATGTGAGTCATGAATCCGGAGTTGACCGAATTTCTTATGAGATTTTGGTGAATGAGGCTCGGGTGCCCATGGATAATGTCATTCAGTCCTTCACCCTCGATCCCAACATGATAAATCGAATAGATGCCGGAGAGTTATTTCATTCCAATGTGAGCAATACACACGAGATTAGTTTAGGGCCTGACGAGGAACCGCTTGGATTGAGTCTGAGCAGAAGTTACGTCTTGAAGCCAAGGGCGGAGATCGACAGCAATAACCTCCAGCGTTATGCAGATATGTATATCAAAATTTCCTATGGCCCAAATGATCAGCGAACGGAAGATTATTTTTATATCCAAGCCGATCCGTCTCTGAGAACGATTGAGTATATGAAGTCATGGGAGAAAGAAAAATAGAAAAGCAGCGCCCACCAGTTCCGTATGAGGAATCCGAGTAGACGCTGCCGGTTCATCTATTTGAGATGTAAGGTTATTACTTTTCAAAATACTGATTCATCGTATCCCACATTCGATTGAACTCACTTCGTTCCATTGAAAATGCTCCAGGCTTCTGGGGTTTATGATTTTACCTACTCCAACTCAAATGATTCCAACGTGCCAACCATCCGCAGATCATGCTCGCGGTTGAATTGTTCCCGTTTGTCCGCATCTGCGTACTCGTCATGATAATGCATCAGTACGGTTTTCTGTCTCACTTCCGCGGGTAACTGCTCCAGATCCTTCAATGAGGTATGGGATTTGATCACCAGATCGTGCATATGACATTCATGGAAAATCAGCTGCACATCAGCGGTAACTTGCTCCACCCGTTCCTGGTCGAGTGTACTGTCTGCACTGTAATAGAAGTAAGGCTTAGCGAGAAGCCCATTGCTGACCATACCGGGAACATGTTGCGTCCGAAACGTCTCAAATGTCACGCCGCCCAGTTCAAATGTGCCTCCATCTGGCAGGGGGACGACATCGTAGTAATCGCTCATGGTACGTTCACCATCCGTTGTGTAGCGCATGCCGGGGGATAGAATGTTCCAGAGCGGATCTACCAATTGTTCGTGGATGAACAGACGGGGTTTGCGGTCGCCTACGATCTGTGCGTAATAACCCAGCATCTGTACACCGTTAATATGATCCTCATGCAGGTGGGTAATGAACACATTGTGGATATCGGTCATGGGGAATCCATATTCCTTGAGTGCTTTGGCATTTGATTCCGGAAAATCAATGACCAGATGAGTGTCTTCGAATTCAGCCAACATACTATTGTGGTGCTGCTCCACGCTGAACATATCTCCTGTGCCGAGAAAAGTAATTTTCATTCAAATTCATCTCCTTGTGTGATCTTCAGATCAGCATCCTTGCGTTAAATCCAGTATACCTTGTTCCCGAATATATGCCTAAATCAACCTTTTTTGATAACGTTATCATTTTATATTGAACTTTGATGATAAACAGTGTAGCGTAAAGATGGGAAGTGAACCCATATGAACGTAAACTCACCTAAAGGGAGCGTGCGAGGCGAATGAAATCTTTTCTGGATGAACAATTTTTGCTGCACAATGAAACGGCGATCAAGTTATATGAGGATTATGCCAAAGACATGCCGATTATTGATTATCATTGCCACCTCAGTCCTCAGGAGATCTACGAGAACAAAACCTTTGGCAATCTTACAGAGGCTTGGTTATACGGTGATCACTATAAGTGGCGGCTCATGCGCGCAAACGGAATTGAAGAGCAATATGTGACCGGAGGCGAAGGGGTGACCGATTACGATCGTTTCCTGGCTTACGCCAAAACGGTCCCCATGATGATCGGTAATCCGCTGTACGCCTGGTCTCATCTGGAATTACAGCGATATTTCGGTGTCTACGAAGTATTGAATGAGACAAGCGCACCGTCCATCTGGGAAAAAGTAAATGCCAAACTGAACAGTGACGGATTCGGTGCACGTGATCTGATTACCAAATCCAATGTCACTGTTGTGTGCACAACCGATGATCCAACCGATTCTCTGGAGTATCATCTGAAGATTCAGGAGATCGAAGGCTTTGATACAGCCGTATTGCCATCCTTCCGTCCGGATAAAGGGCTCGAATTGAACCGCGATACCTTTGCAGAATGGGTGGGCAAGCTGTCACAGGCATCTGGCACTGCCATTTCAGATTATGAATCATTCCTTACTGCGCTGGAGTCCCGGGTGGAATTCTTCCATTCTGTCGGCGGCAGAGTCTCTGACCATGCACTTGATTATGTCCCTTACGGTGTGGCTACGCGAGAGGAAGCAGCTGCCATCTTTGCAAAGGCACTTGCGGGTCAGAAGGTAACTCGTGAGGAAGAGGACATGTACAAGACGGTGACGCTAACATTCCTTGGCAAACTGTATGCAGAGCGGGGCTGGGTGATGCAGTTCCACATTAATGCAGCCCGTAACAACAATACGCGGATGTTTGCCAAGCTTGGGCCGGATACTGGTTACGATGCCGTGAATGATACGCCGCTTTCCGCAGCGATGATTGGATTGCTCGACGCGTTGGAGCAGCAACAAGCACTGCCCAAAACGATTCTGTATTCTCTGAATCCAAGGGACAACGAAGTGCTCGCGGCGATCATCGGCAGCTTCCAGGGCGGGGGCATTCCGGGCAAAATCCAGCTTGGCGCAGCATGGTGGTTCAATGATACGAAGGACGGCATGCTCGCTCAGATGAAGGCACTGGCGAATGTGGGTCTGCTCAGCCGATTTGTCGGCATGCTAACCGATTCACGCAGCTTCCTGTCCTATACCCGGCATGAGTATTTCCGTCGTCTGGTCTGCAACCTCATCGGTGAATGGGCTGAACAGGGCGAGGCACCGCAGGATCTGGAGTTGCTCGGTCAGATCGTACAGGGCATTGCCTACAACAATGCAAAAGAATATTTCCCGTTTGCCTCAGTGCCTAAAACGGTCTCGGCGTCACAGTCTTGATGCTTAACGAGCGCACCTAATCATGCAAGTTATGCAATAAGAAGATTCTCTAGTTCCTCCTTTTCCATCGTAGTAAAAATGCTCCCATTCATTACCCCGGATCATCATCCACCGGAGTAATGAATGGGAGCTTCTTTGTAAGTTGAATTCATGGAATTGCACATAATAAGTATATCTGGCTCCAATGACGGCAAAATGACAAAATCCATAATCAAGCGCAAGTGGGCTCTGGGCTATGGGTTTATATTGGTTATTTTTAGATGTTTGACATTGGCTTCTTACGATAATATACTTAGTACACCTAATTAATTGTGCATCTATTTAATTGTACTGCTATTTAATAGATGTCCTATGGTGTTGGATATCTAATGGAATGATAAAGAAAGAAGGAGGAATCCATTATGACTGATATAGATCCGGTCGCTCAGAAGCTTTTGTACTCCATCATGCAGTTTAATAAAGGCAAATGGAGGCAACATAAACCTCATGGGCGCAATCACAATGAAATTATGGTGCTGGCTTGTTTGCTGCATGGTACGCATCCGGGAGAACGTCTGGATTGGCGGGATAATCCGCCAGATTTTGAGAGAGAGCTGAATGAGAGTCGCCCAGGGCTAAAAGTATCGGAAATCAGTGCGTTACTGCGGGTGAAATCACCAACGATAACCCCGGTTATTCGTGGCCTTGAGGACGAAGGGCTGGTGGAACGAACGATGGACCCGAAGGATCGCCGTGCTGTGCGTATTACCATTACGGAGGCAGGGCGTAACATTATTCGGGCGGCACATGAGGAGCGCATGCAAACGTTCAACCAGCTCGTCGAGCATTTGGGTGAGGAAGAAAGCATTCATTTGACGGAGTTGTTGACCAAGGTTTATACCTTTTTTGATACAGTGGTTTTCCAACAGACGGAGACGTCCACACAAGGAGATGATACGCCATGATGAAATTGTTTCGCATGCTGAAGCCATACCGAATCCCCATTTTCTTTATTTTGAGTCTGGTCCTGCTGCAGTCGCTGGCCGAACTGTATCTGCCAACCCTGATGGCGGATATCGTCAATGACGGTATAGTAAAAGGGGATATTCCGTACATCTGGCAGATTGGCGGTTGGATGCTGGTCATTGCTATTGGAGGCACGATCTGTTCCGTAACAGCCAGTTATTTGTCTTCCCGTACAGCGGGTGGTTTTGCCCAAAAACTGCGCAGCAGAGTGTTCCGTCATGTGGAGAACTTTTCGCTGCAGGAATTCGACAAGCTGGGTACAGCTTCGCTGATTACCCGGACTACCAATGATATAACGCAGGTTCAGAACGTATTAACGATGATGCTGCGCATGATGATTATGGCTCCAATGATGTGTATCGGCGGTATCTTCATGGCGGTATCTCAGGATGCCAAATTATCAACCATTTTCCTGGTTGTCCTGCCTGTATTGGGCGGAGCTATTGCACTGATTGGTGCGAAGGGCTTGCCGATGTTCAAACAAATTCAGAAAAAACTCGACCGACTCAATCTGGTCCTGCGTGAGCAATTAACAGGTATCCGCGTGGTTCGTGCCTTTAATCGCGGGGAACATGAGCGTATTCGCTTTAATGGGGCGAATACGGACCTTAGAGACGTTTCCATTAAAGTAAATGTGCTCATGGCGACATTAATGCCAGTCATGATGCTGGTTATGAACTTGTCGATGGTTGCCATCCTTTATTTTGGTGGACTGCGGATCGACAGCGGCAATATGAACATTGGTTCACTGATTGCCTTTCTTCAATATGCGATGCAAATTATGTTCTCTCTCATCATGGTTTCCATTATCTTTGTCATGATCCCAAGAGCTTCGGCTTCGGCAGAGCGGATCAACGAAGTATTGGATATGCAGCCGGATCTCAGCAATCCCGAGCAGCCTCGTGATATGAAATCACTGCAAGGCACGATTGAATTTGATAACGTGACATTCCGTTATCCAGGTGCAGAGAATTCAGCTCTGTCAGGCATTACTTTTACAGCACGTCCAGGTGAGACCACAGCCATTATTGGAGGCACGGGCTCAGGGAAATCCACTTTGCTCAGTCTCATTCCACGATTCTATGATGTGACCGAAGGTAGCGTCCGGGTAAACGGAACGGATGTGCGTGAGCTTCGGCAGGAGGATCTGCGAGCCAAAATCGGGTTTGTACCACAAAAGGCAGTCCTCTTTACCGGAACGGTTGCGGAGAATATCCGCCACGGGAAGGACGATGCAACGATGGAGGAAATTGTTCGAGCCGCTCAAACGGCTCAGGCAGAGAACTTCATTACCGAGATGAAAGACGGTTACGACAGCATCATTGCACAGGGAGGAAACAACGTATCCGGTGGACAGAAGCAACGTTTGTCCATTGCACGCGCAGTTGTTCGTCGTCCAGAAGTGTATATTTTTGACGACAGCTTCTCGGCTCTCGATTTCAAAACCGATGCCAAGCTTCGTGCTGCCTTGAAGTCTGAAACGACGGAAGCAGCAGTACTTATTGTAGCTCAGCGTGTAAGTACGGTTATGGATGCGGATCGTATTCTGGTTATGGATGAGGGGCAGATTGTTGGTTCAGGAACACATAGAGAGCTGCTGGAGCACAATGAAGTGTATCGCGAGATTGTATCCTCCCAGCTGACAGAGGAGGAGATCGCATGAGTGAACGCAGAGAAGACAAGTCACCTCGTCCCCCAGGCCCGGTCGGTCCAGGCCATCCAGGCGGCGGAATGGGCATGCGAGGTCCGGTTGAGAAAGCGAAAGATTTCAAAGGTACACTGCGACGCTTGATGAAGTATCTCCAGCCACACTCGCATCGTCTGCTGGGTGTATTGGTGGCAGCGATTCTGAGTACCGTATTCAGCATTATCAGTCCAAAGGTGATGGCGGAAGGGACCGATATCCTCAGTAAAGGTGCTATTGCCATCCTTCAGGGTGTGCAGGGGGCCGGGATTGATTTTCCTGCCTTGATGAAAGTATTGTATCTGCTTGTGGGACTTTATCTGTTTAGTGCAGCCTTTTCGTATGTTCAGCAATACTTGATGGCTGGCGTAGCTCAGCGGGTGGTGTATGATATGCGTGAGCAGGTCAGCGCCAAGGTGGGACGTCTGCCATTGAAATATTTTGATTCCCGTACCCACGGGGAAACATTAAGCCGGGCGACAAATGACGTGGACAACATCAGTAATACGCTTCAGCAAAGTTTGGCACAGTTTATTACGTCTGTAGTTACCATTGTCGGGGTTATCGTCATGATGTTGACCATTAGTCCATGGATGACCCTCATTACCGTTTTGACATTGCCGTTGAGTGTAGTTGTTGTGATGCTGGTTGCATCTCGATCGCAAAAACACTTTGCGGGTCAACAGAAATCCCTTGGGGAACTGAACGGTCATGTCGAAGAGATGTACACGGGACACAAGGTCGTCAAAGCATTTGGACGCGAAGAACAATCGGTACAGCAATTCGAGAAGGTCAATGAAGAGCTGTATGAATCCGGCTGGAAAGCCCAGTTTATCTCCGGTATTATTATGCCGCTCATGAGTTTTGTCGGTAACTTGGGTTATGTACTGATCTGTGTGGTTGGTGGGATTTTCGTTACACGCGGATCTATCTCTATCGGGGATATTCTGGCCTTCACACAGTACTCCCGTCAATTCACACAACCGATTAACCAGATTGCAAATATCTCCAATATTATTCAATCGACGATTGCTTCGGCAGAACGGGTATTCGAGTTGCTGGATGAAGAGGAAGAAGTTCCGGAGTCCAAACAACCCGTGCAATTACAGCAGCCTAAAGGTGCAGTTGCGTTCCAAGGTGTTAATTTTGGGTATAAAGAAAATGAACTGGTCATTCATAACATGAATATTGATGTAAAACCGGGACAGACGGTAGCCATTGTTGGGCCAACGGGAGCCGGTAAAACTACCCTGATCAACCTGTTAATGCGTTTCTACGAAATTCAGGATGGTCAGATTACGATTGACGGTGCCGACATTAAGGACATGGAGCGTGGCAAGCTGCGCAGTCTGTTCGGCATGGTGCTTCAGGATACCTGGTTGTTCAACGGAACGATTCGGGACAACATCGCCTATGGTCGAGAAGGTTCTACGGAAGAGGATGTAATCAAGGCAGCCGTTGCGGCACATGCGGATCACTTTATTCGTACACTGCCTGATGGATATGACACGGTGCTGAATGAAGAGGCGTCGAACATCTCTCAAGGGCAGAAACAGTTGCTGACAATTGCAAGAGCGATTCTGGCGAACCCGGCCATCCTCATTCTGGATGAAGCGACGAGTAGCGTGGATACACGGACCGAAGTATTTATTCAGAAAGCAATGAATGATCTGATGAAGGATCGCACGAGCTTTGTCATTGCACACCGTTTGTCCACCATTCGCGGCGCCGATCTGATCCTGGTTATGGATCATGGTAACGTGATTGAACAGGGCAATCATGAGGAATTGATGGCAAGTCAGGGCTTCTATGCGGATTTGTACAATAGTCAGTTTGCGGAGCAACAACCGCAGGCGATCTGATTACAGATGTAACTGATAAGAATAGCCGGGAGTACTCCATAAGGATGCTCCCGGCTATTTGTCGTGTATCCAGAGGATTGTCCTCCAATGTGGAGTTGATTGGATTCGTTTCGATATGATGGATCTATAAGATATGAAAGAACGTTGGCGTGGTAACTGGGTTGAGGTGCTCGTCAGCCTTTCAGTTGTTTGCGTGAGGGCAGACAGGGGGAGGGTTCATCCTTCGTCCATGCTAACGAATTGTAGACACCTTATATGAAGGTTTATCAAGCATTCCCAACTCTAACGAACTTGAGACATGTTATTTCTCGGATAAGCAGCACAAAGCGGTAAAATAAACTGCAGAATGCGGAAATAAAGTGTCTATGATTCGTTAGAACGCCGGTATTGTGAAATTGTGCCTATTAGAGTGTGCTGAGTTCGTTAAACAATTTCAAATAAACCGTAGTCATAATTGTCTTACATATGTCATGCTGCAAAAGTAAAAACGGGACGAAGCGGTGTAACTACATTGCATTGTCCCGTTTATTTATATTTTGAATTCATTGTACATCAATCTAGATACAAGCATACGAGCATAAGCTCACCGAGTGGGACATCCAGATTGGTCATGAGATACTTTGTAAGCCTCAGTTTGGGCCTGGCATGACCCGCATTTTACTGATCCTTAGAATCGTTCGCAGGTTCATGAGTGTCGTTGCTAGAGACCGACTTCACTTCTACCTTCACGTCGTCGCTGTTAGCTTCCTCCAGCGCAGACGGAGCGGGTTCACCCGGAATCAATTCGCGCTGCTCAATCATGCGTTTGACGACTTCATAACAGTCATCCACATGTTTGTTGCCCACATAGCGCATGGCTGTAAAGCTGAGCGCGGCAGCCAATCCCTGTCCTGCAAAGGGGACAAATTTGGCGACGGTTTTGGTGGCTACGCGCACGCCGACTCTTTTCAGAATCTGTACCACCAATTCCTTGGTGATCATACGACCGATGACTTTGCTTCCGATGGACATCACGAATCCATAGATCATGGATTTGGTCTCGGGGTCCATGCCGTCCAGCTGTTTTTGTGATAATCCGAATTTATTGTTAATGGCAGGCAACAGCTGCATCAGCATCCCCACATCAGCCAGTACGTCTGTACCGGGCAGCGGAACGAGTGTTGTACCGGCGGAAGCGGTAGCTCTTTTGCGAACCATGGTACGGCATTCCTTGCGAACTTGCTCCAATTGTTCCAACGTTGCCGGAATCATAGGGAATCCCTCCATTCGTATATGGTATAGATATAACCGTTTTGACTCGATTTGAATGGGTTCTCACCAGCAAAATTTGCAGCCTTATGACATTAAGGTGCGGAGAAACCCTTTTTTCCATGCATACATCTGGTTAAACAAGGAAATGGTTTCATAAAATAAAGGATCATCTTTATAAGTTGAACCTATATAGCTATTACGAATGGATGAGGATTAGGATGCATACTTGATTGGGAAACCTATTCGGAATCATGATGAGTGCTTAGCGAAGGGCTTGTTTACGGCTTCAACCTTTGTGGGTAAAGGGTAACAAGCATTGGAATGGAGGAAGAGGGATGGAGTTTAACAAAGCGTTGTTAATTCATCATCATCATTCGGGCAAGGCCAATCGTGAGAATACAGTGGGTCTTGTAACGGGTGTGCTGGCTCCCGCTGTCCATGAACTCGTCATTGTGCGTACGGATGAAGCTGGTGAAGGAGAGAAGCTGTGTCGTGAGCGCGGGGAACAATTCGATGTGGTGTTTATCCTGGGTGGGGATGGCACGGTGCATGAATGCGTGAATGGACTAGCTGATCTGCAACATTCTCCGTTGATTGGTATATTGCCTGGAGGCACCTGTAATGACTTTGCGCGTTCTCTCGGTATTTCACCGGATGCAGAGACTGCGGCACAAGAAATGCTGGCAGGTCGGGTGGTATCCATTGATGTTGGACGGGCTAATGATCGGGTGTTCACAAACTTTTTTGGTATTGGCTTGATCAGTGATGCATCGCAGAATATTAACGAGAATCTGAAAGGCGCGCTGGGTAAGCTCAGTTACTTCATCAGCACCTTACAGACAATTAGTCATACGGAGCCGTTTCGTTATCAACTGGAGGCGGATGGGAAAGAGATGGAAGGCGAAGCGGTGATGATCTATGCAGCCAATGGCCGTTTTCTGGGAACGAATGCCCTGCCCTTTGCACCGGATTCGTTGCAGGATGGGGAGTTGGACGTACTCATTATTCATGAGACAGGCATCCCGTTACTGCGAGAGATTCTGTCACACAAGCCGGAGGGAGATTGGCAACCTCAGAGTGAGAGTATTTCATACTTCAAGGCATCCACGCTTAAAGTGAAGACAGATGCGCCGATGTCAGCCGACACGGATGGCGAATTGTATATGAAGACACCGGCCGACCTGTCGGTGCTGACGGGTCATCTGAAGTTTTTAACCGGGGAGGGTTATTAAATCCCCCGGTTTTTTGGTTTGGTTTTGGCTAATCGTAAACTCAATCATTCCCTGGCTGATCTTTCATATGACGTAGTCTGAACTCATCCTCCAGCATGCTCATAAGAATGGCATCATGGTATTGATGATTGTAGAACAAGACATCCCGCTTCACACCCTCGCGCTGGAATCCGAGTTTCTCATACGTGCGAATGGCTCGCTCGTTGAAGGCGTACACCTCAAGCTCGATTCGATGCAAGTTACAGATTCCGAAGCCGTAGTCCAGCATAAGTAGCAACGCCTCGCTACCGTAGCCTTTTCCTTGATGCTCCACCTGATCGATGGCAACCCGAATGTGTGCACTGCGATTTTTGGCATGCATGTCCATGAGGACGACATCTCCGATGATCTGGTCATTTTCCTGTAAAGCAATAAGTAGCATGAGTCTGGTGTCATCTTGTGCAGCGCTCTCAACATAACGTTCAACCTGAGCGCGTGTGAAACTGTTCTGTGTTCCTGTCAGCCTGCGCATCTCGGCATCAAATAGGCCAGGGAAATAAGCATCCACATCTGTAATCTCGAAAGGACGCAGGTATATGCGCTGCGTTTCCAGCAGACGGGGGATGCGCGGGGATGGTTTTGGTGGTGACATTGTTGTTTCCTCCTATGAGTTCAAGGCTAGTGTTATTCATGTTATGTATCGTATTAATCAACGGGAAATAGATAATTAACAACACTTTACCATATTTTCTCATGCTTGTAGCTATAATGGTCGATATAAGTATTGTCGTGCTTGCTAAGTCGAAGAGAAACCTAGTTTGAAGATTCGTATTACTCTGCTCGAATTACATATTTTGATTTGCTGTACTGTATACATAGCTGCGTTGTAGTAAACCAGACATTCATAGTCTTAAAGAGACGTATCAATTTACCTTAGCAGGCCGATAGATTCTATAAGAATAGAAATGGGGATTTAACGAAATGCGAAAGTTAGAGAATTGTTTGAAGTGGTTTACTGTTTTTTTAATTTTGGCTACACCGCTGTTTACTTCACCTGGACAGGTCTTAGCAGCGAAAAAAGAAATCTATATTACTCTTTCTGGTGAGAAACACAGATATGTGGGAGAAGTCAAAAATGGTGTTCCTAATGGTAAAGGAATATCCTACTTTCCAAATGGGAAGAAGAGCTTTGAAGGTAAGTTTGTAGCGGGAATGCCTCATGAAGGAAAAAGGTATAACGCAGATGGAAAGCTGTACTCGGATATTTCTAATGGACAGGGAAAGACTTATTACCCAAATGGAAAGTTTAATTATGTTGGTAAGGTGGATAAGGAAACATGGCTTCCTTCAGGTAAGGGTACCGAATATTATCCAGATGGAACGGTTAAATATAAGGGTGATTTTTTGAATGGTTCGTTTCATGGTCAAGGTAAGTGGTATACAGAATATGGTGAAATGTTCTATCAGGGCACATTTAAGAATGGGTTGCCACAGGGACAAGGAAAAGCATATCAATATGGAGAAATTGCCTATGTTGGTGCATTTGATAAAGGAGTACCCACGTATTCTGGCAAAATTAAATTGTACGAAGATGGTGTAATCATCTATGATGGGCAGGCTAAAAATGGAGCCATTACCGGCAAAGGTAAAGGGTACTTGAACGGTAAGTTAGTCTATGTGGGCATGTTTAAAAACGGAAGACCAACGGGTGAAGGTAAATTCTATACGGAGAATAGTAGTGATGGCCCTAATATATCTATTTATATCACTGTTGACTAAGTAACAGGTAAGTAATTACAGAATCAATTCAAAATTTTCAGGAGCAGAGTCCTATAATCATGATTAGATTTCAACAAATAAACCATCGGTAGGTGTGTTCATTGCATCGGTCCGATGGTTTTTTTGGCATAACTGCTTTTGAGATACAGCTATATATTTTAGTTCCGCTTAACCGCTCCATCCAGAAACAGCGCCACCAGTTCCTGCGCAAGTTCCTCGATGCTGCCGCCATTCATGTTGCGTACATCTTCGCGGTTCGCGAGCATGAGCAGTGACGTAAACGCATGGGCAAGCAGCATGGGGTTCCCGACCCGCAAATAACCGTTATCCATCTCCTGCTGGAAGTGGGTGGCTAGCACTTCAAAGATGCGAACCTCCGCTTCCCGAATCTGGGCGAGCTGCTCCGTGTCTAGATGTTTCTCGGCTTCTCGCATCATGGTCTCCGTTTCAATATGGGAGTGCTGCATCTTTGCTTCCGCAACCTTGATCAGCCGATCTTGCAGCGTACCTGGTTCATCCAGACGGAGCGAAGTCTGCTGCATACTCATCGCCATCATGCGTGTAATGGCAACGGTGAATAGATCGGCTTTGCTGGTGAAATGATAATAGATTGATGCTTTGGTTACATTGCATAATGAAGCAATCTGCTGGAGAGAGACGGGTTCATACCCGTATTCCATAAACAGACGTGACGCGGTCATCAATATGTTGGTTTGAACAGATGCTTGATCCACACCTGTTTTGGGTCTACCCGGTGACCGGGGAATGTTTGTTTTTTTGCTCATAAGTACATACCTCTTTACGTATTTAATTGCTTGTTAGAAGTGTTCACAAAATTAGGCATTGCAAAATTAACCTTCCGGTATATATAATTAAATCGATTATACTATGACCCGTGGTTCATTACTACACCATCACATATATTAGGGCTTCATAGAAACAGAATAGGGAGATGAAGAGACAATGCAGGAAGGTTCGGGTTACGGCCGCTGGGTTGCTGGCAAACGAAGCAAATGGATTACACTGTTGGTATGGATCATTATCGCCGTTGTTCTTGGCATGGTATGGCCTGCTGTAGGTGATCGTGAAACCAATAACGCGCAGGATCTAAGTGAGTCCAAACCGTCGGTTCAGGCAGCTGCACTTGCCGAGAAGGAATTCCCTGGGGGTGAAGGATTGCCCGCACTGATCGTATGGCGTCAAGCCGGCGGTCTGACGGATGAGCAAATTCAGAACATTCAGGCATTAACGGAGCGACTGGATCAAGATCCGGTAGAACAACAGCAGTCCGTTGTACCACTCTATCAATTGCCTCCACAGGCATTGAAAGGTCAGCTTTCGGAAGACGGAAGCACCTTGGTTATGCCACTTTTCTTCAATGAAGGTGCCGATTCGGAACAATTGAAGGAAGGTATTGAAGCGCTTGAGCAAAAAATACAAGACATCTTCGGGGCAAACCCGTTCGATGTAGCTATAGATGATGCCAATATACTGATTGCCCGTGTAACAGGGCCAGTAGGGATATCCATTGACGCGAGCGGATTATTCTCCTCCGCCGATGTATCCTTGCTGATCGCTACGGTTGTACTGGTATTAGTACTGCTGTTGTTGATCTATCGTTCGCCGGTATTGGCGATTATCCCGATCATTGCTGTTGGATTCGCGTATATGGTGACAAGCCCCATTCTCGGATTCATGGCGGATCAGGGATGGATTACGGTGGATGCACAGTCGATCTCGATCATGACCGTACTGTTATTCGGAGCAGGAACAGATTACTGTCTGTTCATGATCTCCAGATACCGCCAAATTCTCTATCATGAGCCGGACAAAAAGAAAGCAATTTTCCAGGCAATTACCGGATCATCTGGCGCCATTGCTATGAGTGGATTCACGGTCGTAGCAGCATTACTGGTGCTGTTGCTGGCTGAATACGGTGCATATCATCGCTTTGCCGTACCATTCAGTCTGTCCATCTTTATTATGTTTATTGCAAGTCTGACGCTGGTTCCGGCGCTTCTGGCGATCTTCGGTCGGGGTTCATTCTACCCGTTCGTACCGCGTACCCACGAGATGGAAGTGGAGCGTGCGAAGAAAAAAGGCAAACCGGCTCCGGCCCCGCGCAAAATCAAGGAAAGCTGGATTGGCCGTGTTGTAGTAACAAAGCCATGGACCGTTCTTGCAATTACGTTGGTATTGCTGGGAGGACTGGCGGCATTCTCTACTCAGGTTAAATTCACGTATGATCTGTTGTCTTCCTTCCCGGAGGATGTGCCTTCCCGCGAAGGTTTCACCGTCATCGGCGAACAATTCTCCCAAGGTGAACTGGCTCCTGTCAAAGTGATCGTTGATGCCGAAGGCAAAGAAACTGATCTGAAGCAGCGGCTCGAATCGCTGGATTACATTAGCAGAGTAGGCGATGCTCAGCAGGGTGCCGAGAATGCCAACATTACCGCTTTTGATGTGGAATTCAATCTGAATCCATATTCCATGGAGGCAATGCAGCATATTCCAGATCTGCGGGCTACTGCGGAACAGGCGCTTCAAGATGCTGGTGTAGCTAATGTGGACAGTCAGGTCTGGATCGATGGTCAGACGGCTGAACAGTATGACATTGAAGTGACCGGAGAAAGGGATGCCAAGATCATTATTCCAGTGGTCATCGGCATGATTACATTGTTATTACTATTATACCTGCGTTCAGTTGTAGCTACGGCATATCTGATTGCAACGGTTGTTCTATCGTATTTCTCTGCACTGGGTCTGGGTTGGATCATCATTCACTACGGACTTGGCGCAGATGCCATTCAGGGAGCGATTCCGCTGTATTCCTTTGTATTCCTCGTGGCACTGGGTGAAGACTACAACATCTTCATGATCTCTAGCATCTGGCAGAAACGCAAAACGATGCCACTTCGTCAAGCGATTAGAGAAGGTGTTGGCGAGACAAGTTCCGTTATTACATCTGCAGGTCTGATCTTGGCAGGAACATTTGCGGTACTTGCTACATTACCAATTCAGGTGTTGGTGCAGTTTGGTATTATCACAGCTGTTGGTGTGATGTTGGATACCTTCCTGGTTCGCCCGTTCATGGTACCGGCGATCACCGCACTACTGGGCAAATGGGCCTTCTGGCCAGGTAAGTATGTGCCGATTGCCGAAAAGAATGAGGAGAAACAGAACCAGTCCATGTAATGCATGGATTGGGTGAGATGGACGGCAGGGCTTCAAGCCTGCTGTCCATTTCTTTATTTTCCGAACGATGATGACCTCTACCAGTTGTCCTCCTGAGATGGAATGGTGGAACTGTAAAATATCCGCAGGATGAGGCGTGATCCTTGTTTTCTTTGCATGGGGAAGGTTTACGTAACCAACGGTTATGGGACATAATAGAGAGAGCGTCGGCCTTGGGCAGACGGATGATCAACATCAATAGGACAACCAGGGGAAGGATGAAAGCAAGCATGACGAACCAACTTAATGTGTATTTCAACCATGACGGCGGCGTGGATGACCTCGTATCGCTGTTCATGCTTCTGCAAATGGACAATGTACATGTAACCGGCGTATCGGTTATTCCGGCAGACGGATATCTGGAGCCAGCAACAGATGCCAGTCGTAAGATTATCGATCGTTTCGGTACATATTCCGTAGAGGTATCCAAATCCAACTCCAGAGGGAAAAATCCATTTCCTGCGGCGTGGAGACTGCATTCCTTCTATGTAGATGCACTTCCTGTACTGAACGAGTCCGGTAAAATGGAAGCTCCACTCTCTGCTGTTCCGGCACACCAGCATCTGATCGAGAAAGTGCGCAATACCGAAGGCAAAACGTTGCTCCTGTTCACAGGCCCACTGACTGACCTTGCGCGTGCACTGGACGAAGCACCAGACATTGAAGAGAAAATCGACAAGCTGGTATGGATGGGCGGCACGTTCGAGCGTGGTAACGTAGAAGAGCCTGAGCATGACGGCACAGCTGAATGGAACGTATTCTGGGACCCGGAAGCGGCTTACCGTGTATGGCAGAGTGGTATCCAGATCGATCTGGTTGCACTGGAAAGCACAAACAAAGTACCTCTGACTCCAGCCGTTCGTAACCGTTGGGCAGCAGAGCGTCGCTTTGAAGGCGTTGATTTCCTGGGTAACTGTTACGCAGGTTGTCCGCCACTGGTGTACAGTGAGACGAATTCCACATACTATTTGTGGGATGTGCTGACAACGGCTTCCGTTGGACGCGAGGACATCGTGAAGAAGAAAACCGTAAACTGTATTGTCATCCCAGATGGTCCTAGCCAGGGCCGCACGGTGGAGCAAGCAGACGGACGTCCAGTACAACTGGTGTATGATACCGATCCGGAAGCGTTCTTTACGTACATGACGGATTTGGGTAAAAAAGCTGCTCCGCAGCGCTACTAATTCAGGCAGCCGTAAGGCTTGCCATCCTTAAAGATACAACAAAAATAAAGCCGCAGGCAGTGTACGGAAATGGGGTTGACCCCCATGCTCCTGTCCCTGCCGTGCGGCTTTTTGTTTTGGGCTGATTTATATAGATTGATAAAAGCGATCGGAAGGTTGTTCTGTCATCGAAGTGGCAAGTGTGAATATTCTTTAGTTCAATCTATATAGCAATCTAAGCTGCCCGCTATATTTTAAATCGACTAATCAATCGGTTCAGCTCACTGGACAATACCCGCAGAGATTCGGCGGATGCACTCATCTCATCCATGGATTGCAGCTGGCTACCGGTAGCGTGCGATACCTTCTGGATACTTGAAGAGGATTCGCGTGAGATATGTTCCATATCCTCCACGGAAGCGGACACTTCTTCTGCAATGGCAGACAGTTGCTCGGATGCTGCGGATACTTCGTGCAGACGTTCATTCATCGTCTCAATACCGGTATGAATGGATGTGAATGAACGGCCTGCCTCCTGAACAACAGCGAGACCGGATTGGACTGCTGATGTGCTGGCAGACATATGTTCTGACAACAGGGCAGTCTGGCGTGTCATCTCGGCGATCAGTTCGGTTACATGCTGGGACGATTGCTCTGATTCCCCCGCAAGCTTGCGAACCTCTGAGGCAACCACCGCAAACCCGCTGCCATACTCTCCTGCACGAGCTGCTTCAATACTTGCATTAAGTGCGAGCAGATTGGTCTGTGAAGCGATACCTTTCATCAGATGTGCCACCGACTCAATTTTACCTGAGTACTGCTCCAGCTGGGAGGTGGAGGCTACCATCTGCACATTCGCCTGATGAATTTTGTCCATACTGTCCATCGCCGTGTTGATGTTGGCTTGACCTTGCACCGCGTTATTGGTCGTTTCCTGTGATACATCCGCGACTATAGAAGAAGAATTCGCAATATGCTGCATGCTGCGTGTGATCTCTTCCATGGCTACCGTAACTTCGCCAGCACGAGCCACCTGTTCAGCAGCTCCACTGGCCGTATGATTGGTATGCTCGGCAATACGCTGACTAGCTTCGGCAGTCGCCTGTGAATGTTTGGATACACCTTCTGCAGCTTGTAGCAGAGAATCGGAGCTTTGACGGATGCCCGTCATGACATCACGGGTACCTGTAACCAGATGTTTGAACTCGGAAGCGAGCTGTCCTACCTCGTCCTTGCGACTAAGTTCAACGTTGACGGTCAGGTCGCCTTTTCCTACCTGGGTAATTAACTTCTTCAACTTCACCAATGGTCGGGTCAAGTAATGGGCGAATCCATACACCAGCAAGACACTCAGCAGAACAATAGCCAAGGCTGTCCAGATCATGGTCATACGGTTGCGGGACATCAGTTCATAGACTGCAGTAGAGTCCAGATCCGCACCGACCAATCCTAGTACTTTCCCGTCAGTCCCATGGATCGGCACATATGCTGTAATGGTAGCGCCATATTCATCCTGTGTGAGTTCGCCCCGAATAGGCTCATTCTGTTCAAAAGCTTGCAGCATTCCTTCATAATGGGTCTCTTCTGCGGAACCGTAAGAGGAGAAATCATCCTCTGCCACATCCGCAGCAGCCCCATCTACAACGTAGAAATATGTATCTGTTCCATTTTCTTCGCGTGTACCAAGGGTGTACAGATACTTGAGTCCATTGGCCTCGCGCAGCTGACTAAGCTGCTCACGCAATATGCCGTAATACGCTGTCTCGTCCTGTCCGGTACTGAGTGGTGCATACAGAGAGGTGTCAATTAATGCAGCTGCCCGTTCACCCACAGCCTGTGCCTGCATCCCCATGGATTGCTCGACCAGTTGGGCTGATGAACGGTACATGGTAATGCCAAGAACCGCACCCGCGGCTAGCATCAGACAGGAAAAAAATAAAAAGATCCTCATAAACAAACTGTTCATTGGTAAAAGTGTTCCCCCTTGATCTGTTGAATCAATCGTCTCTTTGTCTCTTTACTTGGTGCTTGTTGTTCTTCTTTGGTTCGTATGTATTGTTTATCAAATATACAGTTTTCTACTTGAAATATCGGCATCCGGTCCATAAAGAATTAGCTCCCGAGTCAATTTGATCCGGGAGCTAGTTTCGTTTCAATCCTATATTGACCATGCCCATCATTGGAAGAAACCTCATTGTTACTCCTTAGAGGGGCTTCATATGACTGAGTGATTACGTCATTACATTGTTCCGCCGCCCTGGCGAACAGAGGCAGGAATCTTTTCAGGTCCCTGATTAATATATTTATTGATAAAAGTACCTACTTTGGCATCGTCGAATTGGTCGAGCTTCATCGTTTTGGTCCATGCGGTCACCACGACTTCACTGCCTTCGGGAATATCCTTGTTGGGTACAGCCAGAATACCTGCTCCGGCTTCGCGGAATTTGGCGAGGTATTTCAGATGTTCCTTCAAATCCTCGCTTGCGTTCTCACGATAATAGATGATGATATCCCCGTGCTCCAGATTGTGTACCAGGTAATTGTAGCCCGGGAAGTCGGTGTAAAATCCAAACTTGATGTCATGCGGATTATGCGGCCCCGATGTTGGAATTGTCATCTCATACTGAATGGGGTCCTCCGTATGGTCTGCCCCATAATATTTATCTTCAGTCACGTCGATTGTCGCGTTGGACTCCAGATCAGCTACATTATATGTTTTACCTGCTCCTTGCATGAAGAACAGACCAAACGTAATAATCGACACAGCCATCATTACATGTGCAGCCAGCCGAAGGGATCGACTTTTTTTGTGGATGTCCGCCCGTTCTTTCTTTTTCATGTGGCCCAGGATTCTGCCCTGTGTGCGTGATGCCCAGATATAGGCGGCGATGGAGAACAGTAACACGATTACACCTACGATGAGCCACAGGTAGGATGTACCTGCCTCGTGCTCCATTTGCATATGATTCATATGAGTCATGTCCATAGAGAGTTCCTCTGCTTCCTTTGTAAAATGAGTGATCATTACACTACATAATGTAGTGTTTATGGCAATGGTGAGTCCTCTCATTACGTAACGGAAGTTGCTGGATTCGTGTTTGTTACGTAAATAAGAACATACCTATTGCACTACACATTATAGTGTATGAAACATGCTCGGCGCAATGCTGCCTTGGTAAACCAAAAAAAGACCTTCCCCGCGCGAGCAGGGAAAGCCTTAATACAAATCTAATGAGATAACAGCGATCGGAAGGTTGTTCTGTCATCGAAGTAACAAGTGTAAATAACTTTATCCAACTGAACTATTTTACAGACGACCAAACGGTGAAAGCATCAAGCGGATCAGCCCAATGATAATCTCACCCAACAATCGATACAGAATAAAGAACACGACCACATTGGCAATAAGCACGCTGTACATGCTATCGATGGCTGCTTGGGTACGATTCAGTGGATATTGGAACAGCACCGAGTTCAGCGCAACAAAGATAATGATATACGAGACAGCAAGCAATGAGATCGCGATGGAATACGAGATGATAATAAACAGATTCGCCAGAACAAGGGATACGACAGCAGGAACAAGCAATGTACCAAACTGGGCAACCAGTGTTTTGGGCCGGAAGGTTATTTTTTCAATCTTCAGAATAGCGTACATCAGTGCAATAGAGGCAATCAGGATAATGACGGTGAACAACAGCGGTCTTAAAAATCCACCAATGAACAAGCCGTCCATGCCTATGCGACTAAAGGTAATTAAGAAGTATGTAGAAGATAGAACTGCAATTAGCGCCATCGTTAGCCATCCGTTTAGGGAATGCTGGTCGCCAACGGTTTTCATCGTCTGATAAGGACGGGCCAATACACTGAGGAAATAGGATAGATACTGTTTGCTTACTTCTTTGGCTTGCTGAACTTTCTCATTCTGCACAATATTATTCCACTGATTGGAGCTATTGTCTCCTGCAGAAGCATGGTCATTGGTACCTGTTGATTCTCTTGTCTGTTCCTTGTGAATGGAGACGGATGGTGTGTTGGATGGAGCGGATGCCTGGGAAGAGGTAGCCTGCGTGCTGGACCAACGGGTATATTCGGGTTCGGAAGCAGCAGCAGATTCCGGGTTCGGTACAGGAGTTGGTGATGAGGTTGTTTGCGTTAGATTAGAGCCGCACCTCTCGCAAAAATGGGCATCTCCATTTTCATGATTACATACTGGACATTTCATGGTATAAGCCTCCAATTTCTAGAAAATAAAAACATGTCAACATTGTGTCTCATTTTAACGGTTAATGACGAAGTTTGTCTATGTTTCGCAGGAATTAGTACCCATTTAGGGAAAGTTGAAACAAAGCCTAGAATCCTGTGTATGAAAACAGAGTGTAGAAGCAACAATAGTATAGGAATGACATGCAGGCATATTAATGTAAATTCACTGTGGTTTAAGACGAATTGTTTTCGGCTGGTAATGTCTCATCGTTCGCTTTTATGTGTTATTCTCATGTTAACTATATCTTTTGGGTTGCCTATGATCGTATATTTATGTATAATCAATCGTGTTAACACGTCGAATGTACGGTAGTAAGAGATGTGGGTGAGTTCATGGAACTACTGGACAGCAATGAGAGCAAGAAGAAGATGTGCCAGTATTATAACGAAATTTCGAAGGAACTGTTCGGATTTGGCACCACTCTCCTGAGAGTGACCATTGACCAGAATATTGTGACCTTCTACGCGAAGCACCGACGTTCACCGCGCTCTGACGCCCTGGAAGGGGAGGCCCCCGGCTTAAAGCTGGAAGTGGACTTCCGCATGTCTGTCTTATATAAGAAGAAATTCCGGGAGAAGCTCGAGCAACACATGGGTTTGCCAATTGAAGCTATATTGCGGGATTATGATGCGTCCACCCAGTGGGCGATCACGAATGTGATTCTGGAACAGGCCTAAGGATGGATCGGCAGGATTAATTCTTGTTGATGTATACAGAGGTTATGGCCCGGATTCATGATCAGGTTCCGTACAATTTCATATGATGGCGTCTGTCTTCGGATTGATTCTGAAGCAGAAACCGATGATGTACCGGCAGCGGGTGTCGCTTTCCTTTGTTTACGAAGAAAAGTGTTCTTGTTTATACAAGAACACTTTTCTTTTTGTTTTTTTCATACACATCACATATATCAGGGGGAATCAGGATCATGATGAAAAAGTGGATTAGCGGTTTGGCAGCAGTGGCAATGACATCAGTATTACTTGCAGGTTGTGGCAGCACAGAGGATGCAACAGGCGGATCAGGCAGTGGGGGGACCGCAGCGAACAAATTGGTTATCTCCACTTGGGGCTTCTCCGAAGATTTCTTTAATGAAGAAGTATTTGGTCCATTCGAAAAAGAACATAATGTAGACATCGTGCTCGAAGTCGGCAATAATGCTGAACGTCTGAATAAAATTCGTCAAGGTACATCAAATGTCGATGTTATCTACCTGTCTGATTACTATGCACAACAAGGTATCGATGAAGGTCTGTTTGAGAAAATTGACCGCTCCAAAATTCCAAATGTAAATGACATTTATGATATTGCCAAAGCACCACTTGGTGAAGATTATGGCCCGGCCTACACGGTCGGACAGCACGGTATCGCTTATAACCCGGATCTCGTATCCAAAGAAGTGACTTCATGGAGTGACCTGTGGGACCCGGCGTTCGAAGGTAACCTGACCATCCCGAATATTACGGCAACAGCAGGCCCAATGGTTGTGGATGCAGCTTCCCGAGTAGCCGGAAACGATACGTTTAATGAAGATGCCGCATTTGCTGAACTGAAAAAACTGAGCGGCAATGTGGTGAAATTCTATAGCCAAACGTCCGAGTTCGTGAACATGTTCTCTCAAGAAGAGATTGCAGGCGGACCGATCATGGAAATGTATTTCAAAGATCTGAAAGCAGCCGTGCCTAATGCGAAGTTTGTTACACCTAGCGAAGGTGCATATGCCGTGATGAACACAATCAATGTCGTGAAGGGCAGCAAAAACAAAGAGCTGGCTGAAGAGTTCATCAACTGGCAGCTTAGCCAGGATGTACAAGCAAAATCTGCTAAAGCCAAAGTCGATTCCCCGGTGAACACCAAGGTTGAACTGACTGCTGAAGAAGCAGAAGGCGTAACGTACGGCGCTGAAGTTGTTGAGAAGCTGAACAAGCTGGATATGGAATTCGTGAATCAACAGGTTAAAGGCTGGACAGATCGCTGGAACCGTGAGATTGCACAATAAACAACCGAATTTCTTAAAAGTTACCTTTGATCTATATAAGTTCAACCAAACTTTTTACACGAGAACGGAGAGGACAGAAATAATGTGAAGAAGCGAAGCGTTCGCCTAAAAGCTTTCTGAAAGAAAGCTGCATCGGAAGCATACGCTATCCCCGGATTTTCCCTTTGAACAAGGGAATTAAAAAAATCTGGGGATAACAGCGATCGGAATGTTATTCTGTCATCGGAGTGGTAAGTGTAAATATTCTTTAGTTGAACTTATATCATTTGCAGCAAGCAACCATATTACCGCATAGGAGTTGAGAACGGATGAGTGAAGCGCTGAATCGCATCATTTTGGATGTGGACACGGGGATTGACGATGCACTGGCAATTTTGCTGGCGGTCAAAAGCCGGAAGCTGGACATTCTCGGTATCACCACGGTCTGTGGGAACGTATCACTCCAGCAGGCAACAGAGAATACATGCAAAATCCTTGAACTTGCGGATGCACCTGAAATTCCGGTGATTGCCGGAGCGGCAGGACCCCTTACTCGTAAGTCGCATTATGAACACCGGGTACATGGACAGGATGGATTGGGTGGTGCGCTGCCTGATCCGGCCGTGTTTAAGAAAGCCGAGGAAGGTTTTGCGCCAGACTTTATCGTGGAGCAAGCCAAGTTACATCCAGGCGAGCTGACCTTAATCATGACAGCTCCATTAACCAATCTGGCACTCGCGCTGATGAAGTGTCCTGAATTGCCTTCTTTATTGAAGGAAGTCATCTTCATGGGTGGTGTTGTTCGCGGACATGGCAATATTACACCGACAGCCGAGTACAACACATACGCTGATCCAGAGGCCGCACGCATTGTACTGCATGCAGGCATCGAGAAGCTTACCCAAGTCGGATTGGATGTAACGCGTCAAACATTGCTGAATGAAGCAACGATTGAGCGTCTCACCGATCCTGCACTGCGCGCGTACGTGGCTCAGAGCACGGAGATTTACATCAACCGTTACGAACAAATGAATGGCGTCCGCGCTTGCGCATTGCATGATCCACTAGCCGTGGGCGTAGCCCTTGCCCCTGAACTGTTAGGACGTAAATCGTATTACGTCGATGTCGAAACCGCCAGCCGCCTGTGCGATGGTCAGATGGTATGCGACTTCCAAAACCGTTTGGGCGAGCAGCCCAACACCCTCGTCTGCGAAACCGTAGATGCAGAAAGCTTCCTTGAACTGTTTATCAACGCGTTAAACGCGTAGTTATGATAGTTAAATTCATGTTTTACACAATAACGTAGTGACAGAAGAAAGCTGGAGAAGCGAAGCGTTCGCCTTTATCCCCGGATTTCCCCTTTTCGATAAGGATCAAAAAATCTGGGGATAACAGCGATCGAAAGATTCTTCTGGCACGGAGTGAGCTAGTGTAAAGTTGTGCTTTTAACGTGTGAATAAAACCATTTTAAGAGTCAGGAGTATCGCGATGAAGAAATCAGTAATCTACTGGCTATTGCTGCCGGGATTCGTGTTTTTGGCGGCATTTATGATCATTCCGATTGTCCTGACGATCGGGTCGACGTTTTTCCAAGAAAACTCCTTCACGTTTGAAGGATACATGCATTTTTTCAGAGACCCATACTTTTTGAAAATATTGCTTACGACGCTGCAAGTCAGCGTGGTCACCACCATTGTCTGTGTGGTGCTCGGATTCCCGACAGCTTATTATATCTCGCAGAAAGCGCCGCGCCGCAAAGGCATTTTGCTGGCACTGGCGATCTTCCCACTGCTGACGAGCCCGGTCGTGCGCTCGTTTAGCTGGATGATTATCCTTGGACGCAAAGGGCTGATCAATAACACCCTTGTTGGCCTGGGTATCGTGGACAAGCCGCTGGATATTCTGTATACACCAGCAGCGATGATGATTGGTCTGACGCATCTGTTCCTGCCACTGATGATTATCTCTCTTGTCGGTGTACTTGAGAACATTGACGGTGACCTGCTCAAAGCAGCACAAAGTCTGGGTGCATCGCGTATTACGGCATTCCGCCGAGTTGTGTTCCCACTGGCTGTGCCAGGACTTGTGATCGGAGCCGTGCTTGTCTTTGTCGGAAGCCTGACGGCGTATACCACACCTGCCCTCCTTGGAGGCAAGCAGCGTGTAATTGCTACGTTCCTGTATCAGAACGCCATGACCCTCAACGACTGGTATCTGGCCTCGGTTGTTGCCGCGATTATGATTGTGATTACATTTGTCGTGGTTGTTGTCATGAACAAAATGGCCAAAACTTTAAATCCGAAGGGGTAGACATATGCGGGAGAAACATATCGGGCTGGGCCTGTTCAGTCTGCTGGTCTTTATCTTTCTGCTGGGCCCGCTTCTGATCATATCGGTCACTTCGTTTGAACCGGGAACGGTACTCAAATTTCCGCCGGAAGGGTTCTCCTTCCGCTGGTATGAGAATATTTTCAACACAGGCGGTTTCCTCCGCACATTCCAGACGTCCATCATCATTTCCTTGCTAGGGAACCTGTTGGCACTGGTGCTCGGAGTTCCGGCTGCGTATGCACTTAGTCGTTACGATTTCAAAGGCAAGTCCGTGCTGAACGCACTGTTCCTGTCCCCGGTACTGATCCCGGGAATCGTGCTTGGTTTTACATTGATGAAATACCTGATCGTAATCTACCATCTGCCGATGTATCTCGGATTGTTGATCGGTCATACGATTATCATGCTGCCATTTATCATTCGGGTTATCGCGTCGAGTCTGTCGAGCTTTGACTTTGCAGTGGAAGAAGCAGCGCTGAGTCTTGGTGCGGGACGGGTAAGAACGTTCTTCACGATCGTGCTTCCTAACATCCGCTCAGGAATTATCGCTGCGGTGCTGATTGCCTTCTTGGAGTCCTTCAACAACGTGGACATCTCGGTGTTCATGACCGGACCAGGGGTAAGTACATTACCGATCCAGATGCTGACGTATGTGGAGAATTATTTTGACCCAACGATTGCAGCGATTTCCGTGCTGTTGATGGTACTGACCGGACTTTTAATGTTCGTGATCGAACGGATCATGGGCGGATTTTCATACTTTACTAAACGTTAATTGGAGGCGCAGAACGCTATGGCATTGCTGACATTAGACCACGTATCCGTGGCATACGATAAGCAGACAATCCTGAAGGATTTTCAGTTGGAGCTGGAAAAAGGTAAACTGCTCTCCCTGCTCGGACCGAGCGGTTGCGGCAAAACAACTACGCTGCGCCTCATCGCCGGATTTCTGGAAGCATCACAGGGCAAGTTTATGTTCGGCGGCAAGGATTATACGAAGGTTCCGGCGAACAAGCGGAACTTCGGATTTGTATTTCAGAGT
This sequence comes from Paenibacillus sp. PAMC 26794, assembly GCF_000316035.1. Lineage (GTDB taxonomy): Bacteria > Bacillota > Bacilli > Paenibacillales > Paenibacillaceae > Paenibacillus. The sequence goes on from NZ_ANHX01000079.1 coordinate 112,616, forward strand.
TATGCGTTATTCCCGCATCTGTCTGTCTATGACAACGTGGCCTTTGGCCTGCGGATGCGTAAGGTGAAAGACAAGGATATCTCTTCCCGTGTGATGCGAATCCTGGAAGTCGTTAACCTGAATGGATTTGAGAAACGTTTTCCACAAGAACTGTCTGGTGGACAGCGTCAACGTGTGGCGATTGCACGCGCATTGGTCATTGAGCCTGACCTGCTCTTGTTCGACGAACCGCTCAGTAACCTGGATGCCAACCTGCGCCTCAACATGCGTGTGGAGATTCGCCGGATTCAGCAAGAGCTGGGTATTACAACACTGTATGTCTCTCATGATCAGGAAGAATGCTTCTCGATCTCGGATCAGGTAGCGATTATGAACAAAGGTGTGGTTGAGCAGCTCGACCGCCCGGAAACCATTTTCAAATATCCGGCAACGGAGTTTGTAGCACGATTCATCGGATTCCATAATTTCATTGAGTTCGCGGAGCGTACTGATGCAGGTGAATTAATCACACTGAGCGCAGGTGGACGCACGTTTACAGCAACCGCGCATCCTGGAACAGCACGTCCCGGTGCCCGCAAAGGTGCGATTCGCCCGGATGATCTGATTGTTAGTGGAGACACCTCTGCGGATGTGGTGAATGCTTTGCCGGGGATTATCAAAGTCAGCACGTATCTGGGACGCAGCTATCAGTATGTAATTGAGACAGAACTGGGTGACTTTACAGCAAATCAGGAGATGGAAACACCATACCTTAGTGGGCAGCGTGTTAGCCTGATTTTCCCGCAGGACAAGCTTGTCCTGGTGGAGTAACAGTAAAGGCGTGGACGTTATTTTCAGAAGATAGATCAGAAATTTAAGCAGACATGGAGAAGAAATAAAGAGCAGTAAAGAAGGCATTTCATACGGCGAATTCGGACTGGCAGGGGGAAAGCAGCGTGAGAACGATCAACAACGCATTCGTAAGTACGTAGGGCAGAGAGCGTATAGTGTGTTGCTGGTGACTTTCCATCCGGATCGCGGTGAGGTGCTTGTAAAGAAGGAGAGTATGCCCCATGCGTGCAGATCAACTGATTGTGAATGTACATGTGTATAACAGTTATTATAAACGGTTTGAAATGAACAACGTCGCTGTGTTGGACGGCAGATTCCTATACGTTGGACCCGGCGGACCGGAGATGATTCAGGCAGACGAAGTCATTGATGCGCGGGGAAGATACATGATTCCTGGCTTGATTGATATCCATCTGCATATCGAAAGTACGATGGTGACACCGGAAACCTTTTCCCATGGTCTGATTGGCTGTGGAGTAACGTCCATTGTCGCAGAACCGCATGAGATGGCGAATGTGTTCGGGTTGGAGGGTGTGCAGGAGATGATGGCTGTGAGTCGGAAGACGACGGTCGACATGTTCTATGCGATCCCGAGTTCCGTTCCGGCAACCCCGATGGAAACAACAGGTGGTTCGATTGAAATCGAAGATATGGACGTGTTGCTCGCCACTGGCGAGATCATCTGTCTGGGCGAGATCATGAACTATGTTGATGTGATCCGTGATCCGGAGTGCAAGACCAACCAGATTTTACAGCATATTCGCAAAAACTATCCCGATCTGGTGATCGAAGGTCACACACCGAAACTGCTTGGACTCGATCTGCATCGACTGATCTACGCAGGTATTGATTCCGATCATACTCATCAGAGCATTGAGGGATTACAGGCGCGGATTGCGGCGGGTATGTTTATTGAAATTCAAGAGAAATCAATGACGGCTGAAGTCATGGAGTACCTGATTCAACATGATGTGGCGCAGCATTTCTGCTTTGTAACGGATGATGTGATGCCGGATTCACTGGTGGAGCATGGTCATTTGAATCATATCGTACGTAAAGCGATTCAGATGGGGATGCGCCCGGAAGATGCGATCTACGCTGCAACGTCTACCCCTGCTTCCCGGATGAAAATGACCGATCGTGGCAGCGTTGCCCCAGGCAAAGTGGCCGATTATGTGTTGGTATCCAACTTGGAGGATCTCTCTATTGATCAGGTGTACAAAAACGGCCGCAAAGCTTATGACGATTATGAACCGTATAAGCAGGAACGGATCATCGGGCAATTTCCACCTCACTTCTATAAGAGTGTGCAGCTGGAGAAGCTGGGCCAATCAGATTTTGCAATTCAGTTGTCAGACCCAAAAGTCAGCGGATCAGGTGTAAATCTCGCTGGTGAAGGTGAGTACCAATGCCGTGTGATGATGGTGAAGGATGGTTCTACTTTTGTGGAAGAACATATTGCACCGGTTCAGTCTTCGGATGGTGAATTGTTATGGGAAGAAAGCGGATATGCGCAAATTGCGACCTTTGAACGTTATGGAGTGAACGGCAATCGTGCACACGGTCTGATCGGTGGAGACACCATCAAACGCGGTGCTATTGCAACGACATATTCACACGACAATCACAACCTGTTGGTTGTAGGACGTAATCGTGAAGATATGATATTGGCAGCTAACACAGTAATTTCGAGCCAGGGTGGCTTCTGTGTAGTGGAAGACGGCAAGGTGCTGTCCCATCTGGAACTTCCTGTAGGTGGCATTTTGACGGAAGAACCCCTTGCAGTGGTGTCCCATCAAGTGAAGGAACTCAGAGCAGCCATGTTGTCTCTTGGATATGTGCATTACAACCCGATCATGTCGATCAGTACTCACTCGCTTGCGGTAAGTCCGGCGCTGAAGATCACGGATCACGGTCTGATTGATGTGAATGCAGGTAAGGTTGTATCGTTGATTGTAGAATAAGTTTTATAAAAATAGTGTCACCCCATTTCATGACCATGAGTTGTGAAATGGGGTGTTTTTATGTATAAGAATGACCGTTTAATGCTTCTTTGCCAGACAGAGGTTTTTAGCTATGGATTAACTTGGAGAGGGCTGCAAGAAATCCTCTTTTGGACTGAACAAATGAATACATATATAGTAAGAAGAGAATGTTTGGACTCAAAGCAGGAGGATAGACATCGATTATGAATGAAATAAATCATGCTAAAACTATATTTTTCGACGTGGATGATACCTTATATGATCACTTGCAGCCGCTTCGTGGCGCGTTGCAAGACGTTCTCGGCTTGCCGGATGACTTCCCTTATGATGAGGCATATCACCGTTTTCGTTATTACAGTGACTGGCTGTCTGCACAAGAAGATCTGTCTGCTGTACCGGAGCCGGATGCGGTGGAGCGAATGCGGCGTCGGAGGTTTGAGCTGACGATGGAAGAGTTCGGACTCCCTCTACAATCGGGTCAGGCTGAAGAACTGCAAGCTCAGTATCTGAGCAGACAGTTTGAGATTGTGCCTTTTGAAGGAGCATACGAGTTGATTAGAAGGCTTCAGGCAGAAGGCCATACCGTTGGTCTAATCACCAATGGAGAAGGAGAGCATCAGCGCCGCAAGCTTGAAGCACTGGATGTGCTCAGTCTCGTGGACGAGCATCTGATTTTTATCTCAGGTATGACTGGTTATGCGAAGCCGGATCGCAGGTTGTTTGAATATGTGAGTCAGCAGTCCGGGACAGATGCCCGTTCCAGCTATTACATTGGAGACTCGTGGCGTAATGATGTGGTAGGTGCAGTCGATGCGGGGTGGAAAATTATCTGGTTCAATCATCGGGAGGCATTGCCGGAGTCCGATCATGAGCCCCATTTTGTAGCACGGAGCTATGAAGAAATCAGCCGTATTCTGACTTTTGAACCCGTCCGAGTTTAAGTAGATTTATGTTTAGAGGAGCAGTCCTGCTACCAGTGTGGTGCAGGTCTGCTTTTTATATTATCCCTTCTATAAAGGCATCAATGATGAGGTGTCTAACTCTTCGCTTTCAATTACAATTGCCATGAGTCCAGCTTCTGTTTTGGTTTCGTGCCATTCATCTTTATCCCAGAGTACGGCCTCGCCACAATGCACTTTGATATATTCATTTGCTTCGCCTCTAACCCAACCCTCTCCGCTTACGATCAAAAGGAGTTGAGGAACCACTGCTTGGTGATAACCTACTACTCCACCCTCAGCCAAGTGCATACATCCTATATGGGCTTCTTTATGGGTCTGCGTAATACGTGACATTACGAAATTAGATTCGAATTTGGTAATCTTTTTTCCTGACTCTTGTTTAAATTGAAATATCCTCATGTTTACCTCCGCAATAGTGACTAAGTTAACTTCCTATAATGGTAACTATCTTTAATCTTTATGATGGGTATCATCCTATTCCACTAATTTATGGATAATCCAATCAGATGAGTCTATCATAGCTCCAATCGTTTAGGAAAAGTATGCTTACATTCATCAATTTGTTAATTGTCTGTGCCAACGTTTCTATGAAGCTCTGCTTCATGAAATCTTCATTCGAAAGAGTAGTTCAGAGCCTTCCCAAACAGGATATGCGGTGTTATAATTAAAACAAGATTTAGATTAAGTCTAAATTAAAAGGAACGAATCAAAGTAGTCCATAACAATCAATCAAATTCTATTTTTATATTCGAGAGGGGATAAATTCCATGAGCACAATCCAAACTAGAAACAACACTTTTGCTAACAACGCCACAGCACTTCAAGATGTCCTGAACCGTCAAATCGCAGGCTGGTCCGTACTGTACACGAAACTGCATAACTTCCACTGGTATGTCCAAGGACCTCATTTCTTCACACTGCATGCCAAATTCGAAGAGCTGTACAACTTGGCTACAGCAAATATGGACGAAGTTGCAGAACGTTTGCTGGCTATTGGTGGACGTCCGGTGGCTACGATGGGTGAACAGTTACGTCTGTCTCCGATTGAAGAGGCACAAGGCCAGTTGTCTGCTGAGCGTATGGTAGAGTCGGTGGTTGCTGATCTGCGTACGATGGTGGATGTGATTCATCAAGGCATTCACGAAGCAGGAGAAGCAGAAGATAACGCAACGGAAGATATGCTGATTGGATTCACTGCTGCACTGGATAAAGAGGTTTGGATGTTAAACGCATTTTTGGGCAAATAAGCAAGGTTACCCTTCATCCTGACAACGATATGTAGAGTCCGTGAACAAAGTGTCCGTTCGCTTACAAATCCGGTGCGCTTGCCGTATAATGATGGCATTCAAGATGTACAGAATGGTGGAATGAATAATGCGGTCAGACCTGGAACAATTGCAGGAAGAAGCTGAACGGTTTATATATACATGTTATGAAGAGCTGGGCTATTCGCGTGAAGACGCGCAGGCCCGGCTTGCTGTCGTTATGAGCGAGATCGAAGCAACGGGAACCTATGTGCACACCACAGAGGAATTGGAGCAGGGTTGCAAAATGGCCTGGCGGAACAGTAATCGCTGCATCGGACGGCTGTTCTGGGACAAACTTCGGATCGTGGATGCCCGTCATGCCGATACGGCAGGAACGGCAGCGGATGCGGTGATGAATCATATTCATGTGGCATCCAACGGAGGCAAAGTAATTCCGATGATTACTATCCTTCCACCGGATGGGCCGAATGGAGCTCCGGTACGTCTCTGGAATCATCAGCTTATTCGATATGCAGGATATGAGACGGAGCAAGGCATTATTGGAGATCCTGCTTCGGTGGAACTGACCAAGGCGGCGATGTCACTTGGCTGGCAGGGGGCAGGTACCTCATATGATGTATTACCGCTTATTATTCAGGCACAAGGACAAGCGCCAGAGTGGTATGTTGTACCCGAAGAAGAGATTGTGGAAGTGATGATTGAACACCCGGAGCGAGTGGAGATTGCGGAGCTGGGCATGCGCTGGTACGGTGTACCGATGATCGCCGATATGCGACTGGAGATTGGCGGTATATCCTACCCGGCAGCGCCATTCAATGGTTGGTATATGGGTACAGAGATCGGCGCCCGTAATCTCGCGGATACGTTCCGGTATAACAAGCTGCCTGCGGTGGCGGCAGCATTTGGATTGAATACGTCGAGTGAAACGACATTGTGGAAGGACCGGGCTTTGGTGGAGCTGAATGTAGCTGTGCTGCATTCGTTCAAAAAAGCAGGCGTGAGCATTGTGGATCACCACACGGCGGCAGCGCAATTTGCTATGTTTGAACAGCGGGAAGAGAAGGCTGGGCGTGAGTTGACCGGGGATTGGGTGTGGCTGATTCCGCCGGTATCTCCGGCGACAACGCATATTTTCCACAGCTCCTATCGTAATGAGATTGTGAAGCCGAACTTTTTACATCAGGATCAGGCGTATACCCTGAAAGATGGCGTGGCATCTGCCGCAGAGCCGCGAAATAGCGAGCAGCAGAATGCACAGGTAGAGAATCACCAGCCACAGGCCGGAGATGCACCAATGAAATGCCCGTTTGCACATTAAATTGTGCAGGCGGGTTATTTTTTGTGATCCTTTTTTATCAAACGAAGAACTACCCCTCTTTCAATCGATACCGACTTCGCATCACAGCCTGAACTACAATGGCAGCAGCAATCAGCACCAGATTGAACACAAACACGGAGTACAGCGAGCCAACTTCCGTAAGCAACGCAGCAACCAGTGGAGATACGATGGAGCCGATCTCGGCCGCAGAGACAATTTTGCCTATAACGGAGCTTCGACTCTCATCCGGGATATGATCACCAATATGAGCAAAGAACGAATCCATGTAACATGCACCGCCAACCCCGCCAATCAGCATGCCAACGTAGACCCATAGATGGGAGGACGTGCTTAGAAATACAGCGACTTCGATTCCAATCAGGAACATACCGAGCATGCAAAGCAACAAACGATCGCCCATCCGGTCAGAGAGATAACCGACAAATGGGGCAGCAGCAAGCGTAGAGATCCCTGAGACGGTGAAGGCGAGACTGGTTGCAAAGGGGTCCCAATGCATGATGTGAGCTGCATACAGTGCAAAATAGGTGAGGAATACCGCATAGGCGCTCATCTCCAGAAAATGTACTGTACCGTAGCCAATCAGCTGTTGCCGTTGTGTAAACTCTGTAGTTGGGCCAATCGTTGTTGATTCGGGAGCTTGATTGAATAGGGAGGTATACTCAACAGGGGAGTCAATAATAGTGTCATCATCTGAAACGTCATCTGTAGAGAGTAGTGAATGTGTTAAGTTGTCCAGAGGTTCTTGGTTCACAGTAGCCAAAGGTTCTTCTAATTGATAATCACTTAACGTCCCCCCAGATTCATGATTAGCCCTAGCTTGTGACGTCGTCTTAATCCCCATCGCAGCGACCACGGCCATCAGACAACAGACGGTAACGAGCAGAAAAGGAACCGACAAGGGCCAGTGCAGCGCGAGCCAGCCACTTATGACCGGACCGAGTACCATACCGCCGCCCTCACTGCTGCTGATATACCCATTGTACAGGCCGCGGTTGTCTACATTACCCCCATCTCCGATGATGGATCGCACAACGACAGTAAGCCCGGTGGAAGCGAGTCCTTGCAGCAGTCGGAGCAGGCCGAACAACACCGCAGCAGAAGACAGCGCGAAGCCACCCATACAGACAGCGAGCAGGATCAGCATCAGGATGAGCGCCTTTTTCCCTCCGAGCTTTCTATAGATCGCCGCTGCAGGAATACCCCCAAGGACTTTACCCACATAAAAAAGTGCAAAAATAACCCCCATCATCCAGCCAGACAGGCCGAATTCCTCGATAAACAAAGGGAACAGGGGCAGGATCATGAATCCGCCCATCTGACTTAGGAAACATATCGTCATCAGCAAAGGCAGGTTACGACGAATATCCAAGAGCCAAGACTCCTTTCACACATAAAATGGAATTCCAAACGTGCTTCATTTCCCAAAGGAATGCGTAGATATCGACATATACCCGTAATGTATGCAGGATTTTTGAAAATAAGAAGAAATGACACGCGGCGTTTACATCAAAACCATTGCGGATATACCTGAATCATATATAATAGATGGGTTATCTAAAAGGATGCGTGAACGAAAGTGTACAGAATTAAGATGTACCTCAAGTATAAGGGGGCGATGTGAAGCATGTCAGAACAACAACCGATTATTCGCTTCGAAGCGGTGACTCAGCAATACGATCAGGATGAAGCCGTATTGAAGGCAGTCAGCTTTGAGATTGAGCGGGGTAAATTTTATACGCTTCTCGGCCCATCGGGCTGCGGGAAAACAACGATATTGCGGCTGATTGCCGGTTTTGCGGAGCCGACACAGGGCAGTATTTATTTTAACGGTAAACTCATCAACCGGGTGCCTGCCCACCAGCGTCAGGTGAATACCGTATTTCAGGATTACGCGTTATTTCCACATTTGAATGTATTTGAGAACGTAGCTTTTGGTTTGCGGATCAAAAAGATGAAAACGGCTGAAATTCACAGCAAAGTGTTGGAAGCCCTCAAATTCGTCAATCTGTCCGGTTATGAAAACCGGGAAATTGGCGAAATGTCCGGCGGACAACGACAACGTGTTGCGATTGCACGCGCGATTGTGAACGAACCCGAAATTCTGCTGCTGGACGAGCCTTTGTCCGCACTCGATTTGAAGCTGCGGACCGAAATGCAGTATGAATTGCGGGAGCTGCAACAGCGACTGGGCATCACGTTTATCTTTGTTACGCATGATCAGGAAGAGGCCTTGGCGATGTCGGATGAGATCTTTGTCCTGAATGGCGGCGTGATTCAACAGAGCGGTACACCGAATGATATCTATGATGAGCCGATTAACCGCTTTGTGGCGGACTTTATCGGGGAATCAAACATTGTATCAGGCAAAATGAAGCAGGACTTTGTGGTGGAATTCGCTGGCGCACAGCACGAGTGTGTCGATCAGGGTCTCCAGCCGGACGAGCCGGTAGAGATTGTCATTCGCCCAGAGGATCTGGAGATTACAACCGAAGACCAAGGTAAGCTCAAGGTTAATGTGGACTCCCAGTTATTCCGCGGGGTGCATTACGAGATATCCACGTACGACGATGCGGGCAATGAGTGGCTTGTTCATTCAACCAAAAAAGCCGTTGTAGGCGCGCGGATTGGACTCTATTTTGACCCGGAAGCGGTACACGTCATGCGCTTTAACGAGACCGAGGAAGAGTTCGACAAACGACTCGAAGCCTACCAAGAGGCCGCTCATGCAGACTAAGGCCAGCACACGCAATGCGTATCTGATTCCATATGTATTATGGATGGTGTTGTTTGTTGTGGCGCCGGTTCTGCTGGTCATCTATTATTCGTTCTTTGATGTGGAAGGCAACTTCACGTTTGGCAACTACGCCCGATTCTTCACACCGGTGTACTTGCAGATGACGCTCAGTTCGTTCTGGTATGCATTTCTGATTACGGCGTTCTCACTGCTGATCTCCTACCCGACGGCGTATATGCTGACCCGGACGAAGCACAAGCAGCTATGGTTGCTGCTGATCATTCTGCCAAGCTGGATCAATCTCTTGTTAAAAGCGTACGCCTTCATCGGCCTGTTCGGAACGTATGGTCTAACCAACTCCCTGCTTGAAGTCGTGGGGATTGGCACACAGCAGATTTTGTTCACCGACTTCAGCTTTATCTTTGTCTCGGTGTACATCTTCATTCCATTCATGATCCTGCCGATCTTCAATGCGCTGGAAGAAATGAATCCATCGTTGATCTACGCGGCGCGGGATCTGGGAGCCTCATCGTGGCTGACATTCCGCCGGGTTATCTTTCCGCTGACGATTAGTGGAGTAAAATCAGGCTGTCAGGCTGTATTTATTCCTGCGCTGTCTCTGTTCATGATTACCCGCCTCATTGCGGGCAACCGTGTAATTACGCTGGGAACAGCGATTGAACAGCATTTTCTCGTCACCCAGGACTGGGGCATGGGTTCAACGATTGCCGTCTTTTTGATTATTGCGATGGCGATCATTATGTTCCTGACCGGATCAGGCAAGAAGGAGGTGCGTAATGGGAAGAAACGGAAAGCTGTCTAACGTCTATCTGGCTGTCGTATTCGCCATCCTGTACGCACCGATTGCGTACCTGATCTTCTACTCCTTCAATAGTGGCGGTCATATGCGCAGCTTTGAAGGATTCACGCTTGAATGGTACAGAGAAGTATTCGCCGATACACGGCTGCTCATCATTGTTCTGAATACATTTATTATTGCGCTCCTGTCATCGGCGATCTCAACGATCCTAGGTATAGCAGGAGCACTGGCGATCTACCATGTGCGTCGCAAACGGACCAAAAATACGCTGCTGTCACTCAATAACGTGCTGATTGTTAGTCCGGATGTCATCATTGGTGCGTCATTCCTGATTCTGTTCACCATGATTGGCATCAAACTGGGCTTTACTTCGGTCTTGCTGTCTCATATCGCATTCAGCGTACCCATTGTCGTGATCATGGTCCTGCCAAAGCTGCAAGAGATGAGCCCAACATTGATGGATGCGGCACGCGATCTGGGTGCGGGATCATGGCAGATTCTGACGCGTGTGGTGTTGCCATACGTGAAACCAGGTATTTTTGCCGGATTCTTCATGGCGTTGACGTACTCGCTCGATGATTTTGCGGTAACATTCTTTGTCACGGGTAATGGATACTCGACACTCTCGGTAGAGATATACTCCAGAGCAAGGCAGGGCGTTTCGTTGTCCATCAATGCTTTGTCTACCCTGTTATTCCTGCTCACGGTGCTGCTGGTGGTCGGATATTACTTCATTAATCGACGTGCAACACGGATACCACCCGGAGGAAAGGGGCTGCGTCCATGAAGCAACTGGTACGGACATTTGCAATTGTATTTGTGGCCGCCTTTGCCCTGATGATTCTGGCTTCATATCTGAACAAGAGTCAGGGTTATTCTGGCGGCAACACGTTGACCATCTATAACTGGGGCGATTATATCGACCCTGATCTGCTCAAGGAATTTGAGGAAGAGACTGGCATTAAGGTTATCTATCAGACGTTTGATTCGAATGAAGCGATGCTGACCAAGATTGAGCAGGGCGGTACTACGTTTGATGTGGCGATTCCCTCTGAATATGCGATTAGCAAAATGAAAGAAGAAGACCTGCTCGTTCCACTCGATCATAGTAAGCTGCCTAACCTGCACAACATTGATCCGCGGTTCATGGACTTGTCCTTTGATGAAGGTAACAAGTACTCCATCCCTTATTTCTGGGGAACGGTGGGAATTGTGTACAATCCTGAGCTGGTGGATGGATTGACGTTTGATAGCTGGAATGACCTTTGGGACCCACGTCTAAAAAACCAGATCCTTCTCCTCGACGGTGCACGCGAAGTCATTGGTATGGGATTAAACAGTCTCGGGTATTCCCTTAACGATACCAACGAAGATCATCTGCAAGAAGCGCTGAAGAAACTGTCTACATTGACACCAAACGTCAGAGCAATTGTCGGAGACGAGATCAAGATGCTGCTTGCGAACGAGGAAGCGGCAGTTGGACTTGTATGGTCCGGGGATGCATCCGAGATTATGGATGAGAACGACAAGCTGGATTATATGGTGCCGGAAGAAGGCTCGAACCTCTGGTTCGATAACATGGTTATTCCAAAGACGGCGAGTAATATTGAAGGGGCACACCAGTTTATCAACTTCATGCTGGACCCGGAACATGCCGCCCGCAATGCCGAATATGTCGGGTATTCCACTCCAAACGCCGAGGCGCTTAAGCTGCTGCCAGAGGACATCTCCGAGGATGAACGGTTCTATCCAGACGAGACACTGACAGGTAAGCTTGAGGTCTACGATAATCTGGGCAAAAAAATGCTCTCGCATTATAACGACCTGTTCCTGGAGTTTAAAATGCACAGCAAATAAGAGACGTCAGGCAAATTGGCTGAATACACGGGGATGCGATGTTGCAATGCAACGAAGTGGAATGCATCGTATGAGGCCCAATTGCAGAGGTATTCATTCGGTTGAAGCAGGGTAGAGCGGTGTGGGACTGGGTGGTTAGATACAGCAGTATGCTGGACTTATATCTAAACAACTCGCCTTTGTCATTCATCTGTCGTGGATCTTTTAGGTGGACGTCCTAAATGCTAACGAACTCACAGCACCTTAATAGGCTGATATGGATAGCGCACCAACTTTAACGAACTTCAGAGACGCTATATGGGTATAAACGGGTGTAAAACGCGGATTTGAACTCTAAATGTACGGAATAGCAACTCTCTGATTCGTTAAAACTCAAATGCCAGTAAATAACCGCCAATAACGTGTGCACAGTTCGTTAGATTCTGAAAAAAAGACAAAAAGGGATGCTGCTCGTCATT
>NZ_ANHX01000080.1 GCF_000316035.1 Paenibacillus sp. PAMC 26794
GTTACCTACTTCAGAGCAAAAGCGCTTGAAGTGCCATATAAGATGAACATTAAAGATCAAACGTTAACGGAGGTGACAGAACAAACGAAGGAAGCGGAGCGTTCGCCTTTATCCCCGGATTTTCCCATTCCAGATGGGATTCAAAAAAATCCGGGGATAACAGCGATCCGAAGTTGTTCTGTCACCGCAGTGGCTTAGTTGATCCCACTTATTCATCTTATATAATTGCCACTACATGCGCTTTTTGCGACCCACCATGATCCAAGCCCCACCCATAATCAACACAATCGCCACGAAAGGCTGGATAAAGCTCAAGCTGCTCAGCATCGTGCCAATCGACATCACGGCGAAGAACAGCAGTGATATAACCGTTAGAATGTTGATGGGGATCAGCAACCATTTGTTCCGACCACCGAACCAGTATAATTCAAACAAACCAACAGCTACAGCCAGAATGAAGCCCGGCCACATCGTACCCCAGTTGTTAAACAGCATGGCGATCTGACAGACAATACCGACAGTGAGCAACAAGCCACCAGGAACCAGCAGTCCAACCCCTCTGCCAATCATGGAGAAGTAGAGCCAGTGGAAGAACAGTCCTAGTGGAATCACGAATAACGTGGGCCAGAAGGTCGCAAAGATTGTACCCGGACCGAGTGAACCTCCCTGGTTCAGAATCAGGTACACGCCCAGCAAAATGAGAACAGGCGCAAGGATCGTACGTTTAGCCATAATATCTCTCCTTCTTAATACAAGATCAATTTTCCGAACGGTTGTATGTAGAGCAATTACTTTGTTATTCACAGCATACCATGAAATGGAAAAGTCTATCCTCCGTCTTTGGAGTTAAAATGAACCTAGACCAAAGTCTAGGTACGTAAATTTGAGAAACTATACTCCCTAGATGAGGGTGTAGTTGAACATACTAAAAACCCACTCTGCTGAAGAGTGGGTTCTGTCATTCTTTTTATCAACAGCGAAGCTTGTTATTTCACCACATCCGAATGTTTCTTGCCCCAGCTGTTCACACCGTCATCCTCAATAATGGATATGGCTGCGTCGGCGATGTCGGGGTTCGTCATCAACTTCTCCTGAATACGGAACTTGATGTCATCTGCATCAGCCAGGCTGAGTCCTTTGGTCAACTCAATCAGACCTTCAACATGATAATAACGGCCTTCCTGAATGATACGCATCATCTGAATGTCAGCAACGTGTGTGTCTGCCAGAATGGTTTGGGACACTTTGTCCTCAATATCCTGTGGAGCCGCTACCCCGATCAATCCGATCATATTATCGTAACCGACACGGAAGGCTACAGCGATCATCAGACATCCAATAATCGTTGTCACAATGCCATCGAGCAATGCAAAATTGGTCAATGCAATGACTACAACGGAGATCAAGGCGAGTGTCGCACCGAGTACTGCTACAACATCTTCGTAGAATACGAGACGGGTTGGTGGCGCAGCACGGCCTACATTTTTGATGGCAGCAGGGACCAAGGCCAATCCAGCGGCTTTGGGTGCGCGTGCTTCTTTTAGAATTTCCTTCATGGCTTTGATCAGGATGGCCCCGTCAATGACAATGTTCAGAACAAGCACTCCGATGTTAATCCAGAGACCGCCGGTATGACCAACAGGATGCTGCAAAAGATGGATGCCTTCATGGATCGTTTCATACGCCATAATGGTAACAACAATAACGGCGATCATACAGAAAATGTTGATGACCCGTCCGAATCCGGTCGGGAAGCGGCGTGTAGGTTTTTTTTCGGACAACACACTTCCGACAAAGACAAACCCTTGGTTAATGGCATCAGCGAGTGAATGCATCGCCGAAGCGAACATGGCACCACTGCCACTGAATAGGAAGGCTCCTCCTTTGCATACAGCAAGAACAGCATTACCTGCCATCGCTACGGCGGAGGATGTGTTTCCTTTTTTGACGAGAGACATAAAGCTCTCAGACTTCGGTTGTTCAGCCACTTCGGTTGTTCCTCCCAGATCAATGTATTAGGTGTAGAAAAGGCAGTTTATCTATACAGCATGTGCATTTCCACTAAATGTTATTATAACCGCTTTGACATATCCCAGCATTATGCAAAAAAGGTCATATCATCATGCGCATTTCAGTACTCGATGGCCTCCAAGGCACGTAAATTCCGGTTGGATTGTTCCAAAAGCTCCGTAAACGTTCCAGCAACATAATATACAAAATCAGGATCATGCACGTACATAATAATCTGTCCAACTGTTCCTTGCTCTGTCGGATCAAAGTCAAACATCAGATACAAGGACCCGCCTCCAAGCTTGCCAAACGTAACCCATTTTTTCTGAAAAAGGTAGGGTTTGATTCGGGGATCAAGCTCACGGATCTCTTCTTCGGTAAAATAATCATCCATGCGGTTCTCCACCAGCGTGGACTGCTCTTTTTGAATCTTTTCCAGGGATAACAGGTAAAATGGCTCGGACTCTCGTCCTTCCTCAAGGCTTGGGTACAAGACGTGAAAGCCATAACCGCTCCCATTTTTACGTTTATAAAATGCACGAAAATCAGCAGGTAAACGAATACCTTGCTCACGCTCGAATGCATCAAGCTGCTCATCCGTCACGCCTTCAAACTCGCGATATGCCTCCAAGAGCTCCCGGTTTCCCTCATCCTGTACCTTCTCCTCCAGCAACATATCCAGTTCATCCATCAATTCATATATACGCTGTTCTGGCATCCAATTCCCCTCCGTATGAGCTATTCAGATAATAAGGTGAGTGTATGCGAGCAAACTGTGCCTGATTTCACCTCATATTATAGTTATAATCCGGAAAAGCACACAAGAAACCGGAGTCCTTGCTTACGTACTACAATGGTCTCATTATTTAAAGGTGGTTGTTGCATATCAGCACACCTGTCTCCATCCCAATCGATTACGTACAACCATCATGACAGTCGGTCCTAACAACAAATAAAGCGTAGGTTACAGGGACAATCCCTGTAACTCACGCTAGTTATTTATCTACTATATAAATGAAACTAATCTTTTACACGAAAACGTAGAGGGCAGAAATAACCTGAAGAAGCGAAGTGTTCGCCTTTATCCCCAGATTTTCACCTTATATAAAGTGATTAAAAAAATCTGGGGATAACAGCGATCGGAAGGTTGTTCTGTCATCGGAGTATCGAGTGTGAATATTTTTAGTTTGTTTTATATAGTCCTCTTTAATCAAACTTCCAACAGGACAAGCTCAGGTTACCATACTGATAGGCTTTGAACAGGAGCGATGCCCGCTTGTTCTGATCACCCGCACCCATGGCGAGCAACAGCGGTACAAAATGCTCCGGCGTAGGCACGGCGGCTTGAGCTGAAGGTGCCAGTTTATCATAGGAGAAGAGAGACTGCGTATCCCAACTCACCAACTTGTCATGTAGCCAGTTGTCGAACTCTGATGCCCACGGGTCAACGCCGTCACTTTCCCAGTTCAATCGACGTAGATTGTGGACGGTTCCGCCGCTGCCAATGACAAGAATGTCTTGCTCGCGCAAGGAAGCGAGCGCCTGTCCAACCTGATATTGCTGCTCACCTGTCAGATAGCGATTCACGGACAAGGCAACTACGGGAATATCCGCATCCGGGTAGAGTAGGCGCAGAACAACCCAAGCGCCGTGATCCAGGCCACGAACGTCATCCGTTTGTACCGGAATCCCTGCTTCTGCAAATAAACGCTCCACTTCGGCAGTGGTTTCTGCCTGTCCTTGAGCCGGATATTTGATCTGATACAATTCAGGCTGGAAACCGCCGAAATCATAGATGGTCTCGTAATTGGCTACCGAGGATACAAGCTGAGTTGTGGATTCCCAGTGAGCAGAGAACAATACAATTGCTTTGGGTTTCGGCAGTTCCTGTCCAAGTTTTTGCAAAAATTCGGTGTACGCATTCTCCTCCAGTGCCAGGGATGGGGCACCATGAGCAATAAATAGAGATGGCATCATTATGAATTCAGTCCTTTCGAGTCTTCGGTAGTCAGATTTGCATCCGTCCGAAACCAGTGTTGAAATTGTTGATATAGAACGGGGGTCACCTGGTGTCCACCGTTGTAAGGTACATATGTGACGTGATTGGTGTGTTGACGGAAGAAATTGGCGTTATCTTCGCCCAGTTGCAGCGGGAATAGATGATCCTGATCTCCATGCGATATGAACACAGACAGCTCCGATTCGGGTTGCAGCTTGTACTCGTCTTTCACAAATTGCGGGATGTACCCACTCATCGCTACAATGCCTTTAATGGCATCTCCCATAATCAGCGATAAGGTCATCGCCATAATGGCGCCTTGGCTGAATCCGGCGATATAACGCCGCGTGGGATCAATAGCATATTGGGCCGACAGATCAACGATCAACTGTTGCAGTCCCAGCACGGAGGCATCATACAATTCACGAATGGGGTTGCCGATGCTTTTGATCTGAAAATAAGCATAACCACTACCCTGAACGATAGGCCCACGGATGGCAACAATAATAAAATCAGACTGCATAGGCTCCATTAAACGAAGCATATCCTGTTCATCTGATCCCATCCCATGTAAGGCGAAAATCACGGGATAACGTTGATCTGGATTGTAATTAGACGGTAATCGGACTTCATGTATATAAGGAGAATTCATTGAAAACACCACCTGATGAGGATTGAGTTAGATATATTGTTCTGATAATAAAGTTCACCAATATGAAAAAATATTCTTATTTATGAACAAAATTTATCACGGTTTCATTGTAGGGTCAATACTTTTTTTGTATGATGAATATATGTTGTTTATAAAAAAAAAGTTAAAAAAAGTTAATAGATAAGCCACTGAGATGGATTCATATTTTATTCCCGAGGACGTGATCAGGATGTTAAAGCGTATCGTGCCTATTTTGAGAATATTTGATGAAAATAAAGCTAGAGAGTTCTACCTTGAATACCTGGGTTTCCAATGGGATTGGGAACATCGATTTGAGCAAGATATGCCCTTATATATGCAGATTTCACTCGATTCCATCGTGATTCATCTGTCTGAACATCATGGAGATTGTACACCTGGAGCTGCCTTGCGCGTGGAAACGGATAACTTGGATACATTCGATGGTGCACTTCGTCAGAAAGAGTACAAACATGCGAGACCCGGTATAGAGGAGACCCCTTGGAATTCAAGGGAGATGACCGTGACCGATCCGTTCGGAAACCGGATTATTTTTGTTGAGGCAAGCGCCGGATAGATAACCTGAAGAAGCGACGCGTACGACTGGTGTTCGAAAATCAATAGAAGGGGAGGGACGTAATATGGATATTGGCTTGGCTATTCGTACGATTCGCAAACAGAAACAGATTACGATCATGCAGATGTGCGAGGGAACGGGGTTGTCCAAAGGTTTTATCAGCAACGTAGAAAATAACAAAACATCACCTTCCATTGCTACGCTTGAAAGTATTGCGGATTATCTGGAAGTGCCACTTCCCTATTTGCTGCTGACACCAGAGCAACGGATGAATGTGGTACGTAAGAACGAGCGCAAGGAGACGACAGCAGGAAGCGGACAGATCAAAGTGCAGCAGCTTACAGCCAAAGGTGCGATGCGTATGTCCATTGTGGAGTTACCGCCAGGTGCTTCGACCGGGGTGAGCAAACATGCCGGGGAGGAAAGCCATCTGGTGTTGCAGGGCAAGATTCGTGCGGAGCAATGCGAAGATGTGGAAGTTCTTGAAGTGGGTGATTCGTTTACCTGGAATGCGATCGTGCCTCATGAAGTGACCAATATCGGTGAGGAGCCTGCAGTGGTGCTCATTGCGGTGTCCAAGGAATTGGGTCTGGATCATTTGTAAAATACAAAAAGGACGGCTCCCAGGTCATGAACATGCGAACCTGCATACATGTATAATGGGAAACGTCCTTTTTTATATTTCTAACGAACTGAGCGAGCCCTATTAGATGATTTTAAGCAGATATCGAGATGTAACGAATCTCAGACGCTTTATTTCACTGCTGTGTGTGTAATTTGGCTACATTCCACAGACTTCTGGCGAAATAACGTCGCAGAGATTCGTTACGTTTCTCATTTCCTGCATATGACAACAATAGGGTGCGAGAAGTTCGTTAGAAAAGACAGAGGCTCTGTTTATTGCGGATTGGTCGTCCAGATGCCTGCTGCTTTGACAAAGACACGGTCCGACAGTTTGAGCGTTGCGAGTGCAAGTTCAGCTACATCTTCCGCTTGCATCATGCGATCTTCGTCGCCAATTTTCAGTCCGGCATTGGTCGCAAGCTCCGTATTGACTGTACTTGGTGTCAGTGCGGTCACGCGAATGTTGGACTTACGCACTTCCTGCATCAGAGATTCGGTCATGCCGAGTAGCGCAAACTTGGATGCACAGTATGCCGAACCTGTAGCGAATCCGCGTTCACCTGCAGTGGAAGCAATATTGATAATGCTGCCGCTACTTTCCTTGATCATGCTTGGAAGGACAGCGCGTGTAACGTAATATGTACCCATAACGTTAACATGCAGGATGCGCTCCCACTCTTCCGGCTCCATCTCCATGAACGTCCCGAACTTTCCGATCCCCGCATTATTGATAAGGATATCCACCGCACCGAGTTCCATCTCGATGGCTGCTACAGCGGCTTCCGCCTGCGTGCGATCCGAGATATCTGCTACAGCACTGGTTACTTTCACACCGTATTC
Source organism: Paenibacillus sp. PAMC 26794 (assembly GCF_000316035.1). GTDB lineage: Bacteria > Bacillota > Bacilli > Paenibacillales > Paenibacillaceae > Paenibacillus. The sequence continues at coordinate 6,721 of NZ_ANHX01000080.1, forward strand.
TTGACTCAGAGACTGTTGCAGAGCCTGAAGATCTGAAGCGGTACGTGCAATAAGCCCGAGGTGTACACCTTCTTTGGCAAGTGCTTCAGCGATCGCACGGCCGATACCTTTACCGGCACCTGTGATGATAGCAGTTTTATTTTTAAGTTCCATGTGGGTAATTCCTCCTTAGAATTGGACTGGCATCTGATTATACTATATTACCCACAGTTCGGAAATTTGCTTCATCACTATTTGGTAATCTCGATGCTGCCAGAAGAGGTACGGGCCTTGATCACTTCCCGGCTTACCATTGGGGATTCAGGTACATCGATACTTCCGGAAGTAGCCTTAGCATCGTAGATTCCGTCAAAATCAGGTGCAGCTTGAATGAAAATATCTCCTGATGTTCCAGACGCATTAATCGGGGCGGAATGGGACTGTTCAATATGAATGCTACCCGAAGTGAATTGAACATCGGCTGCGCCGTTTAATTCAGTAATCTCAATATCTCCTGATTTAATCTTACTGTTTACTTGACCGACTACCTGATCAGCAGTGAAGCTTCCGGATGTCTGTTTCACGGTCATGTCTCCATTAATCATGGAAGCGTTAATGTCACCAGAAGTTAGAACCAATTCAATATTGGGCGCCTTGATGTTTTCCAGACGTATGGAACCTGAGGTGTTGTTCAGCTCAAGCTGATTGGCATTTAGACCTGTCAGATCCCAGTCACTTGAAGAGGAGTCCAGCTTAACCTCATTTAATTGGTGTCCTTCAGGCAGGGCAACCGTTATTGTGGAGTCTTGATCATTCCAATACAGGGTGAAAAATTGCAATCGATCACGTGCTGTCTGAGACAGTTGGAATGTGCCGTTAGATAAAGTGGCTTGTTCGAAGCTTTTGACTACGGCAGGGTCCCATTTGCCATCCACTTCGATATAACCATTCGAATCCGGGCTTACAACAAATTCAATATCTGCACTGAAACTCGCATTCATGACAATGTTCTGCAATTCATCTTCTTTGAAATCCCATCGTTTGGAGTAATGCTCTCGTTCATCCCCAAACTGAACGCCATAGATGGATGTTCCGAGTAAACCTATTCCGATACATATCACGGCAAGCGCAAGCCATTTCTTGGTACTCATGCAGAAACATCTCCTTTCATTGTGTTTTTATTCCATTTCATATATTGAAGAGTGACGATTTTGAAGGCTCTAAAGACATACTTTGATGCGATGGCAAAACAAATGCCGACACCAAATGCGCCAATCGCAACGAAGATCTCTGCTTTATCGAGTTGGCTCAGAAATACGAAATCCACAACCGCTGCCACAGGAGCCAATACCAGTAAGGACAGGCTGGCGAGCGTAAGCCATACTGACCACATCATGAGACCAAGAGGGATACCAAGGATCAGATTCAGGAACAACAGGCCGATGGCCGTGAAGAAGTTGCGAGTGGCTCTGGTGCTATTTCTAGGTGACCGCATGTGGCGATACGTCGGTGCATAGAACGCATCTGAACCCGGGGTATGCACGTCATAACGATCACCCAGTGCTTCCTTGGCGATCTCTTCCGGCTGTCCGAGTTCCCGAGCGATCTCTTCTTCCAGTCTGCCTTCTCTGAGTCCAAGCTCGAAATGTTGATCATAATCTGCGAGCAATTCGGCCCGTTCCTGCGGTTCCATCGGCCGTAGATGAATTTCCATGGCCTGCATAAATTGTTGTCTATTCATTTTGAATTCCTTCCTCAATCAGATTTGCAACATTGCGCACAAAATCATTCCACTCTGTCGTCAGTGCCGTCATGTAGTCGCGACCTGTATCGGACAGTCGGTAATACTTGCGCGGCGGGCCTTCAGTTGATTCTTGCAGATAGGTGGTGCAGTAACCGTCATTTACAAGCCGTCGAAGCAAGGGATACAGTGCACCTTCAGCAACTTCGATATGTTTGGAGACCGCCTGAGCCAGTTCGTAGCCATACCGATCCTGGCGGTTAATTAATACCAGGACGCACAGCTCCAATACTCCTTTTTTGAACTGGATGTTCACATTCACACAGGTTCCTCCTTAGTAGCTTCATTTATCGCTAGTGTATATTGTTCAGTAGTGGTGAAGTCATCATAGCATCCAGTACTGTTTAATGCAAGGTAGTGACTTTAAAATAGTTCCGTATCACGATTGATCGATAATAAGTTCGTTTAATACTGATGAGCAGCTGAAGCTGTCTGTTTGGCTATAATTCAGCATACGCAAAAACCGGATCGGTTACTTCCGTCTGGAGGCGGATTCCGATCCGGTCTGTGAGATGAACTTTTGTTTCTTTGGTTTACAGGTTAATCGCTAAATGTCGGTTATTCTTGTGCATCCAGAACTTTAAGGTCTTCCACAGCAGGGCCCTCAATGACATGGCCTGCATAATCGAAGCGGGAACCATGGCATGGGCAATCCCAAGAGCGCTCGCCCACGTTCCATTCGACTTCGCAACCCAGATGGGTGCAGGTGGTATCCACCAGAAACAGCTTGCCACTGGTGTCCTTGTAGGCGCCAGCACGTTTGCCATTATGACGAACGACGGCTCCTTCGTCATCACCAATATCGCTAACCTTTTTGTGCACAATGCCTACTTTACCGGAGATTAATTCCTTGGCTACATTCATATTTTCCACAATAAAGTGCTTCATACCAGGATCGGCCTTGAATCTTGCCGGATCGAATATGGCAGCATGAGGGTTGTCACGTCCAGTGATGCGATCCGCAAGAAGATGTCCTGCCATCGTGCCAGTCGTCATCCCCCATTTGGCAAACCCGGTCGCCACATAGACTCGTTCATGTCTTCCGGTAATCGGTCCAATGTAAGGCACCTTGTCGATGGAGATCAGATCCTGCGCTGACCAGCGAAAAGGAATGTTGCGGATGCCAAATGTCTCCGCTGCGAACTGCTCCAGGCGTTCATAATGACCGAAGGTGCAGATACCTTGCCCGGTTTTATGATTTTCGCCGCCAAAGAGGATAAGTTCCTTACCATCATGTAAGACGGTACGCAAGGAGCGGTACGGTGTATCGTCCGAGATGTACATGCCACCCGCATAGGCTTTCTCCGGTTCGACTAATACAGCGTAGGATCGTTCGGCGTGTAATCGTGTGAAATAAAATCCGGGATCATAGACGGGAAAATGAGAAGCCACGACAATATGTTCCGCTGTTACGGATGGGCCATCTCCATAGGTTCTGACATGCAGGGAAGCATCTTCCTCCACATCGGTTACAGTGGTGTGCTCATAGATGCGAACCCCTTGTTTCACAGCAGAATCGAGCAAGTAGTGCAGATAAGCCAGCGGATCAAAGCGTGCCTGACCCGGCATGCGAATGCCTGCTCTGGCTGGGACTGGAATAGGGAGGGGATCGACCCACTCACCAGGGATATTGAGTTTGCCATAGGCGGTCAGCTCGATCTCCAGTTTTTTAATGTTTTCCTCCGACTGAATATAGACGTAGGCATCTTCCTCTGCCCACTGGCAATCAATCTGTTTTTCCTGCACCAGATTACGCATCCATTTCGCGGCATCGGCATTGCCTTCATAATACATCTGGGCCTGTTCTTGTCCGAAGTGATGCATAATTTCATCAAATATGACGCCGTGCTGTGCAGATACCTTGGCCGTGGTATGTCCGGTCGTGCCATCCAATACTTTTCCAGCCTCTAGTACGACCACACGCATACCCGTCTGTGCCAGCAAATAGGCTGTAGTAATGCCGGCAATACCGGCACCAATAATCGCAACATCCGCGGTGATATCTTCAGTCAGTTTAGGATAGGCGTCGAATTCATGCGTAGCACGCCACAGTGATTCGGGGACCGGGGGCAGACCCGTCTTGGGCTGCTGATTGTCGCTCATTTTTTTTCCTCCTTGATTATCTTCAATCTATCGAATGGGATGTTGTTCAGCGCACATTTTTGTACTCTTATTCATGATTGCCAGACTATGCCAGGAAAAAACGGTGTTATTCAGATTTTGCAGAGAGGATGTTCACAATTTCCTGCGCAGAACCTCTGTTTTTTTTGTTAAACATGCTATATGATAAGATTACCGAAACCGTTTTAGGTTTTGAAAAGGAGATCGAGTTTTACAGCTGTAAATGCTTATTTTAGAAGGATTAATACATCTATTGGAAGAAAGAAATCAACCGAATTTGTATCCGTTTTTTTCTGATAAATGTATTCGCTATCATTTTAATTAACTACCGATAACCAAAGGAGATTCCATATGACGACCAACCAAACGAAATATCCGTTTCAAGATACAGCACTAGAGTTAGACACCCGTGTAAAGGATCTTGTATCCCGCCTGACTGAGGATGAAAAAATTGAATCCATGCTGCAATATCAGCCGGCAGTAGAACGCTTGGGTGTGCCTGCATACAAACACGGTACAGAAGCGGCCCATGGCTTGGCCTGGCTTGGAGAAGCAACATCTTTCCCACAACCGGTGGGGCTAGCATGCACATGGGATGCGGATCTGATGAAGGAGATTGGCTCCGTGCTCGGAGACGAGGCACGTGTATTTTATAAACGCAATCCGGCAGTGAACGGTCTTACGCTGTGGGCACCTACAGTGGATATGGAACGTGACCCGCGCTGGGGACGGAATGAAGAGGCGTATGGTGAAGATCCGGAACTGACAGCCGAGCTGACGACAGCATTGGTCAAAGGAATTCAGGGCGACCATCCGAAGTATTACAAAGCGGTCGCTACCTTGAAGCATTTTCTTGCGAATAATAACGAAGTTGATCGTGGAAGCGGTTCGTCCAGCATTGATCCGCGCAACATGCGTGAATATTATCTGAAGGCGTTCGAGAAGCCATTTAAAGAAGGCGGCGCACAGTCCATGATGACGGCGTACAACTCCATTAATGGTACGCCAGCATTGTTGCATCCTTTTGTGAACGAGATTGTCAAAGGCGAATGGGGAATGGATGGTTTCATTGTCAGTGATGCAGGTGACGTAATGGGTATCAAGAACGATCATAAATACTATGAATCTCACACACCAGGTACGGTAGAATCCGTGAAGGCAGGAATTGATAGCATCACGGATGATGCTGAGCTGTCCAAACAGGCACTGCGTGAAGGATTGGAACAAGGTACACTCACGATGGATGACATCGACAAAGCGTTGTTTAATACGTTCCGTGTGCGTTTCCGTCTGGGTGAATTCGATCCGGAAGAAGGCAACCCGTACGCTGCTATTGGTGAAGAGTCCATGATGACGGAGAAATCAAAAGAACTGTCGCTCAGAGCTGCTAGAGAACAAGTGGTATTGCTCAAAAACGACAAAGGCACACTGCCGCTGGACAAAACCAAAGCAAGTAAAGTGGCTGTGATTGGTCAATTGGGCGGAACGGTCTATCGTGACTGGTATGCAGGCACCATGCCGTATAACGTATCCCCGCTTGAAGCAATCCGTGGCAAAGTAGGCAACGACAAAGTGACGTTCAAGGATGGAAATGATCGAATTACGTTAACTTCCGTAGCCAATGGGAAGAAGATTGGACTGGCGGATGGTGAGAAATCACCTGTCATTGCTTCGGGAGAAGCGGAGACGTTCATGGTTTCCGACTGGGGCTTCGGAAGTTATACCTTGCAGGCGGAAAGCAACGGCAAATATCTGACAACAGATGAAGAGACCGTAACGGCTTCCGCAGATGAAGTGTATGGTTGGTTCGTGAAGGAAGTATTCCACCTGTTGCCACAGCAGGATGGTAGTGTAGGTCTGACCACATGGAATGGCAAAACGGTGACTGCACCTAATGGCGGAAACGATGCATTCGCGGTGTCCGAAGAACTGAAGACCTTTGGTGCGACAGAGACATTAAAGCAGGATGTGGTTGTGAATGGACTGGAGGAAGCGGTAGCAGCTGCCAAAATTGCAGAAACGGCAATTGTTTTTGTCGGTAACAATCCGCTTATCAATGGTAAAGAAGAGGTTGACCGTCCAAGTCTGGATCTGGCCGAATCCCAGCAACGTCTGGTTGAGGCGGTCTATGCCGCGAACCCGAACACGATAGTTGTCATCGTGGGTAGTTATCCATTCACATCCAATTGGGTTCAGGAGAACATCCCGGCGGTATTGTATACTTCACACGCAGGACAGGAACTGGGTAACGCAGTAGCTGACGTATTGTATGGCGAATACGCGCCTGCTGGCCGTCTGAACATGACATGGGTGCAATCAGCAGATCAACTGACCGACATCAAGGATTACGATATCATTCAATCCGGTCGTACGTATCAATATTTTGAAGGCAATGTATTGTATCCGTTTGGACATGGTCTGACGTATGCAACGTTTAAATACAGCAATTTGGAACTTAGCCCAGCTCAAGTGGGTACAGAGGGCAACGTTACGGTAACTGTAGATGTAACCAATACGGGTTCAATCGCCAGTGACGAGGTTGTACAGTTGTACGTTCGTGCAGGCAAATCCCGGGTGAAACGTCCACTCAAAACGTTAAAAGGATTCCGTCGTCTTCATATCGAAGCGGGAGGTACAGCGAAAGTCAGCTTCACCTTGCCTGTTCTGGAACTGGCAATCTGGGATGTAACTCGTGATCGTTATGTCGTGGAAAGTGGAACATACTCCATTATGGTTGCCAAGTCATCCTCTGATGTTCAGCTGGTTGCAGACCTGACGGTAGAAGGAGAGACAATCCCTGCTCGTAATCTGGGTGTGGCTACTCGTGCCGAGAATTATGACGCTTACCTGGGTGTTGACCTGGATGAGAGCAAAGAGGGTGGAAGTGCTGTCCGTGTAGTTGGAGAGCAAGGATGGATTGCTTTCAAGGATGCCGATCTGGGTAGTGGGGCAGCAGCAATTGAAGCTCGTGTATCCGCAGAACAAGCAGGCGCTGTATTGGAAGTTCGACTCGGTTCACCAGACGGTACGCCCGCAGGACGTGTGGAACTGGCACAAGGTGAAGCCCAGCAGTGGTCTACCGTGAAGGCGGAACTCACAGGTGCATCAGGTGCACAAGATGTATACATTGTGCTGTCCGCAGGTGTACGTATCAGTCACTTCGAGATTCGTTAAGTCAAATAGCTCATGAAAAAGCCTCCGAACTCATTCGGAGGCTTTTGTTTGTTGTTTGCTATCAAACGCATTTTTTATTTTCTATCAAACGTATTTTTATTTTCCGTCAAACGTAATCATTTTTTGCACAAATTGCTTCAATTGTTTGTTGGTTTCATTCAGCTGCTCAATTGTGCTCATAAAATTGTTTACGAGCTCAGCCTGCTCTTGGGAGCTTGCAGTGATCTCACCAAGTTCATTCTCCATGCCTTGAATGGATTGCCGTACCGAGAGAAGAGAATCTTCAATACGGGCCGTTGCTTCCTTGGTATCCACAGACAGTTTGCGAATTTCTTTGGCAACAACGCCAAAACCTGCACCTGCTTCCCCTACACGAGCAGCTTCAATGGCTGCATTCAAGCCGAGCAGATTGGTTTGTTCGGAGATTTCACGAATGAAACTGGCGACCTGAGTTACATTTCCTGATTTCTGTACGGCTTGTTTGGAGTTGTTCCGGATCTCTTCGGTTGTGGCACTGAGTTCCTCGGAGTGTGCAGCTACATGCTGTACACTGTCAATTAACTGGTTAGTCAGATTTTCGGTAGCATCCATGAGCTGTTGCAGCTGATCCTGGTCATCCATACTGTAGAGCAAGTTAAACAGGGCGATGACTTCACCTTGTTCATTTTTAATGGGGATAAAAGCTACGTCAAACGGAACACCGAATAAATCTTTAGGGTAGTGATCGAATCGCTTGACTGTACCGCCGTTGAGATCAGCAAAATTTCGATTTACATCCAATAGAGGGTCGCCGGGTTGATAATTCAGTTGCTTTAACGATTCCCCTGCTGAGAAATATAAGAATTTTTCATGATCAATAACGGAGAGGGTTACATCCTGACGAATCGTATCTCGAAAGAAAGGCATACATGTAATTAATGCTTGAACAATATCCATATAAAAGATCATTCCTCCCTAGTTACCTGATGTAAACAGTTAAATTTTAAATGCTAAATTACTAACTACTTATATAATATATCGTCATGCAATAGAGAAGAGAATAGAGAGAATGGATAAAACTTATTTCTTTAAAGAAGGCGGTTATACGCCAAAAAGACACGAGTCCTCTGGGGGGACCCGTGTCTTGCTAATTAGTGATGGGGGATAAAATTAATGTTTACAGCATACTGAGCTGTATCGTAACGACCTTTTGAGTGTCTAGTGTTGCACTGACATCAATCAAACGTTGATTCCGACTGCCGCGGAAGGGCAGGGAGATATCACGCTCTGCTTCAACGTATCGCCCGTCGATAATGACATCGCACAAGCGGGCAAGCTCCGCTCTCGCAGGGTCGGTGACCAGCTCTTCATATTCGAATCCCGTGTAGGCCCATACCGTCAGATCAGGACGTGCAGCACGGAGCTGCTGAACCCAAGACGTACATTCTGCTGCCGAGAAAAAGGGATCACCACCACATAACGTAATGCCATCCAGCAACGGATGGGTCGTCACTTCATGCAGAATCTGCTGCTGCCGCTCCTCTGTAAAGGGCTCACCCGCTCGAAAGCTCCATGAATCCGGACTGAAGCAGCCCGGACAGGCGTGTCGACATCCGCTGATGAACAACACGGCACGCAAGCCTGTCCCTTCATTTATCGATTCCGGGATGTAACCATATAGATTCACCGGTGTTTCACCCGATCCCGCACTTCGGCCTGCTTCGCAGCATTGAAGCGTACTTTGTAATCTCCGGTCAGATAGCCGGTTACGCGGCGTAACCGCTGGAAGTGTACATGGTTCTCGTGGGCTTCACAGCCTGGGCAGACATCCCCGATGACGCCTTCATAACCACATGCAGGGCAGCGATCAATCGGATGATTAATCGAGAAATAACCGATATCCTGCGCCAGTGCATACTGCACAATTCGCAGGAAAGCTGCGGTGTTGGCTCGAACGTTCCCATCGAGCTCCACATAGGATATTGCTCCTGCGTTACATAACGTGTGGAACGGGGCCTCCAGTTCAATCTTCCGATAAGCTGGAAGGGTATGATAGACCGGAATATGGAATGAGTTCGTATAATACTCCCGATCATTAACTCCAGCAATGAGGCCGTATCGCTCTCTGTCAATCTTCGTGAATTTGCCCGACAACCCTTCAGCAGGTGTGGCAAACAGTGTGATATTCAAGTTATGCTGCTCGCTCATCCGATCACAGAACTCTCTCATGTTCCGAATTATGTTGAGCGCTTCGCGATGCACATGGGGGTCCTGCCCATGATGGCGCCCATACAGAGCTGTCATACATTCTGCGAGACCGATAAAACCAAGAGATAACGTTCCGTGCTTTAATAGATCGGCAACGGGCTCGTTCGGGCCAAGCTGTTCTCCACCTTCCCATACACCCTCCCGCATCATGAAGTCCGATGCCTTGGCAGGCTGTGCTCTCTGAATTCGGTAGCGATGCAGCAAACCGGAAGCGGCATTATGCATAACCGATTCCAAAGCAGTATAGAATCCGGCCCGGTCAGCGACAGCTCTGGCACCTTGGCAGATGCCATACCGGATGCCCAGCTTGACAAGGTTAATGGTGTTGAAGGACAGATTACCTTTACCACTTTGACGATTGCGACCAAACCGGTCAGCCAGTGTACGTGTGCGGCATCCCATAGTTGCGATGATCGTATCCGGATCTTCCGGATGATAGAAAGGCAGATTGAAAGAGGCATCCACATTGACAAAGTTAGGATACATCCGCCGGGATGAACAGGTGACTGCGAGCCGGAACAAATCATAGTTCGGCTCTCCTTGAGCCTGATTGATCCCCTGTTTACATTGGAAAATATGTTGAGGGAACACGGGAGTCTCCCCGTTGCCCAGGCCACGAATGGTTGCTTCCAGCAACGAGCGTGATACCAACCGACCTTCCGCTGATGTACATAATCCATAGTTCAGTGAAGTAAATGGAATCTGACCCCCTGCCCGGCTGCTCATCGTATTCAGGTTATGAATCAGTGATTCAGCAGCTTGTCCTGTCTCCAATTCAGTCTCTTCATAGGCGAAGGCATATGCCCGCGGACATTGATTCTTCGCTTCGATGCTATCCAGATGAAGCTGTTCATCCCCGATCAGAACATTTTCACCAAAGAGCCGTTGCCCTTTGCGGTAATGTTTGCGGAACGATCGCTGTACATAAGGGGCCAAATCCCAGTCAATCTTATTGGCCGATACACCGCCATATTGACTGTTCTGCTGGGATTGGAAGATGATCGCAACCAAGGCCATTGCAGACATGATCGTCTGAGGTGTGCGAACCGATCCGTTGCCTGTATTGAAACCCGCAGCAAGGAGACGGTCAAACGGGATAAAGATGCAGTTGGTCGTTCCGAGTGCATACTGATCCAGATCGTGTACATACAGATCCCCGTTCTCCACAGCTTGGGCAAGCTCTTCCGGCAACACATGACGCAGAGCATGCCACTTGGCTGTCTCCGAACCGAGCCTGCTCATCTTACCGCTGAAGGAGTCCCCGTTCAGATTCGCATTTTCTCTCAGCGTATCGGCGTCTTCTGCGCCAATAATTCGTCTTCCCAGGTCGGATAATAGATCGGATGCCGGTGGAGTGGCATACTCAAGCATATTCATGTAAGGTTCCTCCTAAAATGATTTTGGGTATCATTCAATTCACGTTAAATACTATATGTAGATTCATATTATCCATTTATAAACTATATGTGGTTTTTTGGGTGTGATAATGATCACACAACTTACTGGACCAAGTGGACTTTCCTTTAATTGCTGCGGATAAAGGTTTCCAAAGTCTGAGTAGAAGCGTATAATTTCTAGTTATCCTGCAAGGATAATATTCGAAGTTGGGCAAGATGGACTTTAATCCATCTGAAAAGGCGATTAGCAAACCATTTTCGGTTGTTAAACCATCAACTCAAGACCTGCTTTTGTCCGAAAACGGGCTATCGGCAGGGAGTATGATTCTCTTTTACTTCTACGGTGTTAATCATATAAGTATAGATTGTGACAGCTATTCGGATTCTTGATGAACCCTTGTACGTGATTAAACATTCTGATATACAGATTTGAAAGTGCAGCTAAGACAAAAGGGGTGGATCATGGGGACGGCAGAAGGCATTACGAGAGGCTTCTATGAAGATATAAAGGAAGCTGCGGCCCATATTGTAGACGTATTAAGCGGTATATTGAAGGTCAATACCATCTTCGTTGCGACGAATGACGGGGTGACAAATGTCATTTTGGAGGCCTTTAATCGTACGGAAGAGTTAGTTGTTAAAGGCAGTGCACTTCCATTTACAGATTCATATTGCAGCCTGGTATTAAGAGACAACGGTAGTGTTCTTACGATCCAGGATACATGTGAACATCCGATGACACGATCCATGGGCGTTACGAGCGGACTTGGCAATCGCTTCTTCGTGGGCGTGCCTATTATGAAAAGATCGGGCCAAACATTTGGTACCATCTGTCTGATGGATGATCCTGGTTATGTGATCAGCGAAACCGATATGAAGACACTGAAGGCGATGGCTGTATTCCTGGGCTATGTTGTCGATCTGGAAAGCACGTTGCATGTTCAAGAGCGGAAATTGAGTGATTCGGAACAAATGCAAGAACAGCTCCAGGCAGAGAAAGAACGTGCCGAATCCGATGCCATGACCAAAACACAGATGTTGAAGCTGATGAGTCATGAGATTCGTAATCCCTTGAACGGTATTTTGGGACTGACAGATCTGATTCGCACACCGGATATGCCCGAGGAGCAGTCCGAATATGTGAACATGATTGAGACAAGCGGTAATATTTTGCTTTCCTTGCTGAATAATATGATGAATTTCAACATTAATGAAGCAGGTAAAACGGTTATACATGATGATCCGTTTGATCTGGTAGGTACCATTGAGAATACCGTGTATCTCTATGCCGGGATTGCGACGGGCAAGAACATTGAGCTGGGATTAAATCTTGAACTGAATGTATCTCAAGTGTTCGTTGGTGATGAAGTCAAGATTGGACAGTTGGTTGCACACGTCATTCAATATGCTCTCGATTCAACGCGTGAAGGTTCCGTTCTGATCACAGCAGTGGTGAACGGAGAAGAATTGGAGGAGACCGGTACACTTCAGCTCAAGGTGAAGTACACGGGTCAGATGTTATCGGACAAGAAGACACAAACCTTTAACAGCCAAGATGAAAATTTGAATATCCAAAAACTGATTGGAAGCAATCTGGGTTTAGCTGTAAGCCAGAATCTTGCCATTCTCATGCATGGCCGTATTCAGGTGAGCAGTGTGAAGGAAAATGAGACGGAATTCAACATCTCCCTTCCGTTGCGCAGATACTGGGAGTTACCTCAACTCGCAAGTGTTCAGCAGCGGTTAAAAGGGAAAAAGGTGTTGCTTGCCAAGGACCCTGACATTTTGCAAGGCGTCTCTTCCCTGATGCGCAGGTGGGAGATGGATGTACACATGACCTCGGGTGTGACATTAGCGCATGATTGGATCAAGGAAGGATTTACGCCTGATGTAGCCGTTGTGGATATGGGATTAATGGAAGGCGGTGCGGTCGATTTTGTACATGAACTGAAACAGCGACTGCAGAATCTGCCCGTCATTGTTCTTGTTCCTTATGGTATGCACATTGAATTGCATGAAGCAGAAGCCTTTGATGCTGTTCTGACCAAGCCGGTCAGACAGGCTGATCTGTTGAATGCATTGAGCATTACTTTGCCTTAAATTATAATCATATGATAAATCTTTATTCGGCGCACCGGTTATAGGTGCGCTTCTTTTCATTTTCCATTTTCTGAGCCAAAGCCCTTTTATTCCGAGCTGGTTACGTTACAATAGAAAGTGAACTTCATCTTTATAACCGACAGAGGAGGATGTACATTGGATTATCGCAGATTAGGTGGAAGCGGACTGAAAGTAAGCGAGATCAGCCTGGGAAGCTGGCTGACGTACGGAGGGTATGTGGAACGTGAAAATGCGGTAAAATCAATTGAAACTGCATTTGATGAAGGCATTAACTTTTTTGATACAGCTAATGTATACGAACGGGGTGCAGCAGAAGAACTGCTTGGGCAGACGCTCAAAGCATATTCCCGTGACTCTTATGTACTTGCAACCAAAGTATTTGGCAAAATGGGTGATGGTCCGAATGACCAGGGGCTGTCTCGCAAACATATCAAGGAGCAATGTGAAGCAAGCTTGAAGCGCCTGGGCGTTGAATATGTGGATATCTATTACTGCCATCGTTATCATACCGAAACACCAATTGAAGAAACACTCCGCGCTCTCGATGATCTGGTACGTCAAGGCAAAGTGTTATATGTTGGTGTCAGCCAGTGGACTGCGGCTCAGATGGAAGCTGCGTTAGGTACAGCAGACCGTCTGCTCCTGGATCGTATCGTGGTCAATCAGCCGGTGTACAACATGTTTGACCGTTATATCGAAAATGAAATTATCCCGCTCGGCGAGCTTAAAGGCATCGGACAAGTTGTATACTCCCCGCTTGCTCAAGGTCTATTGACCGGGAAATATACGTCGGTTTCCGATATTCCAGAGAACAGTCGTGCTGCCAAACTGGGCTGGGACGAAGGAAAGATCAATGCGGATCGAATCGGGAAAGTTCGTCAACTGATTGAAGTGGCGGACAAGCTGGATCTGAAGGTTGGCCAACTGGCCCTTGCCTGGATTCTGCGCCAGAATAATGTATCCAGTGCACTTGTAGGGGCGAGTCGTCCCGAGCAGGTAAAAGAGAATGCGGCTGCATCTGGCGTGAAGCTGGATGCTGCCATTGTCGAGGAGATTGAGAGCATCCTTGCTTGATCTCTTGTCAGCACACAAGCTGAGATGATATGTAATGATCCATAAAGCAAGGGATGTCCTGTGCGCCTGAATAGGCGAACGAGACATCCCTTTTTTGGAGAACGTTGAAAGGTTAGTTTATTGAAAGGTTAGATGTTACTTTAAAGTGTAAGAGGCAAGGAACGAAAAGTTAAGGCACACACACGGTTACGGCCTGTATTCTTGGCTTCATATAAAGCACGATCGGCCTGTTCAAAGAAATCGTCATCGTCATCACAATGATCGGGATACACGGCTACACCAATGGAGATGGTTAGACGTGTCGTGTGCCCGTCGGGCAGAGCAAAATGGTATTTCTCTACAGCCTGCCGTATAGATTCGGCGGTAGCTACGGCCTGACGGTGTCCACAGTCGAGCAAGAGAATGGCGAATTCTTCCCCACCATTTCGTGACACGATATCAGCAGAACGTGCATGCTCAACAAGCAGTTGTCCAAGTTGCTTCAGGACCGCATCGCCGGCGGAATGACCATAGGTGTCGTTTACCTTTTTGAATCGGTCAATATCAATGGCAAGCAAGGACAACTTTTGTTGGTAATCCCGCGCACGCTGAAGTTCCAGTTGAAGTGATTTTTCGAACTGTCGTCGATTGCTCAGGTTGGTAAGATGATCGGTAGATGCTCTTCTCTCCAATAGAAATAACATTTCATTGGATTTATTAATGAATTCAGCGATGAAATAGATAAATATTCCACCGACAAAGGAAATGGTCATTTGTAACGGATATACCTTCATTAATGAATTCATGCTGTCCGTGTTCAACATAAGGATGATAAAGATTAATGTTATGCCGAGCAGATTCATCGTAATTATTTTGGTCAGTCTGGACCAGGAAGCATAGGCGAAGTATACACCGGACAGTCCGATCAGAGTCATGACAAATCCCGCATCAATGGCAGAGGATGATATGCCAAACATCAGAATACGAAGGACGGAGAGAACGAGTCCTGTAATGACCGAAGCCAGTCCTCCCAGATATACAGCCGCCGTTACAATGGCCAGATGCCGCAGATCTACAATTGTAGTCTCGTTCAGAGGGAAGGAATAGTTCATGAGTACTGTGCCATATATGCCGAATAATAAGCCGCCGATCAACTGAACACGTAACGAGGGAAAAGGCAATCGGATACTATAGAACTTGGCGATGATCCCGGACACATACATAAACGTAATCATGACACAGATATTAATGAAAAAAGTGCTAAACAACCGACATTCCCCCTTTATACGCACATCCCTATATTTTATCTGAAAAGTGGTGCTGTAGCGAACCATATTATCCCAAATTTATGAGGGGTTGCTGGGAAAGGTGTTTTATTTGCATATCCAGGATGTTAGAGTGATATTGACTTCAATATACAATAAGATTTATACTTAATCTAAGTCAAAATTTATTCCTTATTTTTTGGGAAGACCATCATAAGTAGAAGATCAGTGTCTGATTTCATATAAAATGGATCAATAATAAAGGAGAAATGGTTGTGAGAACTTTAAATCTGACGATACAACGGCAAGCGGTATATGATGTGGTGCGCCATTCGGAGGATCACCCTACTGCTGCTGATGTCATGAATCGACTCGTGGAACAAGGATATAATCTGGCCTACGGTACGGTGTATAATTCTCTTCGTTATCTGACGGACAAAGAATTGATACGGGAACTTAAACTCGGAGAGACAGCAAGCCGATACGATGCCCGTATGGATGATCATCAGCACATTATGTGTGAAGTGTGCGGCAAAGTGGACGAGGTGATGACGGAGGTTCCTCCACAATGGATGAAACAGGTAGCTGAAGAAACCGGATATGTAATCGATCATGCTCATGTGGTCTTTGGAGGTGTCTGCGGGGAATGCAGAAACAAACGGATCAAGTAAAAGTAAGGTTGCCTGGTCGCCGTTTGCCCCTTCGGGTCAAACCTGCCTTGTCCGATCCAGCACCGGTTGTGGATAATTGTCCGACTACACGGCGTGTCATTCTGATTAGCCCAATGCCGGGACAGGTCCATGAATTGGTGAAGGCTCTGACAGACAGCTGCTTCGACGTGCTGGTCTTTCATCGCTGGGAACCGGATCTGCATGAGCGCCTTGTCTTTGATCTGTTGATCTATGACCTGTCTGTTGCCGGAACTATCGATGCATTTGCCGGCATTAGCAGCCGATTGAATCGTGAGGCTGAGCATACAACCCCTTGTCTGTATCTGGTTGGTGAGAAGATGATCGGCAGCGCGAGTGGACCGATGCTTCAAGAGGAATTGCTAGTGTGGCCTGCACGCCCGCAGGAAGCTCTATACCGGGTGCAGCGCATGATTGGAAATAGTCCTGCTCTGCCCAACCGTGGGTTCTTGCCTGAGGAAGGGCACCGTATCGGATTTAAGGATCTGTGGCTCGATCGTGAACGGATGAGTGTGCAGCGCGATAATAACCGGATTCATCTGACCAAGACCGAATATGATCTGTTACTCAAGCTGATTGATGCCAAAGGTGCAGTCATTTCCCGTGAGGAGATGCTCAGCGATATTTGGGAGACGGACTTTACGGGTGGAAGTAATGTGGTCGATGTTCATATCAAAAGCTTGCGCAAAAAATTGGGCGATAACGCGTCTTCGCCGCAATATATCGTAACTGTAAGAGGAGTGGGCTACCGCCTGGCGGATTAGTCCGCTTTTTTTGTCTAATTTTATAGTTCACCTCATGTATTTTCGGGTAAAGCCTAATAGATAGAGTAAATCCGAATCACTTCCGTAAAAACATGTTCATAGTTCATTCATGAAGTGGTGAAGAACCTCATCTTAATCTCATGTGAACCTCATGCAAGAGCAGAGGGGGACATGTTAGAATCAATTTAACAGTTAGATCAAGTCTAAATGTATATTTAAACCGAAGCCGAATATGATTTTAATAGTAGATATATAGCAGCCGTGAAACCCATTAGAGGAGGACGACATGATGACAGAACGTATGACAACCAATCAGGGCGCACCTGTCGGTGATAACCAGAATTCCCGCACAGCAGGCAGAAGAGGACCAACACTGCTTGAAGACTACCACCTCATTGAGAAAATGGCCCACTTTGACCGTGAACGTATTCCGGAACGGGTGGTACATGCAAGGGGTACAGGAGCTCATGGCGTATTTACGTTGGAGCAGAGTATGAAGGCTTATACCACAGCGGACTTCCTGCAAGATCCGGGTACGGAGACGGATGTGCTGGTTCGTTTTTCGACCGTTATTCACGGTACGGGATCACCAGAGACTGCACGGGATCCGCGTGGATTTTCCGTCAAATTCTACACACGGGAAGGCAACTATGATATTGTCGGCAACCATCTGCCTGTGTTCTTCATTCGTGATGCCATGAAGTTCCCTGACATGGTGCATTCCTTGAAGCCGGCTCCAGATACAAACATTCAGGAACCAGCCCGTTATTGGGACTTTATGACCCTCTCACCGGAATCAACGCATATGATGACTTGGCTGTTCTCTGATCTGGGCACACCGGCAAGTTATCGGGAGATGGATGGTTTCGGCGTACATGCTTTCAAATGGATTAATGCACAGGGGCAGGTCCACTATGTAAAATATAAGTGGGAGTCTGCACAAGGGGTTCGCGGCTTTTCACGTCAGGAAGCTGCCGAGGTACAGGGGCAAGACTTTAACCATGCTACCCGGGACCTGCATGAACATATCAAGAACGGGCAGTACCCGCAGTGGAAGCTTCAGGTACAGCTCTTGAAGCCGGAGCAGATGGATGATTTTGCTTTTGATCCGCTCGACCCTACCAAGACCTGGCCTGAAGATGTATTGCCGTTCCATACAGTGGGCACGATGACCCTGAATCGGAATCCGCAAAACTTCTTTGCTGAAGTAGAGCAGGCGGCCTTTTCTCCTAGTGCGCTTGTACCCGGAATTGAGCCTTCTGAAGATAAATTGCTGCAAGGACGCCTATTCTCCTATCCAGATACACAGCGTCACCGGCTTGGACCGAACTATTTGCAAATTCCGGTGAATTGCCCGTACGCACCTGTTCGTAATCACCAGCGTGATGGACTCATGAATGTGAACCAGGACCCATCTCCGGTGAACTATGAACCGAACAGTTCAGGAAACAGCCCGCAGGAAGATCCGGCATACCGGGACAGTCAGGTTCCGTTGCAAGGGCATGTTACACGCGAGAAAATCGAGAAAACGGATGATTACACACAGTCAGGTGAGCTTTTCCGTTCATTTACTCCTGTAGAGCAGCAACATTTGCTTGATAATCTGATCAATGACCTTAAGGGCGTATCTGTTGATATTCAAATGCGTGCCCTGTGCCACTTCTTCCGGGCGGATGGACAGCTTGGCGGACGTTTGGCTCATGGACTCGGCGTGGATATTTCTGCACATATGCCGTCACAGGATGGAAAATAAAGTGCAGTTTGACCCTGTACTCACAACATCATACGGACTGATATTTGATGAAGACTGGGAAAACCGTGAACGTGCGGAATTTCCCAGTCTTTGGCTTTTTTACTGAAATTGAAAACAAATTTACAAATCATTTACATAAAATAGCTGACATAGAGGTTGACTTCTCATTTGTTGGCACTACAATGGGTAGTGTGAGGGGTGTCAGAAAATGAGAATACACAATTTCAAAGTGGGTGAGCGTGGGCTCAACCGATTTTTCGGTCCGCTGGAGGCCAAGATCATGGACATTTTATGGGCTCGTCCTGGCAGTAGCATCCGTGAAGTGCAGACCGCACTTGAACAAGACAAAGACGTCAATTTTAATACAGTCATGACAGTGATGAACCGGCTCGTGGACAAGGGACTGCTTGGCAAGTCTCAGAAGGGCAGAACATCTTTGTACCAACCAGTACAGAGTAAGGAGGAGTTTATGAACGACCAATCCAAGGAACTGTCACATGAGTTGGTGGATGAATTCGGAGCTTTGGCATTGAATCATATGCTGGATGCGCTGGACGAAGCAGATGCGGGTCTGATTGAACGCTTGGAACAGAAGATCAAACAATGGAAAAAGGATAGCGATTAAGATGTGGAAGACCCGCTCGAAACTTTTGTTTACCGTCGGGTTTGGCATTCCGCTACTCGTGTTCATGCAGATGTTCATGTACGCTATGTACAAAATCTTTGGCTGGGATATCCCGTTTAATCTGCTCTGGCTCTGCAATCATTGGATGAGTCGACTGGGTTGGTTATCCGTGGGACATTTCCTGCTGGCACTGGTATTGCTGACATTTGCGGGAACAGGCTGGTTGCTAACGGTACGTATGGTGAAAACCAGAGCAGCCGTACGTAAACTCCGCTCCATGGAGGTGCGTGCATTGTCCCGCGAATTGGAGTCCAAGTATCACCATCTCGGACAGCCCGGATTCATTGTTGTGGACAAGCCATCTCCGGTTGCATTTACAATCGGTTTATGGAGACCTTGCATTGTACTCTCCACAGGGCTTCTGACGATGCTTGATGCAGAAGAGGAGACTGCTGTTGTGTACCACGAAGTCCATCATCTGTGGCACCGTGACCCACTGAAGACGACACTGTTATCGGTATTTGCAATTATGATGCCGTATATTCCCGTATTGAAGCATACTTCGAAACATTACAATATCGTTAGAGAGATTCTGGCAGACAATGAGGCCATTGAGCGTACAGGCAATGTGGCGGGCATTGGCAGTGCTTTGCTCAAGCTGCTCCGTGCTTGTCCTGAACCTTGGGGGGCCAAAGAACTGACCGTTCAATCCTCATTTGCGGATACGTCGGTGAATGTCCGAATTTCACGTCTGCTGGACCCGGAAAAGGACGTCACGCTGAGGTTACCACGCTATGCTGTCCTGATGTCGGCTACCGTTTTCCTATTGATGTCTATCTTGTTTGTTTGGTCCATTGGATGAATCAACTTAGCTATGTGAGGTCGAGTATAACACTAGGAAGGATGATGAACATGAATAATAAAAGTGTAGAGATTGGATTATTTTTCTCAAGGATTATGATCGGTCTGATCTTTGTATTGCACGGCTGGAGTAAATTCGAAGGTGGAATCAGCGGTACAGTAGGTTTCTTCGAAAGTATCGGTATTCCCGGATTTCTTGCATCGGTTGTAGCCATTATTGAGTTGGTGGGTGGTGTGGCGATGATTTTGGGTCTGGGTACACGTGTGTTTGCTGCCCTGTTTGCCATCGTGATGGTTGGCGTTCTGTTTACAGCCAAAATGGGTGAGCCGTTCCTGAGTGGTACCGAGTTAGAGTACCTGCTGCTGGCGGGTTCCCTGACACTGCTCTTCACAGGAAGCCGCTTTCTGGCCGTGGATTATCTGTTCTCCAGACAAGGGAACGCTCGCCAGAATGTGAGCGCTTGAATTGAATAACGATTGCTAAAAAATAATGAAGTGCAGGATGAGTCCTGTAACGAGGTTCTTTATTGGCCAGGCCGGTTCGGGAATTGTATTTGCGAACCGGGCTGATCGGTAGAGAACTTTTTTCTAAATATAGGAAAGTATATCATGTCGCCATTCTTTATCTATATTTCTTCGGAATGAAACACGCTGAGCCGCTAGAGGACGGCGATAGCCGTTTCACCTTGTTTGGACGACATGCCTTTGGTTTGTTACAATGAGAATAAGTATGCTACTAAGAAAAAATAAGGAGGATGCATTTTATGATTAACGTCATTCCATCCGATGCCCGCTCCAGCTTCGATCGAGGCTGGCTCCGTGGTAGTCACAGCTTTTCTTTCGGAGAATACCAAGACCCGGAGAATACGGCGTTTGGACCGATGCGGGTAGCAAACGACGATGTGATTGCGCCTGGTCGCGGTTTTGGAGCTCACCCACATAGTGATATGGAGATTGTGTCCATTGTATTGAACGGCAAGCTGCGACATGAAGATAATCTGGGCAATGTGGCCGTTACAGGTTTTGGCGGTATTCAGCGAATGTCAGCAGGCAGTGGCATGATTCATACCGAGCATAATGCATCCGATACCGAAGAAGTACGTCTGCTTCAGCTCTGGTTCATGCCGCAGACGAAAGGGTTGGAGCCATCCTATGAGACCACATCATTTGATCCAGCGGCACTGGCAGGAGCACTCGTGCCGATTGTATCCCCAGGAGGGGGCCCAAGAGTTGCGACCATTCATCAGGATATGACGATCTACCTTGGCCGATTAGCCAAAGGCGAAACGTTAACCTTTAATCAGGATACGGGCCGCCGGATGTACATTTTCTCCATCGAAGGCAAGCTGGGGTTGGATGGAGAGTACCAGTTGAACGAAGGCGACACGGCTCGTGTGGAACAGCGGGATTCAATCGAACTGCAAGCAAACGAAGATACGTTCTATATGATTATTGATTTGCCGTAGATGGCTGATGAAATGAACTCCAAGATGAAGGAGGATATACACGTATGGAGCAACAGGAATGGTTTATGGTCAAACATGCGGTGACCGGGCGAGGACTAGCTAATAGCAAAACAGATTCCCTGTCCTATCGTTTCCAACAGGAGGATACAGGCTTCATATTTACCGTTACGGGTCTGGACGAGCATATTGTGGAACAGATTATGGAGCTTAGACAGGAACTGAACGTATTTCGCTTCGTCCAACGTAAGGATCAGCCCCTTTTGAAGCACTGGTACTACGTAGACGGTGAACGGGTAGTGTATGACAGGGAGAGTCACACGCTAAGCATCTATGCGAAGTCGGAGATTCGCTATGTGCCTGAAGATTATTTCGCAGATTAATTAAAAAATAGGTTGAACATGATTTGGAATAGATCAGAAGGTCTCTGTTAAATACAGAGGCCTTTTTGCTGTCTGAACTCAGAGAATTTAATCGTAATTTTGCAAAAAAGACCACATAATTCCCGTCTGTCTGGCACAAGCTACCTTGTATAAAAACAAGAACGGAGGGGCGGCATATGGCGGACAAAACATCTGGGAAAGACAAGTCCCGACAACCGGGACGCGCTTCAGAAGAGAACAAACATATCCCTTTGGGACTGCCGTCCCCGCCTTTTCTACGGCAGCCGATTAGTGCAGTACATGAAATTCAGATTCAAGCGGTAAAGGAGATCTTCTCCGAATGCTCGGATGTGGTTTTTCGCAACGTCATGATTACGCCGGAAGTGAAAGGGCTTCTGGTCTATATTGAAGGCATTGTTAACTCGGCTGATATCCAGGAGCATATGCTGCGTCCGATTATTCGAGGGTTGGTGCAGCAACGCACAGATGAACCCGATGTTCCACTGGATGAGACAACCGTTGAGCTTACGCAGGTGAAGCGAGTTAAAAATTGGGCTGATGCGACAGAAGGGGTGCTGGCATCCTCTGCCCTTCTGGTGGTCGATGGAAGTAGCGAAGCCTGGATGTTCAATGTCAAAGGCGGCGTCAGACGTGGTGTGGAGGAACCACAGACGGAATCCGTAATTCGGGGACCACGGGAAGGATTTACCGAAACGCTCCGTGTGAATACGGCTTTGCTGCGGTTCAAGCTGAAAACTCCCTCTCTCAAGATGGTGAGTATGACACTAGGCACTGAAACCAAGACAGATATCGTTCTGACCTATCTGGATGATATCGCTGATCCGAAGTTGATCCGGGACGTGAAGAAACGCCTGGAAAAAATCAAGATTGATGGCATTTTGGAAACGGGTTATATCGAGGAACTAATTGAAGACCACCCGTATTCTCCATTCCCACAGATGCACTATTCCGAGCGTCCAGATACGGTAGCAGGCAACCTGTTGGAAGGGCGGTTTGCCATTATGGTAGACGGTACTCCCTTTGTATTGATTGCTCCAGTCACGATGTGGCAGATGCTACAGGCCAGTGAGGACTACTATGAACGATTCTTCATCAGTAATCTGTTGCGTTGGATACGGTTTTTGTTCGTAGCCATTGCACTTTTCCTTCCAGCGTTGTATATCGCCATTACCACATTTCATCAGGACATGTTACCTACGACACTGATACTCAGTATTGCTGGAGCTCGTGAAGCGATCCCTTTCCCGGCTTTGGTGGAAGCCCTCATCATGGAGCTGTCGTTCGAAGCCCTCCGGGAGGCGGGGGTCAGGTTACCGAAAACAGTCGGTCAGGCCGTCAGTATTCTCGGTGCGCTCGTGATTGGGCAGGCCGCAGTTCAGGCAGGGATTGTGTCCGCCCCGATGGTTATTATCGTATCGATGACAGGGATAGCTTCCTTCACGATCCCGCGGTTTAACTTTGCGATTACGGTGCGTTTGCTGCGATTTCCCATCATGTTGCTGGCGGGTATGCTCGGACTGTACGGTATTGTGATCGGTTTGGTCCTGATCTCGGTACATCTGACACAGATGACATCTTTTGGTGTGCCTTATCTGTCAGGTCTTAGCCCTTACAGTAAAACAGATACCAAGGATATTCTTATTCGTGTGCCGTGGTGGAAAATGATCAATCGTCCTTCTACGGTTCAGGATAACCAGAAACGGATGAATGACAAGATCAATGGTTCGCCTGAAGCTGAGGAAGGATGGTGAACACATGTTTCTTATTCGTAAATTCCGCGCTGTGTTGATGTTACTGCTGTGTACCCTTTTCATAGCAGGGTGTTGGGATCGTAAGGAAATTAATGATATTGCCTTTGTAATTGGAATTGCCATTGATAAGGAAGGAGAGAATTACAGATCTAGTTTGCAAATTGCACTTCCCGGTCAATCCGGTTCTACCGGCAGTTCTGGAGGTGGCGGTGGTACAAGCGGGGACAAATCATGGTTCATGTTGTCCAACACGGCGAAGACGCTACGGGGGACTACACTTGAGGGCCAAAAAGCGCTATCTCGCAAGATTTATTATGCGCACCGCCGTACCATGCTCATTGGGGAAGATCTTGCCCGGGACGGCGTTGCCTCCATGCTCGATTTGTTTACACGTTACCCGCTTAACCGCTTCTCTGCATTGCCGATCGTTACAAAAGGGGCAGCATACGCGGTCATGGATACGGATGCACCTATAGAAAAGTTCCCATCTGAGATGGTGCGAGAGCTATGCTTTCTAAATATGCGCAACCCACGTTCGCTTAAAACGTTCACGGATGCCATTCTTAGTGAAGGTGTAGATCCATTCCTGCCCGTTGCTTCGAGAGTGGACAATGTTCCTAAAAATTGGAATGATGCTAAAACAAACATCAAGCTGGATGGATTGGCCGTGTTCAAGAAAGACAAGCTGGTTGGCATGATTGATAAGGCTCCCGCCGATGCCCTGATCCTCGCTATGGGGGAAGCCAATGCGCCGGAAGTTATGGTCAAGGCTCCGCGAGGAGAAGGAGATATATTCATCAAGCTGAATGAGAACAATTCTTCGTTGCACCCCAGTGTCAAGAATGACAAGGTTACTGTGACCGTTCAATTGTACGCCAAAGGCGTGGTTGTAGATAACGAATCAAATTACGGTGATTTGCGTGAAAAAGAGATTTTAAAATTAAATGACGCGATCCACAAAAAAATAAAAGAGGATATCGTTGAAGGGGTTCGATTAATACAGCGAAAATATCATGCAGATATTCTCGGGATTGGTCGGTCGATCCATCAACACTTGCCTGAAGAGTGGGACAAAATGAAGGATCGATGGGATGACATCTATCCTGATGTTGAGGTGAACGTTATCCCCCACGTCATTATTGAAAATGTAGGGGTAGTCAATAAACCGATCGGTGTCGTTGAGGAGGATATCGTACATGATTAAACCACTTTTGTTCACCTATCTGGGGATGGTCATCGTTGTCATTGTGATGGACTTCAGACATCTGAAGCAGGCGGCGGTCATTAATCGCTGGTTATCCTATGGCCTGATTGCATTAGGGACAGGCCTATGGCTCTATGTAACCCATTTAAGTAAAACCTTTTTTGTAGCGGTATGGATCAGCCATGTCATCCAGCGATTCTTACCGCTACCATAGATACGGGCTAGAAATGGTGCGGAGTACAGTTTGAATGATAGAAAGGAGGTATTGTATGAATCAAAGTGTGACTTCTCGACAGATTGTACTACTCGTGCTGCTACTCAGTATTACGGGCACGTTGATTCAACCCCATGCACAGGCCATTTTTTATGCGGAACAGCACGCTTATCTCTCGTATGTGCCAGTTGTTTTCGTGATGATTATATCCATGTGGATGGTAAGTCGAATTCAGCGGAGATTTCCGAATCAGGATCTATTTGAGGCCCTTGCTGACCGGTTCCCCTTTATGGGAAGGCTCGCAGGCGTGATGTACATTTTGTTTTTTTTCTTCATATTCGCAAGAGATATCCGATTAATTGGTGACTATGTAAGTATAACCTTGCTAGAGACAACGCCGATATCCATTGTGGTATTGTCACTCATGATTATGGCAGTATTTATCGTCAGAGGCGGGCTTGGTTCGTTGATCGGAATGTCAGAACTATATGTTACCCTGTTCCTATTGAACTCTATCATTGTGCCTTTCATGCTTATTCAGCAGTTGAATATGGATAATCTGATGCCCTATTTTCATGTCGATACGGCAGGTGTAGGCAAAGGGAGTTGGTACATATTTTCTTTTTATGGGGAGATGATCGCCTTACCTTTTGTCGTTAAGGGCAGTGATTTTCGCTTCAAGCCTGTGTTATGGGGCATCATTATCTCGGGATTGGTGATGATGCTGATTATGGTGGAAACCATCACGTCGATTGGTGTGCCCATTGCTTCCAGACTAGTATACCCTTCGTATGAACTTGCAAGGCAGCTGCAAATTAGTGATTTTCTGGACCGGTTTGATCTGGCACTTGCAGCGGCAACCTTGCCTACCATGATTACAAAAATTGCATTTGATCTGTACTTTGTCTGTTGGGGAATGAAGCGAATGATCCCGAATGTATCGGGAAAGGTCCTGACAGGTCCAGTGGCACTGGTGGGCTTTGTCTGTGCATTCTGGTTTTTCCAAAATGCAATTCAGCTCTACCGTTTTACCCGGGAATGGACATGGATCGCCATTTTGTTTGAAGTGCTGTTCCCTATTGTTCTGTTTATGTTTCTTCGTCCACGTAAAAAGGATAAAAAACAGGGACAAGAATCTTCTGATTCGGAGAAGAACGGAGAGAAAAGAAGACCGGATTCTCATGGTGGAGAACTCCAGCCTTCCTGATGCATCCCATCAAAAATCCTTATAGATGAACGGGCAAAAAGAGGGGAAGTGCAGTTTCCCTTCGCAGAAGTACCCTGTATACTGTAGTCAGACTGATGAACATTCGGCTGAACTAACGGGGGGAACATGAATGGCTCAACATTTGGCAGGTGTGCGTGTAGCATTGACAGGACCACGAAAATCGAAAGAAATGTCCATACTGGTTGAGAAAATGGGTGGAATCCCGCTTGTGCGACCAGCACAGGGAACGGTATTTCTGGATGACCGGAATATCAGGGATGGACTGGTATCCTGGATCTCGGACCCGCCGGACTGGGCGGTATTGACCACGGGCATGGGATTGGACGCGTTGTTTGAAATGGCCGAGGATATGGAAGTGGCGGGAAAATTACTGGATGTGCTGTCGGAATCCCCGATTGCAGCCAGAGGATACAAGACGGTGAATGCACTCAGGAAACGCAAGTTAACGCCATTGGTACGAGATGATGATGGTAGCACGGACGGGCTCATTCGAGAATTCGCCCCGCATGATCTCGCGGGGAAAAAGGTTATGTTGCAGCTTCATGGCGAGACAGCTCCCAAACTTGTCGCATGGTTGGAAGAACAAGGCGCAATCGTCACACAAGTGCTTCCTTATCGACATGTACCGCCGGAAGATGCAGAGCTGGAGCAGCTATTGAATGAAATCCTAAATTTCGAAGTAGATGCTGTTGCATTCACAAGTGGACCGCAGGTCAGATTTCTGACGCAATATGCGGCCTCCCAGGACAAGCTTGAGCCGATGCTTGCAGCCTTCAGACAAGGTGTAATTCCTGCGTCTGTAGGTAAAGTTACAGCAAACTCCATGCGTGAAGAAGGCATTGAGGCACTGGTCATTCCGGAGGATGAGAAGATGGGAGCACTCATCGTTGAGCTGGGACGTTACTTTGCAGCGGAACGTGCGGCCAAGATTAGTGGCCTGCAATCATAGTTTTAATGACTATGAACGTCTTCAATCATTAGGTAGATGGATGGTTGAAACGAATCGTATATGTATATGTTACTTCTGGTTCTGATCCGTTTTTTGGAGCAGGACTTTTTTCAGTTTGCTTGCCTAGCAAGGGGTTACGTGGCTTGAAGCAAGAGGGATATGCCGCAGGCAACATCGTGGCGGGGTATACGCACGTTCATCTGGGGCTCTTACCCGGCAGCCGCTCGAAGATGGGTGGAGCATTGTCTAGCCTATCGGCAGGAGCGAGAAATGTAGGGATAATAACAGTTATTTGTAGCTCAAATAGATAGCTGGATTCAATAAGCAAAATGGCTCTAATCTTGCTTTTACCTCCTGAGTCTTTGGTCGTGAAGTTGGCGATCCGATTCTGAATTAAAGGTTTTTAGATGAAAATGTGGAATGAATAAAAGACAGAATCATTATGCGAGGGAGGGACATCATGATGAGAACCGTATGTGTAACTGGAGCTGCCCGGGGATTGGGATTGGCTTTGACGGCACAGATGCTGAAGAGAGGGTATTTCGTGTATGCGGCCGGTCTGGACGTGGAAGATTCCGAGGGGATTCGTATGCTTGCAGAAGGATATCCTGACCATCTGCGCGCCATCGAACTGGATATCGCGGACGACCTGTCGGTAGCTCTGTTCACGGAGACATTGAAGCTGGATACGAATCATCTGGATATGCTGATCAATAATGCGGCTATACTAGGAAGTATTACGGATCATATCCGCGGGCCGTTGAATATGGCGGAGATGGCTGAAGTATTTAATGTGAACACCTTAGGTACACTGCGTGTGACTCATTCCCTGTTACCCCTCCTTCTTCAAGGACAGGTCAAGCTGATTGTTGATATCTCTTCCGAGGCTGGAAGTATAGAGCAATGCAGTCGGGATGGGTGGTATGCCTATTGTATGTCCAAAGCTGCTTTGAACATGCAGGCCCGTCTTGTGCACAATGGTCTGAAGGATGAAGGCGGACAAGTGATGCTTGTGCATCCCGGTTGGGTACAGAGTTATATGAGGGGCGAATTGGATGTTGCTGCGGATCTCACGCCCGAGCAATCTGCACAGCATATCGCAGTACTTATCGACCGCCATGAACAGTTTAAAGGAGATCAGCCCGCATATGTGGACTACAAGGGAGAGAAGCTCCCCTGGTAGTTGGTTTTATACAGTGAGGTGAACAAGAAAGGAGATTAATTGAATGGATCATCGTAAAAAAGCATTACTACTTGGCGATTATACACATCCGGATTGGCACCCGCTTCAGGGGGTGGATGCGGAGATAAGCCGAATTTTCCATGATACTATGACTGTGCAGTGCAGTGAGAATCGGAATATGCTGCTGCAAGAAAATATAACCGGATTTGATGTATGTATCTCATACATGGACGATTGGAAGGGGAAAGTCTCTCCTCAGCAGACAGCAGGTTTGTTGTCCTATGTAAGTAATGGAGGTGGACTGGTCATTATACATAACGGCATCTCGCTCCAAAATCGTTATGAACTCAAACAGATGATCGGTGCCAAGTTCCTGCATCATCCGGCTTATGCACAACTTGAATTCACCGTAACCGCGGAAAGCCATCCAGTGACGGAGGGCATTACGGGGTTTACGATGGAGGAGGAAGCATATCAGTTCGAGTTTGGTTCTTTTGCCGAAACGAAGGTATTGCTTGAATATCAATCTGAAGAAGGACCGAAGCCTGCAGTATGGGCACATCGATATGGTGTTGGACGTATTGTTTATCTGATGCCGGGTCACCATGTACCGTCTTTTGCACACGAAACGTACCGCAAGTTACTCCTGCAAGCAGGCAAATGGGCTGCTCGTTACGTCTGATTGGACAGACATTTTTGCATGCGGAGTATAAGGGGTATAATATAGAGATCAACGAAGAGGAGGATGACAAAAATGAGCGATTTGTTCAAAAAGGCGATCTCGTTAGGGCTTGGTCTTACTGTCGTAAGCAAAGAAAAAATTGAGAAAACCGTGGATGATTTGGTCAAGCGCGGGGAACTTGCACCCGGTGAATCCAAAGCTTTGGTTGAACGCCTGATGGAACGGGGCGATGAAGAGCAAGGCCAGTTCAAGAGAATGATTCAGGAACAGGTCAAGCGAGTGCTTCAGGAAGCTGGTGTGGCATCCGAAAGTGATGTAACCAGTCTGGAACAGCGCGTTGCCGTTCTGGAGAAAAAACTTGCCGAACTGGGCCACTCACCACAGCTTCAACCTGATGAATCCCCAGCTCCACTTGAAGTTCCGCCTCCTCTCAAAGGAAACGAGATCGAGTAGATGGCAGTGCGAATCAAACATGTCGGCAGATACCGTGAAATTGCCATGGCGCTCGTGCGTCATGGCTTCGGTTATATGGTCGAGGAGCTGGGCTTGTTCCAGCTACTGGCTCTGCCCAGACGGTGGATGTCGCGTGAAGCACACACCACCAAAACGCTGAGTGAACGCATCAGGCTTGTGCTGCAGGAGCTGGGGCCAGCTTTCGTCAAGCTGGGGCAACTCGCAAGCACAAGGGCAGATTTATTGCCTGAGTCTGTCATTCGTGAGCTGGTGAAGTTACAGGATCAGGTCCCGCCGTTCTCTTCCGAGACGGCACGGGGTATTTTGGAACAGGAATTGGATACACCGCTGGAGGAGATCTTTTCCCGGTTCGAGGATACCCCTGTAGCTGCGGCCAGCATTGGACAGGTGCATATGGGCAAACTTCGAAGCGGTGAGTCGGTAGCCATCAAGATTCAGCGGCCGGGTATATCGCGTATTGTGCAGCGTGACCTGGATATTTTGCGTGAGCTGACAGCCATGGCCGAGAAGCGCTGGGATTGGGTGAAGCAATATCAGATTCCGCAAATGGTAGAAGAATACGCTCAGGCATTGATGGCCGAGCTGGATTATACGGTCGAAGGCCGCAATACGGAAAAGATTGCACAGCAATACCAACAGGACAACAAGGTGAAAATCCCGACAATTTACTGGGATCAGACTTCGTCACGTGTGCTCACTATGGAGTATATCGAAGGTATCAAACTCAATGATCGTGAAGAACTGGTCAGACGCGGTCATGATCTGAATAACATTGCTGAGCGGCTGGTGGATTCATTATTGAATCAAATCTTTATTCATGGGTTCTTTCACGCTGACCCACATCCGGGCAATCTGATGGTATTAAAGGATGGACGTCTTGCTTTTATAGACTTCGGTATGGTGGGTAGTCTGAGTGATGAGATGAAACAACAGCTCGCTTCGCTTATTATTGGGTTAATGCGCAAAGATACAGACAGTATGATCCGAGCGATTGAGAAATTGGGCATGATGCCTGATGACATGGATCTGCGTGGGCTTCATGTGGATTTGGACAAGTTGCGTACCAAATATTACGATATTCCCTTTTCCAAGATTAGTGTGGGTCAGGCGTTGAATGACTTGTTCGGCGTAGCTCAGAGGCACCGGGTTGTCATGCCTGCGGATATTCTGCTGCTTGGTAAATCGTTGCTTACGATGGAAGGTGTAATCGAACATCTTGATCCTTCCCTGAGTATTGTAGATATGGCCGAGCCCTTTGGCCGTAAGCTGATCAAGGAGCGTTTTAGTGCCGGAAGAATCAAGAATCGGTTGTTCCGCAGTGCGGCCGATATGGCTGAGAGTGTCATTGGTCTGCCAGGGCAGTTAAGGCAGTTATCATCCATTATTAGCAAAGGCAAGCTGAGGCTGGAGATCAGTGTCCCTGAACTGGATGCCCTCATGCGCAGAATGGACCAGATTAGTAATCGGCTGTCCTTCAGTATCGTGCTGCTCGCCTTTTGTATCATCATGGTGGGCTTGATTATCGGTTCGTCCATCAGTCATCAGTCCACGATGCTGTGGGATATTCCGGTCATTGAGATTGGTTTTCTGGTGGCGATTTTGATGGTGGCTTTCCTGCTCTATTCGATATTCAAATCAGGAAGATTCTAGCATAGTATCACATGAACACCCGTAAAGAGACTTTCTTCAAAGGATCTTTGCGGGTTATTTTTTGTGAATAGAGAATTGGTGAGTAAATTATAGAAAGATTAAGATAATAGAAGAAAAGGTTCTGTTTTTTCGCCTTAACTGTATTAGTACATATCCGGTCCTGTGACTATAATAATAGGTCAGTACATTAACGGACCCGGTTTTTCTGAGAGGGGAAAACCTATGGGCATCAGGATCAGCTCCTGATGTCGCATGAAGTAAGGCAACTGAGGCAGTAATGGAACACCAGCGGTACACACTGGAACGGAAAAGACATGAGTGCATATTAACCCTTCAAAGCTATATGGATGGTAAATAATGGTGCAACTCAGGGATGAGCATAGGTGAATGACGCGGAGAGGAATCCGTTGTTTTGTGCTGTCCTGGGTAGATGGTTAGTGTGAACGGCTTCCGTTACTCTTCAGCAGGATGTCCATTATGAGGAATACACGTAGGAGGAACGGCAAAGAACATATGAACACTTTAAAACAACAATGGTTTGGCAACATTCGCGGAGACGTGCTGGCAGGCATTACGGTAGCGCTGGCGTTAATTCCGGAAGCCATTGCTTTCTCCATCATTGCAGGTGTCGATCCGATGGTCGGATTGTACGCTTCGATTACGATTGCAATTGTGATCTCGATTGCAGGTGGCAGACCTGGTATGATCTCGGCGGCAACAGGTGCCATGGCGGTACTGATGGTTGGACTCGTCAAGGATTATGGCGTGGAATATCTTTTTGCAGCGACGATATTGACGGGCATTATCCAGTTTCTGCTTGGCATATTTAAGGTTGGGCGATTTATTACGTTTGTGCCTCATTCGGTACTGACCGGATTCGTGAATGCATTGGCTATACTGATCTTTATGGCACAGTTAACCCACTTCACTGGAGCGAACTGGATCATGTATGCGATGGTAGCGGGTACGCTGGCGATCGTTTATATTTTGCCGCGGTTTTTCAAAGGCGTTCCGGCTCCGTTAATTGCAATCATCGTGATGACGATTATTACCTTGGTGTTTCATCTCGATGTAAGAACAGTTGGTGACATGGGAAATATAACGAGCACTCTGCCGATGTTCCATTTGCCGAATATTGCGTGGACTTGGGACACGCTGATGATTCTACTGCCTTATTCATTCACCATGGCACTGGTTGGTTTGCTGGAATCTCTGTTGACCGCAACCATCGTGGATGAGATGACCGAGACCAAGAGCAGCAAGAACCGTGAAGTGCGTGGTCAGGGTATCGCGAATTTTGTGAACGGTTTGTTTGGCGGGATGGGCGGCTGTGCGATGATTGGGCAGTCGGTCATTAATGTGAAGTCTGGCGGACGTGGAAGATTATCTACATTTACTGCGGGTGCGTTTCTCGCGATCCTGTTGTTGCTGTTTAGTGGTGTGGTGAAACAGGTACCGATGGGTGCGCTCGTCGGTGTAATGTTTATGGTGTGTATCGGGACATTCGACTGGAGTTCCATCAAAAATATTGCTCGCGTGCCGCGCGCGGAAGCCTTTGTCATGATTGTGACGGTGGCAATTGTGGTCTATACCCACGATCTGTCGATCGGGGTTATGGTCGGCGTTGTGCTCAGTGTGCTGCATTTTGGCTGGAAACAGACCAAGATTCGCGTACAGGCGAGCCAGGAGCAAGGGCAGAAGGTATACCGGGTTCATGGACCGTTCTTCTTTGGTTCTTCGTCCCGCTTTGTAGATGAGTTCGATGCAGAGGCCGATCCGAAGGAAATCACGATTGATTTCGGAGGGTCACATATCTGGGACAACACTGCGGTTGTGGCTATCGGCAAAGTGAAGTTCAAATATGCGAAGCTGGGCAAAACCGTGCACCTGCGCGGGTTGAACGAGGAAAGCTCCCGTATTCTTGAACGGAGTGGGTTTGCTACAGCGGGCGGGCACGGTTCGTAACTTGGTTGGACGAAGGTTGTTGTACAAAGGTGCAATGTCGAAACGTAGTTACGCAGACAAGGTGAAAAATGAACGGCTTAGTAAATCTGGAATTAAGGATCTAAAGAAGTAATAAGTAGTAGTAAAGTTATGAAGGCTACTGTCCTAAAGTAGTGGTGAGCAGACATGTGACATCCCTATGAAGTAGACAACATAACTTTTTATCAGCGGCGCACTTTTTCCCAATGTAAGTCGGGGAGAGGGCGTCGTTGTTTTTTTATTAGAGTGTGTGGTGTGTCCAGTGAAGAAGTAGAAGTAGAAGTAGTTCTGGTGGTAGTTCTAATGGTGGTAGTCCTAGTAGAAGTATAGGTAGTGTTGATTGTTTTTGGTTGATAATGTTGGTGTTGGTGTTGGTGTTGGTGTTGGTGTTGGTGTTGGTGTTGGTGTTGGTGTTGGTGTTGGTGTTGGTGTTGGTGTTGGTGTTGGTGTTGGTGTTGGTGTTGGTGTTGGTGTTGGTGTTGGTGTTGGTGTTCCTAGTTCTAGTTTTTGTAGTTGATGTTCTGGTTCTAGTAGCTGTTTTAGCTGTAGCTGATGTTATTGTGCTTAAGCTTGTGTCCTTCCCTGTGTGTAAACTCTAACGAACCTAGCACGTCTTATATGGGGGTATTTCATGTTTTCGTTATTTTAACGAATCACAGACATCTTATTATGCCAATGTTACTGATATTGAAGCCGTTTCGCAGGTATTTCCGAGTAATAAGGTGACTGGAGTTCGTTAGAAAATCTAAAGGGTTTTAATTGGCGTAATAGGGTGTCCTGGATTCGTTAGAATTAGTGGTACGTGAGAGGTTCATCGTTAGGGCTATTTTCGAACCGTGAGAAATCTTGATCCCAATGTACAGAGTCCCAGGTACCCTCAATTCCTGATACTTTCGCAAAATCGATTCCTTTTGATCTGTTTTTAGGATTACCTTTACAACAATTTATAGAATCATAGCAGCTATCTCAATCTCAACGATATCACTAAACTATCCTGGGTTTTGGACATAACGATCCATTACATCCTTCTCAAGGAGTATCATTAGAGACAGTGTACCCTGTTATCCCCTCCGCCTGACCACGTGCAGTTCAATCCTCAACCAATTCACAGAGTCATATTTCGAGCTAGCGTCTTGGCTTGTTCCACTCATCATTATTCTCAGAGGGGCTCCTATAGTTACTGTCAAAACCATCCTCAAACTCACTTGGTCGATACAGTTACGCTGATCTTGGGATTTTGTGCTACAAGTTAGGGTTGAGACGCTGTATCCCCTTTTGTTTTGCTTGACTAACGTGTAAACTACAGGGTATGGAGAAGAAGAGCAACGAGTGGATTGCTTTTTAAAAAATTCATTTCATAATCAGGATTGAACTAAGGAAAACTAGCCTTGATTGCAGAATTGATTACAGAAATACTGAAGTCATTATGAAATGGACTTATCTAAATGAATATACAGAGGTGTAACGATTGGCAAACTTTGAACAACTGGGCATTCGCCCGGAATGGTGTGAGATCCTGAAACATCAGGGCATCACCGTGCCGACTCCGGTACAGGAGCGTTCGATTCCGGTACTGCTGGGTGGACGCGATATTATTGCCGAGGCACAGACAGGCACAGGGAAAACGCTGGCTTTTTTGCTGCCGATTATTCAGAAAATTAACGTATCCGACCGTTCGCCGCAAGCGCTGATTATTGCGCCTACGCGTGAGCTTGCGCTGCAAATTACGGAAGAAGCGAAGAAACTCACGGCAAACGACGATAAACTGCATGTGCTTGCCGTATACGGCGGGCAGGATGTGGACAAGCAGCTGCGTAAATTGCAGAACGGTACCCAGATCGTTATTGGTACACCGGGTCGTCTGCTGGATCACCTGCGCCGTGGCACGTTGAAGCTTGATAATGTGAAAAAACTGGTGCTGGATGAAGCCGACCAAATGTTGCACATGGGCTTCCTGGACGATGTGGAAACGATTCTTAGTGAGCTTCCACATAAACGTCAGACAATGCTGTTCTCAGCAACGATGCCAAAGGGCATTCGCAACCTGGCGAAGACCTACATGAAAGATCCGGAAGATGTAAAAGTATCTTCCCAATCCGTTATCCCGATCAAACAGATTCGCCAGCAGGTGCTGGAATGTACGGATCGCGGTAAGCTTGAAGCGCTTCGCGGCATGATTGATACGTATCGCCCATACTTGGCGATTATTTTCTGCCGGACCAAGCGTCGTGCATCCAAGCTGAACCAAGATCTGCGTGAAGCCGGTTATGCAAGTGATGAACTTCATGGAGATCTGTCCCAATCCAAGCGTGAGAACGTAATGAAAGCGTTCCGCGATGCCAAACTGCAAGTGCTCGTTGCTACAGATGTAGCTGCACGTGGACTTGATGTTGAAGGTGTCACGCATGTATTTAACTACGATATGCCGCATGATGCGGAAAGTTATATCCACCGTATTGGTCGTACGGGCCGTGCAGGCGGTACAGGTCTTGCTGTAACGTTTGCAACAGAGCACGACAGACCGGAACTTGCACGTATTGAACAAGGGATCGACCAGAAGCTGTCCCGCATCCAGTGGACGAGCGAAGGTCCAATTGCTTCAACTGGAGCAGCTAGACGTTCCATCAACGGTCAAGGGGATGACGAACGTTCAGGCGGACGCTCTTCCGGAACGGGCAGTGCCCGTCGCGGTGCAGGCCGTAACGATCGCAGAGATGGCGGACGTGGGGGTCGTGGTTCCCGCGGCGGCGAGGGTGGTCGCAGTGAAGGCGGACGCAGTGGTGGTCGTAGCGGTGACCGCAGTGGCGACGAGCGCAGCGCAGGCCGTGGTTCCGCACGCAGCAGCGACAGCAGTCGTGGTGCAGCAGGCCAAGGTGGACGCGGTGCGGGTCGCAGTGGCGACGAGCGCAGCGCAGGGCGTGGTTCCGCGCGCAGCAGCGACAGCAGTCGCGGTGCATCGGGCCAAGGCGGACGCGGTGCAGCTAGCAGCGGCTGGGCTGGCCGTAGTGCCGACAAGCGCACCTCCGGGCGCAGCAGCGAAGGCTCTCGCCGTCCGGAATCCGCAGGACGCGGACCGGCGAAGGGCGACCGTCGCGATTCTCGTCGCGGACGGTAAAGCCTTGGCGCAAGCGGCGATATAGCCACAATTGCGCAGGCACCATGCCATGCCACAGGGTTTGGCATGGCACATATGAGAGGGTTCGGGTACAGATGTACCGAACCCTCAGATCAAGGGTCGCGACGGAACCACGTCGCGGCCCTTTTTCACCAGGACAGATGATCATTTCCGCTTATTCTTTTTGTCACCTGCGAGTGTCTGTTTGCGCGCCTGCTTGATCCATTGAAGATGCCATTTAGGTATTCCCCATCTAGTTTTTCTTTTTGTCCGTGTATTGCGCATAGCACTTGGCAGACTGCCATAAAATTCAAAACACCTCATCCTAGACCTAAGGATGGGGTGTTTTTGGATTAATTCTTATATCATTAGAAGCATAACCTTCGATCTGTGGTGCTGACTCGCATGCAGGGATGGATGAAATTGCATTCGTCTATATACAGGGAGTGAGTTTGCACTAAACTACGTTTTTCTTTCTCAATATATCATCCCTACAGCTGAACATCTGCGTATTGATCCCGATATTTCTCGTTATACACTCGACCTACCGACTCTGCCAATCCCCCTCGTGCCTTGCTCGGATAGCGTTCAATCGTGTGATAAAGTCTCATGAAGCGATCCTTGGGCATAAAGCGGGCGTAGCGGGTAATAAGACTAGGGAATAACTCAATATATTTGCTCTTGCGTACGGCAGCAGCAGCTACGGCTGTAAGTATCTGAATTCCATTGTGCAGCTGTAAAATGTTCACTTCATAGGTCGCGATATAACGAATCGCGTCTTCCCGGATCAAATCGGGCTTAAGCCGTGCGATCTCACCGATATAATCAGCCAGCAGCCTCTCGAAGCTGTGCAGCAGCAGTGGCTTGAGTTGCAGATCCATATCACTGCGCAGGACGAAGGATTGCAACAGCGCAACCTGTTGCAGTCGAATCCGGTCATTGTAAACGAGTGAGCCGATCTCGCGGAGCATCTCATAGGCAAGTGCTTCATCCTGCTTTCGGGCTTCGGCGACCAGAGCCCAGTTGCGGTTAATACCCTGGCGGATGAGTTCCTCATCCTGTTGCAACGTGCGCTTCAACTCGCGCTGCTGCTCTACCTCGAACGAACGTTTCTGCATGAAGATCAGTCCAGCCAGAAGCAGCAGGGAAACGCTGGCCGCCGCCATGGTCTGATCTATGGTTTCACCGAAGTAGGTGGCAGCTGTACCGAACAATAACGTAATGAACAGGTCGCGTGCAATGCGGCGTTTCACTCGGGAAGTCGCCTTTGCCTGAACAGAGTTCAGTGTACCCCGGCCACAGGCCGTGCACTCGTCTTCCCACAGGCAGGTGTACTGTCCGCAACGTGAGCAGACTTGCAACTTTTCATAGGCATAGGTCGTTCGATGAAATGGTCTTATGGATACAACTAGTTTAGTACTCATGCTTAATCACGCTCACCATTCAGAATAGTGTAGAGGGTACGATCCGTGTCTTCCCGGGATACCGGTTTCCGTCGATGAAGCTGGAGTGAAAAACCCTTTATAATGACAAAAAGAAACAATATGGCGAGGCATCCGTATGTAACCATAATCCGTTCCCTTCTATGGCTTGGTGAACAAGCGCTGTTATATTGCAGTTTGCTGGCAATAACTATATCATATTTCCATAGTTGGTACTTTTGTGCCAGTTACAGATGTAGAATCGTCGATTTTTGTCAGTCATTACAAAACTGTAACTCAAGATAGGGGTGCTTTTCAGAATTTGTTAGCAGACTGTTAAGATTTCCTTAAGGCTTGACGCCTATAATAAACTATTCCCATTTTAATCTCAAACGTGAAGGAGTACACCTAATGCTGCGGACATACAAAATACGCTGGCTCAGCGGAACTCTGGTTCTGCTGGCATTTCTAACGCTGTTGCTTCCTCAGGCGTTGCTGCCACAAGCAGCCGCTGCTCAGG
Organism: Paenibacillus sp. PAMC 26794; assembly: GCF_000316035.1. Lineage (GTDB taxonomy): Bacteria > Bacillota > Bacilli > Paenibacillales > Paenibacillaceae > Paenibacillus. Next base: position 44,812 of record NZ_ANHX01000080.1, read on the forward strand.
CACAGACGAGCGGAATCGATGCGGTGCTTGTAGCCGATGTAAGTAATTCAATGAATACAAGTGACCGTGACAAGATCAGTAATGAAGCCATGAAAATGTTTATTGATATGCTGCCAGTCCAGGGGGACAAGGTAGGGATTGTCGCTTATACCGATCAGGTGGAGCGGGAAAAGGCGTTGCTTACGATTCAGTCCGATGCGGACAAGAGCAGCCTGAAAGATTTTATTGATCAGCTCGCCCGGGGGCCATATACCGATGTCTCAGTTGGTGTCGCCGAAGCCGTGAACATACTGAATCATGGTGCAGACCCATCCCACTCGCCGATGATCGTGTTGCTGGCGGATGGTAACAACGATTTTAATAAAACCAAAGGTCGTACGCAAGCTCAGTCCGATGCGGATCTGGCAAAGGCCGTTAAGGAAGCGCAGAACCAGGGTATTCCGGTATATACGATTGGACTGAATGCCGATGGCAAGCTGAACAAGGATGCACTCGCAGACCTGGCTCAGCAGACCGGAGGTAAATCATTCATTACCGATACGCCGGATGATCTGCCACAGATTCTGAGTGAGATCTTCGCCGATCATGCCAAACTGAATGTGGTGAAGCTGCCCTCTGTAACGGGAAACGGCAGTTATCAGGAAGTTACCGTGAATGTGCCGAATGACAGTGTATTGGAAGCAAATATTTCTATCATGTCTTCGAAGCCGGTGGAAGTGCAATTGACGGACCCTTCCGGACAAGCCGTCGATCTGAACTCGGATGCAGCCAAGCTCTCGACGTCGAAGAGTTACTCATTGGTGAAGCTGTTGAAACCCCAAGAGGGCGACTGGAAACTTCGGGTAAAAGGGGCTCCGAAAGACAACATCGATATCAACCTGTTGTTCAACTATGATCTTCAGCTCGTTGTGGACCCAATTAAGACCAAGTCCTATACCAAAGGGGACAAGGTTGATCTTGCTGCCAAACTGGAGAATGGCGGTCAGCCACTTCAGGATAATGATCTGTATACAGATATGAAGGCCACGCTGGTTGTGAAAGATGTAGATACAGGTAAAAGCGAGGAACAACCGCTGGAAAACACAGGTTCTGGTTTTGCCGGAACGTTTGAAGTACCGGACAATCATAACTATGAATTAGTCATCCGTGCGGAAGAAGACAGCTTCTACCGTGAAAGTGCGCCAATCACCATTAATGCGAGCGGAGCAGCCGGAAGCGGATCTCAACCAACAACGTCAGGCGGTGAACAGGACAAGCCGTTTCCTTGGTTACCTGTCATCCTTGGTGTTATAGTCCTGATCGTGGTTGGTGTTGGTGCCTGGTTCCTGATGGGCTGGCTGAAACGCAAAAACCGGGGATTTGTAGGTCAGATGGTTGTGGAGATTCGTGATGAGAACACAGGAGACAAGTCATATCCGCAATATAAAAAGCTGGTATCCTTCCGCGGCAGATTCCATCTGCATCAGTTGTTGCAACTGGACCCTGAGCTGAAGGAAACCGAAAAATATGTATTTACGCCCAGCAATGGGGACCGAATTATAATCCGTAACACCGCAGGCGGTACGCTGGAGAAATCCGGTCGTGCAGTCGATGCAAGCTCAGGCGTTGAACTGAAGAACGGTGACCGACTGAGCATCCCGCTGCAACAGGCGGACAAGACGATTTTGATTGAGTATCTGGTGTGAAGGATTATAGCTAAATGAATGTAAGCTATATAAGTTGAACTAATCCATTTACACGAGAACGCAGAGGACAGAAAAAAGCTGGAGAAGCGAAGCGTTCGCCTTTATCACCAGATTTTCACCGTTGAAAAAGAGAATCAAAAAATCTGGGGATAACAGCGATCGGAAGTTTGTTCTGTCATCGGAGTGGCAAGTGTAAATATTCTTTAGTTTGAATTGTATAGATTGAAGCATATGTGCGTTAATCTAAGGAGGACATGGAATGAAACCGATTGTTAGAGAACATATTCAGCAACTTGATGTATCACTTGGCGGAGGTATTGTCAGTGAGAAGATCAGAGTTGATACGATTGATAACCCCATTCTGATTATTGGTCTGGGAGGAACGGGAATTGACGCACTGCTGCGTCTCAAATATCAGATCAACCGTCGTTTCAAGCTGCCACAGGACCCGGTATCCAAGAAAAAAATGGACAAGCCGGACAATGTGGAGTTTCTGGCTTTTGAGACAAACGAACAGGATCGTGCCAAAAAGTATAAAGGAATCGGACTTGATCCGATCAATGAATTCGTATTGCTGTCCAATGCCGAGATTGGCGGACTTCTTCAAAACCGTAGCGTGCTGGAGCCGTACATTACGGACTGGTTGTCTCCGGAACTGAGCATCACGGATGGCATGAACGGTGCCGCAGGAGTGCGTCAGGCTGGACGTCTGCTGCTGTTCACGAAGATTAATCAGGTCGTGCAGGCCATCGACAAAAAAATCAAAACCTTATCCGTAGGCACCAACAAAAAACTGATGGTGTTCCTGCTGACAGGTCTGTCCGGCGGTACAGGCAGTGGTTGCTTCCTCGATATTTCCTATATCGTGCGCGGTATTATCGAACGGGATCACGGCTCTGCCGGGATTGACCGCGTGAATACGCTGGGATATCTGTTCACGCCAGACGTGAACCTGTCCAACAAAAGCTTGAGCGAACACACTCGCGAATACATTCGCAAGAACGGATATGCTGCGCTCAAAGAGCTGGATTACTGGATGAACGTGGATAGCCGCGGTGAGCGGTTTACACAGAAGTACGGCAATATTTTAACAGTCAACTCACCACTACCGCCATTTAACCTGTGTCACCTGATCTCTGCTACGAATACCGAAGGCAAATTGCTGGAGAACGCCTACGATTACTGCATGAACGTTACGGCCGAGAACATTACCAACTTCATGGCAAGTGAGGAGAAGCAGTCGGGTGAGGAGTTTGCGATCCATGACTATATCAGCAACATTCGCACCAACATTGCACAGATGAACAAGGTGTACCCGGCGAACTATGATTACAACATCATTGGTGCATCTTCGGCTGTACTGCCGATTGAAGAGATGACCACGTATCTGGCGTATCGCATGTTCGACAAAATGAACACCATGTTCTCCAAAGCACCGAACCAGGAGGATACCGAGAAGTTTGCCCGCAAGCTGGGCATTGATCTCGAAAGTGTGGTCAAGTCCTTTGAAGCGCGCGTGCCAGAGCCACTACCTGGCTATCAGAACAGCGAGCGTTTATCCTATGGCAACGTGGTGAAATCACAGGTTGTGAATATGGATACCGAGCTGGAGCAGAACTTCCTGGCACGTGCCCGTGAAGAATATATCAAGGCGAAGAAACAACTGCCGGGCGAGATTGCCGGTCAGTTCACCGAACAGATCCGGCGTATGTTTTTGCATCCCGAACAAGGTCCGTTCTATGTCTCTCGTCTAATTTATGCGGAAAAAGGTTTCTGTGTACTGAAGATGATTCAGTCGTACATCGAAACTTTGCGTGAGAATGCATTCCGCATTCCGCGTGATATTGAAGCAGCTCAGGAGCAGTCCGAAGAGAAGCTGGGCGATGCGAAGAGTGCTTTTGTCTCCAAAGAGAAGAAAAAGAATGCTTATATTGAAGCAAAAATTCATGAGTACTGGCTGCACGCCGACGTGGAACGCAACGATCAGATGATCGAGTTCTATGAAGATCTGTATGAGTTGCTGAACCAGGAAAACAGCCGCATTTATAACGTATTTACCGAGACACTGAACGCCCTTAGCTCGATATTCGCGAAGAACGGCGATCTGCTGACACGTGGCGAAGAACAAGCCGATCACAAAGGCAACAAAACATATTATTGGAACGTTGTAAGTGTACCGGATATCGTCAGTGTGGTGGACGGGCTGTTGGATAAGCGTGATACAGATGATCTGATCCGTGACTTCTCTCGTGAATTGCTGGAAAACTCCAGCCAGTGGGTGAAAGAAAACGAGATTGATATCGTCAGCTCCATCTCCGACTTCCTGAGTGAGAAATTCGGTGATCTGATTACTCGTTCCATGGAAGATTTCCTGGTGATCAAATATGGTCAGGATGAGTCAGTCGAGAAATTCGTGGAACGTTTCATTGCTGGCAAGTTGGATGATGAGGCTGTTCCGGTGTTCAATCTGAGCAACAGTACAGGCAGTCTTCATTTTCCTTCATGGGGATTTGTATCGGTACCGGCACAGGCGCCAGGTATTCTGAAAGGGATTCGCAATTATCAGAACAATGCCGTGGGCAAGTCTCATTTTACCGTCAAGGAAAGTGAAGTGCGTAACCGGATTTTCTGGCTAAATACACGTAACGGGGTACCACTCTTTGTGTATACACCGCTCAAAGTATATGAGGAAAGTTATGAACGTACCATTTTGGACAAAGAAGGCATTGGTCGTCACTTGGTGCAAACGGAGAAAAACAACTGGACCTATCTGCCGTCTCCGATTCCAGAGAAATCATGGGGAGATGTGTACGAGAACGCCCGCGTGAAGCAGTATAACGCCCGTGTGCGTAACGAATTCGTACAGGCACTCGGATACAATATCGTGACAGCCAAATCGATTGATGAGAATACAAGCAACCGGTATGCGATTGTGACAACAGAAGCGTTTGATCTGTCTGCCAAACTGGGAGCCTACGACATGCGTCTGACGTCCACCACGCCGAACCTCGGCGAAGTGAAGCGGGCGGTGATCGAGCTGAAACGTCTGCAATCCGAAGGGTTGCCGCGTGTAGGAGTTAAGGATATTTTCGGCAGTATTAATGAAGATATGGCCAAAGAAAACCTGGTACGCTCCCCGCAGCTAATTGCACGTGTACGTGAGGAACTGGCAAAGATGAATGCCATCTCGGCCAAAGTCGCCGAACTCGAAGGCATTCTTGCCCAGTACCAGGATGAAGAGCAGTGGTATGATCGCTTCATCGAAGCGTTATATACCGACACCATCGTCAAAAAAGGTGCGCTCTACGTCTATGACCGTGACCCGGAAGAAGACGCATGGGAGCCATTCGCGAACCTGATGAAGAGCCGTAACTTTGCCGAGTATGAAGTGTTTGGCAACTTCCGCGGCCTGGCGGAGAAGGATCGCAGTACATTGCTGCGCAAAGCCTCCCGCCGCGATAACGATCTCACGGCTTCAGAGGATATCACCCCACTGCTGACAAAGCTGGATGATCTGGCTGCGCTATTCATGGAATCACGCGATCGTCTCGAATACGAGCGTGTAGAACTGGCTAACGGAGAAGACATCTATCAGTTCTACAGAACGATGTCGTCCAAGCTGAACGACATTCGCAGAAGGCTGAAGTAAGATGGCGGCCGGGATGGAGTTCAATTCGAACAATACCCTGAAGCGTGATCTGGAGAAGTATGCAGCGCAGTATGCAATAGAGCAGGAGCGTCAAGGCAGCCTGGGTGATGGACGCAGCAGTATCCATTACCCGGCTTTGTTCCTATTCGTGGGTGATCTGGTTGCACCTGCCGTGTCTGCCGTGCAGGAGATCAATCGGCTGAAATGGGATAACGGAGACGGTGTGGTCTACGTTCAGATTGGTACAGAAGATCAGGAAGCGGGTCCGGGTAAAACGAGAAATGGTGGCTCGTCCGATGACGCTCAGGTGACTCTTCACCGCTTGCCTCTGTCCACTGGGCAGACGGAGCGACCGTCCAAAACACGGCGTAAGGATGTACATCGCAGTTTCCACGAATCGGATCAGGCGCTCTACGATCTGAATCGTACGCTTCGGCGGGTCAGTAACCGAATTGCCGAATATGGACGGTTATACTCGTCATTTGATCGGATTTACGTTACGGTGGTAACCAGAGCAGATGATCCGTTGAATGTATTGTTGCCAGAACTGACCAAGCTGACGGAGACCATTTTGTCCCAAGCCTTCAAGTCCGTGCAGACGGATCTGCATGTGTTGGTCAGCGAGATGGAACAAGTGGATTCCTTCGGATATGCCAGCGCAGCAGGCCTCGCTTTTCTGCGGGAACTGGATTATATGCAGTCGCTTGACTACACGTTCAGCGGTAAACTGCTGGTGACGGAGGATGGGATCTCCATTCCGGTTACACATCCCGCTTCCCCGTTGTTTGATCTTGTATATCTGTTGTCCGACAAAAATGAGCGTGGAACCGGCGTTCCCGGTGGCTGGATCGAAAATGCCGAGATCATCTGCCGCATCTGCCTGTTGAAGAACCGGAAGCAGGATACGGATCACTCGGGTAGCGTTTCAAGCACGGGAGCGAATACGTACAACAATACATCCTTTAAAAACAATATTCGTACCACCTCTGATCAGCATGGTTATGCAAGTGCGGGTTTTGCCGAGATCAGGCGGCCAAACAAGCCGATTGCACTGGCGGTGTTATATCACATGTATCGGTATCTGCTCGCACGCATGCGGCAGGAGCCGGATTGGAGCATCAAGGACAAGCTCGCTTTCTTTGGACTGGACGCAGCCTCGGTGGAACGCAAAGTCGAAGGCCTGCTGCCCAATGAAGATCTGGTTAGTGGCATGAGTGGCATCATGACGCATAACGTCAGTTTCTCTGATCTGAAGCCGCTCTCACTTCGTGAAGCGGAGAGAGCGTTGTTTGGACAAGGAGCTGAAGCGTACTTCCGCGATAACGTGGTCCGTCTTGTCGAAGAGCGTGTGCGCGAGCGCAGCTCTGGCGGCTCTCTGCGCCGTCAGGCCGAACAATCCCGCGCGGAGCATCCAGAGGTTGGTTACTTCCAGTGGGCGGCTTGGAGTGACAGTGAGCCTGGCAGTGTACGTGAAGCGCTGCTCGGATTGATTCGTGATAAATCGATGCAGCTTGAATCGGCACGTGCTCTGCTGGAGCAACGTCAGCAAGAGCGAGTGGAAGATCAGTCGTTCAAACGAGCGTTGTTCCGTGATAAACAGAATGTACGCAATCTGATTGACTGTATGCTGGAGCGAGTGTATGTACCGAAGGTAGAATTACTGCGACTGGAAAATGAATTACATCTGCTGCGTATCTACGATACGGAGATGGAAGAGCTTCACCGTTTCAGTCGCCACGTCACCGCAGCACTTGAAGCGCTGGAACGCACACTGCGAGAGACAGCTGTCCAAAGTATCGCCGCTGCGGATGAATACATCGGGCAGAACGTGATGGAGTACTACGGCAAAGTGACGGAAGAGCTAATCATCGACCTGGAAGCCAAACGCGGACGGGATGTATGGTTTGAGGACCGTTACATGGGAGACATGAACCGGCTTGCCACAGAAGGCGATGACCGTCTTTTGAAACGCCTGATGGAGGTATGTCACTCGTTGCTGCTTACGGCCGAGCCGTTGCGATTGCCATTTGAAGAAGAGCTGTTGCAACGGGCTAACGTTACGATTGCCTACGGAGATAAAGACGTATTAACCCGGGATGATCTGTTCCGCAGGTTGTACCACACGCTGGAGGATCAGGCGGTGGTACGGGTACGGGTATTCGATTATACGCAGGAACATCGGTATGAAGAGAAGTATTTCTTTGGTGATCATCATAGTGCTTTCATGGACTACGCGGCACATGCCGAAGAGACGTCACGTATCTACAAGTTGGGTGTGGTGTACGAAGAACGCAGTAGTGGCGTGGAGAAGCTGAATCTGATGGGCGGTTTCCATCTGGAGGATCTTATGGTGTATCGGAACGGCAAGGTATATTATGACTCGTACACGGAGAATGGCTATGAACTTCACCCCGCAGGTCTGTTGGAAAAGTTGTCACCCATTCGTTAAGACGTCTGGCGGTGTCCTGACACCCAGCACCAATCTTGTATTAACTCAGCCTGTTTAAGGCTGGTATGGAAAGGATGCATGTGGACATGCAGCGAAAAATCAATCTTCTCCTGGTCCTGTTCAGCCTTATTGGCGGGGCAGTGGGCTTTGCGGCAGGAGAAATCATGCTGCGTCAATGGCTTGGGGAGATGCCACGTCTGTTGCTGATGGGATTATACTTTGGCGTACTGGCGCTGAGCGTTGGATTGTTCTGTTTGATCGCAGAGATGATCTCACCCAAGCTGAATGGCGCTTCATGGAAGCTCCGGTATCTGGGACTGTCGTGGAAATTGCTTGTTCCGGCAACACTGGCTCTGTTATTTGTTGTTGGACTCGCCCTGCAATTGTTGTATCAGATCAATCCGGGCGGTGTGAAGCAAGTCAAGGACATCGTACTGATGATCGATAACTCGGGCAGCATGAGCGAGACAGATCCGGATAACGGACGCTTTGAAGCAGCCAAGACACTAATCAGCCAGATGGAGAGTGACAAGCAGGTAGCTGTCATTACGTTTGATGACCAACCGCAGTTGTTACAGCCGTTTATTGCGCTCGATAGTGAAGCGGCCAAGAATGAGGTTTATAGCAAAATCGATGGCATTGTCACAACTTCGGGCGGCACCAATTTTGATGCCGTGTTGCGGGAAGGCATGGAGCAGATTCAGGGCAAACAGGACCCGAAACGCGGTACCGTTGTCATCTTGTTATCCGATGGCTTCAGTGAAGCGGACACGACCGATATTTTGTCCCAATATAACAACGAACAGATTTCCATTAATACAGTCGGCCTCAGTCTGGTGGACCCATCAGGAACGGATTTGCTGCGTAATATTGCCCAGCAAACGGGTGGCATGTACTATGATGTACCGGATTCCGGTGGTCTGAATCTGGCATTCCAGCAGATCTACGATACGATTGATGAACGGACGCTGGTGACGGAGCGTACAGGCATGATGGAGCATAGCGTTTATCTGGCGATTTTCCGTGTAGCAGCTGTGTTACTGATTGGAGTAGCATTGGGTGTGTCACTCGGACTCGTGTTTGATAACCGTCATCTCGCGCTCAGCTTTGGTATTGGTGGTGCGGTGTCGGGTCTACTGGCAGGGCTTCTGCTCGAATGGGGCCTCGACGGTTCGAACGTGGGTGATACATTCGTACGATTGGGTGCGATGCTCATTTTGTCTGGTGTACTGACTCTCTTCTCCTGGATTGTACCGATTAAGGAGAACACGCCGCGGAAGAGCCGAGGGCGTCGTGAAGCTGGCGGGGGAACTTCTTCTGCCGAAGGGTTTGGTCAGAGACCTAGAGATACACGCAGCAAAGGATTCTAACGTCGGGAGGTCAATGGAAATGCGGTTTACGGATGCAGACCCTTCGACACCCTTGATTCGAAAACTGACACTTGCGGTGGATGAAGGGCGTTGTACACTTCGCTGGCTCTGGCCGGAACGGGTAGAAGCTGTGTATGTGGAACGGCTGGAGCTGGATATGATGAGCGATGATCGTACCGGGGAAGAGCCTGCACAGGGCAAGCTGAAGCTGTACACGAGAGAGGAATATAAGGCGAGCAATGGATACACGGATCGGATCACAGGTTTTGGTGCCATTAAGTACACAGTGTATGTGTGTCAGGTGGGGGAAGAGGGACCTGTACTGATCCGTCAACGAGACGAGGACAACATGGTGATTGCAAGCGCAGGGAAGGCGGATATCCGCTTTTCCATTCGCTACAAGAGCGGTTTTTTTCAGAAACGAAAAAGTGTATTGATCACCGTCACAGCGGAAGTACCTGTTCCGAAGGAAGCACTCTGTTATGTTCGCAAACAGGGCGGGGTTCCGCTGAATAAGGAAGATGGTACGGTGTATCCTTTTGTGAGTGATTTTGCTCCCGGAAGAAATGAGATGCCGCCCGTTGAAGTTGCCAAGGATGATTATGTGCGAATATTCTTCACGGACGGACCGAAATATGGAGCCGCCTATCGGCTTATATCAGACTAGATAGTTGGACTAGCGATTGGAAGGTTACTCTGTCATCGTAGTGCAAGTGTAAATCACCTTAGTCTGACTGATCATGGGAGGGGAGTGGCTATGAGCTTTTTTAGTCGGTTTTTGAAGAGACAACAGCCGGAGGAACGTCCGCTGTTTTACGATATTGTATGTCCTTATTGTTTCAGCAAGTTCTCACCGGAAGAGGTGGTGTTCCGCGCCGCCCATCACCGCGATGATGATGAGGACTACGCACTCGGGGAAGATGCGAAGTTGAATCGGTATCGTGAAAGATTTGGACTCGATACGGTATTTGATATGGAAGCCGTATTGGCTCCGCATGATGTACCGGAGGAACATCGGATTTATTCCGATAACATCGTGATGGGTCTGAACGATCGGTATGGTGTCGTTACGCGTCGCCGGTTGTGTCCGAAATGTCATAACGAGCTACCTGTTACGGCGGGTAAAGCACCGAGCAATATCATATCCATCATTGGTGCATCCCAGGTAGGTAAATCCGTCTACATGACTTCATTAATTCATACATTGCAGCATTATACAGCCGATCATTTTGACGCGGCTTGCATGCCATTGAATGCGGAGATCAGCCGCCGGTTCCGTGCGGATTATGAAGAACCGTTGTTCGAACGGGGCGACCTGCTGGATTCCACGCAGAAGGAAAAGTTGCAGGAGCCGTTTATCTTCCAGTTTGTATTCAAGGATGAAGATAAAGCGCCGCTGACACTGGTGTTCTTTGACGTTGCGGGTGAAGGTATGGTGGAGCAGGACTATCTCGGACTTCACGGGCAGCACATCAAGAACTCGGCAGGTATCCTGTTCATGGTGGACCCACTCCAGATTCGTTCGATTCGGGACAAAATCCGCATTAACCTCGGCAATGAGCCGGGAGAGTGGACGCCACGATACGATGAGCCGCGCGATGTAGTGCTGACGATGTTCGGAGATTTTATCGCCTATCAGGACAAAGCCAAGACCAATATTCCAACGGCTGTTGTACTCACCAAAAGTGACATGCTACATTCCCTCAAGGATGACGAGGGGGATTATATCAAATCGAACAGTAATGTCTTCCGCAACATGGTGCACCGCGATTGGTTCGACTTAACCGAGTTCGAGAATATCGACGGGGAGATCCGGCGTTTTATCGAGAAGGTGGATCGTCCGTTCAAGGGCACGATGGATGTGTACTTCAAGGATACAGCCTATTTCGCAGTATCTGCGTTGGGCAGCAATCCGGTGGATATGAAATTGCAGGGTGTGGTTAGCCCGATCCGCGTGGATGAACCCTTCCTGTGGTTGCTGTACAAGCTGAAGTACATTGAGGGGAGAGTGGGATGATGCGTTCTTCCGTAACCCCGCCCATTGAACAACAGCTGTATACCCGAGAGCGGCGCGGGGTGTTTCGCACAACAGAGGGGTTTGATACGGTTGCGGCATCGCCGGGACTGGACCCTTCTTTTATCAAAAAAGTGCTTCACCCCTACTGTGTCTATGACGCTCCAGCGGAGCTAACAGGTCGTAGCGAGAAGGACGAGACGAAGTTTCCGGCTTCCATTCACCTGCTTCATCTGGAGAGTGGAGAGACGATTCTTGGGCAAAATGTGTACCAGTCTGCAGATTTCACCGGGCTGCGCAGTGCCTTTTTTGCACATAATTACGTCTTGTCTCCCGAACGCTCGGAAGGGCAGATGAAACACGGCGGCTGGCTGGATGCCGTGTTCGCCACGTCCTATGACATCGAACAAGGTACAGTTCTGCCAGCACTTGCTGAATTGCCCATATCGTCGGGAAATGGTCCGGATTCATCACCAGCCCAGATGCTGAGCGCCTTGAAGATGAACGAAGTACTGTTCAAGCGTCTGCTCTACGCGGTGATGCAGTCTGTAGCGACACGCAGAAAAGTATACATTGCCCTGGATCTTGCCGCAGAGGAAGTGACCGCAGGGGCCAAAGGCTTGCTACGCTTGCTGTACACGGTGTTACCTTACGCGTTCCGGCGGCAGCTTGGTTTTATGACATTTGCCAAGGAGCCGCAGGCCAAGAAAGGCATCCATGTTCAGTTTGTAGAGCGAGGGACGTTACGTCCGAAAGACCGGAATACGGAGAAGGATTTCACCTTTGATCTGGTATCCGGCAGAGTGACACATGCGGATGCATCTGTAGCGAAGTTACCTTATGCGGAATTCGCCTGGGCCTTATTGCAGGAACCTGGTGCTGCGGATGCGTTCTATACGTTTGCCGACGAGATGTTGTCTGGCATGGAGCCTGGACGGGAACTTTCTATTGAAGCATATGGTGAACTTGCGGTGTTCTATGGTCTTGAACAAGGCTTGGAAGACCTGTATCTGGATAACAAAAGCCATGTTCTGAGTGGATTGTTGACCTATCTGAAGCCGGATGGTGGATTACAGCAACGTTCCCGTCTGAACGAGCTGTTCTTGACCTTGCTCAGCAGGGAACTGGACAGTGTGAAGCGTGAGAACGTACCCGAAGAAGACGTCGCAGCTCGCATTGGAGAATATTTCAGTGTTGCCGCGCCCGTGGTGCAATCCCGGATTGTGGACTATTTCATCTACGGTGTGAATAATGCCCGCGCCCAGAAGCGTATGCGTGCTGTGCAGGAATTGTATGCTGTGCTGGATCGGGATCCGCAGCTGAATCGAGCTTTCTTTGATAAAGTGCTGGCCAATGAATCGCTTACCAAGCTGTTGTTCGAGCCTTATCTGGACAATCAGCTGAAACGCACCGAATCGGCAGCGAACGTCGTGGAAGTGATCCGAAGATGGGTTACGTCCCATCCATCTGCGATCCACTACAGCTTCTTGCAGGAGCGGACAGCCAATGAGCTGCGTGAACGGTTATGTTCTGCGCCTAATCCGGTAGAGTCTGCGAATGAAGCCCTCCAGCGTGTTAGCATACTGGATCGGGTATCCGCTGATGTCACCTATGATACAGGCATTACGGCACGAATTGGTCAATCTGAAGCTACAGCCCGCCCTAATCGCAAAGGGGGATCTCCTTCTGCCAGTCAAGATCCGGCATATCAGGAGGAGTTAACCCGCCTTGCAGACAAGCTTGCTTATGTCATTAACCTGTTTATGATTCAGGATCTCGATCTGGATCGGGTTAACCGTGAACAGCTATTAAGCATTGATATTTTGCAGCATGGCAATGAGGTTCGGGATTGGGCGGCACGTCAGGGCTCTGATGTATCCGCTCGAACGAACATGATGCTGGCTGCGAGAGTGTGGCTTAGTGGCGAGGGGAATGAAGAAGAGGCATTGGAGGCACTTTCCCTGGCAGAACGCAATGAACTTCAACGCTGGACGCGTCGCTGGCTTGCCGGAGAGCTGCAGACTCATCCGGGGATCGCGGCATATGAAGCTTTGCCGATGGCTTTTTATCGGGGGGGAAGCGGCAGCAATCGGTTGGATTATCCTGGTCTGATTGAATTCATCCGCATCAATGCAAGTCGTGCTGAAGGGCTGTATCCATTCTTCGAATGGTCAGGAGATCATCGGATGTTTGTCCGGGGTTCCAATGCGCATAAAGGATATGCGGATGCGATCGTGGCGTATTTCAAAGCCCATGACCGTGAAGCTTTCAAGTCGAAGTCAGCTTTCAAACCGTATTATGCGAGAGCAAGCAAGACAATGAAGCCGGTCTATGACCGTGCGAAGACGGAATTGTCCTCTCCACTGGTGCGAATGCTAACGGGTAAAAGGAAAAATCTGTTCGGATTAATCCTCTTGATCCTGGTTCTGGGTATTGCTGGCGGTACATATGCATGGATGAAAGATTCTGTAGAGCCGCCAGCGGCATCCCCTCCATCTACCCAGGAGCCTGTCATACCGGCTGAACCTGAGGTGCAGCTCGCGGAGCAGATTGCTTATATGATTCCTGCGAGTGAACAGGAGGGTACGGAATCACCTGCTCAACTGGTGATCCGTTTCAGGAATAATACGGGAAGCACTGAGTTTGAGCAAGGCAAACTTCAATTGACGATGAAGGATGATAGTACTCAAGAGTTGGATGCTACAGGTATGTGGGAGAGCTTTAATCGGAATGAAGAGCCTGATACCCAAGATACCTCCGATGGTGGCTCAGGAAGTACTTCCGAAGGAAGCACGGATGGCTCATCAGGGGGAAATGCGGGGAACACAGAGCAGACGGAGGATGGCGATCAACAGGCCGATCCTTCAACATCGGGTGATTCCACTTCAGATCCTGCTACCGATACAACAACGGATACAGGGACGAATGCATCGTCTAATGCTGCGAGTGGAGACACGGATCAAGGGACCGATTCAGATCAGGCTACAGGATCGACATCGCCTGACACATCTGTATCCAATGAACAGGATGCGGATGCGACTACATCTTCACAGATGTCTATTGGAGCGGTGGATCGCCTCTATCCGTATGGATTGCAGATCGATCTTCCAGCGAATATGGATGCCGAGAGCATTGTCAGTGTGAAGAGTACGCAGGGCAGTATGACGGTGATCCAATTGATACCGCAGCCTAATTAAGCTGTAAATCATATTATTTGAGCATGTTGCATAGATTCATTAAGTGTTTTTTGATCCAATGATGAAAAATGCTGGCTTCATACCTTATTAAACGAGCGTATGTGAGATGACCTTGAACTTGAATTTCAAGGTCATCTTTTTTTGTTCCACATCCCGGGATATAGCAAACGAATGAAAAAAACTCACACATTCACAATTCAGACACAAAATTTGCGATTCAAGAGTTTGAAAGACAGTCAGAAGTGATAAAGTACGCGGAATGAATGAGAAAAGATCTCATGTGTACTTGAGAAAAGAGGGGGATTTCTGCTACAGAAAGACCAAATAACGCACGAAAAGAGAAGGGAATTTGGTTTTTTATGTTGACAAATGATAATGATTATCAGTATCTTTAGTGTAGAAGATATTTGCGTCGGAAATACACAGAATTAAAATTTCGTTTTTGTTGTCATAGCCGGATTACATAACCGGGATAAATGAGAGAGGGATGATCGCATGTTTCGTCTGGAGACGACCAAGCTGGATATCGCTTATGAGGAAAGACTAATTGTAGAGGATCTGAATATTCAGATTCCCCAAGGAAAAATTACAGCACTTGTTGGAGCCAATGGTTCAGGGAAGTCAACCATCCTGAAAACGATGGCACGTATTATGGCTCCAAAAGCAGGTAATGTATTGCTCGACGGGAAGTCCATCCATAAACAGTCCACGCGTGAAGTTGCCAAGCAACTTGCGATTTTGCCACAGAATCCAACAGCCCCTGAAGGTCTTACCGTTACTGAACTGGTATCGTATGGTCGCTTTCCTTATCAAAAAGGATTTGGCTCCATGCGTGCGGAAGACAAACGTATGATTGAATGGGCTATCGAAGTGACAGCCATGACTGAATTCCATGATCGTCCGATTGATCAACTGTCCGGTGGACAGCGTCAACGTGCCTGGATTGCCATGGCACTTGCACAAGAAACAGATATCCTTTTCCTGGACGAGCCGACTACGTTCCTGGATATGGCTCACCAGCTCGAAGTATTGCAATTACTGGAGCAACTGAATGCCACAGCCAACCGTACCATTGTTATGGTTGTGCATGACTTGAATCATGCTTCCCGCTATGCACATCACATGATTGGTATCAAAAAAGGTAACGCCATCGCTCATGGTTCACCTGTGGAAGTTATGAACTCGGATGTGCTTCGTGAAGTATTCAACATTGAAGCAGATATCGTGATTGATCCGCGTTCCGGTGTACCGCTCTGCTTGCCTTACGCTCTTGCAGGCGAACGCCAGCAATCGAAGACGCCAGAGCAGCTGGTCATGAACAGTGCGATGGTTCATGCTGGGGGACGGACAGAACCACGTGTTCAAGCGACAGGAAGTTAATAAATTGGGCTTATGTGGTCCTTACATTATAGAATGAAGCCGCTGTGCGCTATTGCACGCGGCTCTTTTGCATTCATGGGGGATTTGCAATGCATGGGAGCAAAGGGGACGGGTAGACCCTGGATTTGGTAATCGCATCGGATCGGTCTATAATAATAGGACAGGCTGTGGGTTCATTGGTTATGCCAACGTGCTCGCAACAGCCCAAACCAACATATGTCATGGG
This sequence comes from Paenibacillus sp. PAMC 26794, assembly GCF_000316035.1. Taxonomy (GTDB): domain Bacteria; phylum Bacillota; class Bacilli; order Paenibacillales; family Paenibacillaceae; genus Paenibacillus. Next base: position 60,782 of record NZ_ANHX01000080.1, read on the forward strand.
AGGAATCAGTCATGTCCGTATATTCATATCAGGCGGTAACCGCCGCAAACCAAGAAGTCTCACTGGATCTGTATCAAGGTAAAGTATTGGTCATTGCCAATACAGCCAGCAAGTGTGGGCTGACCCCGCAATACGGTGAATTGCAAAAGCTCTATGATCGTTATCGCGATCAAGGCTTGGTTGTACTGGGTTTCCCTTGTAACCAGTTTGGAGGGCAGGAGCCAGGTACAAGTGAGGAAGCAGAATCATTTTGCCAGATTAACTATGGTGTGAATTTCCCGGTGTTTGCTAAGGTAGATGTGAATGGTGAGGACACTCATCCCCTGTTCCAATACCTGAAGGAGCAACAACCTGGCGTAGGTGAAACAAGCGACATCCAATGGAACTTTACCAAGTTCCTTGTTAACCGTGAAGGTGAAGTGGTAGGTCGTGTTGAACCGAAAGAATCTCCGGAGACAATGATTGCAGATATCGAGAAATTGCTCGGTTAATACAAGAACGTTTGAGAAGCCTGTCCTTGCATAAACAAGGATGGGCTTCTTTGATTATTTTATATACGCAGATTTATTCTCTTCACAGGTAGGAGTTGGATCCATGAAATCAACCCTGTAATGAAAATTGAAGCCATTTATTCTTTGTATAAGTCAAACATGAAGGCAGGAGACGCCTCTAAATTTTATACGTCCACACGGTGTTCATACAGGGATCACGGAAGCCATTACATAGCATAAACGCGCCCAAATCCGGGGACAATGAAATCAATACAATGAAGGGAAGAAAGGCTTAAATACAGGGAAATGACCTCCTCTGACAAATTTTTTTTGCTCAACCTATTGCAATGTGAAAAATATCACATTATAATGAGTGTATAAAGTGAAATAAATCACATACACAGTTTCGAACAAGAAGTGAAATGTTTCACAACCATAACAACCTTATATTCAAACTCATTTATATATTTCGAGGAGGAACTTTTAATGAAAATCGCAGTTATCGGATGTACACACGCAGGGACCGCAGCCATCGTAAATACCGCCAAATTGTACCCGGATGCTACCATCACCGTGTATGAGCGCAATGACAATATCTCCTTCCTATCTTGTGGCATTGCGCTCTACGTAGGTGGGGTTGTGAAAGACCCTGACGGTTTGTTCTATTCTTCGCCTAATCAACTGGCAGAGCTTGGTGTTGAGACCAAGATGCTTCATGAAGTAACAGCAGTAGATGCCAAGGGCCATACCCTTCAGGCTAAAAACCTGCAAACCGGGGAAGAATTTGAAGATACGTTTGACAAACTGATCGTGACAACGGGTTCATGGCCTGTCGTTCCGAAGCTTGAAGGCATCGAGATGGATAACATTTTACTTTGCAAAAACTACAATCACTCCAACACGATTATTGAAAAAGCCAAAGATGCCAAACGTGTTACTGTTGTAGGTGCAGGATATATTGGCGTAGAACTGGTGGAAGCTTTCCAGATGAACGGCAAGGAAGTTACCCTGATCGACAGTGTGGACCGGATTTTGAACAAATACCTGGACCCTGAATTCACGGATGCGATCGAAGACACGTTGACTGGACGCGGCATCAAACTGGCTCTTGGTCAAACGGTACAGAAGTTTACTGGTGAAGATGGCAAAGTAACTAAGGTGATCACGTCCAAAGGAGAGTTTGAAACCGATCTGGTTATTCTGTGCATTGGTTTCCGTCCAAATACAGAGCTGCTCAAAGGCCAAGTGGATATGCTGCCAAACGGCGCTATCATCGTGGATAAATATATGCAAACGAGTCAAAAAGACGTCTTCGCTGCGGGTGACAGCTGTGCTATTCATTACAACCCAACAGGCAAAGCAGCGTACATTCCACTGGCGACTAACGCCGTGCGGATGGGTACACTGGTAGCTCGCAACCTGGTACGTCCTACGACACCATACATGGGTACACAAGGAACATCGGGTATCAAAATTTATGAGCAAAATATCGCGGGTACAGGGATGACGGAAATGTCTGCTGCTGACGAAGGTCTGATTGTGGAATCTGTGGTACTGGAAGATAGCTACCGTCCGGAGTTCATGCCAACGGCGGAGAAACTGTTGCTTAAAGTGGTATATGAGCAGGCTACTCGTCGGATCGTTGGAGCACAGGTGATGTCACAGGTTGATCTTACTCAATCGATTAATACGATCTCGGTCTGCATCCAAAATAACATGACCGTAGATGAGCTGGCCTTCATCGACTTCTTCTTCCAGCCACATTACAACAAACCATGGAACTTCCTGAACACGGCTGGTCTGCAAGCATTGCCACCGGTAGAAATAAAAGCACCAGCAATGGTATAAACAATGTGATTCGTTGTGAGAGATATGAAAAAAAATAGAATGAGTAAAGGCTGGCGATCACTCGCCAGCCTTTTACTTAATTGATATTTCTAATACATTTAGGATGAGGCTCAATGATTATTATTCATTGTCTGAACTTATAGAGATTTTATAGCTCGTTGGTATTTTCAGCAGATATTCCCCAAGCTTCTGCACTCAAATTGTTTCCACCAGCTCGATATGAGATCTCATAATCTCCGCCTCTAACTCCCTGAGGGTAATCGATATAGCTTTTCCAATCTAATGTGCCTCCGGCAGGAATGGAATCTTCAATATATACTTTGTCAGAAGAGTGTTTCATAGTAACGGTCATTGTTGATTTTCCAGTGTTTTTAATGAAAATTTTAATATGGCCATAGCCTGCCCGAACATAAAACTCGGAAATATCAGACGGACGAGTAGCCAAAGGAGTATGAAAAAGTGTGGATGTTGCCATTGGCGTGATGATTTGGTCAGGTTCCTCTACAGTAATCGGAGTTACGGGTTGATTAACGTTTAAAATTCTGTCCGGTTTTTGATCGGATGAAGCAGAGGCGGCATAAACGGATACGGCTAGTAATAAGGACAAAATGGATAATAAAAACACTTTTTTCATATATAGTAGATCTCCTTATCTATATTGGACATACATAGTCATTGTACTATAAATGTATAAAAAATAAATATTTTTCCATTACAATCTCTTATTTTATATCAAAAATTCAACCATGAAGAGTTCACCTCCATACTTTGTGATAAAAGTAACAAACCTGCCGATATCTTCACGTTACAATGAACTTATCAACAAAACCCATGAAATGAATTTGTTCATGATTAGTGAAGGAGAGGAAGACATATGGCAGTCAAAACACCACTTGAGGTTGCACAATATACGGCACAAGCGGGGGCCAAAAAAGCGCATAATCCGGTATCTTCGGTGCTGATCCTTGGCTTTCTGGCAGGTGCATTTATCGCGCTCGGTTTTCTGCTGGATATCCGAGTAATTGCTTCTGCACCGGCAGAATGGGGTAGCTTTGCCACCTTTATCGGTGCAGCGGTGTTCCCAGTTGGATTGATGTTGGTGCTTATCGGTGGCGGGGAGTTGCTGACAGGCAATATGATGGCTGTGCCGCTCGCAGCGATGACACGCAAAATTACACTTAGCAGCATGTTCAAAAACCTTCTGCTTGTTACGCTTGGCAATCTGCTGGGTGCGCTGTTCGTGGCTTTTTTCTTTGGCCATGTACTGGGGCTTACCTCCGAGGGACTGTATCTGACTAAGCTGGTTGATATGGCGGGGCATAAGTTGCATGACGGTTTCCTGCAAGCTTTCATCTCTGGCATCGGCTGTAACTGGCTGGTCGCGCTGGCCGTGTGGCTATCTTATGCTTCGGATACGATGAGTGGCAAGGTACTAGGCATTTGGTTTCCAACGATGGCATTTGTGGCGATTGGATTCCAGCACGTTGTGGCCAATATGTTCCTCATCCCGGCGGCAATCTTCGAAGGACATTATTCGTGGGGCCAATATGTGATGAATTTCATTCCGGTATGGCTCGGGAATCTGACTGGAGGTGCTCTGTTTGTAGCTGCAGCCTATTGGGTGGTGTACCTGCGCCAAGCTGAGCCAAAAGTGAAGCCAGAGATGGCGACGTCGATCGAACCTATGGAGACGGAGGGTAGAGTGATATTGAGTAAGCAGGCATAGATGGCACAAAGCGGGGCATATATACACTTATAGCAGAAGTGAAGACGATTCTGATCTTGCTCGGTTCATGGCGAATATGCTGTGGTGGAGCAGGGCGGGATCGTTTTTTTGTATGGGGTACTTGTTGGAGTTCAACGCAAAATAAATTCGCCATGACAAGGTTCGGGGGAACGAAACCTGTTCATGGCGAATTTCGGGAGTGGTCCATGATATGGCATGAGGAGGAAGTGGGGAAACACTAGCCTAATGCCTTATTTTTAATTTACCCCTGAATTCTGAAGTTGAATCAAATGGCAAAACATTTTTTTGAAAATATTTTAAAGCCGCTATAGCGGCGAATATGAAGCAAAAACATACTGTTCTCTTTACGCGATAACCTCGAAGAAGATATGATATAGGGATAGCTTTTATAGAGGGGAGCCTTACGATGATCGATCAGGAGAATGGTATATTTGCGGCGGTGTGCCCGCTCGACTGTCCGGACACTTGTGGTCTGTTATTACATAAAGAGAACGGCAAAATAGTGAAGGTGGCAGGCAATCCGGATCATCCGATAACCAAGGGTGCCATCTGTAATAAAGTTAGAAATATGACTGAGCGGGTGTATCACCCCGAGCGTCTACAATATCCGATGAAACGTGTGGGAGCCAAAGGCGAAGGAAAGTTCGAACGAATTAGTTGGGATGAAGCGATTCGCGAGATTACGACCAAATTCACTGCATTGTCCGAAACCTACGGCCCGGAGAGCATCCTGCCCTACAGCTTTTACGGTAACATGGGCATTCTCGGCGTAGACGGCATGGATCGGCGTTTCTTCAATGCGCTTGGTGCGAGTGTACTGGAGCAGACGATCTGTAACTCCGCCGGAAATACCGGCTGGAAATATACGATGGGTGCCAATCGGGGAACGGTGCCGGAAGATACGGAGCATGCGGATCTCATCCTGGTGTGGGGTGGCAATATCGTCAGTACAAATATGCACCAGGTCGTTTTGGCGGAGAAAGCACGCAAGAAAGGCGCCAAGATCGTCGTAATCGATGTTCATCGCAATCGCACGGCCCAATGGGGCGACTGGTTTATTCCGCTGTATCCGGGCACGGACAGTGCACTGGCGCTAGGATTGATGTATGTGTTGTTCGAACGGGGACTAACGGATGAAGCGTTTATGCAAAAGTATACGATAGGTCATGAGGCACTACGTGATCATGTCCGCAGTTACACCCCTGAACGTGTTGCACGCATTACAGGCGTGCCGGAGGAAACCATTGTGGAGCTGGCCGAACTATACGGCAACGCACAGGCAGCCCATATTCACATCGGCAATGGCCTCCAGCACCATGATAATGGGGGCATGAATGTGCGCAGCGTTGCATGTCTGCCTGCTATTACAGGGCAGTGGCTGAAGCAAGGCGGCGGTGCCGTTCGCACTAACAGCTACGCGAGCACGAATAGCGACGCGCTCGAACGTCCGGAGCTGCGGCAGAATCCCGAGCCGCGAGTGGTGAACATGAACCGGATTGGCGAAGCGTTGCTGGAAGCAGAGCGGCCAATCCGGGCGATGATGGTCTACTGCAGCAATCCACTGGTGGTGGCACCGGATACTGAGCGGGTGGAGCGAGGTTTTGCACGGGAGGATCTGTTCACGGTTGTGCATGATCTGTTCATGACGGATACGGCGAAATATGCAGATATCGTATTGCCAGCCACATCTTCATTTGAAGCGACGGACCTGTACACCTCTTATTGGCATCAGTACGTTCATCTGCAAGAGCCGGTAATCGCACCGATTGGGGAGAGCAAGAGCAATGTGGAACTGTTCTCACTGCTTGGGCAGGCTATGGGGTACGATTCTGCAATCTTCGGAGAAACACCGGAACAGATGATTGAGGACGCACTTCAGGGCACAGGCAACCCCTACATGAATGGGGTCACGTTGGAAGGACTGAAGGAACATCGATTCGTGAAGCTGGATATGACGCCACATGCTACATATCTGGATCAGCTGCCCACGCCTTCAGGCAAAATTGAATTATATTCGGAGACGATGGAACAGAGAGGGCTTCCGCCGCTCCCTACCTATAGTGCTTTGGTTGAAGGATATGATGGGGAGCATCCGGCTGGACCTGCCGATACGTATCCATTGATGTTCCTGTCGCCGCCAAACCATAATTTCCTGAACTCCACCTTTGGTAATTCAGCCAAACATCAGCGTTTGGAAAAGATGCCTCTATTGCAGATACACCCCGAGGACGCCATCCGTAGAAACCTGGAAGATGGAGATGCAGTGGTCGTATGGAATGATCGTGGGCGCATTGAACTTACCGCCAAGGTGAGTGAAGCCATGCTGCCGGGAACAGTGATTAGCCAAGGCTTATGGTGGGATGGTGACGGGAAGAAGCAGCGGGCGAATTCACTGACGTCCAATCGGTTGTCGGACATGGGGAACGGGGCTACCTTCTTCTCGGCCACTGTTGAAGTGAAGCGTCAATGAGTGTGCTTGCGGCGTGATTTTTTTGAGGTAAGATGAACAAAGGCTAGAATTTGAGCAGGATTAAAGAGCAATTGATGTAACACTTCATAAAACCTTCGCTCTGGCTGGTTATGGTTATGCCGTCAGGGCAAAGGTCTATTTTTCATGGCCATTTGTTTGTGCAGAGGTACTAAGGAGAATGAATTAACGATGATGAGATGGCTGGATAACTATCCAAAAGAAGTGAGAATATTTTTATTAGCAAGTCTGGTTAACGCAACAGGCAGTGCATTGATGTGGCCGCTGACCACCATGTATGTGTTTGATGAGCTTGGACGGACGATGGCAAACGCGGGTTTTGTAATCCTCATTCAGTCCCTGGGTGGCATCTTTGGACAATTGCTTGGTGGTTCGTTGTATCACAGAGTAGGCGTGAAGAAGCTGATTATTGGCTCACTGGCGCTTAATGCGTTAGGTTTGTTTGCGTTGCCGTGGATTAGTGCGTATTGGGTCGTATTTATATGTGCCATGGGCTGGATTGGGCTGTTCAGTTCATTGTCGCTGCCAGCGATTCAAGCCTTTATTGGCTTCCGGTTTGCGGAGCGACGCGGTGAATTATTCAATATTATCTATGTGGCGAACAATATCGGGGTGGCGATTGGTACGGCGCTGAGCGGTTTTCTGGCTGACTTTTCCTATCACCTTAGCTTTGTACTGAACGGGGTGACCTCAGCCGGATTTGCAATTTTCTTCTGGTATTATCTGTCGCGGGTTGAACCGGATCAGGGGGAAGTGCATCTGACCAAACGGAAAACCGTCCCCGATGGGCCGGGCGTCTGGGCATTGCTGGGTAATACCCGACTATATCTGTTTATGAGCTTGGGCGTACTCTTCCTGTTATTCGGCAACTCCATCTGGAACACAGGTGTGTCCCCGTATATCATCTCTGAGGGTATGGAAAAAAGAATGTACGGTCTGCTCTGGACCCTGAACGGGGTGCTGATCTTTGTGGGCCAACCTTTTACCAGCTGGGTGAAACGGACCATGGCCCGTACCTCCACTGCCCAGATGACGGCGAGTGCGGTATTCTATGGCATGGCCTACATTGTCATGATTACCATGTACAGCTATCCAGGCATGGTGCTTGCAATGGTACTTGCCACGTTTGGAGAGATGTTGATTTCCCCTGCAACGCCTGCGTTTATCTCGGAGCATGCGGGCAGGGCGGCACCTTTTTACATCGGGATATCGGGTGGGATCGGTGCGGTTGGACGGGTTATCGGCCCCTATGCGATGGGGGTCATGTATGACAAACAGGGACTTATTCCGGTAGCGTGGCTGGCAACAGGCACAGCAGCTATTGCGGTACTTGGTTTTGTGTTGCATGCGGTGTTGAACCGTAATCGTGAAGTGAAGGAGTATGGAATGGACGCCTAACAGATCTCATCGGGTTGGATAGGATGCGGAAGGAAGAACGAGTTGAAGTGGACGGTAAATCCACTGTAAACTGTCTGTTCATCCGTAAATTATGGTTGACAAAAAAATGTATTTATGCTATAATTTACATATAAAAAAATTCCGTATATAATAAGATTCTCCTGGCCAGGGGAATCTTATTTTTGTTTGTACGGGAGGAATAAGTATGAAGCAAAATGAATCCAGTATCACATCATTGATTTCGACTTTTGGCCGAGCTTATCACAGCCAACATGACACACCCCTCATTTTCGATGATTTTATGGCGAAATTGCTGATCTCTCCTCAAGAGTTTTCAGATATCAGCAATAACATGGTTAGAGGCATTCATTTTTTCAACCCGGATATGGCTCACGAGCTCAAGGACGACCCGGAAAAGGTTCTAAAATGGATTACCCAGGTACAGTTATCTCCAATAACTCTGGCTCGGGCCGCTTACTGTGAGCATGTACTTTTGCATGAAGTCGCGTTGGGATTGAAGCAGGTAGTCATTCTTGGCGCCGGGATGGATACGTTTGCTTTGAGGCATCCGGAATTGGAGGACACGCTGGATATCATTGAAGTGGATTATCCGGCTACACAGCAATTCAAGAAAGAGCGGCTGAATCAGTCCGAGCTGACTATTCCGGACAATCTTCACTTTGTACCCATGGATTTTACGCGTGAGCTTTCGAATGACAGCTTGACTATTGAAGGTTTGAAGAAACGGAAGACGTTGGCTAGTCTCTTGGGTGTTTCGTATTATTTGCCCCAGAATGATCTGTTTAACGTGATTCGTCATGTGTTTGCGAACCTGCCAACCGGAAGCTCTATAGTTCTGGATTATGCAGATGAGCACCTTTTTGAGGAAAAAGGAATGTTTAATCGGGTTGAAAATATGGTTAAATTGGCTGCAATGGGTGGTGAGCCCATGCAATCCGGCTATGCATATGTGGAGATGGAGGCCTTGCTTGATGAAGCAGGGCTACTTATTTATGAGCATCTGACTCCCGAGGCGATTCAGGAACAGTTTTTCCAGGATCGAATCGATCATCTAAGGGCATTTGAAACGATACATTTCATTCACGCAGTAAAAAAATAAATCGATCCGGGCATGTAAGTCACCTATATAGCCCGCATTTGCATAGCAGCGGCAAACCTTCACCCTGTGGCAGGGTGAAGGTTATTTGGTTTGATCAAAGGAACAGCACAAACCATGATTCTGTAGCCAATAACATCACACGTGATACAAATGTTCAACAATCAGACTTGTTAGGGTGCAATTCCATGTCATTCAATGTCCTCCCCTCTATTTGTGCATAATGCCCATATAATAGAATGGATCTGGTTAAAGGCAGGAGGATGCATACGATGTACAAGGTTTTGCTGGTTGATGATGAATTTATGATCTCGGACGGGATCTCCAGTGTGGTGAACTGGTCCAGATTAGGAACAGAACTGATCGGCATTGCTCAAGATGGATTGGAAGCGCTTGCTTCAATTGAGCGGCAACGCCCGGATATCATCATCTCGGACATCCGCATGCCGGGAATGGATGGGTTACAGCTGGTTGAAGCTGTGGCAGAGAAGTATCAGCATATCTCGTTTATCATGCTCACGGGTTTTACGGAGTTCGAATATGCGAAAACGGCCATGCAGTATGGGGTGAAGCACTATTTGCTTAAGCCCTGCAGTGAGGAGCATCTTGTACAGGCTATCAGTGAATTGGTCAGTGAGAAGCGAGAGTTAACCGATCAGGAGCGTTTTGTGCAGTCGATCCAATATAATCTGGAGCGTGTACTGCCGCATGCCAAGGAATATTTTCTGAAAGAGCTAGTCACGAACAGAACATACGGGGTCAAGGAATGGAAGTATTTCGAGGAATTATTCGATGTACAGTTTCAGGATCAACGTGTGCGGTTGCTACTGGTAGAGATTGAGGGGGATCATGAGTATTTGCACTTGTTCGCGGTGAAGAACATCGCCGAAGATATTTTTCACAATCCCATCTTAAGTGCCACGGTTGGAAGGCATGTGCTACTAATTATGGAGGACAAGTTGTCTGAAACGCAGTTGTTCCATAATATCGATGAGATTCGCGCCACATTTACCCGATATTATCATGATGATCTCACGATAGCGCTAAGCGAGCCAGGAGACCTCTCGCAGGCACGCCATTTGTACATGCAGACGCTGGTTTATCTCAATTACCGCTTTTACCTCGGTGAGGGCAGTCTCATTATGGAACGGGATATCTACTCTCCCGGGGAGCGCACCCTTCCCGAATTCGAATATAACCCAGAGCGGATGGCTACTGCGATGAAGGCCGGACACTGGCAGGAAGTTGGAACAGAACTGAACCGGATGTTTCAGATGCTTGCCAGCTTGCGATACGATATTTCTCAAACGAAGTCCTATCTTATTCAGATATTTATGGAGATGATTCGGCTCAGCGGCTCTGCCGAGATGAAAAGTTATATGAATCAGTTGCCAGGTATGATTGAGTCCAGCACCCTGCATTCTTTTCAACAGTTTCTGCTTGCCGTCGCCAAAGAAATCACCTTGCGCCGCTATGAACAACATCGCTCAAGACAATCGCAGATGGTAGGCAGTGTGAAACAGTTGGTAGAGAAACGCTACAAGGACGAGACATTAACACTCCAGTCCATCGCTGGGGAAATATACATGAATCCAGACTACATCGGCAAAATGTTCAAAAAAGAAACCGGTGAGAAATTTACGAACTATGTGTTAAGCTACCGCATCCGTAAAGCGTTGGAGCTTCTGGAGCAGGACGGGAACTGCACTGTATCCTCGCTTGCCGAACAGACAGGCTTTGGTGCCAACTGGCCGTATTTCAGCAAAATGTTCAAGAAATACACGGGATTCTCTCCTTCCGAGTATAAAAAAGTACCCTAAGACAGCGTTGCTGTCACTTCTACATAGCTAATCTTTATATCCGATCTACATCTAATCTGTGATCGGGCCCTGTACGCCATTCATCGGCAGCAGGGTCTTTTTTTGTCGGACGGAACTCGGTTTTGAACATCCATTTATCGGAAATGAGCATGGGAAGAAAAGGCGCTCGCTTCTATCATTAGAAGTGTCATGTTAGTGAATGAACATCGAGAGTGGAGGTTGAGTGGATGGAGCTGAATCGAAGCCGGGGGATTGAACCTGGGCGTTTGAAGCCAGCTGGCAAATGGAGTTCGGTGAAAAAGGAACTTGTCCGCAACAGATACGTTTATCTGATGCTCGTTCCTGTGGTAGCCTACTATCTGATTTTCAGCTATGGGCCAATGTACGGGCTACTGATGGCATTTCAGGAATCCTACAACCCGATCAAAGGAATCTTGGCAGGCGAATGGGTCGGATTTGACAACTTCACCATGTTTTTTGAAAGTTATTATTTCTGGCGACTGATTAAGAACACACTGATTTTGAGTTTTTACAGTATTGTGTTTGGTTTCCCGGCTCCGATTCTACTAGCACTGCTGCTGAATGAAGTCCGGAAGAAGTGGTTCAGAGGTGCAGTACAGACCATCAGTTATATGCCGCATTTTATTTCGGTTGTCGTCGTGGTCGGAATGTTAAAAACGTTCTCATCTCTGGACGGTGGGTTATTTAACGTCATTCGTGACTTTTTCGATCTGCAGCCGATTATGTTTTTGGCGGAAAAAGATATGTTCCGTCCGATGTACATTCTGTCCAACATATGGCAGGGGGCAGGGTGGGCCTCGATTATCTTTTTGGCAGCACTAAGTGGTATTGATCCTCAGTTGTATGAAGCTTCCAAAATTGACGGCGCAGGCCGCTGGAGACAGCTGTTACATATTACACTGCCGGGCATTATGCCAACGATTGTGATCATGTTAATTCTGCGTATGGGGGCGGTCATGAACGCGGATTTTCAGAAAATATTGCTGATGCAAACGGCACCGACCTATGAGACATCGGATGTCATATCCACCTTTGTGTATCGATCGGGTATTTTGGAGGGGAACTATACGTATTCAACCGCCATCGGACTATTTAACGGCGTCATTAATTTCGCGCTGCTCATTATCGCGAACGCGATCAGCAGAAAGCTTAACTCAACCAGTCTCTGGTAATTGGAAGGTGAAGCGATGAAACAGTCTATAGGGGAACGAGTTTTTGATGTATTCAATACACTGCTGCTCTTGGTGATCATGGTTTTATGCTTTTACCCGATGATGTACGTGTTCAATTCTTCAATCAGCGACCCGGACCAGATGCTGCGTTCCCGTTCACTGATGCTCATTCCTGAAGGTTTTCAGCTGGGAGCGTACAAGTCGGTATTTCAGGATACTCGCATCTATACGGGATATATGAACACCTTGTTCTATGTTGTGGTGGGTACAGCCATCAATCTGCTTATGACTTCGCTGGCAGCCTATGGGTTATCACGTGGTGATCTGATGGGCAGAAAAACGCTGATGAAATTAATTACGTTCACGATGTTCTTCGGCGGGGGCATGATCCCGACGTTTCTGCTGATTCAAAATCTGGGGATGGTCGACACCCGCTTTGCGCTTATTATTCCCGGTGCGATCAGTACGTTCTATTTCCTCATTATGAAAACAAACTTTGAGGGCATTCCGATCAGTCTGATCGAATCGGCGAAGCTCGATGGCGCCAATGACTTTCTGATTTTGTTCCGAATTGTACTGCCTTTGTCAAAGCCAATCCTGGCGGTCATGATGCTGTATTATGCAGTTGACCATTGGAATGATTATGTCGGACCGATGCTCTATCTGCGCAGTCAGGAGCTGTATCCGATCCAGATTATTATGCGTGATATTCTGATCAGCAGCAGTACAGAGGCCATGGGCGCTGGCGCCGATACCGGCTTTGCCATTGGGGAGAACATCAAATATGCGACCATTATTATCTCCACGCTGCCGATTATGCTGGTATATCCGTTCATCCAACGTTATTTTGTTCAGGGCGCCCTAATCGGTGCTGTGAAACAATAAAAAATGTATCCTATGGAGGCGAATTACGTGAAAAAAAGAATGGGGTCCATCCTGTTGTCATCGCTACTTACCATGTCTTTACTGGCGGGTTGTACGGGGGATAATGAACCAGGTAACGCAGAGCAAGCAGAAGGAACAGAACCTGCGGTTCAGGCGTTGACCGAGATTCCGCTACCGATTACAAGTGAGCCATTTACCATTGACTACTGGCGCGCCAATGATGCCAAACTGACGGCTTCCTTGAACAATTTTGGGGATATCGCGGCTTACAAGGAAAAGGAGAAGCTGACGGGTATCCAAGTGAAATTTACACATCCCCCGCTCGGGCAACAGCGTGACCAGTTCAATCTGCTGATCTCCACGAAGGAGCTGCCGGATGTCATTTATTACAACTGGGCAGATGCCGTTGGCGGACCGGAAAAAATGATCAAAGACGGTCGAATCATCCGGTTGAATGAATTGATCGACAGTTATGCACCGAACTTAAAGCGGATTATTGAATCCGATCCGGATGTGAAAAAGCAGATTGCACTCGATGATGGAACGATCTATATGTTCCCGCTGCTGAAGCTGGATGCATTGAAGCTGAATGCCACTTCCGGTTTAATTATGCGCCAGGATTGGCTTGATGCATTGAACCTTAAGGTACCTACCAACATCGATGAGTGGTATACGGTGCTTAAGGCATTCAAGGAACAGGACCCTAACGGCAACGGCAAGCCAGATGAGCTGCCATTCACTGGAAACTGGGGGCCGGGTAACCTGACCAAGCTCCATGATTTTGCCGCGGCATTTGGTGTAATTGGTGGTTTCCAGATGAATGGAGACAAGGTGGAATTCGGACCGATTCAGCCGGGCTACCGTGATTTCTTGGAGACCATGGCCAAGTGGTACAAGGAAGGGCTGATTGATCCCGAGATCATGACCAATGACGGTAAAGCATTTGACTATAAGGTCACCAGCAATCTGGCAGGCGCATATCAGGGTGGTGTGTTCAGTGGTATGGGGAAATACTTCAATCTGATGAGAGATACGGATCCGAACTTTAACGTGACTGGTGTACCGTGGCCTGTATCTCCAGATGGAACGTCCTATGCGACATTTAATCTGGACGCTAAAGTGTTGACTTATGGTGAGGCCATTACAGCTTCCGCAGACGAAGACCAATTGAAATACATTGTACAGTGGATGGACTACAACTATAGCGAAGAGGGTAGTGATCTGTTCAACTTTGGTATCGAAAATGACAGCTATGTTCGTGACGGGGAAGGTGTCAAATTCACAGATACCATCATTGATAATCCGAACGGCCTGACGTATGACCAGGCACTGGCTTCCTATGCCTTATCCATTATGGACGGTCCAATTAATCAGGATAGTCGTTATTTGGATGCCTTATTATTTGACGACGGACAACGTGCCGCGAATGCGGAATGGATGAAAGCAAGCTCAGCTTTAACGCTTCCCCCAATTCGTTTGTCAACAGATGAGGTGACCACAAGTACGTCCATCATGAGCCAAGTGAATACGTATTTGAATGAAACGATGACTGCCATCATTAGCGGACAGAAACCGATCACCGAATTTGACACGATGGCCGAAACAATCAAGAGCATGGACATTGACCGGGCGATTGAGGTTCATCAGGCGGCATATGATCGATATCAGTCCAAATAATACGTGAGAAATCGAGCGCTAAAACTTTGGGGGAACCTTCCTGTATGTGATATACCTAGTAGTATCACGTGGTTCAAAGGAGCGCTTTGGTCATGACAGCCTACCGCAAACTCAGCATCAAAATGAAAATGTTTCTGATGATTATGTTCATGATGGCGTTTATCATCATCTTGGCGTTTGGGTCCTTGTATTATACGTACTCGGTGTATGACAAACAGCTGTTTGATAAGTCGTCCCGACTTCTGAACCTTTCTTCGTCTACAGTGGATGTTGAACTCCAGAAGTTGGAAGCGTTATCATTAAACATGATCTCCGATACGCAGATTCAAAGAGCTTTGAAGTCGTTGTTGGATGACGATAGCGCATATTCAAGCTTTATTGAACGAAAGAAGATCACGGATCGGCTATGGGAGCATATTAGTGGGGCTGCACGTTATGTGCAGTCCGTTCATCTGATTGATTCCAGGGGAAGAGTGAATAAATATGGCGAGACACTAACCGTATCCCAGGAAAAATATGATCGGATGATTGCGGCTGCGGAGCAGGCCAATGGTGCAGTGCGCTGGTTATACCCGGATGACGATGACCCGATGCTGGTTATGGTGCGTCAAGTACGAGCCTACGAACCCATGACCCTGGAACCGGTAGGTATACTGTTTCTGCGTATTAATATCGAGCGACTTGTTGAGGAGTATGCGGGCATCGATAGCCAGGACAGTGACATTATTTTAAAAGCAGGCAGTGATGTGGTGTATCCTTATCGCCAGCTTCCAGAAGCGGTGTCCGCCGGACTGAATCCACTTCCAGGCAGTGGGGGATATGAGATCAAGAATCTGGATGGGAGGGAGATATTTCTTTCCCAGAAGAAATCCGCATACACCGGCTGGGTGTATTATAATATGGCCTCTTATGATGAAATTTTTGAACGTATTATATGGTTGAAAAATAGTTTGATTGTCGTTTATCTTATCGCCATTCTGGTTGTTCTCGCGCTTGGTATGGTGTTCGCACGAAGTCTGACAAGGCCGATCAGGCAGCTCATCAGTCAGATGAAGGAGGTTCAGTATGGGGATCTGGAGAATATGGATGCTAATCTGTCCATTCCAACACACCAGCACATGGATGAATTGGGGTTACTACAGCGTACGTATCGAATGATGATTACACATATTAATACATTGATCAAAGAAAATTATGCAAGCCAGCTGGTCATTAAAGAAACGGAGTTCAAGGCGCTACAGGCGCAGATCAATCCCCACTTTCTGTATAATGCGCTGGATTCGATCCATTGGCTCGCCAAAAAGAACAGGCAGGAGCAAATCTCCAGTATGGTGCTATCACTCGGATATCTGCTGCGTTCCTCCATCAGCTTCAAGCAAAATATCATTACCATTGCGGAAGAGCTGGAGATCGTCAATCATTACATCACCATTCAGACCTACCGTTTCCGGCAGCGGCTGGATTTCCGTATGGATGTGCCTGCTTCTTATCTGGGTTGTGCCATTCCCAAGTTGACCCTACAGCCACTACTGGAGAATGCCATTCAATACGGATTGGAACCACAGGTTGGATCATGTCTGATTCGAGTGTATGCCGAGATATCAGGTGGCAAGCTGGCCCTTATCGTGGAGGATCACGGTCCCGGCATGGAACCCGAATATGTGGAACAGGTGCTGCGCGGTGAAGTGAAAACCAGAGGAACAGGTATTGGTCTACTGAATATCAGGGAGCGGGTACGTTTGGCTTTTGGCGAAGAATATGATGTTCTGCTGGAGAGCAAGCCGGGGAGTGGAACGAGAGTAACGGTGCTGCTGCCACCCCCATCACCAGGTAAGGAGGAGAAGCTATGGGAATATGGATGCGAATGATAGGCATGCTCTGCCTTATGCTGACTCTTCTTGGTTGCGTGAACCAGTTGGATCAAAGGCCAGGCATGATTGTGGAAGAAGAGCCGATAACGTTGCGAATCGCTTGGTGGGGTGGGGAGTTTCGCAACAATGCAACGATAGCTGTTATCGACCTGTATGAGAAGTTGAATCCACATGTGAACATCGAATACGAATATAGCAGTTTCAACGAATACTGGAGAAAACTTGCCCCACATGCAGCAGGCAATGCGTTGCCCGACATTATCCAGATGGACATCTCCTATCTGTCCCAGTACAGTTCGCTGCAACTATTGGAGGACATGACGCCGTACATGCAGAGCGGACTGATTGACACGACAGATATTGAGAAGGAACAGCTGGAGAGTGGTAGCCTGAATGGAAAAACCTATGGTCTCAGTTTGGGGGTTAACGCCATGCTCAGCATCTATGATCCGGAAGTGTTAAAGGCCAATGATATTGAATTGCCAACAGATACGTGGACATGGGCGGATTTTGACCGGATGGGCGAGCAATTGCTCGGGAAAGGCATCTATCTAGGAACCTATTTTACGCCGGAACAGTTTTTCGCGTATTACTTGAGACAGTATGGTTCCAAGTTGTACGCGGAGGATGGCAAGAGGTTGGGTTATGTGGATGATGGGTTGTTTATTGAATACTTTGGCAGGATGCAGCAGCTCGCGGAGAAGAAACTTATTTTTGCACCGGATATCTGGACATCAGATATTGGCCAGCCTGATAACGACCCGTTTTATCTGGGAGAGGCTTTGTTTAGCTGGGGGTATTCCAACCAATTTATCAGCACCGCTCAGCGTTATGGCAAACCATTAACCATCTCCCCAATGCCTGGGCCAAACAGCCAGGATGGATTGTTCTTGAAGCCAGGCATGTTTTTCTCCATGGCGGGTAATTCCAGACATAAGGAGGAGGCGGCCAAGTTCATCAGCTTTTTTGTGAATGATTTGGATGCCAATCTGCTGCTCAAAGGGGAGCGGGGTGTGCCCGTCTCATCCAGTGTCAAAGAGCGGATGAAGCTGGTGGTTGAACCGGAGCTGGCGCAGGTGTTTGACTATATTGATTGGGTTGCGGATAACAGCACTCAGATGGACCCCCCTGATCCCGTAGGTGCACCCGAGGTCACTGCGGTATTGAGAGAGTTGTATGATCTTCTGCTGTTTGGCAAAATTACGCCTGAGCAGGCGGCGGTGGAATTTCGTGAACGGGCGAACGGAATACTAGGTGGAAAGTGATATAAATTGAACTAAACGTCACTTACACTTGCTACTCCGATGACAGAACAACCTTCTGATCGCTGTTATCCCCAGATTTTTTGGATTCCCTTTTTCAAAGGGTAAAATCCGGGGATAAAGGCGAAGCATATGCTTCCGATGCAGCTTTCTTTCAGAAAGCTTTTAGCTCCCCTTCTTCAGGTTATTTCTGTCCTCTTCGTTTTGTGTAAATATGTCGTTCAATTTATATAACGAATAGTAAATATAAAAACAAGCTTCCCTCTAGTACAGAGGGAAGCTTGTTCTTTCATTGTAGTGACTTATTTCTACAACTCATATGTTGGATTTTAACCGTTTAATCCTCTCACTTAACCAAACTGGGCTTGATGCAGTCGGCTGTAAGAGCCTTTACGCGCGAGAAGTTCTTCATGACTTCCTTGTTCAGCAACGCTACCGTTCTCCACCACCACGATGCGATCGGCGTGTCTAATGGTCGCCAGTCGATGGGCAATCACCAATGTCGTACGGCCTTGAGCCAGCTCGGACAACGCCAGTTGAATGGCAGCTTCCGTCTCGGTATCGAGCGCGGATGTAGCTTCATCCAGAATGAGAATTGGCGGGTTTTTCAGGATCATTCTGGCGATGGATAGACGTTGTTTCTGTCCGCCGGACAATTTCACGCCACGTTCACCGATCATGGTGTCCAGTCCATCTGGCTGGGATTGTACCAGCTCTTCCAATTGGGCCCGGCGAATGGCTTGCCAGATTTCCTCATCGGAAGCATTCAGTTTGCCGTATGCAATATTTTCTCGAATCGTTCCATCAAACAGGAAAATATCCTGCTGCACAATCCCGATATGGGAGCGCAGTGATTCCAGTGTCATGTCCTTCACCGGAATACCATCAATGGAGATATGTCCTGCATCCACATCGTAGAAACGTGGGATCAGACTGCATAACGTCGTTTTACCTCCGCCCGAAGGTCCAACCAGAGCAACCGTCTGGCCTGCCTGAATATCCAGATTAACCTGAGACAGCGTAGGTTTGTGTTCTCCATAAGAAAAGGTAACGTTATGGAAAGCAATATCTCCTTTGACATCCGGAATCGGCTTCGCCTGTGGTGTATCTTCTACATCCGGTACAGCTTCAAGCAGCTCCAGGTAACGTCTGAATCCGGCGATGCCTTTGGGATACGTCTCGATGACGGAGTTAATCTTCTCGATTGGTCCCAGAAATACATTGGACAGCATCACAAAGGCGATGAATTCCCCGTAAGTCATGCTACCCTGAATGACGAACCAGGTTCCACATACCAACACAAACAGCGATACGAATTTCATCAGAATGAAGCTGAGTGAAGAGTTCCAGGCCATAATGCGGTAGGTGATTAGTTTGGTGAGTCTGAAACGTTCGTTGTTCTCAACGAAACGTCCTACTTTATGCTTTTCATTGGCAAAAGCCTGTACTACACGGATGCCGCTCACATTGTTCTCTACCCGTGCATTATAATCGGCAATATCCGCAAACATGCGCTTGAACGCCTTGGACATTTTGCGACTGAAATACAGCGACAGGTAGATCATCAGCGGCACAATGATGAACGTCATCACAGCGAGTTGCCAGTTGATGCCCAGCATAATGCCGAAGGCTCCGGCTAGTGTCATGAGGGCGATGAACAGATCTTCAGGCCCGTGATGTGCAATCTCACCGATATCCATCAAATCATTGGTCATTCGGGATACGAGGTGACCTGTCTTGTTGTTATCGAAGAAACGGAAGGACTGCTTCTGTACACGCTGGAACAGTTCTCGCCGCATATCGGATTCGATGTTAATACCGAGCTTGTGGCCCCAATAGGTGACTGCATAATGGAAAAAGGAACTGAGCAGGTAGATGCCGAGCAAGAAGGCACAAGCCGCTACGATCATGGACCAATTGCCAGCCGGAAGCAGTTGATCGACAACCCGGTTAACGGCGAGTGGAAAGGCCAGCTCCAGCAGCGCGGCGGCGATGGCACAGGAGAAGTCCAAGATAAAGAGCCTTTTGTAAGGACGATACTAAGACATAAAGCGGCGAAGCATATGTAAGTCCTCCTCGATATGACACAAATGCCCGAGCAGGCTTATTAGCCTGTCCGGACACCAGCATTCATCCCTATGTTATTTGCGGTTTTGCTCGGCACGTTCTACGATCATATCGGCGAATTCTTCAGCCTGACCTTGAATCGCAATCGGGTCAAAGTACCAGTAGCGGTCTTCCAGCAACTCATACACCTGATTGTTTTTTACAGCCGGCAGGGATTGCCAGATGGAATCACCCTGGTAATTTTTATTGTTCTCTCCAACGGTTAAGAAGATATGATCCCCTGCATAATCACCAACAACTTCACGCGAAATCTCTTTCCACTGGGTGTCACCCATCAGTTCCTTTTTGGTGATTTCGAGTGGTGCAAGTTGCAAAGCACTGTAGACCGCTTGTCCTCCTCGACCAAAATTGTCTCCATATCCATAATAACTTTTGTCAGATACTTCAAGGATGGAGAAGGTTTCCTCCGGTTTGATGACGGTGTTCACCTTGGCACGAGCAGCTTCAATTCGTTCATCATACGTTTTCAGCCAAGCTTCGGCTGCTTCGGATTTGTTCATGAGCTCTCCGAATCCCCGGATTTCGTCATGTACATCGGTGAATGTACCATAAGGGATGACCACGGTAGGTGCGATTTTTTGATAACTCTCAATTTCGCTGACCTGGTCAGAGTAGGTAATGATCAGATCCGGGTTCAAGGCAATGACCTTCTCCATGGATACCGCCGCCCGATCACCGATACTCTCTATGCCCGCCACCTGATCTGCATAGAACGGGTTTTCCAAAAAATATTGAACAGCACCAACGGGTTTCACACCCAGTGCAAGCAGATCACTTACGTACATATCTGTTACGATCCGTTTCGGTTCAGCCGGAATTTCAACATCCCCGCTTAATGACTTGTAGATTCGTGTAGCATTTGAATTATCCGAACCGGCCGACGTGTCTGTGTTCGTCTCGGTAGAGCCTGTTGTCGCTTCTGTTCCCGTTGCCGATGTCTGTTTCGTGGCAGTCGAGCCTGTTCCGCTGCTGCAAGCAGCCAGGATCATAATAATGGCGAGCATAAGAAGCAAGCCGGAAAAGCGTTTTTTTGCAGCAAACATATTTTTGTTCCCCCTGTGTGTAATCAATAATGATTATTATTCTCATTAATAACATAGAGGAAGATATGATATTTGTACATGGACAACTATGATCACTACTGCATGGACAATTATGATGTGAGGTGACGCATGATATGCTGCAACTGCTCCATAACGGACAAGGGATCAAATCCATAGAACATGTCGGCATTAATCTCGTATACACGTCCTTCACGAACGGAGGATAGGGTGCCCCAAGATTCCTGATTCAGCAGGTTATCCAGCATTTCTCGTTCGGCAGGTTCCTCAGGGAAGGCGACAAACATGTGATCTGCGGCATACAAGTGAATCTCGGACAACGGAACATGAACGTACCCCGTAAGTAACTGCCCATCCTGCTCCATACGTGACGGCGGAGTGAAGCCCAGCGATTGATACAGCACATGAGAAGCTCTTCCCCAGCCATGACCATAGATATAAGCCCCGTCTTCTCCAATCATAAACATGCAAACGGCGGACCCTCGTGTTCCTTCCATCCATTGATCCAACACATGATTGGCCTCTAGCTCAAGTTGATGATATCGATCTAACAACGTCTGTGCATTGGACTCAAGACCTGTGATTTGGCCCAAATGAAGAAGCTGCTCTTGCCAATCGATTTCCTCAAAAGGCATCAGAATGGTCGGCGCGATCACACGTAGTTCATCGGAAGCGGGATGCGGTGCATACCCGATAATGACATCGGGCTGAGCGTTTGCAATCAGATCTGTATGTTTAACCAGATCATATTCGGAATGCTGCTCAAATGGTTCATGACCATCCTGACCATGTTCACCCAGTTTCTCTTCCATCCAGCTGGCTACGGCACCCATGTGGGGAGTGTGGCCCAATGCCAGAAGTGAGGCCGTGTAGTTGTAAGTCAACGATACAATCTTTTTGGGCATTTTTCGGTAGTGTGTTGGTGCTGATCCAACCATCTGTTTGAATTTTCGGCTCAGATAGAAGGTGTCCCTGTAGCCTGTCAGTTGTGCAATTTCCTGTAGCGTGGGGTTCGCGAACATCAGATGTTCCTGAGCCATCCTGATTCTGAGACGGGTCACATATTCAACAAACGTAAGACCTGTATGTTTCTTGAACTCCCGTGAAAAATGCTCAGGACTCACATTTGCATCCCGTGCCAATTGTTCCCGGGTCAGCGGATGGGTATACATCTGATGGATATGTCTGAGCACGGCATCAAGCCAGGAGTGATCTTCATGAGCAGAATGAGCCACATGATCCCGCAAAATATCCAGTAACTCATAGAAAAGCATATGTGGCCTGAAGGGGCTGGAATCATGGCCTTTCGAACAAGCTTGAACCAACTCTACTGCCCTATCGGTGAGAGTACGACTCGCAATGGGAGCTGGTATCCCGAACGGCCAGAGCAGCTGTTCATTTTCAGTGGAATCAAAAGCAATAGCAATGCCCTGTACTGGCGACAGGGAGCCGCGCTTGTTCTCGTGCTGAAGCAGGCTTCCAGCTTGTCGAACGACTGCAGAGCCTGCATTTAATGTCAGTTTTCCCTCTGCACTGATCAGCCTGGCCTGGCCAGCAGTAATGACGTATAGCACGTGAAGTGTGCTCCACATCTCATCTATGCGGGAGAATGCCTCGCGGTCGTGAAGCTGCACCAGATGGCACAGCTTGAAGAGGGCAACAGGTACGGACTGAATCTTCTGCAAGGAAATGGGACGTGACAGCGATTTTTTATGGTAAATGGACTTGGAAATATTCATTAGATAACTGTCTCCTTACATAAGTCAGCGGGGGCATTATTCGTCTCATGCCCCTGGTGTACTGGCGTAATTCTCGGATCTCGACTATTATGCAGTATATACTATAAACGGAGTGACGTGGATGGACAGATTGGACAATTCAACTTTTTCTGTGAAAAATAGATAAAGTGGTTGAAATCGCTATCAACACCGACTATAATGAAAATGTCGAAACGTTTCAATCTAGCGTTTACTGCCAGTTTCATTGTGTTAGGCACAAACTGTTCAGGGGGCGTCAGATTGAAAGACGTGTCATGACCATCATTAATGGTACGGACTGGAACGGGATGCATTCAACCGTGGTCCCATAAGGATGGAAACGAGGATTTTTTTTGAGAACACCTCGAAACGTTTCGATTGACATCCATAGCTATGATATGTACAAAGATTAATAAACGATAATGAAGGATTTAGTGGTTGTTCTAACCATGTACCGTATAAAATGTAGATAACCTTGAATTTGTTTTAGTTTAGAAGGAGCGAACGTCGAATGGCAACGATTAAGGATGTGGCAAAGCTGGCAGGTGTAGCACTCTCGACTGCTTCCTATGCGCTGAGCGGGGATAGCAAGGTTAGTGCCAAGACCAAGGCTAAAGTGCTTGAGGCAGCACGAGAACTGAATTACCGCAAGAACGGCTTTGCCATGGACCTGAAACGGAGCCGGACGAACACGATCGCTTTGATCCTGACCGATCTGTCGGGCCCGTATTACTCGGAGTTGATCCGTAGTGTACAGGATGTAGCACTTGCGAACGGGTATGACCTGATTGCTTGCAGCTCCATGGGTGGACGGGATTCAACGGCAGTACGATTTTTGCGTGAAAAAAGAGTAGATGGAGCCATCATCCTGGCGCATAACATCCATGATGATATTCTGGTAGAATCTGCCGGTCATCGTTTTCCGATCATTGTGATGGATCGTCAGCTGTCGAGTGACCATCTGGTAAACGTGCTGGTGGATGGAGAGCAGGGCGGTTACCTTGCAACCAGCCACCTGATCCAGGCTGGGCATCAGAAGATTGCTTATATCAGTGGCCCATCCAACTCGTATGACAACGCGCTCCGTTACCAAGGGTATCTGCGAGCGATGCGGGAAGCGGGACTTGAAGAAAAGTCCAAATGGCGTCTGAACGGCAATTTTGTGCGTGAGGGCGGATACAGTGCAACCAAAATGATGATCATGCAGGGAGATCTTCCCTCAGCGGTATTTTACGGTAACGATGAGATGGCGATTGGTGGCCTGAAGGCATTGGAAGAGCGTGGTATATCGGTGCCGGGTGACATTTCCGTGATCGGTTTTGACGATATTCAGTTGTCCGAATATGTGAGTCCACCACTGACAACGATACGCCAGCCGAAGCATGAAGCCGGGTCGCTCGCCGGACATCTGTTATTCCAGATGCTCAATGGCGAAGCGGTTGACCCTTCATATACGCTAACGATTAATATGATCGAGCGCAGCTCTGTACGTTCGGTTTAGACCGAGTCTGAACAACAAAGCAATGCCTGCATGCTGAAGTAAAAGTTCAATGATGGGGTTATCGTCCGGACGGGCCGTAAAAGGCCGGTTTGAAGAGGCCCCTATTCTTTTTCAGATTTATCGAAACGTTTCGATTTTAACTAATTCAAGGAGTGAACCTTATGACAACGATGATTAATGAACCGATCCGGTTAAGTGCCGGAGAGTTATCCTTTACCTTTTTGAACAGTGGCGACCTATACCAGGCTACATCCGGTACAACGATGTTGAACCAGTTGCTCAGCAACCAGATTGATGGATCATTGAACAATCTGTACCTGCGTGTACATGAGGGAGAGAATATCAGCTCGTTCCCGTTGCTCGGTGTACGTTCGAACAGCAAGGTGATTACAAGCAAGGCACAATCCAGCAACCAGTTGATCTGGGAGGGTACAGTCCAACTGGAAGGTAGCGAAAAAGGCATTGGCTATCAGGTCGTATTTACGGCTACACCGCAAGGTGTCTGGTTCTGGGATGTGAAGCTCACAGGACAACAACATAACGTAGACGTGGTATATGGACAGGATGTAGGTCTTGCTGATCCAGGTGCGGTGCGCAGTAATGAAGCTTATCTGTCACAATACATTGACCATACGGTGTTTGAAGATGAAGCGAAAGGTTATGTCGTTTGTTCCCGTCAAAACCAGCCTCAGGGCGGCGCATTTCCATATATGCAACAAGGTTCCCTGACCAAAGCAGTCGGGTACTCCACAGATGGATTCCAATTCTTCGGTCTGTCGTACAAGGAAACGAATCAACCAGAGAGCTTGAATCGCCAGACGCTTGCGAATGAGACGTATCAGTATGAATTTGCCTATACGGCATTGCAATCTGAACTGTTGAATCTGAACGGAGAAGCTCAGGTGGTCTTCTATGGACTGGCGAAGCCTAATCATGCCGAAGGAATCTCTGGACTGGAATTCGGAGATGAAGTTACCGCAGCATGGAATGAAGTACAGGCTCTGACTGTGGAAAATGGCGATACGTTGGAACAGGTGAAACTGTCCTCCTTCCTGGGTGAACCGCTGGTTACGCTCGATCTGACGCAAGATGAGATTCATGATCTGTTCCCTGATCGTCATCAGGAAGAGCATAGCGGTGAGGAACTGTTATCCTTCTTCACAGATAGCTATGAACATATCGTTCTGAAAGCAAAAGAATTGCTTGTGGAGCGTCCGCACGGCCATATTCTGATGAGTGGTGGCAACGTACAACTTGGAGCACAGGTTATTACGACAACGTCGTATATGTACGGTATTTTCAACTCACAGCTTGTTATTGGTAACACCAATTTTAATAAAATGATCAGTAATGCCCGCAATGCATTGAACGTGCCGAAGACGGCTGGACAACGCATATATGTGGAAATGGACGGACAATATCGTCTGCTGACGATGCCTTCCCTGTTCGAGATTGGCTTCAACTATGTTCGTTGGATCTACAAAACCGAATCCGATACGATCATCGTGACCAATTACACAGGTGCACATACTACGGAATTAAGCATGAACGTGCGCTCCACAAGCGGCACGGCATACCGTTATCTGGTAACGAACCAGATTACGATGAATGTGAATGAATACGAGTATCCGCTGCATATGACGCAGGATGGCGATACTTTGATCTTCAAGGCTGATCCACAAGCGATGAGTGCAGGAACGTATCCAGATCTGCAATACCGCATGTCGGTGGACGGGGCAGCTGTGAATGTAGGGGACGAAACGTTGCTGGCAAGTGGTATCCGCAGTGGTTCCGCATCGCTGGTTACGCTTAGTCTGGAAGCAAGTGCTGAATGGACGCTGAAGGTACAAGGGGTATTGGAAGGCCAAGCGGACAGCGGAGTGGTAGCAGGTTCAAGCCTCACGTTCGAAGAGGAAGTGCAGGCATACCGTGAGTTCTTCGCAGGTGTGATGAACGGGTTCCGTTTGTCCCGTGGAGAAGGTCAGAGTGCAGAGGATCTGTTCAAAGTAAATGCGCTGGCTTGGTGGTACACCCACAACATGCTGGTTCACTACTCCGTGCCTCACGGTTTGGAACAGTATGGCGGCGCGGCTTGGGGTACACGGGATGTGTGTCAAGGTCCGGTGGAGTACTTTATGGCAACGCAAAAATATGAGCAAGTTCGCGATATCATCAAAATGGTCTACACTCACCAATATGAAGATGATGGCAACTGGCCGCAATGGTTCATGTTTGATAAATACTTTGCGATTCAACAGGAAGAGAGTCATGGCGACATCATCGTATGGCCGCTGAAAGTGCTGGCGGATTACCTGACAGCGACTCGCGACTATGCAATCCTGGATGAGAAAGTACCTTATACCGTTAAACATAGCTTCGGGTTCACAGAAGAGACGGCAACTGTACTGGATCATGCGAAAAAAGAGATCGAATATATCCGTTCGCACTTCCTGCACGATACGTTCCTGTCTTCCTACGGAGATGGCGACTGGGATGATACGCTCCAACCAGCCAATGCACAGCTCAAGCAATACATGGTGAGCAGCTGGACCGTTGCACTGACGTACCAGTCTGTAAATGTGCTTGCACAGGCGCTGCAATACAAAGATGCTGCATTTGCACAGGAGCTGGACGTTCTGGCTCAAGGCATCCGTGAGGACTTTAACCGTTACATGCTGGGCACAGATGTGATTCCAGGCTTTGTGTACATGGAAGAAGCCGACCAAGCGAAGCTGATGCTTCATCCAACGGACACAGAGACAGGCATTCAATATCGCCTGTTGCCAATGACGCGCAGCATGATCGGTGAATTGCTGAATGCGGAGCAAGCAGAATCGCATTACGCATTGATCCGTGAACAGTTCCTGTGCCCTGATGGCGTGCGTCTGATGAATCGTCCGGCTCAATATGCTGGCGGTGTAAGCACCCACTTCAAACGTGCAGAGCAAGCATCCAACTTCGGACGTGAGATTGGTTTGCAATATGTACACGCCCATATCCGTTACGTGGAAGCGATGGCGAAGCTGGGTAAGACAGATCAGGTGTGGAATGGTCTCGCGATGATCAACCCGGTTGGCATCGGTGAGGTTGTACCTAACGCGGAGATTCGCCAAGCGAACTCATACTTCAGTAGTTCAGACGGTAAGTTTAATACGCGTTACGAGGCACAGGAGCATTTTGACCAGCTTCGTAAAGGGACTGTACAAGTGAAAGGCGGATGGAGAATCTACTCCAGCGGCCCTGGAATCTACATGAACCAGCTGATCTCCAATGCACTTGGCATTCGTCAAGAGGGCGGCGATCTGGTCATTGACCCGGTATTGCCAGCTGAGTTGAACGGCATGCAATTCGAATTCGAGTATGCAGGTGAGCCAGTAACGTTTATCTATCACTTGAACGAAGGTGCGGTAAGCCGTGTAGCGGTGAACGGCAAGGACATTCGCACCGAGCGTACAGCGAACCGTTACCGTCAGGGCGGGGTCTGCATCTCGCTTGATGAGTTCAGACAAGCACGTAGTGCAACTGAGCGTACGATTGTTGATATTTACATGTAATTTAATAACATGATGTACACCAAGGTCATCCTCCTTTATTCAAGGCGGGATGGCCTTTTTGGCATATGCTCATGATTGGTCACCGCAGTGGAACCGCCAGCAACGTATGTAACAGCTCATTATGCCGTACATGCTTTGTTACATAGCCCTGTTGTTCCAACCAGCTGCATAGCTCACCCAGCAGAGGGAAGTGACGCTCGCGCAAGGCACGCAGCAGTTCCTCGTGTCCTGTGGTTTCTGCCTGCCGAATATAGGAATCACGGTGAGCGGAATCGACAAACATCAGATCAGTTAGACCGATACGTCCGCGCGAGGTTAATACCCGCTGCATCTCTTGTAATGCCAATAGTTGCTGATCTGGACTCAGATGATGGAAAGCAAAGCTGGATACAACAAAATCGAAGGAATGATCGGCAAAAGGCAGCGCCAGAAAATTACCAAGTTTCACATGCATCTCAGGATATTTGGTACGACATCTGCGTAGCATCTCCCGGGATTGGTCGATTGCAGTCATGTCTGCGCCGTGCTGTAGCAGTTTCCCAGCCAGATTACCTGTGCCTGTACCGATATCGAGTCCTTTCTCACCAAGGGCGGGAGAGATCAAATGAGTCGTCTGTTCGAGCGCTTCGTCATAGTTGTGATACAGATAAAAGGAAGACTGTACCGTATCATTGGAATCGCTCGGCGTGGAATGATCTGCATCCTGGTGTGGATGTGAAACTTCATTCTCATCGCTTATAGGCGAAGCGTTCGCCGAATGATGCCTGCCCTCTGAATTGGGATGTTCAGTACTGACTCTGCCTTCTGCCTGCACTCGCTGATCATGGATGGCTGCCTGCGTGTCATAATTCCACCGATCATGCCAGTTCTGCCGTGCTTCGCGCAGGCGGCGTGCACTGTCCGCGAGATCGTGCAGATGGCTGACATCCAGCGGTCCGTCCTGACGATTCAGGTCAATCATGCGCTGGGTTGTATCCATCATACGTTTCAGCTCAATCCACTGGGCATACATGACGGCCTGTTGCAGCTCCAGATATTCTTCCAGCCGCTGCTGATTCCCTTGATCAATCTCTCCTAGCGCATGTGTAATATCCTGTAGGGACATGCCAATCTCACGCAGCGCAGCAATGGTCTGAAGCCGCCAGATATCATTCTCAGTGTATGTGCGATAACCGTTACTGGACTGTTTGGCGGGTAGAATCAATCCTTTTTCCTCATAAAAGCGAATGGCTCTCGCCGATATACCAAGCCTGCTTGCTGCCTCTTTGATATTCATCATGCATCCCCTCCTTATCGAATCAGTATAAACCATGACGTTACGGCAAGGTTAAGCGTTTATTTCATTTTGCGAAAAGGTTCAATACCGAGTGGAATTTTAGTCAAAGCTGAGGCTATGCTACAATATATAGAACAAAGAAATGTAATCAGTGAAGCGAACGAACAATGTATTCTAAGTTTCTTAACTATCTTAACTTACTTAATTCTTCTGACGTTGTAACCGTACAGCGTTGTCGACTATAGCACGAAAGGTTGAATCATTATGCTTACCAGCCATACATTTACGATTCGTCCATCCGAAATCAAGGATGCAACCCAGCTAATGGAGTTGGACACCCTGGTATGGGACCAATACACCTCTCCTGCACCGATGCATTGGCGCTCCAGACAACAATATCTGCAGCATTGTCCGCCAGGCAGTCAATTGATTGCGGTGCAGGGAGAGCGGGTATGTGGTTATGTGGGCTTTCAGCCAGCCACAGGTATGCCTGTTAACCGTCATGTCTACGAGATTCATATTGCAGTTCACCCTCATGATCGGCGTTGTGGCATTGCCACAGCGTTGATGAATGCCATCAAGCAGCATGCGGCCCAACAAGGCATTCGCAAGCTCAGGCTGCGCGTACTTTCCAGCAATCCGGGAGCCATCACGTTTTATACACAGTGTGGATTTGTGACGGAAGGCAGGTTGGTGTCCGAGTTTTATATCGGAGGCAAGTATGTGGACGATATTCTTATGGGTTATTTTATCCAGACCAAATAGAAACGTAGCTGAGGAGGAGGAACAACGATGGACATGGGACTTCAAGGTAAAAAAGCTCTGGTGCTGGCTTCCAGTCGAGGGCTAGGCAAAGCGGTAGCCGCTCAATTGGCAGCAGAAGGTGCTGACGTCATGCTCGCCAGCCGGAGCGAAGAAAAGCTCGCAGCAGTGAAGCAGGAGCTTCTGGCGCTTGGTGGTGGTGGACGTGTGGAATATTGTGCAACCGATGTGACACGCAAGGAAGATATTGAGGCTCTGATTCACAAGACAGCAGAGCTGTTTGGGCAGATTGATATTCTGGTGAACAATTCGGGTGGCCCACCATCGGGTTCATTTGAGTCACTGACGGATGAGGATTGGGAACGTGCATTTGAATTAAATGTACTCAGTTACGTAAGGCTGATTCGCGGTGCGCTTCCTTATATGAAAGAAAGCGGAGGACACATTGTGAATATCGCTTCAACTTCAGTGAAACAGCCCATTCCGGGTCTGGTTCTGTCCAATACGTTCCGTACCGGCGTTTTCGGATTGGCGAAGACTTTATCCCAGGAGCTGGCTCCATACGGAATTTTGATCAACACGGTGGCGCCAGGACGTATTGCAACAGACCGCATTCGTGAGCTGGATGCAGCACGGGCAGAGCAGAACGGAGTCAGTGAGGACGAAGTCTCTGAACAGTTCCGCAAGGAGATTCCTCTCGGTCGTTATGGTCAACCGGAGGAGTTTGCCAAAGCGGTGGTGTTCCTGTTATCCGGGGCCAATACGTACATTACCGGAACGTCATTGATCGTGGATGGGGGCATGGTCCGAGCCCTCTAAAAGTCATTGATACAATAAATAAATACCCTCTGTCACCACATGTCGTGGAGATAGAGGGTATTCATGTTGATCCGATATGTTGGGAGAGATCACTCCCGATTCATTATGTAAGCGAATTAGCGCAAAAGTTCCCATTCATGCTGAAGCATGCCGTACACCGCATGGTTCACGTAACCTTTAGGCAGTTTCTCTGCCTGACGAATGACACCCTCGAGAACAAATCCGAGTCTTTCAGGGATAGCACGACTCCGTTTGTTATTTGTTGCCGAGCGAATCTCGACGCGATTCAGATCGAGTGTGACCAGAGCATAATCAACCAGAACGCGACAAGCGCTTGTCATCAAGCCTTGACCCTCAAAGCCTTTTCCAAGCCAGTATCCGATGCTTACCGAGCGGTTGGTCCAGTTAATCTCGTGGAATCCGATGACGCCGGCTAGATTCCCTTTTGACCATACCCCAGCGGTGAAACCGCCATTTTCGGCACCTTGTTTTAACGCGTTAGTAATAAAGTTCGAGGTATGTTCCACTTCTGTCACATGATCCACCCACGGCAACCAATGTCTCAATTGATCCCGCGAGCGATCCGTCAGTTCAAACAGCGGTTTGGTATGTTCCATGGCCAGTGGCCGGAGTTCGGTATATTCATCCAATGAATAGGTAAACATGAATGCAACCTTCTTTCTTTGTATAGTGTTGTTCAAAAAAGTCCACTTATGATTACGAATTATGCCTAGCGGCATTATTAGCATCGAATATGAAAACCGGATTTTTTGAACACGTATTTGTAGTGGATTAACGTGAGGTCTTGGGCAACTTTTGCTCCAGTGCAAACAGGTCTTCTTCCATTGAGGCCATGCGTTGATTGACCGTTGTTCGTGCGTCACGGAGTGCCTGATTATATATGTAGGGAGCCAGCTGTGTCATGAACAGGTCGAGGACACCCCAAGCGGCCAGATCACCCAGTTCTTCGCCACGTTCCTCTTCGAAATACGACTGGATGGTGCGAATGGCTTCATCCTGCTGTTCTTTGGTCAGTTTAAGCGAGTTCGGTGGAATGGGAAACCCTCCCTTTAATTTGTTTTTACTATCATGCTACATGATTCGAGCGAACCCGTCAAAATGGTTTAGGGCCTATTTATGCACGGCTAATCCTGACTTTGGTGCCGTTCTTTATTGAACTCCTCCCCCGTTAAAGGTATATTTAAATGAAACGCGTACGAAACTTTCCAAGAAAATAGTCTTTTTCAGGAAATGACTTCGTTATTAAGGAATTATAGCCGGAATTGCTGCAATTCCCTAAGGCTCCAATCCATTCATGAAAGGTTTGATACCTGTGGACAATCGTACAACCCCACCTAACTTTATCAAAAATATTATTACCGAAGATCTCCGGTCTGGGAAAGTCCAGGAAGTTATTACCCGTTTTCCTCCGGAACCGAACGGTTATCTGCATATCGGCCATGCCAAGGCGATCTGGATTAACTTTACGCTGGGCGGCGAATTTGGTGGCAAAACGAATCTGCGCTTTGATGACACGAATCCGGTCAAGGAAGATGTAGAGTACGTTCAATCGATTCAGGAAGACGTGAAATGGCTCGGATACGAGTGGAACGAGAAACGTTTTGCCTCGGATTATTTTGACGAGATGTACAACCGTGCTGTCTTGTTGATTAAAAAAGGTAAAGCTTACATCGACGACCAAAGCGCCGACGAAATCCGTGAAATGCGCGGAACGCTGACGGAGCCGGGTAAGAACAGCCCGTACCGTGATCGTTCGGTGGAAGAGAATCTCGACCTGTTCACACGTATGCGTGCAGGTGAATTCAAGAACGGAGAGAAAGTGCTGCGTGCCAAGATCGATATGTCTGCACCGAATATCAATCTGCGCGATCCGGTTATTTACCGGATTTCACATGCACACCATCATAACACGGGCGACAAATGGTGTATCTATCCAATGTACGCCTTTGCTCACCCGCTTGAAGATGCAATTGAAGGTGTAACGCATTCCCTCTGCTCCTTGGAGTTCGAGGATCAACGTCCATTCTACGATTGGGTTATTGCCGAGTGTGAGATGGAGAACCAACCACGTCAATACGAATTTGGTCGGCTGAATCTGTCCCAGATGGTAACAAGCAAGCGGAAGCTGAAACTGCTCGTAGATGAAGGACATGTGGATGGATGGGATGATCCACGCATGCCAACGATTTCGGGTCTGCGCCGCCGGGGTTATACACCGGAAGCTATTCGTGATTTTGTATATGAGACAGGCATTTCCAAAAACTATGGAGTTATCGACCTGCAAACGCTGGAGCACTTTGTACGTGAAGACTTGAAACTGAAAGCTCCACGCACGATGGCTGTCCTGCATCCGCTCAAAGTGGTTATTACCAACTACCCTGAAGGGCAAGTGGAATGGCTTGAAGCAGAGAACAATGTGGAGAACCCAGAGATGGGTAGTCGCCAAATTCCGTTCTCCCGTGAGATTTATATTGAACAAGACGATTTCATGGAGAATCCGCCGAACAAATATTTCCGTTTGTTCCCTGGCAACGAAGTTCGTCTGAAACATGCATACTTCATCAAATGTAACGATGTGATCAAAGATGCAGAAGGTAATGTAACCGAGATTCATTGTACCTATGATGTGGAGACGAAGAGCGGCAGTGGATTCACTGGCCGTAAAGTCAAAGGAACAATCCACTGGGTAGAAGCGACTCAAGCGGTACCTGCTGAATTCCGTCTGTACGAGCCGTTGATCCTGGATGAAGCACCGGAAGCAGAGGTGGAAGTGGCAGTAGCTGGGGCTGAAGCTGAGGTTGTGGAAGAGCAACCGGAGAAAACGTTCCTGGATCAATTGAACCCGAACTCCCTTGAGATTGTTAATGGGTATGTGGAACAAGAGATGAAAGAAGCGAATGCTCAGGATAAATTCCAATTCTTCCGTCACGGTTACTTTAGTGTAGATCCGAAACATTCCGAACCAGGACGTCCGGTATTTAACCGGGTCGTATCCCTGAAAAGCTCGTTCCAACTGCCGAAGGCATAAGGAAGTGAGAAGGAGGAATCCGATTATATTTTAAGATGCCTAGTATTCATTAAACCGCACAGGCTACAAGAGTTTTTTTACCTTGAGCATTTGGCTAAGTTTTTAGTGTAATCTCTTACAATTTGGTGACCAGTGGCTCTAAAATATGATGTAATAAGTATATGAAATACTGATGAGGAAAGTTTCTTATACAGTAATTTGAGATGTATATTTTTAGTATGTACCCTATAAGATGGTTACTTTGAAAAAAACCATCTTATAGGGTATTTTGCTTATGATAATAAAAGGATATTGGAGCGGAAGTGCTCTGACTAAAAGTTTACTGACTAAGAAAGAACAAGAGCAACTGAGACAAGATTCAAATGGAAATGGTAATCTGCCATGAGAAATTTTGAAGAAGCGGGCTTAGATTTTGAATGTATTGATTTGGAGCGTATCCGTTCTTGCGAAAACGTTGGGTTGCCTCATATTGTGGAAGCCGGCGTTAGAGGGCTTTCAGGATCAAGCGAAACAAAGGTGAATGGACACTGGAGGAGAAGATTAAAGGATTAGAAGCAAAGAACCAACTGTTACGAGCGGAAAACGAACTGTTAAAAACTCTATCTACTAGAAAGGTAGATGTTGAAAATGAAATAATCAGTGCAACAAAACTGAAATTTAAGGATTTTCATCACATGAATAAAATGTAAAACATGAAGCGTATTCGCCGGATCATGATGAAATTCGAGATCATCTGTCCCATTCCGCAAGCTAATCCAGTACGTGTAATCAAAAGCAACGAAAGAGCATCGTACATGTCCAAGCAAATTACATAAGCAAATTTTAAGCCAGCCCAAGCTGGAGCGGTGTTATTAACTGATATTACATATCTAACATACAAGCGAGGTAAACGCACGTATTTATCGACCATTAATGACACAGAGACGAAACTATAACTATCTTTAGTCAGAGAAATTACTGCAAAAAATGTTGATAATAAAAATGATTACTGTCGTTCTCTCCCCATTTAATTAGGGAGAGAACTTTTTTTAGATATGCTTCATGCATTTTCAGGTCGTATATTCTTCTAAATTGCTAAACTACTTCTTTGTCCGAGCCCGAATAATCTTCAAAACTCCTTCAGTTTTTGCTTTATGATTCCGTAAGATAATCTAGTATCTTTCTTAAAACCAATATTCTTTGCCTCTAAAACGAAATAAAAAAGGGAAAATATGATAAAAATGTGATATTGTTATTTACAAAATGAAATATATTGGTATAATAATCATCATGAGGTGTTAAACGTATAAAAAATTACTATTTTGTAAAAAAAAGATAATATTTATAGAGGTGGATTAAATGGTGTACATATTTGATGTCATATTTTCTTTCATTTTATTAACGGCTCTTTATATGAAGGCGATTGACTATCAAGATTCAAGATATGAAGTTTTTTCTTATGGCTTTATATCATATAAATACACTGGAGGACTTCTAATTCTTGTTCTAATTGTTGAAGCTGTTTTGGCAATGTGTTTTATATTTGGGAAGTATGCAATACAAGCATCTTTATTCACAGCTTTGCTTTTTATCTTTTTTGTATTCGCTCAACTGTATAAGAAGCATAATAAAGCAAATAACAAATGTAGTTGTTTTGGTAAAGTGGCGTGGTTAAATAAAATGCCTATAACCAGAAATTTGATTCTTATTTGTTTTTTGATGCTTAGAGTTCCTATGGCAGAAAGAAGTGTGGACATTAGGTCATCGTTGATAGAATTACTCTTGATCATTGTCATAATTATGTTGCTGGATTTTGTACAGACTTTCGTTAACTCTAGTGAAAGAAACTTGATATTATGATGCTTATCTATTTTCTTTCATGCTTACTTGTTTTGATGGGTTTAATTAGAAAAAGAGTAAGCAGAATGCTGAATACTGAAAGAAAACAAGTGTTTCTACGTTTAAAACAAGATGGGTACATTGATTTTGATACGAACTTCCCGATAATCTTTTTGTCATTGGAAACGGATTCATTTGAGGAGATTTCAAAGGTATTAAGTGAAGGTGAGATTCCCTTAATTGTAATTCTTAATTCTCCTTTATGGTATGTAAGGATGAAGGAGAAACAATGGAGCAACCATATTGTAATCCCATATGCTGATTTAAAAGGTTGGCTAAAAGATGTTAAAAGCAATTTTGTTTTTTTTGAAAAAAAAGAAAAAGTAACCAAAATAAATAATGTTTTATCTTTTTTAGATGCTATTAAAATCATAGAAAGGAGGTGATATTCATGGCATGTCCTGGTGGAAGCACGGTCATTGATACTACATACGGCACTCCGTTTTGCGCAAATAACGGCTGGTGCACTTGGTATCCGTGGGATAGCTCAAGTTCGAGAGTACAGCACGTGTACGATGTTTGCAAAAACAACAGTACAGGTGCAATATCTCACGAATACGCTAATACCAAAAACCTTGATCAATGTTGCTAGTCGTTGAATTATTTTAATACTTAGTGTAACGATGTATAGGTTGATAGGGATTTCTTTTACCTATTCAGCCTATACATTATGTCTTAGAAGGGAGAAACGATTATGGATGATGAACATAAAGACAAGCCACATATGAGGTTTCTCAAAAATAGTTTCATAAGTCAATTGGACATTGGACGTTACGTCCCGCAACCGATTGAAATTGAAAAGAGATGTTTTGATGATACAGTTTGGTCAAGTGAAGAATATAATGGTTCAGTAATTTTGATAACAAGTTTTTCATGTAACGTTTGTAATGCTGAGGTGGCTCGTGATCTTGCTGGTATCTTTCCTAATTTTCAATTTGTTCTTTTTACGGATGGAACCACGGAACAAGTTGAACAATTAAGAGAAAGACTTAGCGGAATAAAAGTAGTACATGCCAATGTCTTTATGGTGATTCGTCAGTTGGCGGTGCCTGGAGTACCTTTTGCTATTGCTGTAAATTCAGAAGGGCAGATCGTTTCAGGAAAAGCTTTCGATTCTATTGAAACTGTGAAGCTGGCAATACGCCCATTGCTTGAGGTTTATTATGATGAAGCTTTATAAATCTGGATGCACCTTTCTGTTAACAGTCAAAGAAGTGATAATGACTATTTACCGATATAACAGATGGATAGTTATTATGGGGATATTATTTAGCCTTTATTTTTCTGTTGTGTCACTAACCATGGTACATACCTCTAAATGGTTAATAAATAGTTTGAATAGTGCAGATTTTAAAAGTTGTATTCAAATTTTTCTGTTAGTTACTTTTCTTAATTTGATTAAAAACATAATGAACGACTATCAACAACTTAAAAATGAGGAATTCTCCTTTCAAATTTCAATATTTAATCAGAAACGTCTAATCAAAGGTTTGGATGAGTATGAATTATATGAAAAAGAACATTCAGATTTCCAAAGTAAACAAAATATTGCTACTAGAGGAATAACAATGTATTTCGGATACTTTCGTCTTTCCATTCAATTGATCGAGAGTCTCCTTATTTCGGTGAGTTCTTTGTTTTTTTTAGTTAACTATTCCATTTATCTTGGGTTGTCTGTAATTTTAATATCACTTTTTAAGTTGATTATAATCAGTAAAATTATTAATAAAAAGGTTGATTTAAATAGGGAGTTGCAACAGCATCAACGTGAGCCGGATTATTTTTATAATTTACTTATAGATGTGCCGGTACAAAAAGAATTGAAATCTTATGGTATCACTGATTATTTCCTTGAGAAATGGAATCAAGCTAATAACAAAATGTATAGTATAAGAAAGAAATTACTTGTAATGCAATTGAAAAATAATGTTAGTCAAAATTTATTTTCACAATTAAGTTTAGCTGCTGTCATAGTTATGATTATTATCTTAGTGAGTAAACAAAGTCTAACCGTGGGCGACTATTTTGCTCTGACATTAGCCTTGAATCTCGCTGAAAGCAATATTACATCATTAGTTCGAAATATTACACAAGGAGCTGAGGATACGTACTATATTGACGATTTTAATAAATTTGTCCGTCCGAGAAGAAAGAGTGAAAATGGAACGACCTATCCTTATCAATTTAGAGATGGCATTGATATTAAAAATCTTTATTTTAAATATCCTAACTCGACAAAAAATGTATTAAACGATATTAGCTTTCGTATAGAGAAAGGACAAAAGTTGGTTATATTAGGGGAAAACGGATCTGGGAAAACAACATTGTTAAAATTGATTGGTGGTTTATATTCCGCTCCTGAGAATACAATTTTTTATGACGGCACAAGCCAGCATCTCCTAGACAAAAGCTCTTTGTTTAAGGGAATAACTACAGTATTTCAAGATTTTACTAAATATATGATTACAGTAAAAGAGAATGTTATTTTAGGTAATAACAGTGATCATTTAAATGATGAACTTATGCTGGAAGCTTTTAATATAGCCTCTTTTAAGGATTACAGAAATTTGCCAAATGGTATAGACACTCGTTTAGGTTATTTGACATCAGATTCGGTCAATTTATCGGGGGGACAGTGGCAAAAGTTAGCTCTTGCTAGGGCTCTATATAAGGGAGCTGATCTATTATTATTAGATGAACCAACAGCAGCTATAGATGCCGAGAGCGAAGTTCTTTACCTTGAAAATCTTTTCAAAGAGGTCAATAAAACGGTTGTTGTTATTACCCATCGCATTAATATTGCTTGTCTAGCTGATTATATTATATTCATGAAAGATGGAAATATTGTAGAGGCAGGATCTCACGAACTACTTCTGTCAAATGAAAACGGAATATATAAAAGACTTTGGGATAGACAGTCCAGTCCATTTCAATTAGAAGGAAGAGAGGTTGCATATGGATAAGCTTCCCGATATAGAACTTCTAAATCAAGATGGTCATTCAATAAAGACGATAGAGGCCTGGAGTGGAAAAGAACTTTTAATTGTTTTTCTATCTCTATACTGTAAGCGCTGCATTGAGTTGTTACCTGATTTAGAGAAAGTAAAGCAACATGGGTTACTACTAATAGTAGTTACGAATGGTGAAGTTGAGGAAAATCGTGACATTTCAGATCACTTTGGATGGGATATCCCTTTAATTTCTTTAAATAATAATGATATGGGAGAGTATTTCAATGTTTTTGAGACACCAACAATACAAATTTACAGTAAAGAAGGAAGTTTGCTTAGTAAAGGAATTATAAACTATGCTGATGACATCACATTTTATGTAGACAGTATTGGCTCTAAAACTACATTAGGTGAGGTGCGTGAATGAGAGGGAATCTTATATGCTGTAAGAACTTAGATTTTAACAAAGACAGGTTATGTCACACACTCGGAGAAGTTATTAATCGAATTGAAATCTCTACTAGACCTAAGGTATTAGAAATATATGTACTTATTAAGTTATCAGGAATAGAAATAGATAAAAGTTATGAGGTGGAGGTGCAATTCAGGAATGAGGATAGAACAGTTGTTGGGTATACCGACAAGTTTATACTTTATAACAGAAGAGGAAATAAACAAGTGCCAGGAGTAGATTCCAGTATAAAAATGAAGGTTGTTATAACAAATACTGGTAATTTCACCATGGATTTGATGATCGACGGAGAAGATATAGATTCTTATCCCATATATATATTTGATCAAGGGGATAGCTGATGAAATTGAAAATATATTTTAAGCTGCTGTCTACATCGTTAATTAGAAACAAAACGGTTACCAGTATACTCACTTTACAAATGGCTATCTCTTTGATACTTGTCAGTATCATTGTTTCATTTTTAAATGCAGGATATCATACAATTAAGGATCAAGTGAATAGAAGTGTTGGGAATTCTGAAATTTTGCTTGGCATGCCAATTTCATTTGGGAAATTGGTGAAATATGAAGACGAATGGAGAAGTAAAGGCGAATTGGTCAGGTTTTCATATATTGTTTCTACAGATGATCTAATCAAATCAGAGCTAGATGAGGTTGTCCTACCAATTTTCGCTGTTAATAGAGACTATCCTTATTTCTTTGGGTTTCCCTCTGATGGGCTTAAAGAAGGAGAAGTGGTGTTAACAGTGAATGCTGCAAAACGAATTTTTCCAAGTGTAGCTTCTAAGGATATTTATAATCAAAAGATTGAGATCCTAGGAAAAGAATATTTTGTGAAAGCAATAGAACAGAAGAGCCTTGTGGATAGAGTGTATATACCATTAGCTGATTTTCGCAAGGCTTACGAAGACTTGGGAGATGTTGTTGTTGGTTCGTTATCGGTAGATCAAACTTCATCAAAAGTAATTCTTAAAGATCTAGAGTCATTCAAACCGAAGATAATGTCTCAAAGCTCTCAATCCAAATATCAAAGTTTTATTAGTTTTCTTGTGTTGGCCAGCATAATAACTATATTCTTGATATTTTATTCGATTATTAATTTTGTCCAGTTGTTCAGCTATAAAGTCAATAAAGAAAAAGACAAGTGGGATATATTGTTTCTTCATGGTGCTACTCGTAAAGATTTAAAATCCTATTTATATATTGAAACAGGGATTGTGACTATTGTTGCATTAATAATCTCAGCTATCGGTGTCGTAACAATTGTGAAATTTCTAAATGTAGATGGAATTACATTTTTATTCAATTATACAATTTTATCTGTGATCGTGGTAATTTTGCTTATTATGGTCTTATTTAGCGTAGAGATGACTCTTCGCAAGTTAAGAAGAAACTTATTGAAGTGAGGTATAGCATGCTTGATCTATGGAAAGTTGCTGTAAGTATGCTTCGGAGCAATCGAAGGATGATTTGGTTAATACGTATTCAATTTTTTTTCATGTTTCTCTTAACATTAATTTTATGCAGTGTCCTATTTGAAAATCAATCGCAAAAAAAAGTATTAAATGAAGAAATAGGAAGAGGAAGCTGGGTGATCAGTCCTACTATTAAAAATAGTAAAACCTCTAATATCCAATGGACAGAAGAACAGATTAATTGGTTGAAAGAGGAATATGCTGACCAAGTAGGACTAATTTATCTTTCCAAACATCAGGAAGCATTAAATCAAATATATGTTAATGATGTCATTCATAAATTTCTTGTACAAGATGGAAAAAATCCATCAACTGAACTCCTAGGGTATCTTTTGAATGAATCTGTAGAGTCTGGTACAAAAATTATTGAGATGGATACCTTAAATAACTTATCTGGAAGTCCATTAGTTTTTTTAATTGGTGTTGAGGAAGCGCAAATTCAAATCAAAACTTTAAGCAATGAGTTGAGTGAATTAAACTCCGGCTATTACTACGATATAAGACAGGTAATCAAGTATAAAGAGCAAAAAACTGAGATTAATCTAATATATACCAAGTCCTTACTCTTTTTTACAACAATATCACTTCTGCTAATTTTGACTTGTATCATTAGCTTTATTTTACTACAAAATCAGTATCAAGTGGCAAGGGTGAATTTGTTCAGGCATTTTGGTGCTACGAAAAGAGACATATTAAAAATATTTATTCTGATTAATGTGTATCTTACAGGACCATCTTATATCTTAGCTGTAATTCTCTCTATGCTTGTTGGATGGTTTTTATTCAATGCAATGGCATGGGTAATCTCATTTTTTATAAGTATTGGCCTATTGATTGTGATCTTAATATTTATGACACTTCCATCGGTGACGATTAATGCTAAAACTATTTGATTGGAGTATTCTAAATGAGTCTATTGGAATTACATGATATCAATAAAACGTATATTGGGCGTAAAGTTGATTCTGTCGTATTTCGTTCCATAAATTTAACAATTGAAGAGGGGGAGTATATCGGTATTTATGGAAGATCCGGCTCTGGTAAGAGTACATTACTGAATATGATTGGCCTTGTTGACTTACCAACATCAGGTGAAATCACCTTAGAAGGAAAGAAACTCCGCTCATTGGACGATGAACAATACGCGTTTATCCGTAATAAATATGTAGGATATATATTCCAGGACTTTAAATTGGTCGAAGATATGACAGTTTATGAAAACATAGAAGTGCCACTACTTTTTTCCAAAGAAAAGCTACCCACTACTGAGAGGAATGTGCGCATAACTAATTTATTGAAAGATTTAGGTCTTGAGGGCAAGGGAAATGCTTTTCCTGAAGAGCTGTCGGGCGGGCAAAAGCAGCGAGTTGCAATCGCTAGGGCTCTTGTTAACAAGCCTAAGTTACTGATCGCAGATGAACCAACGGGAAATTTGGATAGTGCTTCCTCTGAGGATGTTATGAGGATGATAACTCGTATTCAGAAAGAGAACAGGATGACAGTCATTATAGCCACACATGATAACTATATCAAAGAATTTGTTAATCGTATCATTCATGTTGAAGATAACAATCTTAGGGAAGGATAGTTTTTAATCATAAATGAATAAAATCTTGGTGCAATCAGGCTAGGATGGCTTTCAGAATGTGATGGGTCGCAAAAGTTTGGAAGTTGAGATTGTCTAGGTATTCAATTTTATTGCAGCATTAAGAACCTTTCTCGTTGGCACACTTTCAGGAGCCTAACAAGAAAGGTTCTTTTGTCATTGATAGTATCATGATTGAATTTCGATACCCTTCAAGGGTTTAGGTTGATATTCTGGGTGCGAAAGTTACAAGATAAACACTAGTCTTAGCCCTCATCTATACTACCCATCTCTGTCAATACAACTGGCTGATAGCCGTTACGTCGATTCGATAACCACATGATGCTAAATCCAACAGCGCCGATGAGCGAGAAGAATACGCCGATGCTATACATGATTTCTGCACCGAAGCTCTGGAACAACCAGCCGCCGAACAGACCGGCAATGACGCCGGAGAGACCGCCCCAGGCCATTGTGTAGACCGCTTGACCGGAGGAACGGTAAGGTCTTGGAATGAACAGCATGGTCAGTTGCGTACCCACATAGAAGTACCCACCAAACGTAATGGAGTGCATCAACTGAATGAATACAATCTCCAGTGGGTTGTTAGCCAGTGCCATGAGTTGCCAGCGAAGTGCAAACAGCACACTGATCAGAATGAGAGATGCCAGGAGCATGCTCATTTTGCGTTTGAGTAAGCGATCGAGCAACAGGAATACGCCGACTTCGAGAATGGATGAGGTGAAGATGGCCCAGCCGACCATCTGTTTGTCGCCACCCATTTCTACTATGTATAGTGACATAAACGTACTGTTCATGGCATTAGGCACCGATACGAGTACACCCAGGCCGATAAATGCCATAAAATACGGATTGAACATGACTTTGCCAAACCGCCGAAAAGTAACCACCGGTGTATCCGAAGCGATCGGCTGTCTGGGTAGAAATACGGATAATACAAAGGCGGTGGCAATCATGCACGCAAATATAATGGATACACTGCCGATGCCAAAACGGTCAATGAGCGGTCCGGCTGCGACGGCAGTCAGCGCCCAACCGAGTGAACCCCAGAGCCGGAATGACCCAAATTTTTGGGTTGTACCATCGATATATCCGAGAATCAGACTGTTCGTTTGAGCAAATAATGGGCTTTGAAAAAAATAAAAGAAAATCATGGCTACATAGATCCACGTATACGTGGGCGCATAGAATACACCTTGGGCGAGCACAAATGTGCCTCCCATCATAATCATCAGAATGATGCGAATGTTGCGAGATTTATCGCTCCAGAAACCCCAGAACGGGTTGGCAAACAAGGATACAAAGGGTCCAATCGCCATCAGACTGCCAATCTCCAGTTTGGTCATACCAATCTCTTGCAGGTAAAGCTGCAGGAATCCGGCGAAGATGGAGATGGCTCCATATATGAAAAAGTTATATAGTTTCAGAGAAACCAATGAGGGATTGCCTCTTGAAGGTGCAGGTCTGTCCAATTAAGCCATTCCTTTCAAATGCATATTGTTCAATGTATCATTTGTTGAAAGGGGATTCAATGCATAGCGAACGTTTTGAAATTGATGTAGTCAAACACATATCGTTTCCAGGAGGGAGGATAACAACATGAACACGCGTGAATGGACAGGCATCATATTGGCAGGAGGATTATCCAGTCGCATGGGGACCAACAAGGCCATGCTGGAACTGAATGGTTCCGTTGTACTGCAACATGTCACAAATGCCATGAGACCCGCTGTATCCCGTATCATCGTGGCTGCCGGACCCAATGTGACAACCTACAGTACAATGGGCTACGACTGCGTTCAGGATCACTATCCGGGGAAGGGGCCACTCGCCGGTCTTCACGCGGCACTGGAGGCTTCCGGTACGGAATGGAATCTAGTCTGCGCCTGCGATATGCCGCTCCTGCAAACGTCTTTTTTTGATGGGATAAAAAAGCTGGCCGAGTCGCATGACTCTTATTCTGCTATCGTTCCACGCGTGGATGGACATGTCCACCCTCTTGCAGGGGCTTACCACAAACGAGTGCTCCCTGATCTGGAGCAGCGTCTGATACAGGATCA
The DNA here is from genome assembly GCF_000316035.1 of Paenibacillus sp. PAMC 26794. Classification (GTDB taxonomy): domain Bacteria; phylum Bacillota; class Bacilli; order Paenibacillales; family Paenibacillaceae; genus Paenibacillus. The sequence continues at coordinate 104,929 of NZ_ANHX01000080.1, forward strand.
TCTTCGAGTCATGCGATGGCTTGAAGAGATCGGTTGCTGTTATGTCGAAGCGGAAGAGCTTGAAAGAGCGGGCGTTCATCAAGTAGCGATGCAAATGAGTAATATGAACACGCCGGAAGAGTACGAACGTATCCGTAATCAAGATTCTGGACTCGATTCCGATCTGTAGGATACAGGATCACCTGATGCATCTGCATGATGATTGCGATATTGAAGCGGGCTTTGGCCTGTCCAACGTTTGAATTGTCTGCTGAAATGGGACAGATGGGTGTAACCGAGCTTCCACGCAATTTCCCCGAGCGACAGCTCTGGCTGTTCGATCAGCACTTTGGCCTCCTGCAACTTCAAGCTGGACAGGTAAGCCCTGGGCGATCGTCCATACACCTTGCGAAAGACCTGTAGACCATATCCCGGGCTGATGCCAAACGAGGATATAATCTGCTCTACTTTGACCGTGGATACGCTGCTTTCCTTGGTTCGAAGCTGGGCATGGAATGCCTGCTTGATTGCCTCCGCTATAGCTCCCGCATAATGCATGGCTGTTGGAGCTGGTGCATGTGAAGCAGCAACGGAAGTGGTGGCCTCCGGCTCATTGTCAGCGGCTTGGGACAACAGGGCGAACAGTTCAAACATGCGTGCCTGCATGATCATTTTGTCAGTGGACGTGTAGGCTTCAGATACGTTAATCATCCCCATCCAACTCTCCAGCACAACGCGCATCTTCCTATTATCTGCCGTACCTGCTGCGTAGATTCGGCTGTGCTGTGACATCAGCTTCAGGGTGAAGACCGGATCATCCACATTAAAGTGAGCGCTAAAATAAGTCATGCCTTCCGTGGATACACATTGATTTGTATGTTTGAACCCGGGAGGAATGAGAAGAATGGAACCTTCCTCCACGGTATAGGTATAACCATGAATCACACTCTCCTGCGTACCTTCGATGATCAACATAATTTCAAAGCCCGGATGTGATTCCTCAGGCATCGCCCATCCATAGGGTACTTGTTGGCTATGAGCACCATAGAATTTGATGTTACAGTCGATAATAGGCAGCCAGTGGGCCAGCGTATGGTGAGGCATTTCTCGGAGCTGTGATCGGATATCCATAACATTCACCTCGGAAAAGGGTAAAAACAACTTGCCTTATACAATCGGCACCCGTAGTATACTTCATTATAATCAGTTTAACGTGAGCATGGTTAATCCATTTAACACATCAGCGTTTGAAGTGGTTGCTGAACAATCCAAGTTCTTCAACCGACATTAATGTAAACGCTACCATTATGGATTGGAATATGTCAACTCTTGCACACGTCAAGATCATTATATTTTCCACCTAAAAAGGAGATTAAATCATGGACAAATTATTATATGGCGTAGCTTACTATGATGAATATATGCCCTACGAAAGATTGGACAAGGACATTCAGATGATGAAGGATGCAGGGATCAACGTGGTCCGTATTGCAGAATCAACCTGGAGTACCCATGAACCGCAGAATGGCGTATTTGACTTCTCTTCCGTAGACCGTGTGCTCAATGCCATGCATGAGGCAGGGATTCAGGTTATCGTTGGCACACCAACGTATGCTGTTCCAACATGGATGGTCAAAGAACATCCGGACGTGCTGGCTACCACCTCACAGGGACCTGGCAAATATGGCGCAAGACAGATCATGGATATTACACATCCAACCTATCTATTCTATGCCGAGCGGATCATCCGCAAGCTGATCTCTCGGGTAAGTACACATCCAGCGGTAATCGGTTATCAGACAGATAACGAGACGAAGCATTACAATACGGCCGGAGATAATGTACAACTGCAATTCGTCAAATATATGCGGAACAAATTCAGCTCCCTGGATGAGCTCAACAAGGAATTTGGCCTCGACTACTGGAGCAATCGGATCAATAGCTGGGAGGACTTCCCGTCTGTTGTAGGAACGATCAACGGCAGTCTGGGTGCTGAATTTGCCAAGTTCCAGCGACAGTTGGTAACCAACTTTTTGGCTTGGCAAGTGGGGATCGTGAATGAATACAAACAGGAAGGACAGTTTGTTACCCAGAACTTTGACTTCGATTGGCGTGGATATTCCTACGGCATTCAAGGGGATGTGGACCATTTTGCCGCATCGAAACCTTTTGACATCACCAGTGTGGACATCTACCATCCTTCCCAGGATGATCTGACCGGCATTGAGATTTCATTCGGAGGGGATGTGGCGCGTTCGACCAAACAATCGAATTATCTGGTACTGGAGACCGAAGCGCAGGCGTTCTGGCATTGGGTTCCGTATCCGGGACAGCTGCGTTTGCAGGCATTCAGTCATCTGGCTTCAGGGGCGAACATGGTCGCTTACTGGCACTGGCATTCGTTGCACAATTCCTTTGAGACGTATTGGAAAGGATTGCTCAGTCATGATTTCGAACCGAATCCGGTGTACAACGAAGCGAAGACCATTGGTAGGGATTTTGCAAGACTGAGTCCTAAGCTTGTGAATCTGAAGAAAAAGAATCGGGTGGCCGTGCTGTTCAGCAATGAGGCCCTGACTTCCATCAAGTGGTTTGGGTTTAACTTCACCAGTGACAAGAACTACAATGACGTGGTGCGCTGGATGTACGATGAATTGTACAAGATGAACATTGGCTGTGACCTGATCGATCCATCGGTTGAGAGTTATGCGGAATATGATGTGCTCGTTGTACCTGCTCTGTATGCTGCTTCGGATGCATTGCTGGAAAAATTGAATCAATTCGTACAGGATGGCGGACATATCGTCTATTCGTTCAAAAGCGGATTCACAAATGAGCATATCAAGGTACGCTCTACCCGCCAGCCCGGCCTGATTAGTGAGGCATGCGGGATCAGTTATAACCTTTTTGTAGAGCCAAAACATGTCTCCCTGCGGGATGATCCATTTGGAGTTGGTGAAGAACAGAACAAGATTCATACCTGGATGGAGTTAATTACGCCGACAACGGCTGAAGTACTCGCTTGGTATGATCATCCACATTGGGGTGAATATGCGGCAATTACCCAGAATGCCTATGGAAAAGGCAAAGCAACCTATGTCGGCTGTTACACCAGTTCTGCGGTGATCCGTAAGGTGTTGGAACGTGTCATGAAGGAAGCGGGCGTATGGGGAGCGGATCAGGAACTTGCTTTTCCTATCATTGTGAAGACAGGTGTGAACGATCAAGGAAACACAATTCGCTACTATTTCAATTACGCGGATGAGGCAACATCCTTTGTGAATGCTTATGGAGAAGGGACTGAACTTCTGGCAGGAACTCCGATTGCTGAAGGAGAGAAGATCGAACTCGAGCCATGGGGCATACGGATTATCGAACAATAATAGGAAATAATAAATATAGGTATATAAGTTGAATTTAACATTTCCAAACGAATATAAAGACCAAAGCGCCCTCAGCTTCCATGCTGGGGCGTTTGTCTATTTTAGCTCAGGAGTGGATGCGCTGTGTTTACCGAATGTTATCGGAAGCTGATCGATCCTTTCAAACGCAGCATTCGCAATAAATTGATTCTTACCATGACGCTGCTGGCCGTTCTGCCCGTCGTTGCCATGACCGCTATGGCTGCTGAGAATACCCGCTCTTCCATGGAAGAGGAGATTATGGAGACCAACCGGGCGAACATGAACTGGGCCTCCATCTATCTGGGTGAACAGTTCGCCCGTATGAATAATATTATCTATTCCATTCAGATCAGTGACGAATTGCATCAATATCTGGCGTTGAACCAGGAAGCGCCGGCAGCCAGCCGATTCGATGAACAGAAGGCCATGTTCAATATGCTGAACAGTGTATACTATTCTGCTGGCAATTATGTATTTGGCGTTGAACTGTACCTGAAGGAATTGGACACCTTGTTCACCTTCAACTCGATGGATTCTCGCATCAAAGCGGTATCGGAAATACCGGAAGGATATCATGAGCTTTTTGCACAACATAAAGATTTTACGATTATCAATGATCCGGACGATCCGCAAAAGTTTCACATGACCCGCAGCATGAACCGCTTCGAGGATCAGGCACAGATCGGGGCCATCAGTCTGGAGGTCAAGTGGGCTGAGTTCAACCAGACCCTGGAGCTGCTGGATAGCCGAGGTGACTATGCGGTATACATTGCTGACAGCACGGGGAGTCCGGTCTATCAGCCAAACCAAGAGATTCAGCCGTCTGCGGAAGCACTGGAGAAATTGGCAGGTACCAAAGAAAGTTCGGGCTTCATCCAGACAGCCAAAGAATATGTATTCTTTCACTCCATCGAGCCGTCAGGACTGCGTGTGATCAAGATTGTACCTGCCCATGTCGTTAACGAAAGTGCCTTGGAAACGATGAAATACGGATTGGTTGTAGGTGGCCTGGCAACCGTCATTTCTGTGGGAATAGCTGCGCTCGTGGCCTGGCGTACATCAAAGCCCATTGTCAGACTGGCAAATTCCATGAAGGGTATCCAGCTGATCAAGGACAGGGAAGTGGTACGAAGTGGCCGGGTAGATGAGATTGGTCTGCTGGAGAAAAATCTGCACGGCATGGCTAATCGTATTCGGGAACATATTCGCGACAACTACCTGATGAATCTGGAGAAGCAGACGGCCGAGCTCAAAGCACTGCAATCTCAGATCCATCCGCATTTCCTGCAAAATACGTTGCAGATGATTGGGGGCATGGTCTACTCGCAAAAACCGGCAGACAGTTACAAAGTCATTCGAGCCTTGAGCGAGATGTTTCGTTATATTGTACGAGCGCCGGATGGACTTGTCCCTCTACAGGCTGAACTCGATCAGTTGGAGCATTATATGCTGATTCAGAAGCAACGTTTTGCCGGCAGGCTTGAATATACACTGGAGATTACCGGAGAACTTCGGGCGTGTTATATTCCCAAGTTGTCTTTGCAACCCATTGTGGAGAATGCATTTTTGCATGGTCTGGAGAAGAAACAGGGCGAGTGGAAGCTGGGTATTGAGGTCGTCTGTGAACCTACAGATGTAACCATTCGAATTTGTGATAACGGCGTGGGTATGGATGCTGAGAAACTAACGGAGATGCAGTTCAGACTGGAGCGGCTTACCCGGCAGGCTGATCGGGTGTGGAGTTCAGGTACAAGTATTGGACTGGTCAATGCGGCCTCACGAATGGTAATGCATTTTGGACCTGAATATGGGATGAGCATAGAAAGTGAATACGGACAGGGGACAAGCGTTACGGTACGAATCCCCTGCAATACAGGAGGCGAAGCCTTGTGAACAAGGAACTGTACAGAGTGCTGCTAGTGGACGATGAACCGTGGAACCGGGATATTTTGCGCAACCTGGGAGATTGGAATGAACTCGGCATGACCGTTGCAGGTGAGGCAGAGGATGGTGAGCAGGCCATACAACTGGTCAAGCAGCATCAGCCTCACATTATCATTACGGACATGCGCATGCCCGGTACAGACGGTGTGGAACTGTTACAGACGCTGAGCGGACAGTACCCACAGATCAAGGTGATCGTGGTGAGCGGATATGATGACTTCAATTATGCAAAACATGCGATCCGCCATCGGGCTGCAGATTATCTGCTCAAACCGGTGAATCCGGATGAACTGAATGGTGTGTTGGCCAAATGTGCACGAGAATTGGTGAAGGCTGAATCAGCGCCTGAATCATGGGAGTCGTACCCATCTTCGTTCGCAGGTGAGTTCTCCCTGTTTCAACAGCAGGCCCGTCTGCGGTTTAATGACCTAAACGTTCAGAGTCTGCGTGAGTGGTTCCAGCAATTACAGCAGAAGCTGGAACGATGCGAGATTAACAGACCCCGGCAGCTTGGGCGGGTGGCTCATGAATTACAGGCTTTGCTGGATGAATTGTGCGTCTCCAATGGCTTGTACGAGCGGCCCGAAGCAACGGCGCTACCTCCTTCAACAGCGCTGGCTTCCATCGAATCCACGATCGCATGGATTTCGACTCCGTACTATCAGGCTTTGGAGCAGCTGATTGCGCAGCGTAAATTCAAGAACAAGCTGAACCTGAATGAGGTGAAGCAATACATTGAGCAGCACTGTATGGAGATGATTACGCTGGAGCAGCTCGCCCAGATCTTTTTTGTCAGCAAGGAATATCTCAGTAAGGTATTCAAGAAAGAGTATGAGGTGAATGTGACCGATTATGTTGTCCAGTTACGTATGACGAGAGCGAAAGAATGGGTGATGGATGAACAGATTCCGTTCAAGCATATTGCCGAGATGGCGGGTTATGAAGACGTATCCTACTTCTATCGGGTATTCAAAAAGCATTTCGGAGTTTCTCCAGGGGAGATGCGGAAGGGACAACCTCGTATGTCAGGCAATTCAGGCAGTAGCACGGAATGAGTCGTTTGAGAGAGCATTTGCGGCTGGATTAAGGTTTAAAATAATCCAATACACGAGTCTAATTTTGTCCAATGAAGCGCTTTCATTTCCTGATATATAATGAGCCTATGAAAGACAAACCAGTCACACCGGGAGGTCATAAGAGATGAAAGTATGGAAAAGCGTAGCAAGTGCGGTACTGGTCAGTGTTCTGCTCGCAGGTTGCGGCTCCAATGCAGGAACGGACAATGGGCAGGAGGAATCGGCATCAGGCAGCACGGTGTCACTCAAAGTATTCGTTGCACAACCTCGGCTGAAAGAACATTACGATAAATATATAGAACAGTTCAAAGCCAAGGAGAAAGCAGAGAAAAACATTGAGGTGAACGTGCAACTGGAGATGCCGCCAGCGGACAATGCACCTCAGATTTTGAAAACACGACTCGCCTCCAATGATGCGCCGGATGTGTTCGCCCTGCATGCAGTCAATGAGATTCCACCATTCAGCAAAGCTGGTTATCTGGAAGACCTGTCGGGCCAACCTTTTGTCGATAAGCTGCTGGATTCGGTTAAACCTTCCATAACGGATGCGGAGGGCAAAGTCGTAGCTGTTCCATTGGAAACAGTATCATGGGGCTATCTGTACAATAAAGATATTTTCGAAGAGCAAGGGCTGGAAGTGCCAACGACTTTAACGGAAATGAAAGCGGTCGTGGAGAAACTCAAAGCAGCCAACATTACACCGTTTGAACTGTCCTACAAAGAAGCCTGGATTCCGCAATTATTCCTGCCACTTACCGTGGGTGCATTAACTCAGTCTGAGCACAAAGACTTCGTGGAGAAGATGAATCAGGATCAGGGCTCCTTCTCCGATATGAAAGCATTGTTTGATATCTTCGATCTCGTCAATGCCAATGGAACGGACAAAGCGCTGGAAGTGGGCGGAGATGATGGTTCAGCAGCCTTCGCATCAGGAAGCGCCGCGATGTGGATTCAGGGACCATGGTTTGCCGAAACCATTCTGAAGTCCAACCCGGACTTGAACTTTGGTGTAGCACCAATGCCGATCAATGACAATCCGGATGATACCAAAATCAATCTGAGCACCTCCACTTCACTGGCAGTATCGTCATCTAGCAAAAACAAAGAAGTGGCACTCGATTTCGTGAACTACATTCTTGATGACAAGGATTCAAGTGCATTCTTCGAAGCACTCAAGTTCAATCCGATTGCCAAGATCCATGACTTCAAGAGCTTCCCGTGGGTAGACGATGCCCAGAAATATGTGAGTGAAGGTAAAGCTTATGAGGATCCATCCCTTCCTCAAGCGGTGAAAGACGAGTCAGGCAAAGCGTTGCAAGGCTACTACTCTGGGCAATTAAATCAACAGCAGGTTATCGATGCGCTCGACAAGGCGTGGAAATCCTACAACAAAGTCAACAAGTAAGGAGTTGCGAGGAATGGAGTATCCGCTTTTATTGGCAAATCTCTACGGTTTGAGAGCTTGTCAACAAATTAGCGGTACTTTGTTTCGTCACAGTCTCCAAGCAGATGATACGGCAGGCAGAACGTTCTTTGTTCCCTCGTTTACAATCATCCGCTTCGAGTGAAAAGGGGGAGAACCAATGGCTACGAATGTGTTCAAGAAGTATCTGTCACTGCTCGCGTTCACTGCGCCTGCCTTTGTCATCTATGCGATTTTCCTGCTGTATCCCACGTTTAGTGGCATGTTCTATAGTCTGACGGATTGGAACGGACTCAATCGGGATTACAGCTTTATCGGTCTGGGCAACTTTGTGGAATTGTTCAAAGAAGATCCAGACTTTCTGAACTCTCTGTGGTTCACGATGAAATATGTCATATTTATGCTGATTCTGCAAAATGGAATTGCCTTGCTGCTCGCTGTGTTGATTGAGTCACGAACGCGCAGCAAAGGGCTCTTCAGGACGCTGTTCTTCATGCCTAACATGATCAGTACAATCATCAGTGCTTTCATGTGGACCTTCATCTTCTCTCAGGTGCTGCCACAGCTCGCAGAGAAACTGGCTTTTTCGTTCCTCGACCAGCAATGGTTGGGTGATCCGAAGTTTTCATTTTACTCCATTCTGATCGTATCGCTCTGGAACGGTGTAGGGTATATGATGATCATCTATCTGGCTGCTCTCCAGGGTGTGCCGAAAAGCCTCAAGGAAGCGGCTGTTATTGATGGGGCCAATGCATTCCAGGTACTGCGCAATGTGGTGTTGCCGATGATTACTCATGCCGTGACCATCTGTTTCTTCCTGACGCTGAACGGAGCATTCAAAGTGTTCGAAGTGGTGTATGGACTGACGGGTGGTGGACCGGGCCGAGCCACGCAGGTGATCACGATGAATATCTATGAAGAAGCGTTCTCCAATAACTTCAGATACGGCTATGCGAGTGCCAAATCGGTTGTGCTGTTCATCATCGTACTCATCTTTACACTCATCCAGATCACCGTCATGAAGAAGAAAGAGGTGGAAGCATGAGGATGCAACGACTGAACAGTTATCTGATTCGACTGCTGCTGATTCTGGGCTCTCTCGTCGCCATGCTGCCGATCTACATGGCGGTGGTGAACTCTTTCAAAACACAGGGTGAGATGTTCCAATCTTTTATCGCGCTGCCAACGACGCTTCACTGGGAGAATTACTCGGACGCGTTTAACAAAATCAATCTGTTGGGCAGTTCGATGAACTCGGCAATTGTATCTTTTCTGGGGATCGGGGGAATTGTCTTCTGTGCCTCACTTGCGGGATACAAGCTGTCGCGTACCTCAGGCCGCTTGAGCAACCTGATCTTCTTCTTGTTTGTTGCTTCCATGCTGGTGCCGTTTCATTCGATCATGATTCCGCTGACGCGGGTAGCCAAAGGCATGGGTGTACAGGGAAGTACGTACGGATTGGCCCTAATTTATATCGGGCTTGGTGTGAACATGGCGATCTTCCTCTATCACGGGTTTGTGAAATCCATTCCGCGTGAATTGGAGGAATCGGCTCAGATGGACGGATGTAATGAGTTCCAGACGTTCTTCCAGATTATCTTTCCGCTCTTGCTTCCGATCACAGTTACCATCGCGATTCTGGACTTCCTCTGGATCTGGAATGACTTCTTGTTGCCACTGCTCATGCTGACCGATGTGAATCGTTATACGCTGATACTGTCCACGAACATGCTGTTTGGTGAATATAACAAGGAATGGCCGTTGATTCTGTCCTCCCTGGTACTGACTGCGATTCCGGTTATCCTGATCTATGCGTTCTTCCAGAAGTTCATCATGGAGGGTATTGCGGAGGGTGCGGTCAAAGGATAGAACGTTCAAAGGAATCCCGCAGCGCATCTGGTGTTTGCCCGTTCTGTTATTCGGCCAAACTTTCGAAACTTACGCAAATAGCCTTGATCTGAAGGACGTGGTCCTTCAAGGTCAAGGCTGTTTTTTTTGATTGTGAAATCAGGAAAAAGCATTCGTCGAAGTCAGGAGCCAGAATCCATAAGCCTGTGGACAGCCTCTGCCAGGCATTGTAGTCCACGCTCCATCTCATCGGGGGAAGCATAAGCGTAAGACAGCCGAATATGACTCGCATCTAACCGGTCATACAGATAACCCGGGTGGATAAGTACATTTTGCTCCAGACAGGTATGGAACAATTGGCGGATAGAGAGCGGAGAGACAGTGAATTGCAGCCAGATGTAAAACCCGCCAGCGGGTATTTCCCACTCCGCAATCCCATGGAAGTGACGTTGAAGCAGCTCCAGCATGAAGTCTCTGCGTTTGCGAAGTTCAGGACGAAGGCGTTCCATATGTCCAGCGTGATGTCCTTCTGCGAACCACAGGGCAGCAGCTTCTTGGGCGAGTGAACTGGTACCATAATCGGTCTGCATCTTGATATCTGCGAGACGACGAATGACCGGCTCTGGCCCAACCAGCCATCCGAGGCGCAGTCCAGGACTGACTGCCTTTGACAGAGTACCCATATGCAGCACCCGTCCTTCCTGGTCACGCGCCTTCAGCGATGACGGAGGAGGTTTATCCAACCACAGATCACTGTAGGCGGCATCCTCCAGTATGGAGATGCCTAGTGTTCGAGCGGTGGTCATCAGTTCTTCCCGGCGGTAATCACCCATCACAGAGCCGGTGGGATTATGGAAGCTCGGGATCGTATAGAGAAGCGAGATGTGGTCTTGATCTTTGACATGCTGCGCCGCCTCCTCCAGACGAGCAATGTGTACGCCTTCGTTATCCATCGGGATACCACTCATTTTCAACCCTGCTGACTGAAAGGCGTGAATCGAATAGAGATACGACGGTTTTTCCAGCAGAACCGCTGATCCGCGAGGGAGCAGTCCGACCGAAATCAAATGCAGTGCCTGAAGAGAGCCCGATACGATCAGTATGGAATCTGGAGAGGCTTGAATGCCGGTAGTCTGCAAATGGACGGATAAAGCCTCACGAAGCTCCAAGCTTCCTTGAGGTTCCAGATAGTTGAGTGTACGAGAACGCTGGGACAGGGAGTACAGAATGTCGTTAAAAGCATCCTGAGGCATCAGTTCCGGGGCAAGCTCCCCTGTACCAAGACGTATGATGCCAGGCCGGAATTCAGTCTGATTAATCTGCTGGATCTCGGGCAGGTTGGGATAATACCAGCCCTCCTCGATGGCATCGTTCCAGTTAGGCATGGCTCCGTGAGCCATACCATGCCAACCGGAGCCGGAAATATAGGTCCCCCCGCCATGTCTGCCCTCAATCAGACCTGCGGCGGCCAGGTTATCCAGGGCGGTGACCAATGTACTGCGGTTCACCCCCATGGACTCAGCCCAAATTCGTTGTGAGGGGAGACGATATCCTGCTGACCATTCGCCCGTTGTGATTTTCTGCCGGACATAGGCTTCAATCTGGCGATACAAGGGCAAGTCGAGAGAAGGGTTCGGCTTCCATCCCATGTTTAGCCGAGAATCAGAACGTTCCATAACTGGCAGAATCACCTCCGTTTTTCTTTGTAACAAACACTATATCATTTGGTTGGGTCTGATGCCATCCAAGTGGTTGGTTACGTCAGCCATCATCTGCCCTACTATGGAATACAGAGATAAGGGGGAAGCACGATGGAGGTTGTTATTCACGCAGTGGTTCTGGCGTTTGGCCTGATCTTGCCACTGGGTGTGCAGAATGTATTTATTTTTAACCAGGGCATGAGCCAGAGGCGTTATATACATGCACTGCCTGCTGTAATAACGGCAGGGGTCAGTGATACGTTGTTGATCGGGGCAGCCGTTGGAGGAGTATCACTCATTTTGCTGCAATGGCCATTGCTGGCGAATGTGTTGTATGGCGCAGGAAGTTTGTTTTTGCTGTATATGGCTTGGAGTATCTGGAGGTCGTCCGAATCTGTGGAAGGTTCGCAGACGGTAATGTCAGCGGGGCGACAGATTGCGTTTGCCGCATCGGTATCTTTACTCAATCCTCATGCTCTGCTGGACACGGTTGCTGTGATTGGCACCAGTTCACTTCAGTATGAAGGGGTGGAGCGCATTTATTTTGCCCTAACAGCCGCGGCTGTATCGTGGATATGGTTCTTGGGACTTGCAGGCGCAGGCAGGGTGATTGGCAGAACGGATCGAACTGGACGCATCAGTCTGGTGTTTAATCGGTTCTCCGCTGTGGTCATGGTTGGGCTTGCGTGTATGATGCTGTGGAAGCTCATCTATTCATAGAAGGACCGTGATGTGGCTGGCACAACTTGTTAAAATAAAAAAACTCCCCGTGACGTTAATCGCACGGAGAGTTCAATGTGGATGCTGAATTTGGTAATCAGCATAGCCTGTTGAATTAGTTATTGAGTAGGAATATGTAGTGCTCGATAATGCATCGGTATTGCGTCTCTTATATATGGTTAGTCATTTGAGTTAAGTTCATCGTAATCGGATCTATTCCGCCTTCAGCAACATGGATTCAATAAACACTTTCAGATCACGGCTTACGCTGTTCAACTGATCAATGACCTCGCTGAACTCGGTTACCATCACAGCCTGTTGGCTGCTAGACTGTGAGATGGATGTGATCTCTTGCTCCATCTGCTGAATGGAATGCTGAACATCCTTCAAGGAACGTTCGATATTCACCGTAGCTTCTTTGGTACCCGTAGAAAGTTTACGCACTTCAGATGCAACAACGCTGAATCCGGCGCCTGCTTCGCCTGCTCGGGCGGCTTCGATAGCCGCATTCAGGCCCAGTAGATTGGTCTGTTCTGAGATTTCACGGATGAATGCGGCGACTTTATTCACTTCGCCTGAGTTCTGCACAGCCATGCGGGTATTATCCAAAATCTGCGAGGAAGAGGCCGTCAATTGCTCGGATTGGGCAGCTACCGTCTGCACCATATCTGTTAATTTTCCGCTGATACCACCGATCAATTCAGTGAAGTGCTCCAGTTTTTCCTCATTCTGAAGAGAGAAACCAATGGCAAGTGTGCCCACGATATTTCCTTGCTCATCCCGAAGTGGGGTGGCAGCCGAGTTGATTGATGTACCATAGAATTTCGCATCAATACGGTTCGCTGAAGTTTCCCCATGTATAAGTGCCCGGCGGAGTGTAGGGTCATCGAGGGAAACGGGGTCTCCTGCCTTGATGCCCAGATCGAGTTCGTTGCTGGGAACATAATACCAGAACTTCTCCGTGTCGGTTACCGCAATCATGATATCGTGTTCTTTCAGCATAATTTTAAAATACGGGCTCGCTGCAACGAGTGCTTCAACAATGTTCAATAAGGTTCAGCTCCTAATAGTGTATGTGTGCATATCATCTAGATGTATGTATATACATCGTCAGAATTATCGGAATCTTGAAGACCCAACAAGGGCAATAACGTATATTAATTACATTTTTAACAAATGAAACAGGAGAATTGATGATTTTCAGGAATTTATGAAAACATAACGAAAAAGCAGGCGAGAACATGATGTTCTCGTCTGCTTTGCTATCCATTTATTCTGTGCAATGCTCCATTTCCCGTGATCCATGCTGATTTACGTAAGGGTTCACCCCATCAGCGTTACCACATCCGTTGTGTGTAGGGATCATCCTGACAGTACAGATATATATCCATACTCAGGAGTGCGCTATTGAGTTATATTGCGTACTGTTACTATCCGCCAATCTGGGACATGCGCCGTACAGTCGGCGTATGAGATTGCATTTTTTGTTCCAAAGCTAGAGCCATCTCATGATTCTTTGGTTTCGTACCCAGCGCTTTGAGGAACAGTGCCGCCATGGCATCCGGATCATCCACGAAGCGGCGAACATTATACTCATCCGACCAGTACAGGCAGGCTTTGATATGTCCATCAGCGGTCAGTCGAAGTCGGTTGCAATTGTCACAGAAGTGATCGCTCACGGGATGAATCAATCCAAATGTGCCTTCGGAGCCCGCAATTTTCATATTGCGTGATGGGCCATTGCCCGCAGGGCCTGTTGTATTCTCTACCGTCCAGCCTGCTTCAGCACATACATCTGTCACGGCTTCCAGCGGCAAATAAGATTTGCGCCATGAATCCGAAGCCTGTCCAATCGGCATATATTCAATGAAACGCACATGAAGAGGTTGATCAATCGTCATTGCAATAAAATCCTTGATCTCATCATCGTTGATACCCTTCATCAGCACAACATTCAGCTTGATCGGAGCAAGGCCAGCGGCTGTTGCAGCTTCAATGCCTTTCAGTACCTTGTTCACATCTCCGCCGCGGGTAATCATGGAGAAGCGATCAGCGCGCAGGGAATCCAGACTGATGTTAATCCGGTTCAACCCAGCATCTTTCAACGCCTGAGCTTGTTTGTCCAGCAGAAGAGCGTTGGTAGTCAGGGCAATATCGTCAATCCCGTCAATTGCCGAGATCATGCTGACGAGCTTGTGCAGATCCTTCCGTACCAGCGGTTCGCCCCCCGTGAGCCGAACTTTGCGCATGCCCATCGGAGCAAGCACTTTCAGAACCTGTGCAATCTCTTCGTAGCTCATAATCTCATCATGTGGAGCAAATTCCATGCCCTCTGCGGGCATGCAATACACACAGCGTAAATTACAGCGGTCCGTAACAGAAATACGGATGTAGTCATGTATCCGGCCAAATGAATCCTGAAGCAGTTCCATGCAGACCACCCTTTCATCGGTTCAGATTGGAAATCTTCTATTATAAATGATACGACAATTTCAAAAGGAACAGTTGCATCAAATTTTAGCTATTTCTCCAATCCGCGTCAACGATGACGTCAGATGACAGCATTTTTGGCGGGGTGATTCAGATGGAATTGCCCCACGAGTTGTTGCAGAAAGATCGTAATGGCTTCCACGTTATGCGAAGAGTGCTGAACCTGCAACATATCATGGATCAGCTCCATCATCTCTGCTTCTACCTCAGCAGAAGTCGCCCGATTTTGATGGCTGATTGCAGCAATATTCTCCATCAGCATGACCACTTGATCCACGACTTGTGTGCGCTCAGGTTCTTCAGCGGTAGCATTTTGCAGAAGTTGCGAAGCGGCCTGAACCAGTGTTGTTCCTTCAGCCAGTACCTGATCACCCTCTGTGATTAATTGAGATGCCGCTCCTGCTGCCGTTGAGATTCGGTCCAGAATCTGATGAATATTTTCAGTGGAAGAGCGGGATAACTCGGCTAACTTACGGATTTCCCCTGCCACGACCGAGAAGCCTTGGCCATGCTCGCCCACGCGTGCAGCTTCAATGGTGGCATTCAGAGCCAGCAGGTTGGTCTGAGCTGAAATTTCATCAATGACAGCCAGTGCACGGTAAATCTCTTTCATGGTATCTATGAAGGACAGGATGGTACGGTTGGTATCGGACACGGCTCCTGAGATTTGGGTCATTTTGTCGCCGATTCGTTCCACTTCCTGCTGGGCCACGCCGATCTGTTTGGTTGCAGAGGTCTCCAGTTGTTGCAGCGTTATGCGCATGTGATCGGCAGCGATCTTGGCCTGATCGAGATCTTCCAGTTGGGTGCGAATGGCCTGAATCATCGAACCAAGCTTGTAGTTCACACGCTCAGTCGTACCCTGGGTTGTCTCTGTTGAAGTTCGCATCTGATACTGATTATCCATAACATCTACCGTGGCAAGTTGTACCTTCAGCATAATGCCTTCCAGAGAATCAATCATGTTGTTGATCCACTTCGCCAGTTCACCCGACTCGTCTTGGGCAAAAGCAGACGTGTCTAGGCGCTGGGTCAGATCACCCCTGCCTTCGGCGTTAATTCGAATAAATCGGCTGATGCGACGCAAGTCTTCATGAACTCGTTGATATTGGCTGCGATGCAGCTGTAATGCAGTGAATAATCCGAATAACACATTAACAGCTGCCATTGCTGCCGCGCTCCAACCACTACCAGTGAAGGCATAGACAAGAGCTGCTCCTGCAACGCCTGACAAAAGCGTGAAGAGACTGTGTTGCTTGAACTGGCGCCAGCCGATGCTTCGTATCCGATACACTTCCTCCAGATCCCCTTCACACATCATGCCCCAGCGATCAGGACAGTGTGGCAGCTGGAAGGTGATGCCTTTGCCGATCACAGAAATATGGCGGTAATCCGAGTAGCCGGGAAAAGCCACGAACAGATTGGAACCATTCTGAATGGTGTTTGCTACTCCGGGGTGCAGTTCTCCGGTCGACGGATCAGTGAACATGAGTTCCAGCTCGGTATGCTCCTTGACGGAAACGATACCCCATTCGGTGGTGACGCCATCTTTGAGATTTTCCCCATGCGTAAAGGTACGGTCTTCGAAGCGGCTTCGGGATAAGGCGGTGCCTGGTTGCAGATGGGGCCGTAATATCGACTCAGCCATAAAGAGGTAATTGTCACCGGAATCGGGATAGATATGACCTGATTCTCGTTGGATCAGGTCACCCAGTACATCTCCGGGAACACGGCTGCATAATGAACCGACATATCGACCTTCCTGCAGGATTGGGGAGATAAACAGCAAGGTGACATCATCGTGAAAAGCGGACGAGCGTGGACCAATATCCAACGTCAGTGGATCAGAATAAGGACCATACAAGCATTTTTTGCCATGACGATCTGCTCTGGAGTATTTCAATCCTGGTCCAATCAAAGCTTCGTGATCCTTATAGATCTGTCCAATATGTTTCTTATATGTAGAGAATACCACCTGATTCTGTTCGTTCAGCACGAATAGCTCCGTACTGTCTACGGCTCGAATATAACTGGATTGAAACCATGTATCTAGTTTACTTCGTTGCTGTGAATCTTGTAATACATCCTGTAATTGGACCGACTGTAACTGTTGGAGTAAACGGTCCAGGTGATTCCATTGTTCATCTGCCCAGTCCATCATAAGCTGCCGTCTCGTTTCGGCAATTCCCTCGAAAATCTGTTCCACATCTTCCTTCATATGTGCGTTCAACCGATACGATCGCCACAGCGGCAATCCTTTTCTCCATCCCAGCCAATCAAACATCATGACCACCCCGATTTCTGGATTTGAAAGCTTCGTTCTAATGGATTCCACCCTATCTATTCAATCTTTATACAAGAAAATGAACAAGATTACGAGGGGATATGTCATATTTTCCGAATATTTATTCAATAAATACAAATGATCGTGCGCTTGTTGTTAGGTGAAATCAAAGGGCATAACAAAAATCCCCTCCGGTATCCAGTGTATGAGTGCATTCTAACATGTCCTCTTTTTTCACTGTCTACCCATGAGGGGATAATACATAATACCGCTATCTAATTAATCTTCGATTCTTTTCTTTTTGAATTTCATCAGGAACTCATACACAATCGGTACGATAACCAGGGTGAGCAGCGTGGAGCTGATCAGACCACCGATTACGGTGATTCCTAATCCCTTCGAGATGATACCCGCACTCTCTTCGAGACCCGTTACCAGTGGCAACAGGGCACCAATGGTCGCGAGAGCGGTCATCAGAATTGGACGCAGACGAGTTGCGCCGGCTTCCAGCAAGGCTTCACGGGTAGACATACCCTCTTTTTCCTTGTGAATCACACGGTCGATCAACACGATGGCGTTGGTGACCACGATCCCGATGAGCATCAGTCCACCCATCATGGCGGAGACGTCGAGCGTACCACCAGCGATGAACAAACCTACCATAATACCAATAACCGTAAATGGCAGGGAGAACAGGATTGCGAATGGTGCCAATCCGCCGCCGAATGTAACAACGAGCACGAAGTATACAATGGCGATGGCCGCCAGCATGGCGAGACCCAGTTGAGTAAAGGTATCATTAATCTGTTCGGTTGTACCGCCAAACTTCACTTCAACGCCATCAGGCAGATCCAGCTTGTCGATCTCAGCCTGTAGGTTACTCGAAGCTTTCGTTACATCCGAAGCCAGGATGTTGGCTGTGACTTGTACAACAACCTTACCATCAATTTGCATGATGGAGTTCGGGGAAGTACCTTCTTCCACTTTGGCAACATCTTTGATCGGAACTTGGATGCCGAGCGGTGAAGTGACGGTTTCATCCTCAATCTCATCAATACTGCTGAATGTTTTGTCGTCTGTCTCTACATATACTTTATACGTTTTATTATCAATATCCACTTCCGTGAGCACAGGACGTTCCCGTGCCGGGCTCAGTGCCATAGCCAGTTGGCCTGCAGTCAGGCCCAGGGAACTTAGTTTCTCCTGATCTGCAACGAGCGTATACTGCCCGTAGGTGTCAGCGAGTGTCGTGTCTGCTTTTTCAAAATTATCCTTGTCCGCTTCAACCAGTTTCAGAATCTCGTCCGATACAGGTTTGAGTTGCTCTACATTATCGCCATAGATGGAGAGGCTCAGACCACTGCTACCCAGACCGCCGGACATGTCGAGTTCATTCCAGGTTCCTACGGTAACTTCCTTCTTCAGACCTTCTACAAGCTGTTTTTTCACTTGAGTAAAGTCTTTCGTATCTTCGTTATATTCAATATAGAATAGAGCCGAGTTGGAACCACCGCCACCCATACTGCTCAGTGGGTTCGTGCCGCCGATGGAATATTGCATTTTCTCCAGACCCGGTTGTTCCAGCAACCACTTCTCGGCAACGAGTGCTTCTTTTTCTACATCTTCACGCAAAGCTCCGGTTTGCGGGCTGTACGTAATGGTCACATATTTATCCTGTTGTTCCGGCAAGAAGCTTGCACCGATGAACGGGTACAGGAACAAACTGCCGACCAGCAGGATCACTGCAATACTGACCGTGATGAGTTTGTGTGACAGAGTCCAGTTCAGCAGGCGTTTGTAACCTTCCGCCATCTTGCCTGGTTTTTCTTCGTGATTCTGTTTGTTCTTCAACCCTTTACGGAACAGGGTGTGCGCAAGCATCGGCACAATGGTAATTGCCACGATCAGGGATGCCAGCAAAGCGAATACCATGGTCAGTGCAAATGGTGTGAATAACTCACCGACCATACCGCTTACCAATGCCAGTGGCAGGAATACAGCAATCGTTACGATCGTGGAAGAAAGGATTGGCACAAACATCTCGCGCGTTGCTTCGCGGACCAGTTCACGGCCTTTCAATCTCTCACCTTTAAGTGTTAATCTGCGGTAGATGTTCTCGATAACAACGATGGAATCATCGACAACCCGTCCGATGGCAACCGTCATGGCACCCAGCGTCATCATGTTCAAGGTGATATCCATCATATTGAGCGCAGTCAATGCCATGAGCAAGGAGAGCGGTATCGAGATAATGGAGATAATGGTTGAACGAATATTACGCAGGAATAGCAGGATGATCAGGATGGCAAACAAAGCGCCAAAAACGGCTTTGCCCAGCATCGTGTTCACCGAGTCCTGAATCGGCTTACCTTGGTCGAGCAGGACAGTCAAATCAGCATTTTTGAACTGCGATTGCAACTCTTCCGCTTTATCTTTGACTGCGTTAACGACATCAACCGTGTTGGCATCGTTGGATTTTACAATGGAAATACCGATCGATTCCTTACCGTCTGTCCGGGAAATGGATTCCGCTTGACCGATGACTTCGATCTTGGCAATTTCACTTAATCTCACTGTAGGGATACCAGCTGCGTTGGCAGCACCTGAAGGGCTACCCACACCGGCATTACCACCAGCGGCTTGGCCTGCAGCATGGTCCGTTCCTTGTGAAGCACTTGGAGCGGTACCTTGACCAGCTTCACCAGTTGGTGCTCCAGAGCCTTGGGGGGCTGCGTTTGAACCATTGCCTGTGGAAGCTTCCGCACCGCCGGGTACGACTGGAATGGCAAGGTTTTTCAGATCATCAATATCGACGACGTTTCCATCCACGACAACGGCCTTCTGGGATTTATCCAGTTCGAACAATCCAAGGGGCACACGGATGGAGGAACCTTGAACGATACCGTTTACCGTATCTTCCGTTAGGCCCAGCTCGGCCATTTTGGCTTGGTCAAACTTCAATTGAACTTCTTTCACATATTGACCGGACACCTGGACCTGAGCTACACCGTCAATATCTTCGAGTGCAGGCTGAATATCCGATTCAACCAGTCGTGTCAATTGTTCCAGGTCACCACCGTCCTTGTCGGACAGGCTCAGAGATACAACCGGGAAAGAGTTAATGCTGAACTTGGAAATGGTCGGCTTCTGTACGCTGTCAGGCAGTTGTACTTCATTCAGTGCCTCACGAACGGTTGCCGTCGCGTTGGTCAGATCTGTTCCATAATCAAATTCGAGTGTGATCGATGCTGCGTTCTCCATGGAAGTGGAGGTCACCGTCTTCACGCCATCTACATTGCGTAGTTTTACTTCCAGAGGCTTCGTGACATCCTCAACAATTCCCTCCGGTGCAGCCCCCGGATCAATGGCAGTGACATTCAGAAACGGTACGTTGATGTTTGGGATTGTCTCTTGTTTCATCGTCAATCCGCTGTACAAACCTGCGAAAGAGATGATAATCGTCAGAATCCAAATCGCAAACTTGTTGTTCAGTGAAAAATTAATAATACCTTTCATACGATGGTTTCTTCTCCTCTCTGTTTCTCCTGTTTATGTGTGTGACGAGTCAGCTTGGATGAACCGGCTATACATGGCATCCAGAATATGCTGAAGCTCGGAGTGCAAAGATTGAATGGCAGTTACGTTCTCCAGATTGTGCATCATGCCCAGAATAATGGCACGCCGCGGTGTGAATTCCATCATCTCCTGCCGGAGAATGGCAATGGTCTCAAGTACATCATTCTTTGGTTGCCCAGCAGGCAATTCGGAGGCAGCAATATCCTGCATTTTCTTGATAATATGAATAGGATGCCGCATCACCGTGGAATCCGGATGGGGTTCGGTAATCCATGCAGGCCAGTCCTCCAAAGGAATCAAAGGCAAAGGTCGCTGCTTAAGGAATCCGTGCGCTGCATAGTCCATCATTTGCAGTAAATTTGTTGCCATTTTGGTAACGGTAAGGGACGGCATCTCTGTAAACCAGATTTTGACGTAGGAAAGGAATAGCCCCTGTGTCAGCAAAATAAGGTCAATCGTATAAGGTTCAATCTCCGATCCGTACTGCTCCTCCAGCTTATCCTTAAACCAATGTAAGGTACGGACTTCCAGATCTCTTTGCAGCGGATGGCATTGTTCCTTGCGTTGCTGTTCATCATCCATCATCATGCTGCGCATCTGTACTCGCAAAAACTCCTTAAGTTCGGCAATATGGATGAGCAGTGTCTCAATCTGCTTTTGCAGACGTTCTCGCGAGGTAAGGCTGGTTTCATGCTCAATCTGTGTCATCTCGTCCATGAGCGTGTACATGCAGTACTCCAGAGTACTGGCTTCTAATTCCTCTTTGGACTTGAACATGATGTAGAGGCTGCCTTTGGACATCCCGCATAATTCTGCAATCTCTTGCATGGATGTTGCAGCACTGCCTTTGGATGAGAATAACTTGAGTGCTGTAGTAATGATGAGCTTTTTCTTCTCATTCATCTCATGTATAGGGTTCATTAACGATACATTCACCTCATCAGGGAACTTGTGAGTTCTTGAATTGACTTTAAGGTCAAAATAAGTATAAACGATCTGGTTAAAGGAATTCAAATGGGAGTAAATTGGAAAATGAGAGTGGGTTAAGAAGTGCTGTGTGTATAGTGACATTAGGGATCCGAGCGAAGATGGGACAAGATGTGGCTGTAATGTACCTTAGCATTGCATATATCAAACATATTTTTAAATATAGCGGTAAAATAGCGGTAAAAGTGATATAATATAAACAGGAGGGATAACATGTTTAATCCTAAATTTACAAGTACTACGAAAATGATCAATAGCTTGCTTGAAATCCAGCGTGCAAGTGTGGTGATTGAGCAATTACCATTACCGGTAGATATTTTACAACAACTTCAAAAGGAAGCAAAAGAAACAACCGTTTTACTTTCTACAAGAATGGAAGGTAACGACCTTGAGGATGAAAAAAAACGTAGAGCACTGTATAAAAATAGTAACGTAGAGGATGAGCAAGAAGTATACAATTTGATGAAAGCGATCGATATACTTGATGATTCGGAACAAAGAGGACTTCCAGTCACAGAAGAATGGATAAAAAAGCTTCATGCCATTATTCGTATTTCTCATGGGGGACGACCAAAGTTCAGTGAATATCGAATGGAACAGAATAAGGTAGGTGACAGAAATCAATCTGGATTTTATTTGCCGCCCGAACATATCGATGTACCTATACTTATGGAGGATTATGTCGCTTGGTTAAATTCACCTAAGACACATGAATTGCCAGCTCCGATTCGTGCAGGTATAGCTATGTGGCAGTTTTTGACGATTCACCCCTACATGGATGGGAACGGGCGGGTAGCTAGGATGATTGCTACTTATATACTTCGACTTGGGGGTTATGGACTAAAAAGACTATTCGTTCTAGAAAATTTTTATGATCGAAATTTAAGTGATTACTATAAAGCTCTGCAGATGGGATTATCACATAATTATTATTTTGGCCGAAACGATGCAGATTTAACGCCATGGCTTGAGTACTTTCTTGGAGGATTAGCAGAAGTGTACTCTCAAGCAGCTGATATTGTTCGAGAGAAAAATGCAGAATTATTACGTGTTGAGCCAGACTTAATACGGCAACTTGATATTCAACAACGTCAATTGTTTCGCCAATTAGTGTTTAAACAAGATGAAATCACTACTCCGGAAATTATGATTCTTCTTGGAATGGGTGATCGTACAGCAAGAGAAAAAGTAAAGCAATGGATTGGCAGTGGTTTTCTGCAACCCAAAGATCCAAATGCGCAAAGGATTAGAAGTGTTGTGTTATCTCATTGGTATGAAGAGTTAGCAGATGTGATAAGAGAGAACCCTCAGCAATACAATTATTTGCTTTCCAAAGGGGACTACTAGGAAATAGATGCATCTTGAAGCATGCATGTTTACTTGTGAAATCGAGAGGGCTATATAAATTATTTGCAGATACAACAAAGGAAATCCTTACTTAGATACCTTTGTTGTATCTGCTTTATATTACGGAGTGTAATTTACGTGATCAGTTTCAGCCCAACCGCTGCCACCAAAATCATCGCGATAAACAGGATACGCTTCGCTTCTTTCCGTTCACCGAACAGGAACATGCCTGTTAACGTACTGCCGACCGTCCCGATCCCCGTCCACACGGCATACGCTGTGCCCATCGGAATAGACGTCATGGCGTAGGACAACAACGAGAAGCTGAACACAAACGACACCAGCATAAGTACGATGTATGGCCATCCTTTCTTGGTGGAAGCACCATTAATACCGATTACGCCGAAAATTTCACATATCCCTGCACCTACAATTGCCATCCAAGCCATTATACTGCACCTCCTTTGGCTTCTTGCTGATCCGTAACCAGCTTCAGTCCGATTACGCCGCAGAGCAGCAGCCCGATGAGCAATACTTTGGCCAAGCGGAACGGCTCACCGAACAGTACCATTTCCGTCAGGACGGTACCCGCCGTACCAATTCCCGTAAAGACGGCATACACCGTACCCACAGGCAGCCTTTTGGAAGCAGCAATGATCAGTCCAAAGCTGATCACGATGGCAATCCCCGTTAAAGTCCACTCCCAGGCATTCGAGGCATGTTTCAGCCCGCTTACCCAGACAATCTCAATAATTCCACCGATAAATACATATAACCAGTTGCGGTTCATGTTGTTAAATCTCCTTCCGGCACAACGCTTTGTGCCTCTTCGTTCAAATGATGAATGCCATGCCAAAATACAGGCCAGGCTGCTTCCA
This sequence comes from Paenibacillus sp. PAMC 26794, assembly GCF_000316035.1. Classification (GTDB taxonomy): domain Bacteria; phylum Bacillota; class Bacilli; order Paenibacillales; family Paenibacillaceae; genus Paenibacillus. The sequence goes on from NZ_ANHX01000080.1 coordinate 128,585, forward strand.
ACCGTCTCTTGTACCGACGGGAACTTCCATAGATAATCTCCACGGTAATACCGTCGAGAAACGTCATAAATGCAACGGCGGCTTGTTCTGCGGGAATTGCTGGAATATCTCCATTGCGCATTGCCCTTTGCAGCAGACGAGTCAGTGCACGTTCCATACCATCGATAAACGGATACACCTGATCCATCACTTCTCCATACAGAGAAAGGGGTGGGTAAAAACAATTACGCAACATCAATCGAGCCGAAGCATGGGCATTGTATTCTTGTTCGAACCAGATCAGCAAACCCTTCAGCCTCTGCTCCAATGGCAGATCCGCATGATCACGGAAATATTCCAGTGTGTGCCGTGTTACCTCGTGAAATGCAAAGTCCAGTGTGTGTAAAAACAAGTCATCCTTGCAGCTGAAATGCGCATATATGGACGGTTTTTTAATCCCGACTTCATCAGCAATAGCTCTTAGAGAAGCTCCCTCATAGCCATCTCTGGCAAAATGGAACAGGGCTGCATCCCGAATGGATTGTGCAGTCATTCAATCACCTTCCTAACGGTCGTTAGGTAATTATATTTCCACACTTTACATCACCTGTCAAGATGAAAATATCCGCCTGCACAGTAGAGTACAGGCGGATATAACAGGTATGGATGTGGTTTCTGATCAAAAGGTCGTAAGACCCAGAATCAGTTGCAGCTTATATAGGATACCTTTCAAAAACGTAGTCTTCTCCTGAAACTCATCCAGGTCTAACGTGAACTCGGCATCATTATTATTCCAAATGCGCTCAAAATAATTCGCGATATCGAGTGTGAACTTATTGTCTGGAGGTGCAGCAACCCATAGATCATTCTCCAGATTGTAGTCATTCATGTTTCGTGGTGTAAAGTTGGTTGAACCCCCGAGGACAATATGATCTCCGGTTGCTTTGGCAAGATAGATCATCTTGGTATGGTATTGCTCCTTGGTGGTGTTATACCAGCGGATCTGAATTTTACCGTCCGATTTATCATACAATTCAGCAGCGACAGGACGGTTCGGAATCCCGATCTTTTCCTGACCAAAGGCATTTTCATTTGGATCCAGTACAAGCCGGATCTCGGTTCCTCGTTTTGCGGCTTCCAGCAGGGCTTCCAATACTTTCGGAGAGGCCACATAGAACATGCCCATCCATAAGGTGTCACCTTTGCCAGCTTGATTGATCTCATGGAGTACAGCGTCATTCACTTTGCCTTCAGTTAAATAGCGTATTCGCAAATCTCCCGTGTTTGAATTCGAGGAAGGAGCTGTGTAGGCAGGAACCTTGCCTCCGCCTGAGATGTCGAGAACAGCTTGCTCGGACTGAAGAATATCGCCAATGATTGGACCTGTTACTTCAAATGCAATATTCGAGTGGTAGGCACTCGCATCATGAATATTGCCAGAAGAGACAATCGCCGTCTTCTCACTAACAACAACTTTGCGATGATTGGCCTTCACGTTGAGCAGCTTGAGATAGGAACGGACCGTTACATCCGGACCATCCGTGGCCATGAGGTTTTTGATCCAGCCATCTCCGGATTGGCCAAACCATTGGAAGAAGGTCCGCCAGACCGCAGAGTATACTGGAGTTGAATCACGCAAAGGGTCCACATCCGTGATGACCACATGAATGCCTGCTTGTTTCATTTGTTCCAGCAACGGATTGGGTGCTGAGTTATAGTTGGTATTTACTTCATCTGTAATGAACCAGATGTCCATATCAGGATGTTGATTTTTTTTGGTGACCAGCGCTTCGGTGAATTCAGTACTCACGGGAGGAAAGTTCTGTCCCTTATGTTGATAATTATTGAACAGGAACATATCCACCAGGACAAACTGCTCTGCTTCCTCCACAATTTGCATCATCCGCTGGAAAATCTGCTGCTCGTGCTCCATCTGTCCGTCGGAGGAAGGATAAGTGAGGTCGTGCAGGAACTCGACTTGATCCACACGATACTCCGGACTTTCGTAGGAAATGCCCGCTGGTAATGGTTTGTAGGTCTGATAGAGCATGACGGCGATGAGCCATAGGACCAATAGGACAAGTCCTGTTCGTATGTATGGAAATTTGCCGCGTGAAGACTTGCGGTCTGATGTATGGCGGCGTAATGAGGCCAACGGTGGACTCCCCCTTCTGTACTTGCTGACTTCTATTACCACACGGATGATAACGTTGACGCAGGAGAACCCGCCAGCATAACGAATGTAGCGGTAAAATGCATATGGCAAAATTGGCAGTATGCAATCGACAGGTGTCTGAGCGTTGTGTATAATGAGTGTATTATTTTTGTAGAATGTTAGGGTTTTCATATGCCTGACAAGGACGGGGAACCAATGATATAACCTTTGAAATCTGGACATTTAGGAAAGAAAGTGGGTAATAAGGTGTATTCCATCAAACAAGTCGCTGCCATGCTCGGTATCCCGACGGTGACGCTCCGGGCTTGGGAGAATCGGTATAGTGCGGTCACCCCTGAGCGGACGGAATCGGGTTATCGAATGTATACCGAAGAGAATGTTGCGGATCTGCGCTGGTTGAAAGAACAGGTTGAGCTACATCAGACCAATATTTCGGAAGCGGTACGGATGTTGAAAGTAAACAAATTAAATCCGCCCGAGGCTGTGCCCACGCCGATCATGGCTCCGGTGCCTACGATGGAAGAAGCCTACGCACGCATGGCAGATCAGATCTATGACTCGCTCTACAACTTTCAGGGTGAACGTGCCAATGGTTTGATTGATTTTGGTTTCACCATGTATGGGTATGACTCGATGTTCTATCATGTGTTGGTGCCCATTCTGGTTCGGGTTGGAGATGCATGGGAGCAAGGCAGGGCTTCGGTGGCTCAGGAACACTTCATGACACAGCTGATATCACAGCGGTTTTATCAGTTTTTCCATCTGTTCCCGATCTATCCGCATCTGCCCAAAGTTCTGGCGTTGTGTCCGGAAGGGGAGCATCATCAGGTCGGATTGCTGCTGTTCTCTCTCTTTATGCGCAAAAATGGCGCGGAAGTACTGTATCTCGGTGCCAACACGCCAGAGGAAGGCATCTTCCCGATTATTCGGGAGCAAAAGATCAAGCTGGTCTGCCTTTCGATCACAAGTCCAGGGCTTCTTGAACGGTGTGATCAGCTCGTCGAGCGGATTATGAACGAGTTCCCGCATATTCGCTTTGTACTTGGAGGTAAAGGCTATGAGCGTGCAGAGCATGCACGTTATCCGCAATGGATTATGCCGGAGAGTTCAGCAGATTGGCAGTCATGGATGGAACGTGAGTATCTTATGGAGCGACCACCTGGTGCAAGGTTCGGACAGGCCACTAATTAAACATAATCTCAAATGATATGAATAGGTTAGTGTATAAAGGACATCCTTTGACGAAAGTGATCAAAGGGTGTTTTTTGTGTTTATAAATGGATTACCAGGTATTTTGACCGACGGGTCATTTTTTGGTTTACAAGGTCGTATAATATTTGTATTATATTTGTATAATGTTTTTGCTAGTTACCGCTTAAAGTGTTCTTGGGCGGTTTAATAATAGGTTAGGGGCTAGAGAACTATAGGAATTCCCTACATAGAAAGGTGAGTGGCATGATACCGAATCAACAACGCAAACGTGCAGCTGTCATTGGCGCAGGTCCAGGTGGACTTGCAGCAGCGATGTTATTGTCCGGTCAGGGGTACGAGGTAGATGTGTATGAGAAACAGCCAGTCATCGGGGGGCGTTCTGCCAGATTGGAACTGGGTGAATATCGATTCGACCGGGGTGCTACATTTTTGATGATGCCACAGCTGATCGAAGAGATGTTCGATGTGGTGGGACGCAAATTATCCGATTATGTGGATATGAAAGAGCTAACTCCGCTGTACGCACTGAACTTTGGTGACAAGGTGTTCAAGCCTTCTCGTAATCGGGAAGATACAGCTGCACAGATTAAGGAATTGTTTCCGGGCAATGAAGACAATTACCTTCGGTTCATGCAAGAAGAAGAAGTGAAATTTGGCAAAGTCATGCCTCTGCTCCGTCGTCCTTTTGGCAAGTTGACTGACTATCTACGCAAGGATGCGGTAACAGCTCTACCTAAGCTTGATGTCCACAATACGGTCTACGGGATCTTGTCCCGCTATTTTACAGATGAGCGTCTGCGCTGGGCATTTACATTTCAATCCAAATACCTTGGCATGTCTGCCTGGGATTGTCCGGGTACCTTTACCATATTATCGTTTATTGAGCATCACTACGGATTGTTCCACCCCATTGGCGGCGTGAATCGGATCTTCCAAGCCATGGCCGATGTCGTGGAAGAATACGGAGGACGCATACATACTTCCACCCCGGTGAAACAGGTCATCGTTCGCAATGGTCGTGCAGAAGGTGTGTTGCTTGAGAACGGTGAACGCATCGAAGCAGACCATGTGGTGGTGAACGCCGACTTTGCACATGCGGTTAACCATCTGTTTGAACCAGGCGTGCTTAAGAAATATACCCCGGAGAAAATGAAACGCAAAAAGTATTCCTGCTCTACAGCAATGCTGTATCTGGGCGTGGATGGTGATGTGGACCTGCCGCATCACTCGATCTATTTTCCCGAGGACTACCGGTTAAACGTTGATGAGATTACAAAGCATAAAATGTTATCAGCCGATCCATCTCTATATATTCATAACCCTTCCAGACTTGATTCGACGCTGGCACCGGAAGGGAAATCTGCTTTGTATGTTCTTATGCCTACGCCTAACCTTACCGCAGACATTGATTGGGAGGCAGAACGGGAGAATGTGCAGGAGGCCATGATGAAACGCATGGAAGGCATTCCTGAGCTGGCAGACATACGTAGCCGTATTGAAGAATGTATGCTGTTCACTCCACTTGATTGGGAGACTGAACTAGATGTGTATCGCGGAGCAACGTTTAATATGGCACATAACCTGGGTCAGATGATGTATCTGCGTCCCCATAACCAGTTTGAAGAGTTGAAAAGTGTATGGCTGGTAGGCGGCGGAACACATCCGGGCAGCGGGTTGCCCACGATTTTCGAATCGGCACGGATCAGTGTCAGACTGATTCAGGAAGAGGACGCACGCACACGTTCTAAGCCATCCACTTATGTGAAGACGGCAGAAGCCAGAGGGCATTCATGAAGCGGGCCGCTATTGTAGGCGCAGGGATTGGCGGACTTACTTCGGCACTGTTATTGAACCGTCAAGGCTGGGATGTCACCGTGTATGAACGGGGTTCCCGCGTTGGCGGACGCATTGGATATGAGCAGGAAGGCGAGTATCGGATCGATCAGGGGCCAACGATCGTACTGCTGCCGGAGATGTTACTTGGCATAATGGAGGAAGCAGGCGTAGATCGTTCGAAGATTGAGTTACTTCGCTGTGATCCGTTATACAGAGTGCATTATCACAGTGGTCGTGTCATGACCAAGATGACCTCACGTGAAGAACAGACGGCGGAGATTGAACGTTTGTTCCCGGGAGAGAGCCGGGGATTCACACGATTCATGAAAGATATGGACACGTTGTTTCCGGCAGGCAGGGCAGCGTTTCTGGAAAGGGCTTTTCCGCGCAAAAGGGATTTCTTCACCCCTTCGCTCATGTCACTCATGGGCAGATTGCGTGCACACAAAAGTGTCCGGAAAGCGGTAGGCGATTATTTTGAGCATGAGGAATTGCTTGATGCGTACTCTCTGCAAAGTTTATACATCGGTGGATCACCGTTTGGAACGCCAGGTATCTATTCCCTTTTACCTTACGCAGAGCATGAATATGGCATCTGGATGGTCAAAGGTGGATATGCAGCATTGCCGGCCATTCTGGAACAGGAACTGATATCACGTGGTGGACGTGTCGTGCTGAATTCGGAAGTGACCGGACTCAAGATTAAAAATGGTGTGTGTGAAGGTATAGAAACGGCAGCAGGCGCAGAAAATGTGGATGCAGTTATCTACAATGGTGATTTCCCCCATCTATCAGGTTTGCTTGGACAATCACCAGAGGTAGCACGTAAAAGAAAACCGTATCGCCCCTCTTCCGGATGTGTATTGCTCTATGTGGGCGTGGACAAAACCTGGGAAGATGCAACGACGCACCAGTTCTTCCTGCCACCGAGTCTTGAAGGCAGTTTGCAGGAAGTGTTCAATCAGCGACGCATTCCGGCAAAGTCCTCATTTTACGTATTTAATCCGGTCGCATTGGATGAAACTGCAGCGCCTCAAGGACAGAGTGTATTATATTTCCTCATTCCCGTACCAGATGCCGAAGGTGTCGACTGGGATCAGGAGAGTGAAGCATTGGCAGAACGGGTACTGGAAGAAGCGGAGCAACGTGGATTCCCGGGACTTCGTGCAGCGATCAAGTGGAAAAAGGTACGTACACCCGCTGACGCAGAGCGAGACGGGCTCTATGGGGGCGGAAGCTTTGGTATAGCACCTGTATTATTCCAGTCCGGTGTATACCGACCGCAACCCAAACCATTCCCTAATATAAAGGGATTATATGCCGCAGGAGCATCTGTACATCCAGGTGGCGGAGTGCCGATTGTAATGCAGAGTGCACGGATGGCCGTCAATCAACTCATGAAGGAGATGGGAACATGAATGATGCGATTTTGAGCAGGTGTGAAGAGTTGATGCAAAAGGGTTCTTCCTCTTTTTATCAGGCCTTTAGAGGGCTACCAAGTCCACGTCGGGAAGCGGTATATGTCATTTATGCCTTCTGCCGCATGATTGATGACAGTGTAGACGAGCCGGAACATTCGCCCTATACGATTCACGAGATCCATGATTTGTTTGATCAGTTGGACGACGCGGAAGGACATTTTATCTGGCCAGCACTGAGATGGTTGTTCAGCAGTTTCCCTCATCTGGATAAGGGGCCATTCTTCCGTCAGATGGAAGGGCAACTCACAGATCTTAAAGTAACGCATTATGCAACGATGCAGGAACTGGAGCATTATTGTTATCTGGTGGCCGGAACCGTAGGCGAGATGTTGTTGCCTGTATTGCGGGATGATAACGGCGCGGAAGTAGCCATGAACGGGATTGCTTTGGGTAAAGGGATGCAGATCGTCAATATTATTCGGGATGTTGGTGAAGATCGGGCCAGAGTGCGCCGGTATGTTCCGCTGGAGATCATGGAGAAGCATGGTTACTCCGAGCAGGACTTTGAAGACGGGGTCGTGGACGAGCGCTTTATTGCCATTGTTCATGAATTAAAAGCGGCAGCATTGAACTGGTTCCGTATTGGCATGGATCGTCTGGATACGTACCCAACGGAAAGTGCGTTTTCCATCGAGCTGGCAGCAGCCTTTTACTCCACCATTCTACACGCGGTTGAACGCAACGACTATGACGTATATACCAAACGGGCATATGTTAGCGATGAATTGAAACTGGAGATGCTGGGTGCGATTGTGAAACGTTACCCGATGCTGGCCTATCAAGCCTCCCGAACGGCGGTATCCTGATGATCCAGTGGCTTTACTGGGCGTGGTATGTCATTGGAGCAACCTTGATGCTAACGATTGGTGTGCCGGACGTATTGTCCTTTTCGAATGGTTTATTTCTAATCTTCTATGCATTGTATGTGCTGGATCTGATCTACCAAGGGCGTAATCGGACAGGCCTGTCCGACCAGTCAGTCATCTGGCTGAAACCCGGACTCTGGATATCATCTGTGATCATCTGGCTGGGAGGTATGGGCGTGGAGTGGGTAGGGGTTCACACCCATTGGCCCTTTGGGGAGTATGCCTACTCTGACTTCTTCGGAATACATCTGTTCAGTGTGCCTGTTACGCTGGGTTTTGCCTGGATCGCAGTGGTTGGTAACTCGGCGCTGTTAAGTGGTGGTGGTTCAACCTGGACGGGTAAATTGCTTCGAGCAGTGAAGACCGGGTTCTGGGCGATTGTAATCGATCTGGTACTCGACCCTGTTGCACATGCGAGAGGATTCTGGGAGTGGCAAGCTCCAGGTGGCTTCTACGGGGTTCCGTGGACCAATTACATAAGCTGGTTTATCATGGGTGCATTCTTATCTCTTTTCCTTCCGGCCATGCCTAATGACCGAAGCTCGTTGCTGTGTGCAAAATGGTTGTATCAGCTGTTTATTCTTCTGTTCGGCCTGCTTGCTCTAAAGGAAGGGATTACAGGCAGTTTTATCATCGCCATTGCTGGTGTGCTTCTTGCCGAAGGGAGCTGGCTCTATGATTCGCGCCGTAAAATCAAAACCGTTTAATCGTATTTTTGCCTTATACAATCACTATTATCTGCTACGTCGGCGCTTCCGCTCCTTCACGCTCACAGGGTCACTGGACCCACAGGTGGACATCAGGGACAACTCCCCGATTGAAGCGACTCGTCCGGTGATCTATTTCATGAATCACAGCTCCTGGTGGGATGGTCTGCTGCTCTATCATGCGGCCAGGCAGACATCGCGGGGTGATCATTATGTGATGATGGAGGAGCAACAGCTTCAGCAATATGCTTTTTTTCGTAAATTGGGTGCGTATTCGATCAATAAGGAGAGTGCGTCCGGTATTCGGACCTCTCTACAGTACACCAGTGAATTATTGGATTCAGGTAAAAGGGTCTGGATTTTTCCCCAAGGAGAAATATTGCATCAGGAGGCCAGACCAATTCAGTTCCGTCCAGGCATCGGATTGTTGCTTCGTCGTTCTCCGAATGCCATCGCCGTACCGGTAACCTTGTGCCATGGGATGGTCCGGCATGATCTACCGGAAATATCGATGCAGGCGGGCCCAGCTGTGATGGAAGACTGGAAGGCGTTGAAGAGTGAAGAGATTGCCGCCAGACTCGGCCATGTGCTGGAACAGCAGTTAGACGATCATAGATCAGAGCTTATACGGATGGGGCAGGGAAGTTTGCCAGATGCGATTCCACTGATTCGTCATGTACGTTCGACAAGTGAAAAATACGATGCGGCACGAAAGCGGGTGAACCGTTAGCATGAATGCATCTGAAATCTTCTGGATTGTGCTTACCTGCATATTGGGCATACAGTTGCTGTTCGCTCTATGGAATGTCTCCTGTCTGCCCAAAGTACGTTCATTCCGGGCAGACAAGATACAACCACCAGACCTGCTGGTCTCGGTACTGATTCCAGCCAGAAATGAAAGACTACATATCGAAGGATGTCTTGAAAGTGTACTCGCGAGTGATACAACAGGATTCCGGATGGAAGTATTGGTGCTGGATGATCGCTCCGAAGATGAGACAGCGGCCATGGTACAAGCGATTGCGGATCGCGATGCACGTGTGCGTCTACTTCATGGTGTTGATCTTCCCGAGGGCTGGATGGGGAAATCCCATGCGTGTCACAGGCTGGTTCAGGAGGCCAAGGGAGAATGGTATATGTTCGTGGATGCGGATGTGCGTCTGGAGCCAAGTGCCATTCGGCAGACTCTTGCGGCAGGGTGTGAGCAGAGCGGGGGTCTGGTAACCGGTTTTCCTTATCAAGTAACGAAGACGTGGATGGAAAAGCTTGTTGTACCCATGATGGTCTTCACCATCATCAGTCATCTGCCCATTTTCATGATACGCAGATCATCCAGTCCGATGTTTGTGGCCGCTACGGGGGCTTTTTTGCTGATTCATCGCTCCAGTTACGAGGCTTCCGGTGGTCATGCTGCCATTCAGGCGCATCTGGTGGATGACATGAGTCTCGCCAAAGCGGTTAAACGTGCAGGTCATCCGGTGATGCTGACAGACGTGCATGACGTAACGAATACCCGCATGTATCAGAACGGTGCAGAAGTATGGAATGGATACAAGAAAAACATGTACGAAGGTATGGGGCGCAAAGACGTGCTGCTGCTTGGCACGATGTTAATGTATACACTGATGTATATTGTGCCTCCACTAGGATTGATTATTGGACTCCTTATGGGCAGTTCGATGTCCATTCTGTATGGATTGTTAGGAACTTTAGTAGGTATGGCTGTGAAAAGAGTAGCGGATCATGCTGGCGGACAACCCTGGTGGCTCGCCCTTCTGCAACCGGTCAGCATGGCCTGTGTCATTGCCATCGGACTTGCTTCCTGGCAGGCAGGCCGCTCCGGCAAGGGGTATGTATGGAAAGGTAGGCGGTACAGTTGAGAGGTAACGTCATTATTATCGGTGCAGGATTCGGAGGCTTGTCGTGTGCGATACGACTGGCTTCACAAGGTGTGCAGGTGACCATTCTGGAACGGCAGCAACACGTAGGTGGCAAGCTGCAGCAGATTGAGCGGGACGGGTATCATTTTGACCGTGGACCGAGCACGATCACGATGCCATCGACCTTTCGTTCCGTCTTCGATCATGCGGGAGTAGCAATGGAAGATTACGTACAGCTATATGAGTTAGAGCCGCGCACGCGTAATGTATTCGCAGATGGCACAGTGGTAGATTTGTCAGGCAATCGCAGGTGGATGAAGGAACAGATCGCGGCGTACAGTCCGGAGGATGCAGCTCGTTATGATGCATTTATGGATGAGTCTGCTGCACTGTATGCGGAAGCCAATCGTCATTTTCTAGGTAAGTTGCTGCTGTCTCCTTCTGACAAATACAATCTCCAAATGCTGCGCAGCCTGCTCCGCGTGCGGCCAACGGTGAAGCTGGATAAGCTACTGCGCTCGTATTTCCAACATCCGCATACGCTGGCTATGTTCGGACGGTACGCGACCTATGTGGGATCATCACCGTATCAATCGCCTTCCATCTTTGCCATGATGGGGCATGTGGAAGCAGAAGTCGGCATCTACGGGGTCAAAGGTGGAACCTATCAACTGATCGAAGGTATGACCCGGCTGGCTCGGGAACAAGGTGTACAGATCATTACCGGCACAGAGGTCCGGCAGATTGTTGTTCGGAATGGAAAAGTGGCTGGCGTGGATACGGATCAAGGCTTCCGCGAAGCAGATCAAGTGGTTGCGAATGGAGATGTGCTTAGCGTAAATCGACTGCTGCTCGCACCGGAACATCGGAAAGAGATGAGCAATGCGCGCATACGGAAGTATGAGCCGTCCATTTCAGGATTTGTGACGCTAGCGGGTGTGCGAAGGCAATATGATGCGTTGTTACACCATACGGTCTTTTTCCCGGAACGGTATGAACCGGAGTTCGACCATATTTTCCGTGATCGTAAAATGCCTGTCGATCCGACGATCTACATCTGTTATTCCGGTTATTCGGAAGCAGGCATGGCCCCGGCGGGAGCCAGTAACCTATTCATTCTAGTCAATGCCCCCTACTTGTCGGATTCGTGGAATTGGGAGCAGCAGACGGAACGTTACGGTGCGTTTGTACTGGAACAATTGGCAACGCGGGGAATTACCGGGTTGAACCAATCCGATGTGCTTATCCGGTACACGCCGCGAGATATTGAACGGGATACCTTGGCGCACCAAGGGTCGATCTACGGCATCTCGTCCAACTCCGTGAAGCAGACCTTTATGCGACCAGGCAACCGAAGCAAAGATGTACAAGGTCTCTGGTACGTGGGCGGAACCACGCATCCAGGCGGTGGAACCCCGATTGTAACGTTGTCCGGACAGCTTGTTGGTGAGCAGTTGGCATCTGAAATCTTGAGATAGTTCGTTGTGCAGATGATGGAGTGAAAATGTGTTTTGTTGATCCATGTGCGTGTGTATCGTCTCTGCTAACCAGCTTCGAAGATGCGACAGATGATCCGTGCTTTTGAGTAGGCATGAGATAGTGGTGCTCCGGGATTTAAGTGAGACATTTAGTGTCGGGGCATCCTTTCAATAGCCGGTTTGGAACGTTATACTGGATAGAGTTAAACTGCTGAGCTGCAATGCTTATAGGATTAATGTTTTTGTCTTTTGCAAAAGACGTATATACATAGAAGTAAGGAACTGGCAGGTTATCCTGTCGATCCGCACGATTCTCACATAGGAGGTCTCATCATGAATGAACAAGAGCGAGCCGGCGAACGGCTGCTTCCCGAAGTGGCTACGGGAGAACGGAAGCTAGAGCACGTGCGCCTCTGTCTTGAGGAGAATGTGGCAGGAGAAGGGGTAACCAGCGGTATGGAGCGGTTTGCGTTTCGCCATCACCCACTGCCGGAACTGGATTTTGAAGAGGTGCATCTGGAGACTTCGTTTATTGGCAAAAAGGTGCGTACACCCTTGCTCATCAGTTCGATGACGGGTGGAAGCAAAACAACGGGCGCGATCAATGAGCGCCTCGCCCGAGTAGCAAACGCCAGAGGCTGGGCGCTCGGCGTAGGTTCGATCCGGGCTGCCGTAGAACAGCCGGAACTGGCGAGTACCTTCGATGTCCGCCGTTGGGCACCGGACATCCCGGTTATTGCTAACCTGGGTGCGGTGCAGCTGAACTATGGTTTCACAACAGCTGACTTCCAGCGCGCTGTAGATATTGCGGGAGCGGACATGCTCGTGCTTCATCTGAACACGTTGCAGGAAGTTTTCCAGCCGGAAGGGAACACCAACTTTAGCGGATTATTTCAGCGGATTGAGAACTTGTGTCGTGAGCTAGACGTGCCTGTTGGCGTAAAAGAAGTAGGTTTTGGCATCGATGGTGTGACAGCTCAACGCCTATATGAAGCGGGTGTAGCGTTTATCGATGTAGCCGGGGCAGGTGGTACAAGCTGGGTACAGGTGGAGAAGTACCGCAACAATAACCCGGTACGCCGGGCAGCTGCGGAAGCTTTTGCCGACTGGGGCATTCCCACAGCGGAGTGTATTCAGGAAGTACGAGCGCTCAACCCTACTGGTGCCCTGATTGGCAGCGGTGGACTGTACACTGGCGTGGATGCGGCCAAAGCCCTCGCGCTCGGTGCGGACCTGGCTGGTTTTGGCCGATCTCTGCTCGAATCCGCAGTCGCTTCCGATGATGCGCTGAACGAGCGGCTGGAACAGGTTGAATTCGAGTTGCGTACCGTCATGTTCGGCATTGGTGCAGGGCGGATTGATGATTTGAAGCAGACGTCACGTCTGGTGGAGCGGCGTTAGGCCGGGGTTGAAATGAAGATGATATAAACTTCATTAGGAGTTATTTAATTATCTATTTTGAGTCTACTCATATTGCTTGCTATATAATCTGGAACAAAAATAGTGTAGAGGATACTTCATTAAGAAGTATCCTCTACACTATTTATAATATTAAAATTGTCGGGCACTGATATTCATATCCATTTTATGACCTGTTGAACTATAGATATAAACTTTGACGTTTGTTGTGCCTATGACACCTATTCTTGTTGTTTTTTGAGTCCCTTTCTTGATTGGAATGTCAATGGGGGAAAGATTGCCCACGGTAATTTTGGCATAAATAGTATCCGTACTATTGTTTTGAATCCAAACATCTGCATCTTCTCCATTGTCAGGAACCAATGTGAATGATTTTTCGTACGCATTGTAACTGCTGTAATTGAATGGTCTGATAAGCTGTACATCCATTGGATTGATAATCGAATCCTCAGTGTTCTCCATAGTGATTGGAGAAGTAGTAAGAGCATCTTGCACTCTATCCTCTAAATCAACAGCACTAGCTGGATGTGCAGAAAGTAATATGGACAAAGCTACGCCTGCACCTAAAATTATGTTGAATAACAATGTAATTTCCTCCTTATTCAGTGTTATGTAATAATGTTTCAATTACTTACATAATCGTGTTGTCGAATTATTACATACATTCCTCTTTCACGGTGACCTTCTCATTGGTTACAGTAACGTAGGAATTACCGGATAAGTATTCCGTATAACCGCAAACCGTTTTATTATAGGTTTTTCCGCGGCTGTCCGTAAACGCCAAGGAGACGACCCCCTCCCCGGAACGTTTCAGCTGCGGGGCGAATTTCACGTTTGCTCCGCTGGGAATATCCTTATTGAATACGTAGGTGGAGCCACTCTCATTGTTGTTTAACGAGTTGTCGCCTTGGACTAGGCTAGCCTGAATATTAGTGAGGTCATAGTCGGACTGATTGTGGATCGTGATCCTTAAGTGGCGAAAGGGATCCATTGCATTCAGAAAGCTCATAAAAGCGACGATGGCGATTCCGAGTATGATAACAGACAAGATAATAATTTTCTTTTTGGAGAATCGGCGACGTGTGTTCAATATGATCCACTCCCTTCCTTCATGAGGTATAGACGATGAGAAGAGATCAAAAGTTATAAATAAAATGGATAAATATGAAATTGAAGCTCGAATCGTTAGAATAACTTCATGCGCTAACTGGGAGAACAGGATACAATAAGATATTAGTAGTGCAAAAAGCACTGCACAGAGATCATACATAATGAAGATCACTCGAAATAAGGAGGGGAAAAAGTTGAAACTTTCTCCAATGAATCAGGAAGATTATGCGAGTTTTCGCATTCGATCGATTAAGGATTTTGCACAGGAAAAAGTAGAAGCGGGCACTTGGGCTGAGGAAGAGGCGCAGCAACTTGCCGAGGAATCTTATGAACGTTATCTGCAAGAAGGCTTGAACACACCCGGAGCGTATCTCTACAATCTGGTGCATCCTGTGGACGGAAATGTAGGGTATATCTGGTTTAATATCACGGATAATCGTCGTGGAAAAGATGCTTTTTTGCTGGATATTGTGGTTGAAGAAGCGCACCGTGGTAAGGGATACGGAACAGAGACGATGCAGGCGCTTGAACAGACGGCCTTGAGTCTTGGCGTGGATCGCATTGGTTTGCATGTGTTTGGACATAATGTGCGGGCGAGCAGCCTGTATCGCAAGATGGGATATGAGGTAACGGATCTGACGATGTACAAGGAAATCAAAGGGTAAACCTAATAGCGGATAATCTAGGCCAAACTTAAGATCTGCGCAAAACGAATTATCTGCATTAACCAGGGATTTCGGGGAGCGGAAGGGACTCTGGTCGAATTGGCGAAGTTCCTTGATGCCTTGAGGTTTGTCATATATAATGTATAGGATTATCCATACCGAACAAGTAATCAATGAGGAGTTGTCATATACATGGCTTTGAAAGCTGGAATTGTAGGACTTCCGAACGTCGGAAAATCTACGTTGTTTAACGCAATTACACAAGCAGGTGCCGAGTCGGCCAACTATCCGTTCTGTACGATTGACCCTAACGTAGGGATCGTTGAAGTACCGGACGAGCGTTTGGATAAATTGACAGAACTCGTTGTACCAAAGAAAACAGTACCAACGGCGTTTGAGTTTGTAGATATCGCGGGTCTTGTTCGCGGTGCGAGCAAAGGTGAAGGTCTCGGTAACAAGTTCCTTGCCCACATTCGTGAAGTAGACGCAATTGTACACGTGGTACGTTGCTTTGTAGATGAGAACATTACACACGTCGATGGTAAAATTGACCCGGTGAGCGACATCCAGACGATCAATCTGGAGCTGATCCTGGCCGATATCGAGAGTGTTGAGAAGAAAATCGATCGCTCCAAGAAAAACATGAAGGGCGGCAACAAGACTGCCTCTCAAGAAGTAGAAGTATTGGAGAGAGTGAAGGCTGTTCTGTACGATGACAAGCCGGCACGCAGCATGGAACTTACGGATGATGAGCTTCTGATCGTGCGCGATCTGCACTTGCTTACCCTGAAGCCTGTTCTGTACGCAGCCAATGTAGCTGAGGACGAAATCGGCGACGTGGCGAACAATGCCTACGTGCAAAAAGTAAGAGAATTCGCAGCTGCTGAGAACGCAGAAGTGGTGCCAATCAGTGCAAAGGTTGAAGAAGAGATCTCTGAGCTGGAAGGCGAAGATAAACAAATGTTCCTGGAAGAACTCGGTATCGAGGATTCCGGTCTGAACCTGTTGATCAAAGCGGCTTACAAATTGCTCGGTCTGTACACATACTTTACAGCAGGTGTACAGGAAGTTCGTGCTTGGACAATCCGTAAAGGTACAAAGGCGCCTGGCGCAGCGGGTGTCATTCACACCGACTTCGAACGCGGATTCATCCGTGCAGAAGTGGTTTCTTACGACGATCTGGTTGCAGCGGGTTCCATGAACGGTGCCAAAGAGCGCGGACAACTTCGTCTTGAGGGTAAAGAGTACGTTGTAAATGACGGCGACGTTATGCACTTCCGTTTCAACGTATAAGTTGTTACACCTTTATATGTAGATTCAATAACATGACCCTGCGACCTTCTTGTGAAGTTCGTGGGGTCTTTGACTTAGAGTTTTGCAGTGCGGAACAAGAAAAACCACCGGGATTAGGTTGGACGAATTGCAATCCGGTGGTTTTTCATTCGTTTGATTGAAATTCGCCGTGGTCGCCCACCGGCCTTTGTTAGAGAAGTCACGATGTTAGCGCATCGTGGCTTTTGTTTATTTTACATTTCGGAACAATATCGAACAACAATTTCATTTTGTAGAACTAAAAATTAGTTAATCCGCATGCGGAATAGTTACTATTCAGAACCATAAGAATATGCTATAATTAAGAGTCGTATACCACGTTAAAATTCGCGCTGTAACAGATGAGCTTAAGCGAGTTTCATACAGGGTACGCGATTTCTTGATTTCACTTTAAAAGTAAAGGATTTGATGACGTTGTAGCGATGTTATACGTCGATCATACAGGAATGTGAATACATGCTGCGGTCAGGGGATTCGGTGAGAATCCTGTGCGTTGTGGAATATAGATTATAGATGTTATGAATAATGAAACCGAAATAATTATTGAAAACGATATTTGCATGGACAAAATAATGTGTGAGGTGACTATACATGTTGGATAAATTACAGGCGTTAGCCGACCGTTATGACAAGTTGAGCGAGCTTTTGTGTGACCCGGATGTGGCAAGTGACAACAAAAAGCTGCGGGAATACTCCAAAGAACAATCCGATCTGCAACCGACTTATGAAGCGTACAATGAATACAAACAGGTAAGTCAGGATCTCGAAGCTGCGAAGGAAATGCAGGGTGAGAAACTGGATGATGAGATGCGTGAAATGGTCAAAATGGAAATTGACGAACTGAGCACTCGCCAGAAGGAACTGGACGAATTGATTCGTGTACTCATGCTGCCAAAAGATCCGAATGACGACAAAAACGTTATTGTTGAGATTCGCGGAGCAGCTGGTGGAGATGAAGCAGCGTTGTTTGCAGCAGATCTGTATCGGATGTACACACGTTATGCAGATGCACAAGGCTGGCGTGTAGAGCTGATGGACGTTAACACAAATGATCTCGGTGGATTCAAAGAGGTTGTTTTCCTGATCAACGGACGCGGCGCATACAGCAAAATGAAATACGAAAGCGGCGCACACCGTGTACAGCGTATTCCAACAACCGAATCCGGCGGACGTATTCATACGTCAACTTCAACGGTTGCGGTTATGCCTGAAGCCGAAGATTTTGATATCGAAATTCATGATAAAGACATCCGTGTTGATACGTTCTGTTCCAGTGGTGCCGGTGGACAGTCGGTTAATACCACAAAATCCGCAGTACGGGTAACGCACGTTCCAACTGGAATCGTGGCGACATGTCAGGATGGAAAATCACAGAACTCCAACAAGGAAAAAGCGTTGCAGGTTCTGCGTACACGTATCTTCGATATGAAACGTATGGAAGAGGAAGCGAAGATCTCTGTTGAGCGGAAGAGCAAAGTGGGAACGGGCGACCGCAGTGAGCGTATTCGTACGTACAATTTCCCGCAAAGCCGTGTGACGGATCACCGTATCGGTCTGACGATGCACAAGCTGGATCAGATCATGAACGGAGAGATTGAAGATATCTTGTCTGCACTGACGATTGCTCAGCAGACCGAGTTGATGGATAGAGGAGAATAATCTGTGACCCGCGCGCAGTTTGTCATGACGCCGGAACAGAGCTGTCGGGAAGCCTTCGTGGAGGCTTCCTCTTTTTTGGAGAAGTGCGGCGTATACGAGCCGCAAAACAATGCCAGGCTGCTGCTGGAACATGTACTCGGCGTCTATGGCGCCGCGTATTACATGATGCAGCCGGAGCCCTTTCCCAGCGAGCATCGCAGCCGCTGGGAGGACGCCGTCACGCGCAAGGCTGCGGGTGAGCCGGCGCAATACATTATCGGCAGCCAGGAATTCTACGGGCTGCCGTTCGAAGTCACGCCGGCCGTGCTGATTCCGCGGCCGGAGACCGAGCTGTTGGTCGAGGCTGTGCTGCGCGAAGCCGACCGCGTGTTTCCTGACGGCGCTCCGCTCGCCGTCGATATTGGCACGGGCAGTGGTGCCATCGCGGTGACGATGGCTTCACTGCGCCCGCGCTGGCAGGTCGGCGCCGGGGATCTCTCGGCGGCTGCCCTGCAAGTGGCCGCGCGGAACGCGGCCGCGAACGGGGTACAGATCGACTT
>NZ_ANHX01000081.1 GCF_000316035.1 Paenibacillus sp. PAMC 26794
GTACAGATCGACTTCCGTGAAGGCGATCTGCTGGCCCCGTTCGCCGGGGCTCGGGTGGACATCCTGGTGTCCAACCCGCCCTACATCCCGGCGGCGGATATCGCCGGGTTACAGCAAGAGGTGCGCGATCATGAGCCGCGCATGGCACTGGACGGCGGTCCGGACGGGCTTGCACCGTACCGTATCATGCTGGAGCAGTTGGCGCTGCTGCCTGCGCCGCCGCAGATCATTGGTTTTGAGCTGGGCCAAGGGCAGGCTCGCGACATCGCAGCTTTGCTTGAAACGGCGGGACATTGGCCGGAAATAATCATTGTACCGGACCTTGCCGGAATCGAGCGGCATGTCCTGGGTGTTCGTACTTCGGAACAGGTGACGAAAATGTAAGGTTCCGCGGGTTTTCTTTTTGCCGTGAAATCCTCTACAATGAGATATACCGAAGATTTCTGAATGCTTGGGGGAACATAATTACATGCTGCACAAATTTAAAAAAATAGACTATTCTATTGTCTTTATACTCGTTATTCTGATGGGTATCAGTATTTTGTCGATTTACAGTACAACGTTTGGTCGTCCGAGATGGGAATCCTACCCCCAAAAGGCAGGGATTTTCTATATTATAGGTTTCATCGTATTCTTCGGAATGTCCATGATTAACTATAAAGTGATTATTAAAAACTATTTATATATCTACGGTGTGGGTCTACTGCTACTCGTCATCGTTAACTTTTTCGGTGTTACGTATTATGGAGCCCAAGGCTGGTTATCCATATTTGGCCTGAGTTTGCAGCCTGCGGAATTATTTAAGCTGTGTTTAATCGTTTTCCTGTCTGCTCTGCTTGCCAAAAAGAAAAATAGACCCTTATATTTCGGGCGGGATGTTATTCCGATCGCACTGTGTGTTCTGCCTCCTTTGTTGCTGGTATTATTGCAAAATGACTTGGGGAACGCCCTCAGTTATGTAGTCATTCTTGTCGGTCTATTGTGGATTGGTAATGTGAAATTCAGCCATGCACTGATTGGTTTTGTGATTGCTGTCGCTGCCTTTATTGGTGGAACACAGGCCTATATTCATTATCATGATGAAGTTGCCAAGTTCCTCAAAGATATTGGACGTGCTCACTGGGCTGAGCGGTTTGACCCTTGGCTCGTGCCAGAACAGACATCCAGAGATGTATTGTGGCAGACCTATAATGCCAAGTTAGCCATCGGTTCCGGAGGAATCAGTGGTAAAGGGTATCTCGAAGGTACGACAATCCAGTCCAATCGAGTACCGCTCGCATACGCGGATTCCATCTTTGTGCAGATTGGTGAAGAATTCGGTTTTGTTGGAGCCTCGGTATTGTTACTGCTTTACTTTATTCTGATTCACAGGCTGGTGTTGATCGCACTGGAGTGCAAAGATCGGGCTGGGCCGTACCTGATTGTAGGTATTATTTCGATGCTGCTCTATCAGATTTTTGTTAATATTGGTCCGTTTATCGGTCTGATGCCATTAACAGGGATCACACTTCCATTTATCAGTTTCGGCGGTACCTCTCTTGTGCTCAACATGCTCAGTATGGGTGTTGTCATGAGTATTAAAGTTCATACGGAAGAAAATGAAGATATCCTGGGTTCTTCAGAACAACTCAGTATCACGGAGATGGTCATGAAGTTGTTCAGACGGAAGCCGTCCCAGCAAGAGCAATAACTCTCGTGAACAGAACGTAAGATATATGCGTGTAAGCGTAAATAACGATATAACTATTAAACCCTGGAACAGATCTACCTCAGTCACATTGGGATAGCTGCTCCGGGGTTTTGTTTGTTCCTGTGGAGATTAGGATTTCCAATTTATTATCCAATTATATACAATGGTAATATTGAGTTCAATTGGAAATCATAGAATGCTAGATTTCAGGGGGATGGACGGAGTCATGTTTAGAATGCTGAAGAAGATGGACGGTGTAATCTTTTTTGTAATGCTGTTGCTCATGATTATTAGTGTATTTGCGATTTATAGCGGAACGCGGACAGATGCCAACCTGGCGAATCATCATGTCAAAACGATGTATTTCTATGTGGCCGGGTTCATTGCGGTGCTTGTGATCGGGCTTGTGAATTACAAGTTATACGTGAAATATGCGTTTTATTTGTATGGCTTGGGGATCATACTACTGATCCTTGCGAATGTCCTGGGCAGTTCGATCAATAATGCTAACGGCTGGCTGAAGCTGGGGGAATTTTCTTTTCAACCGGCAGAGCTGTTCAAGATGATTCTGATTCTGTTCCTCGCCCATTTAATTGTGAAGAGACAACGAGGCACGCTGAAATTTTGGAGAGATATTGTGCCGATTGGCTGCTGGGCGTTTATTCCGTTTGCCCTTGTTATGGCTCAGAATGATCTGGGAAATGCATTGGGGTATGTGGTGATTCTGGCTGCGGTATTCTGGATCGGAAATATGAGGCTGAAGCACGTATTGATTGCGTTGACGGTTGTGGGAGTAGCGTTTTTTGGCTTTGTTAAAGCCTACACCTTCTACCATGATGAAGTATTCACTTTTCTTGAAAAGATAAAAAGGGAGCATTGGGCGGAGCGAATTGATCCCTGGCTTGTACCGGAAAAGGCTACCTCTAAAGCTTCCTGGCATACGAAAAATGCAGGTTTAGCCATCGGTTCAGGGGGCATCATAGGCAAGGGTTATTTGCAAGGAACATCTGTTCAGAGTGGACGAGTCCCCTATACGTATTCTGATTCCATTTTTGTCGTGATCGCAGAGGAGTTTGGCTTTGTCGGTGCATCCGTACTGATTCTGTTGTACTTTATTCTGATTCAACGTATGGTGCTGATTGCTCTGACTTGCAGAGATCGCGCGGGACCCGTCATCATTGTTGGTATTATCGGAATGTTATTGTATCAGGTGTTTGAGAACGTGGGGGCGTTCCTCGGACTGATGCCACTCACAGGTATTACGTTACCGTTCATCAGTTACGGCGGCACCTCTTTGCTTATTAATATGGCTTGTATTGGGGTAGTCATGAGCATTAAGTTGTACGGGCAAGAAGAGGAGGATGAACTTCTGATGGGAGAGCAGCAACCCCGGTTGTCGGAACGTTTATGGAATATGCTCAAGAAAGAGAAAAGTGCTGTGTAACTGTTGAGTCGGTATAGTGAAAAGTAAAGCGGTGAGACGTATAACGTGATCGTTCGTAGGAATAAAGAGGTTGATTTGCCCTGTAACCAGGTGCGGATCAGCCTTTTTAACATGATGGGTGAGAAAGTGTGAATGAGAGATGAGAGAAGCAATGCATAGGTGTCTTCAAGCCAACTGTAGGCTGAGGCGCACCTGAAAGAGTTGGGAATAGAGTGTTGAGCATTGTGTGGAGCTTCAGGTGCCAGCTGTTAGGAGTTAAGAGTTAGGTGGTGCTAGGAGCTAACGAACCACACACGTCTTATTCGGGGATTTGAAGTGTCTGGAGAAAACTAAGGAATCTGAGACACGTTATATCAGCATAAACAGCCTTTTGTAGCGTGTTGATCAGATAACTTTGGGGAATAACGTGTCTCATGTTCCTTACAATTTCAAAAGAATGCCTGAAGGACAAATAAGACGTCCTCGGTTCTTTAGAACATCGACTGGTCACTCGCGAGAGTCATTCGCCTAGGGTCAGCCAGTACAGTCTTCAAGGCTTTTTGGACGCTGACATTTTGTCATCGTATAACTTGCCTGGGTTTAACCACACATTCTAGTAGTACGTGTTCAAATAGTTGGGTTTTCAGTACCGAGAAGATGGGATGAGGCTTTTTGAACAACCTCTAGTAGATTTATTACAAATGCTAGGTTTACTTCCGTCTCTGCCGGGCATACTGATAGACATGAGAGAGTTGCAGGTAGCGTGATCAGAGAGCCGAGGGGGAGAACGGATTGAGCAGACGAATTGTAAAGCAAATTGGACTTATTATTGTATGTCTTATGATGATTATCATGATGTGGGAAGGTCAGAAAACGGATGCAGCTGTGGCGGCCACAGCGATCCCTGAACAATCGATTCGCTTGCGTATTCTAGCAAACTCAGATGCACCGGGTGATCAATTGGTGAAACGCGAGATTCGGGATGCTATCGTTGCTCAGATGGGCGAGTGGGTAGCCGAACTGGAGAATCCGCAAAGTCTGGATGAAGCGCGCCAGGTCATTCGTGAGCATTTGTCCGAGATTGAGAATAGAGTAGGAGAAGAGCTGGCAAGTCGTGGCTTGCATTATGCATATCAGGTGGAGCTGGGTTCTGTTCCGTTCCCGACCAAACTATATGGGGGTACCGTCTATCCTGCCGGAGATTATGAAGCGGTTCGGATTACGCTGGGCGAAGGCAAAGGTCAGAACTGGTGGTGTGTGTTGTTCCCGCCGCTGTGTTTCATTGATGCAGGGACCGGGGATGCACTGGCGAAATCTTCAACGGTATCAGCCGCAGCGGCTGAACCAGGAGATGCAGAGGCATCTGTGCAGGGAGATACACCGGAAGCGAGATTCTTTCTGTGGGATATGGCTGTGAAACTGTGGAGTTGGGTAACTGGATTGTTCGCATAACAACTTAATTATACTATATATAAGGGCGACTTCGATTCAGGAAGCTGCCCTTTTGATATGAATTGGTGGCGAAGTTACAGTGAGACTCATGCGTGGAGTGAAGTGTGAAGGGCATCCGTGGCGGGACAGGTATGTTATAATTACTTATATTGAATATGGATATGAACTAACCTACTTGAAGTTTAGGAATGATGATATATGAGCAGAGAAAACGAACCATTGCAACACACCTCTGAGATGAGGGATGGTAGAGAAGAACGTGATATGAAAGCTCCGGGAGAAATGGTCACCAAGATGTGGGATGTACGCGTCTTGGTGAGCGCTGAGAACGATCACGGATTGGGTAATATTAAAATGTTGGATGTGAAAAAGGGGAGCGCCGATCAACAGGCGCTCGCCGACTTGCAGGCTGCCGCAGCCTGCATTCGTCAAGGTCAGACGGTGGCCTTTCCGACCGAGACGGTCTATGGCTTGGGTGCCGATGCGCGTAGCACAGCAGCCGTGGAGGCTGTATTTGTCGCCAAAGGCCGACCTTCCGACAATCCACTGATTGTGCATATCGCCCACCGTGACCAGTTGGGTGCTCTGGTCACGGAAGTGAACGAGACAGCCGAAGCGCTGATGGCGGCCTTCTGGCCGGGACCACTGACGCTGGTGCTGCCGGTTAGGCCGGGGGCGGTGTCCCCGCGTGTCACCGCCGGTCTGGACACGGTGGCCGTGCGCATGCCGGACCACCCGGTGGCCTTGCAGTTGATCGCGGCGGCGGCATGCCCTGTGGCTGCGCCAAGCGCCAACCGCTCCGGGCGGCCAAGCCCGACACTCGCGTCTCATGTACGCGAGGATCTGGATGGCCGCATCGGCGGCATCGTGGACGGCGGCCCCACCGGGGTGGGCGTCGAGTCCACGGTTGTGCAGGTCGGTGACGACGGTACCGTCACCATCCTGCGCCCTGGCGGCATTACGGCGGAACAACTGTCCGCCGTTGCCGCCCGTGTCGCCACGGACCCCGCGCTACTCGCGGAGGGGGCCGATGGCGTAGGCAACCCGGCGCCGCGCTCGCCGGGCATGAAGTACACGCACTACGCACCCACAGGGGCGCTGTGCGTGGTGGAGGGGCCGCCCGCAGCGGTGGCGGCCTGGATTAGCGCCGCCCTCGCAGAGGCGGCGCAGCGCGGAGAGCGCACCGCTGTGCTGGCGTTCGCCGAGCACGCGGAGCAGTACCGCGCCGATGCCGTGTTCTCGCTGGGCGACGCCAGCGAGCTGGAAGAAGCAGCGCGCCGGCTATACGCCGCGCTGCGCAGCTGCGATGAGCAAGGCGCCACATATATTGTGGCTGAAGCCTGCTCACGCGAAGGGCTGGGAGCAGCCGTCATGAATCGGCTGCTCAAGGCTGCGGGGAACCAACTCATACAAGTTGGCAACCAGCAACCCTCTTAACCTCTCCTGATCATACAGTCAGGAGAGCTGCTTAACTTTTTCCAAAACAAAATCAAGATTCTATAGAGCCAGCATCTGACCAGAGATCCGTCGCTGTTTGCCTTTCATCGGTCATGTTTAGGTCCTTGTCCGCATATCGTGTACAAGAACCTTTACGTGACTTGGGGGTATGGGGATGTGGGATGTGTCTGCCCATGTAGGGCAGTTGGTAACCATTTTGATCATGGCTGTTGCGCTTGGCCTCGATGCGTTCTCACTCGGAATCGGAATTGGCATGAAGGGCATTCGGCTGCGGGATGTATTGCGAATCAGTATTGTAACAGCGCTATTTCATATCATCATGCCGCTCATCGGCATGTATATGGGAAAATACGTCAGCTCCCTGCTTGGTGACATTACGACATATGCGGCAGGTGGATTGCTTGTACTGCTGGGTGCTCATATGATTCTGAATGCATTCCGTGAAGGAGATACAAAGCTGGTGGACCACCGTTCCCTGCTCGGCGTTGTTTTGTTCTCCCTCAGCGTTAGTGTGGACTCGTTCTCTGTGGGTGTTTCACTGGGGATGTTCAGCAGTGATCTGATCTTAACTGTACTTGCGTTCGGCGTTTGTGGCGGGGTGATGTCGGTTATGGGGCTGCTATTAGGCCGTCGGGTGAGCCAGAATCTCGGGGATTACGGCGAAGCTATTGGTGGTGCAATCTTGCTTGCGTTTGGACTTTTGTTTATATTTTAGAATAAAACTTAAGGAATCATATCATTCGCATCATATGTAAAATGGGGAGGCTAACACAATGAAACATATTTTATTCGTATGTACAGGAAATACGTGCCGCAGCCCCATGGCAGAGGGGCTTTTGCGAAAACTGGCATCGGAGCGCGGCATTCAGGTAGAGGTTCGCTCCGCAGGTGTGGCAGCAACGTCGGGGATGCCGATCTCCCGACATGCTGAAGCGGTTTTGAGAGATCATAACGTTGAAGGTCCACCTCATTCCACACAGCTTAGCTCTAACCTGGTAGGTTGGGCCGATCTGGTTCTTACATTAACACGGAGTCATAAGCAGCATGTCATGCAGGTTTTTCCCGATTCAGTCCACAAAACCTATACGTTGAAAGAGTATGTGGAGGACGACGAGCAGGTATTAAGAGATGTTCAGGAATTGGACAGCCTGTTTGCAACGCTTGAGATGAAACGTGCCCTTGGGCAAGAGATCCTGGCATCGGAGCGTGAGCGAGCCATCGAGATTAGACAACGGATTCCAAGTTTCGACATTTCTGATCCGTTTGGTGGCAGCCGTGATGATTACAATATAGCTGCGGCCGAGATTCGGACGGCACTGGATCGGCTTTTGGATAAGCTGGGAAAATTCTGATCCTGCGGGGCAGGTTATAGAAATAGGACATGTGATGTAAATTAACCGTTGATTTTAGCCGCGGGTTGTTTTATGATGAAGGGGAAAACAGGGATCCGGTGTAACTGGCGACGAAGTGGGCATAACCACGATGGAGCACCGGAACAAACGGCCGGTCGCCTGGGCAAAAGAGCAATTCTGCGTTACCCGCAGACTGCTCTTTTTTTCGTCTTTCATCTGATTATTCGCTATAATAGTACCTGAGATGCCGTGCAAGAATACGAAGGACAGCCAAGAGACAGCGGGCATGATTTTATCGGGAGGCGATGATAGGATGTCTATAGAGTTAAATTCGGAACAACCCGGATTGCAGGAACAGACAGCGTCTATTCTGCATGAACTGGCGCTTGCCGGACAGCTTGGGCCTGGACAGATCGTTGTGATCGGTACAAGCACAAGTGAAGTCGCAGGCGCTCGGATTGGTACGAGTGGTGCCATTGAAGTGGCGCAGCAGCTTCTTGCGGGTATACGCGAGGTGCAGGAGGAATTCGGTTTTGACACGGTATTCCAATGTTGTGAGCATCTGAACCGTGCGCTGGTAATGGAACGTTCTGTGCTTACTCGACTTGGATTGACCGAGGTTGGTGCAGTACCCGTGCCCAAGGCCGGGGGTTCAATGGCATCCGCAGCATATCGTTCGCTGACCGATCCATGCCTGGCTGAACATGTGCAGGCCCATGCGGGACTGGACATTGGGGAGACGATGATAGGGATGCATCTCCGGCATGTAGCCGTACCCTATCGTACAGCGCTCCGCTATGTTGGAGATGCTCGTGTAACCACAGCGTTGACCCGTCCGAAGTTGATTGGCGGCGAACGCGCGGTGTATCGTATGGAAGAACAACCAGATTCGACATTTTGTGACTAACATATAAAGCGAAACTAATTGGGTTACACTCCTGACTTTGATTGCATCACCATCTTCCGATCGCTGTTATCCCCAGATTTTTTAATTCCCTATTTAAAGGGGAAATCCGGTGATAAAGGCGACCACTTCGTTTCTTCAGATTGGTGTTGCGCTCGCCGTTTTCGTGTAAACATTAGTTTCACTTTATAACTTCACTTATAACTGGGAGGAATTTAATCATGGAACAATTGCGCAAGAATGACCCGGCAGTACTGGAAGCGATGAATCTTGAACTGAAACGTCAACAGAACAACATCGAACTGATTGCATCGGAGAACATCGTAAGTGAAGCAGTAATCGAAGCAATGGGATCTGTTCTGACCAACAAGTATGCTGAAGGCTATCCAGGTAAACGTTACTATGGCGGTTGTGAGCATGTGGACATCGTTGAAGACATCGCGCGTGATCGTGCCAAAGAATTGTTCGGAGCAGAACACGTGAATGTTCAACCTCACTCCGGTGCACAAGCAAACATGGCAGTTTATCTTGCAGCGTTGAAACCTGGTGATACTGTACTCGGTATGAACCTTGCCCATGGTGGACACCTCACACACGGTAGCCCGGTTAACGCATCCGGTTTGCTGTACAACTTTGTAGCATACGGCGTACAGGAAGATACATTCCTGATTGATTATGATGAGGTACGCAAAGCGGCTTTCAAACACCGTCCTCGTCTGATCGTTGCAGGTGCAAGTGCATATCCACGTACCATTGATTTTGAAAAGCTGGCTTCCATCGCCAATGATGTAGGCGCTTTGTTCATGGTGGATATGGCTCACATCGCAGGACTGGTTGCTGCTGGTTTGCATCCAAACCCGGTTCCACATGCGCATTTCGTAACAACAACAACACACAAAACGCTGCGTGGACCTCGTGGTGGTATGATTCTGTGCCGCAAAGCATGGGCAGCAGCGATTGATAAAGCCGTATTCCCTGGTTCCCAAGGTGGCCCTCTGATGCACGTGATTGCATCCAAAGCGGTAGCATTCGGAGAAGCTTTGCAACCTTCGTTCAAAACATATGCACAGAATGTCGTGAAAAATGCACAGGTTCTGGCTGAAACACTGATCGCTGAAGGATTGAACATCGTATCCGGTGGTACAGATAACCACTTGATGCTGATCGACACACGCAGTGTGAACATCACAGGTAAGGAAGCTGAGCATGTGCTCGATTCCATCGGTATTACCGTGAACAAAAATGCAATTCCATTCGACCCTACAAGCCCGTTTGTAACGAGTGGTATTCGAATTGGTACACCTGCTGCAACTTCCCGTGGAATGAACGAAGAAGCTATGGTAGCGATCGGTAAGATCATTGCTAAAACGCTGAAAAATCCAAAAGATACAGCGAAGCTGGATGAAGCCCGTGCAGAAGTGACTGCACTGACAGACCAATTCCCGCTCTATACAGATCTTAAATACTAAAAAACTTTGCTCATGCTGTTTGTATTTGAGATGTTTTTAAAATGGGATACAAAAAAACGAAGCAGACAGAATGAGACCGCAGAAGCGAAGCGTTCGCCTTTATCCCCGGATTTTCCCCTTGTTAAAAGGAGAATAAAAAAATCTGGGGATAACAGCGATCGAAGGATCATTCTGTAGGCGGAGTGCCATTGTATTCATCATTTTCATTTTCACAACGACATAACAGCAAGAGCAAAACAGGACCGGATGGATCATTTTCCGGTCCTGTTTTTTATAGGATTCGGTAATCTGTAATGATTGGGTGCCCTTTGATGGTGTAATTCGTTGTTGGTGATGATATAATATACAGGATTTATCGAGCCCATGAATGGTGGCTAGGTATATTTGGAAATGCTGAACATGAAGAACTTACCGGAGGGACAAATTAGATGGGAAAATTAGTAATATGTGATCACCCTTTGATTCAACACAAACTGACGTTTATACGCGACATGCGTACGAATACGAAAGATTTTCGTGAATTGGTGGATGAAGTGGCAACGTTGATGGCTTATGAGATTACAAGAGATGTTGAACTGGAAACGATTGATGTACAGACACCTGTAGCTGCAACTCAAGGTAAAGTCATCTCTGGACGTATGCTCGGACTGGTGCCGATTCTGCGCGCAGGACTCGGAATGCTGGATGGCGTTGTGAAATTGTTGCCAGCGGCAAAAGTTGGACATGTTGGTCTGTTCCGTGACCCAGAAACACTGCAACCGGTAGAATACTACACCAAACTGCCTACAGACGTAACAGAGCGTCAATTGATTGTAATTGATCCGATGCTGGCAACGGGTGGTTCGGCAATTGCAGCTATTGACGTGCTCAAAAAACGTGGTTGTACCCAAATCAAGATGATGAACCTGGTTGCAGCGCCGGAAGGCGTAAAAGCTGTGCAGGATGCACATCCCGATGTGGATATCTATGTAGCAGCATTGGACGACCGTCTGGATGATCATGGTTATATCGTTCCAGGGCTTGGAGATGCAGGAGACCGTCTATACGGCACTAAATAAGCATATTGCATGCGGAGTAGAAAAGGGGCTTTGCTCGAATGTCCAACAAAATTAAAGTCATGACGATCTTCGGGGTGCGTCCGGAAGCCATCAAGATGGCTCCGCTTATTTTGGAATTGCAGAAACACCCTGAGTCTATTGAATCTATTGTTTGCGTAACTGCGCAGCATCGCCAGATGTTGGATCAGGTACTTGAAGTTTTCGACATTCATCCCGATTACGATCTGGATGTGATGAAAGACCGTCAGACATTGAATGAAATTACAATTCGTGTGCTTGGTGGTCTGGATCCGGTGTTAGCCGAAGCTAAGCCGGATATTGTACTGGTTCACGGGGATACATTGACTACCTTTGTAGCGAGCTATGCAGCATTCCTGCAACAGATTCAGGTAGGGCATGTGGAAGCGGGGCTGCGTACGTGGAACAAGTTGTCTCCATATCCAGAAGAGATGAATCGTCAGCTGACGGGAGTACTGGCTGATCTACACTTTGCGCCTACGGATTGGTCTTCTTCCAATCTTGCCAAAGAAAATAAATCAGAGTCTAGTACGTACGTCACAGGCAACACGGTAACAGATGTGTTTCAATATACAGTACGGGAGGACTACACACACCCGGTACTTGATTGGGCCCAAGGCAAACGCCTTGTGCTGATGACAGCTCATCGCCGTGAATCTCAAGGCGAGCCTCACCGCAACATTTTCCAGGCCGTCAAACGGATTGCCGACGAATTCGAAGATATTGCCATCGTGTACCCGGTGCATCCAAGTCCTGCTGTGAAGGAGCCGGCTCACGCGATCTTGGGGAATCATCCCCGTATTCAATTAATTGATCCACTAGACGTGGTGGATTTGCATAACTTTTACCCGCACACTCACTTGATTTTGACCGATTCAGGCGGTTTGCAGGAAGAAGCGCCTTCGTTTGGTGTGCCTGTGCTCGTATTGCGCGATACAACAGAACGCCCGGAAGGTATTGAAGCCGGAACGCTGGAATTGGTAGGTACCGAAGAGGAACGTGTGTATGAACGGACCAAAGCTCTGCTTACAGACAAAACCCTGTATGCAAGCATGAGCCAGGCTGCCAATCCATACGGTGATGGACATGCTTCGGAAAGAATTGTCAATGCGATTTTGCATCATTTTGGTGTAAATAGTGAGCGTCCGGAATCATTTCACAGAAAATTCAAAAAGTAATACATTTTTTTTTGGCGGATTTATAAAGGGCATAGCATACAGTTAAACTGTACGGTTTACGTGGGTTTATGGGCTTTGAGGGTCCATATTCCCGTCGTTTCCCCCTTTAAAACGCTAAAATCATTCAATTGACAAAGGCTCTCATCATTCAGTAAAATTAACTGGGATTGCAAGGGTGGCGTGTAAAATGGCCGATTCGAACAAACCAAATTCATCCCGTAACCATGACGATAATGTATGGAAAGCGATGGGACTCGTGACAGCTTTTGGGATCGAGATTGCCATTCTCGCTGTTGCCGGATATTACGCTGGCTCCTGGTTGGACAAGACCATCGGAGGTAACGGAATATGGATCGCCGTAAGCGTTCTCTTTTTTCTTGCGGCAGGCGGTGTAAGCATCTACTTTATCGCGAAAAAAATCATGGGGGAAAGTGATGAGTGAACTAACCAGATACCGCAGATCGATGACTGTTTTCGTCATGTACTTTCTTATGATTTGTTTTCTCGCAGCGGCCTTTATGCCACGTGTGGAGACAATTGCTTTGGGACTGGCCCTGGGTACAGGAGTTAGCTGGATCAATGCATTTTACCTGGGCTACAAAGTAAGGAAAATGTCTGATGATGCGGCAGAAGGTAACTTGAAGCGTGTCAACTTGGGATTTTTGACAAGAGCGGCATTCGCTGTGCTCGGTATATTCATATCGATGCGCTTTCCGCAGTACTTCAATACATATGCGGTTGCAGGCGGTCTCGTCATTGCACAATATTCCTTATTGATTATAGGGATTGTCTATTCCCGCAGAGCAGAATGATGTTAAGGGCTGCAGCTTTCAAGTCGAGAAAGGGGTGAGAAAAATATGCATGAAGCTCCAATTATTATGCTTGGCGGATTTCGACTGGATCTATCGGTTCTGTTGATGCTAGTAGTTACAGGTGCAATTGTTTTTATTTTTGCTGTACTGGCAACACGGAGATTATCCGTTGAAAATCCCGGCAAGCTGCAAAATTTTATGGAGTGGGCAGTAGAATTCGTCCGCAATCTGATTTCCAGTACAATGGATATGAAGAAAGGTAAACATTTTATCTCTCTCGCTCTTTCCATGATTATGTTCATTTTTGTAGGGAACATGCTCGGCCTTCCGCTCGTGGCTGTATCTGAGGTAACAGATGTTAATCAGGCACAGGTATTCGGTAAGCCGATTGTTACAGCGGTGGAGGCGTTTGAAAAAGCGCATGCCAAGGACCCTGAAGCACACCCGCACGTTGAACTGGCCTGGTGGAAATCACCAACAGCCGACTTGTCTGTAACGATGGGACTTGCTCTTGTAGCGTTCCTTGTATCTCATGGACTTGGATTGTTCCGTAACACCAAAGGGTATCTCCAGCATTACTTCAAGCCATTCGCCTTGTTCTTGCCAATCAACTTGATTGAGACGGCATCCAAGCTGTTGACACACGGTATGCGTTTATTCGCGAATATCTTTGCAGGTGAGGTACTGATCGCAACGATCCTGAAACTGACCACATTCAAAGTGTTTGGTGCTATTGCAGCGATTCCGCTACTTATGGTGTGGCAAGGCTTTAGTATCTTTATCGGCGCGATCCAGGCATTTGTGTTTGTTATCTTGATGATGGTGTACATTTCACAGAGCATCGAGACGCACGACGAGCATTAAGTTTCAAGCCCTACGAAGATTTCTTCACCAGGCTGAACAATAAAAAATTCGATTTATCATTTTAAGGAGGATATACAAATGGGAGCAATGGCATTAATCGCAGCAGCAATTGTTGCAGGACTGGGCGCGTTTGGCGCAGGTATTGGTAACGGTATGGTAATCAGCAAAACGGTGGAAGGTATTGCCCGTCAACCGGAAGCAAAATCCACTCTTCAAACAACCATGTTTATCGGTGTAGGTTTGATCGAGGTATTGCCGATCATTGGTGTCGTACTCGCGTTCATGTTCTACGGTATGGCTTAATTAAATTTTAAAGGTTTGGCGGGGAAGGCCATAGCCATCCGCGCCTTCTTTTTAGGTAATGTCCGTACTAACGGATGAACGTTTCAAGGATACCTCCAGGAAGGAGTGAACAGATTGAATTTCATATGGGAAAATACGCTTCTTGCGATGATTGCATTTGTAATTTTATATTGGCTGCTTAGCCGCTATGCTTTCGGTCCTTTGTTCTCGATTATGGAAAAACGCCGTGAACTTGTGATGACGCAGATGAATGATGCTGCTCAGACTCGGGATCAGGCCATTGCCTATGTGGAGGAACAAAAACAAGCGCTGGAGCAAGCACGCAAAGATGCTTACGACATCATTGAACAGTCCAAACAAACAGGTGGCAAACAGGCTGAATCGATTATGGCTGATGCGAAAGCGGAAGCTAACCGTCTGAAGGACGATGCAGTACGCGAAATCGAGAGCGAGAAGAACAAAGCAGTCGCAGCGCTTCGCAGCGAACTGGGTACAGCTTCCGTTCAGATTGCATCCAGATTGATCAAAAAAGAAGTTGAGAACGGTCCTGCACAAGAGGAACTTGTGAACCAATACCTCAATGAGGTAGGAGGCCGACAATGAGCCGCGATACGATTGTTGCCAAGCGTTATGCGAAAGCATTGTTCGAAGTTGCTCTACAGCAACAGCAGGTGCTTGAAGTTGAGCAGGAACTGGCTGTGGTAGTCAGTGCATTGACAGGAGATGCTGATATCGAGAAGTTTATCGTATCTCCCAATATCTCTGATGAAGCCAAGCAGAACGTGCTTCATTCAAGTCTTGATGGTAAGGTATCCGTGCCGGTCCTTCGTACAGTCTTGTTGTTGATTGAGCGCGGACGCGTTGAATTGCTGGAAGATTTGCTGAATGATTATCGGAAGATCCAAGGTGAGTCGCTCGGCATCGCTGACGCGCGTGTTTACTCGACTTATGCATTGAATGATGAAGAAAAAGCAGCGGTTGCTCGTGAATTCGGTGGCCGTGTGAATAAAAAGATTCGTATCGAGAATATTGTTGATCCGACTCTGCTGGGCGGATTGAAAGTCGCCATTGGCGATACGATCTATGACGGCAGCTTGGCTGGCAAGCTTGAACGTCTTGAGCAGTCTTTTAACAGACGAGTACAGTAGATTGGGGTGAGGACACTTGAGTATCAAGCCAGAAGAAATCAGTACATTAATTAAGAGCCAAATCGAACAATACAAGACCGATATCGATGTAGTCGAAGTTGGGACGGTTATCGAGGTTGGTGATGGTATCGCTCGTGTTTACGGACTTGAGAACGTCATGTCCAACGAGTTGGTTGAATTCCCAAGCGGTGTTATGGGACTCGCCATGAACGTGGAAGAAAGCAATGTCGGTGTCGTTATCCTGGGACCTTACTATGATATTCGTGAAGGCGACCAAGTAAAGCGTACTGGCCAAATCATGCAAGTGCCTGTAGGCGAAGCATTGATTGGACGCGTTGTGAACCCACTCGGTATTCCAGTGGATGGCAAAGGGCCAATCGCTACAACGGAATTCCGTCCGGTTGAAGGTAAAGCACCAGGCGTAATGGATCGTAAATCCGTTCATGAGCCGATGCAAACAGGGATCAAAGCCATTGATGCAATGGTACCAATCGGTCGTGGACAACGTGAGTTGATCATTGGTGACCGTCAAACGGGTAAAACATCCATCGCGATTGATGCGATCCTGAACCAAAAAGGTAGCGGCATGAAATGTATCTATGTGGCTATTGGTCAGAAACAATCTACAGTTGCTCAAGTTGTGGAAACTCTTCGTCGTAAAGGCGCAATGGAGTACACGATCGTTGTAACTGCAGCTGCTTCCGATCCATCACCACTTCTCTACATCGCACCGTATTCCGGTTGTTCGATGGGTGAGTACTTCATGTACAAAGGCGAGCACGTTCTGGTTATCTATGATGACTTGACCAAACAAGCCTCTGCATATCGTGAGCTTTCTTTGTTGCTTCGTCGTCCACCAGGCCGTGAGGCTTATCCGGGTGACGTCTTCTACCTGCACTCCCGTTTGCTGGAGCGTGCCGCGAAGCTGAATGATGAGCTGGGTGGTGGTTCTTTAACCGCACTGCCGTTCATTGAAACACAAGCCTCCGACGTATCAGCATACATTCCAACGAACGTAATCTCCATCACGGACGGACAAATCTTCCTGGAAGCTGACTTGTTCAATGCTGGACAACGCCCGGCAATCAACGTAGGTATTTCCGTATCTCGTGTCGGTGGTTCTGCTCAGATCAAAGCGATGAAAAAGGTTGCAGGTTCCCTGCGTCTGGACCTCGCTCAATATCGTGAGCTTCAAGCGTTCTCCCAGTTCGGTTCCGATCTGGATAAAGCGACTCAGGCCCGCTTGAATCGTGGTGCACGTATGATGGAAATCCTGAAGCAAGGTGTGAACCAGCCTCTGGCTGTAGAACAACAGGTGGTCAGCTTGTACACAGCCGTTAAAGGATTCCTGGATGAAATTCCTACAGGTGATGTGACTCGTTTCGAAGGTGAGTTCCTTGCGTTCATGGAGAGCAGCCATCCGGAAATTCTTGGGTCCATCCGTGACACTAAAGAACTGACTGCAGACAACGAAAACGCGCTGAAAGGTGCAATTGAGAAGTTCAGAAAGAGCTTTGCCGTCTCTGTCTAAATAAATGACTGCAGGTGCGGAGTTGTCTAACCGATTCCGCATGTCTGCATGTAATACTTTGACTCTGTCAAAAAAGATGATGCTTACGATGTAGTTTTGACTCTGTCAAAACTAGTGGTGATGCTTACGAAGTAACTTTGGCTTTGCCAAAGTAGGGTTGTGCTTACGATGTAGTTTTGACTTTGTCAAAACTTTAAGGTGGTGAAATCATGGCAAAAGGCATGCGCGAAATTAAGCGGCAAATTAAAAGCGTACAAAGCACCAAGCAGATCACCAAAGCAATGGAGATGGTAGCTGCTGCAAAACTGCGTAAAGCGCAGGAAAAAGCGGAAGCAGCCCGTCCGTATTCGGAGAAGCTGAAAGAAGTTGTAGCTAGTATTGCATCGAGCACGCAAGGAATCCAGCATCCGATGCTGGAGAGCCGTCCAGTCAAAAGGACAGCTTATCTGATTATCACATCGGACCGTGGGCTTGCAGGTGGCTACAATGCGAACGTTCTGCGTCAGGTGAATCAGACGCTCAAGGAACGCCACAACTCTCAGGATGACTACGAATTGTTCGTCATTGGACGTAAAGGACGCGATTACTTCAGACGTCGTGAAATGGCGATGGCATCCACAACAACGGATCTGTCGGATTCGCCTTCATTTGCAGATATCAAATCCATCGCACACGAGGCTGTTCATGGGTTTGAACTGGCTGAATTTGATGAATTGTACATTTGTTATAACCGCTTTGTGAATGCGTTGACCCAGATTCCTACGGTAGAAAAACTTCTTCCGATGGAAACACCTGAGGTAACTGTTGCGGAAGGACCAACGGCAAGCTACGAATACGAGCCGTCTGCTGAGGCTGTACTGGAGGTTTTGCTTCCGCGTTACGCGGAGACGCTGATCTATGGTGCGCTTTTGAACGGTAAGGCGAGTGAGCTAGGCGCGAAAATGACGGCGATGGGTAATGCAACCAAAAATGCATCCAAAATGATTAACGAATTGTCATTGACCTATAACCGTGCCCGTCAAGCGGCGATTACGCAGGAGATTACGGAAATTGTGGCAGGTGCCAACGCAGCACAAGGCTAATTGTTTTTATTAATGAAGGCTTGCAGAGCAAAGATAAACGAACGGTACATTATTTTTGCAAAAGTAGCAGGCTTGTAGGAGGGGAACGTTAAGATGAACAAAGGACGCGTTGTGAGCATCATGGGTCCGGTTGTTGACGTCGAGTTTGATCGCGGCGGTCTGCCGGAAATCCTCAATGCCATTACGATCACTACAGTAAGTGAGAGCGGCGTAAGTGTGAACCTTACACTCGAAGCTTCGAGACATCTGGGTGACAACCGTGTACGTTGTATTGCGATGTCCTCCACGGATGGACTTGTACGTGGTATGGAAGCATTAGATACAGGAGCTCCAATCTCTGTACCTGTCGGAGAAGCGACACTGGGTCGGGTATTTAACGTACTCGGCGAAGCCATTGATACTGGCGGTCCTGTAGCTACTGAACAGAAGAACCCGATTCACCGTTCAGCGCCTGCATTTGATGAACTGACTACCCAGGCAGAGATGCTGGAGACAGGAATCAAAGTTATTGACTTGCTCGCTCCTTACGCCAAAGGTGGTAAAATCGGTCTCTTCGGTGGTGCCGGTGTAGGTAAAACGGTAACGATTCAGGAATTGATCAACAACATCGCACAAGAGCACGGCGGTATCTCCGTATTCGCAGGTGTTGGTGAGCGTACACGTGAGGGTAATGACTTGTATCACGAGATGAGTGATTCCGGCGTTATCAACAAAACAGCAATGGTCTTCGGACAAATGAACGAGCCTCCAGGCGCACGTCTTCGTGTAGCCCTCACAGGTCTGACGATGGCGGAATACTTCCGTGATGAAGAAGGCCGTGACGTGTTGCTCTTTATCGATAATATCTTCCGTTTCACCCAAGCGGGTTCAGAAGTATCTGCCTTGCTTGGACGTATGCCTTCCGCGGTAGGTTACCAACCTACGCTGGCAACAGAAATGGGTCAACTGCAAGAACGTATCACTTCAACGAAAAAAGGTTCTGTAACATCCATCCAGGCCATCTACGTGCCTGCGGATGACTATACAGATCCGGCTCCTGCAACGACGTTTGCCCACTTGGATGCAACGACGAATCTGGAGCGTAAAATTTCCGAGATGGGTATCTATCCTGCGGTAGATCCGCTGGCATCCAGCTCCCGGATCTTGTCCCCTGAAGTTGTAGGTGAAGAACACTACAACGTAGCTCAAGGCGTTAAACGTATCTTGGCGCGTTACAATGAACTGCAAGATATCATTGCGATCCTGGGTATGGACGAGTTGAGTGAGGAAGACAGAGCGCTTGTATACCGTGCTCGTAAAATCCAACGTTTCTTGTCCCAGCCATTCCACGTTGCTGAAGCATTTAACGGTATTCCAGGTAAATACGTTCCGGTTAAAGAAACGGTGCGCAGCTTTAAAGAGATTCTCGAAGGTAAGTATGATGATCTTCCGGAAGCAGCTTTCCTCTTTGTTGGTACAATTGAAGAGGCAGTGGAGAAAGCCAAAACACTGGTTTAGTCTGAATCCAGGATTGTCCTTATGTGGGCTATCCTTCGGATAGTTTCAGGAGGGATGGAATTGAGCACCTTTTTGTTGGAGATTGTAACACCCGAGCGTCTGGTATATTCAGAACAAGTGGATAGCATCACAGCTCGTGGTATTGAAGGGGAACTGGGTATTCTGCCTGGTCATATTCCTATGGTTACACCTTTGCAGATTGCACCAATCTATATCCATAACGGAAAAGAAAATAAACGAGTTGCTATCGGTGGCGGGTTTATCGAAGTTCGTAAAGATAAGGTTGTTGTACTCGCAGAGAGTGCTGAATTCCCGGAAAGCATCGATGTGGATCGTGCGCGTGCGGCGAAAGAGCGGGCAGAGCGTCGGCTTGCAAGCCAAAGCAATCAGGACCACTTTGATCACCGTCGTGCAGAGATTGCGCTGCAAAAAGCGGTTAACCGGATTAATGTATTCGGCAAATAAACGATTCTTGGAAGGCCCGGCGGCTTAGTCTGCCGGGCTTTTTTGAGTTTGTTTGATAGAATTGTTTTATCGAATATATCAAAATGGCTGACCACAAATCCATCCTATCCCTTCAGTAAACAAAAGTATTTTAAGCAAAATGTTCACCGATTATGAGGATTTGAATAGAATGTAGGACTAAAGTAGTGGGCGCATCTACCACTAAGAGAACCATTTTTTTCATGAGTGAATTTAAATTATTTCCGAGGAAATGACAGAATCGATATCGAAATAGCGCTCTTTTATGTCGTTTTAGTCACAAAATCCCGGCATTTTAAAATTAAAATAGTTTAGAAGTGGAAATCAATGTAATTGACAATGTATGATGAAAGAGCCTATATTCCATAGAGTCAGCAGAAGCAGGAAGCTGCGTAGTAGATTCCATAGTCATGCACAGCCGCATTGTTGCTGCTCGGTGATTGGGCATCAGGAGATTCCTGCCTGGCAGGAGTAAATCTGACAGTACGCTCAGTATGTTGTGCTCAAGACATTCCAGTATACTAACAAGTTATGGGTGCCAGGCATATGATATGCTGATCGCTGCAACAAATGTGGAGGTAAAGAATATATGGATACTGATCTGACGAATCAGGTGAACCAAGCGTTAAGCACCAATGGATTGGTCTCAATCATTGTCTCCCTGTTATGTATAGCGTTGTCTTGGTGGGCTTTGACAAATCTCAAACTGGATTTAATCATCAGGCAACCAAGAGGTGCTCAGGGAAGACTGTTGCATTTGTTGCTCGCCATCATTTTGGGGCATGCCGTTGCTGGCTTTGTCATTGACTACTTGTCCTGGACTCAAATGTTGCGTAATTTGTTTTAATGTTGAGATGGTTGGTTAATCATCTGTTAGGTTCTTCAAGCTGCTCATTGTCGAATAACATCGATTAATTGTGTTAACAATTAGAGTATGAGTTGTCTGTAGAGAAATTAAGAAAAAAATGTGACGTAAAATTGGATGAATTTGAGATGTTTTATGTAAAAATGCTTGTATCGTACAATTCAACAATGTTATGATGGAAGTTAGGGAATTCACAATTGTTCACTTATTTTGTAGTTATAAACGGGATATCCGGTTCATGCCGGCTAATAACCATCCCACTCTGTCTGTTCTGATGCTCTGCTGGCTTGTAAGACACTGATTTTACATGCTGAATAGCAAGATGCACGGCACATGGTATCATTGATATGGATTATAAAAAACCAATTCTTTTCTGAACGGACATCTGTGGCAATATGCCAGAATATGTCGAAATTCCACACACAGCAACAGTCCTTTCTACACACAGTGGGGCTTACGTATTCCGGAATGAAGAAAAGGGAATAAAAGCGCGGAGGGAACCATGATGAGCAAATTTATCGTCCGCGGTGGCAAAAGGTTGACCGGAAGTGTCAAAGTTAGCGGCGCTAAAAATTCTGTTCTTCCGATCATCGCTGCCTCTCTCTTAGGGGAAGAAGGACAAAGCGTTATTATTGACGCGCCTCCTCTAGACGATGTGATGACGATTAACAAGGTGTTGGAATCGCTGGGAGCGGGAGTTACATACCGGGACGAAGTGATTACCGTAAATGCGGAGAAACTTACTTCCTGTGAAGCCCCGTATGAATGGGTAAGTAAAATGCGGGCGTCTTTCCTGGTCATGGGGCCTTTGTTGACTCGAATGGGTCATACAAGAATCTCACTTCCTGGTGGATGTGCCATCGGTACACGGCCTATTGATCAGCATTTGAAAGGTTTTGAAGCCATGGGCGCAGAGATCAGCTTGGGCCAAGGTTATATCGAAGCTCGTAGCCAAGGACGGTTGCGTGGCGCGAAAATTTATCTGGATGTGGCTTCCGTAGGTGCCACTCAAAATATTATGATGGCTGCAACATTGGCCGAAGGTGTAACTGTTCTGGAGAACGCTGCAAAAGAACCTGAGATTGTGGATCTTGCCAACTTCCTGAATGGGATGGGTGCCATCGTACGTGGTGCTGGTACTGGAGTGATTCGCATCGAAGGTGTGGAGAAGCTGACAGGCGTTACTCACACGGTCATTCCGGATCGGGTAGAAGCTGGTACGTATATGGCTGCTGCTGCAATCTCTGGTGGTGACGTGTACATTGAAGGTGCAATCTCTGATCACTTGGGCTCCGTTATTGCGAAGCTTGAAGAGATGGGTGTAACAATCCAACCGGATGAGAATGGCGTGCGTGTAATCGCAGATCGTCCTCTTAAGGCTGTGGATGTGAAAACATTACCATACCCAGGATTCCCGACAGATATGCAATCCCAGATGATGGCGCTCTTGCTCGCATCTGAAGGAACAAGTGTCGTGACAGAGACTGTTTTTGAAAACCGATTCATGCATGTGGATGAATTCCAATTGATGAATGCGGAGATCAAAGTTGAAGGACGTTCGTCCATCGTCACAGGTAATGCCAAACTGAAGGGTGCCAAAGTAACGGCTACTGATCTGCGTGCGGGTGCCGCACTCATTATTGCAGGTCTTGTTGCTGAAGGTACAACGGAAGTGGGCGGTGTTCATCACATCGACCGTGGCTATGTACATCTCGCTGAGAAGCTTAACGGACTTGGAGCCGACATCTATCGCATCTCGGTTGATGAGCCTAAGCTGGAAGCAACCAAAGCACCTAGTGAAAAAGTGGAGAAAGAAGTACCGATGTTTAAGGTACAACCAACTTTGGCTTAACACTGGATTGAATAGAAAAAATATGGTCCCTCTATTATGAGTCACACGGTTGTGTGGATTATGAATGCGAAGGAACGTATATTGTGAAAAATGATAAAGCTAAGCCATCTGGCTTGGCTTTTTTTGTGTTTATTTTTAAGAAGATGACGAGATATGTGATACCTGATTCTATTAATAGCTGGTCCTAACTTGTATAGCATAACATCGTATTCTGTATCGATTCTGAACCAAATGAAAGAGCATACTTTATATAGGGTGTCGGTTCTAATTAAACACTGGTATTCAGCGACAGATCAACGTTTCTAAGATGTACATAGCAAAAGAAAACAGGAAACTGAACAGAACGAAAAGGGCCTCGTTTCTCTCAAATCAGGTTCTATCAGATCAAGCCAGCTCATAACCTAAACTATGGATTTGAACAACACGACCGGCACATGACCGGCCATAGATAATGGAGGGTTATATTCGAATGAAAGAAACCCGTGTACAGGTAAAGGTACCCCTTGTCCCTCGTCCAGGTATGCAAGAGCCGGAGGGAAATACTGTTTCTGGAGCGGAAAAAGACAAACCTGTCCCATTGAACCTGAGGACTGTTCCATCACAGCCTGCAAGATTAACCAATCCAGGACGGGTGTCGACAAATGAGTTGAACCGACAGACAACCGAGCACATTCATATACCTGTTATTGAGCTGGATCAGTTCCGCCGAGTAAAGCGTCGCCGAATGCGGACATTTGGACGAAAACCCCGATGGGGACGCAATACGAAGCGATGGCAACCTGCTGCCGCTGTATCTGCCTTATTGGCAATGGCGTTGCTAATTCCGGTAATTCTGGTATGGCCACGGACAAGCGAATCACCAAAGCCGATCCCTGCTCCAACAGATTCAATCAGTACAAGAACCCCAGCT
The DNA here is from genome assembly GCF_000316035.1 of Paenibacillus sp. PAMC 26794. Taxonomy (GTDB): domain Bacteria; phylum Bacillota; class Bacilli; order Paenibacillales; family Paenibacillaceae; genus Paenibacillus. Next base: position 23,350 of record NZ_ANHX01000081.1, read on the forward strand.
CCTGCGCCAGCCGTTCCTGTTACGTACCCTGAACCCGAAGTACGCGTATACCTGTCTGCAACGGGCACAACGATGAATCTGCCATTGGAAGACTATGTTACCGGAGTTGTGGCAGCTGAGATGCCGGGGGAATTCAGACTGGAGGCGTTAAAGGCGCAGGCAATAGCAGCTCGCACATTTATCGTGCGAAGACTTGCTGCGAGTGATACAAGCGGTGTTCCATCAGGTGCGGCGGATGTGACGGATACGGTCAGCCATCAGGTGTTTATTCCGCCAGATCAGGTAAAAGCGGATTGGACGCGTCTAGGGAAGGCGAAGGAATGGGAGAAGCTGCAACAGGCTGTCCGCGAAAGTCGAGATACGGTGATGACATATCAGGGCAAGGCAATCACCGCATCCTTTTTTTCCACAAGTAATGGGTATACCGAGAATGCGGAGGATGTATGGGGGAACGCTGTGCCGTATCTGCAAAGTGTAGACAGTCCGTGGGACAAAGACCTGGCACCAGGATTCAAGCAGACTGTTACCATGAAGCGTAATGAGATTCTGCAGAAGTTAAACCTGGACGCCATTCCGGTGACCGCCCAGAAGGGTGGATCGTGGATGGAAGTATTGTCTACAACCAAAGGACATCGGATTAAGGAAATGCAGATCGCAGGTGAAACATTCAGCGGACCCGAGGTGCGTAAGCTGCTTGGATTAAGATCCAGCCAGTTCAGTTGGAAGACCACAGGTGACGAGGTCCAAATTACAACGTTCGGGTATGGGCATGGGGTTGGCATGAGCCAGTGGGGAGCAAACGGCATGGCGCAGGAGGGACACACGGCCACCCAGATTCTCAAACACTACTATACCGGCATTTCATTCGGACAGGCATCCAAGATGCTGGCAGCGAAGTAGGAGAGATGAATACGGATGGATAAAGCGAAATAATTCGAATGGGTAGGAATATGTGCGAATGTATGCAAATGTATGGGAATGAGAGCAGTTTAGGTTTGGAACTCATCAGACTTCCCATATACCATTGGCGCGCTAACGAATCTGGGAGACCTTATTGGGCGTAATCACAACGAATGGAAATTCTAACGAATCTCAGACGCGTTATTATCACGATATACCATCGAATTGGGGCGATAATAGCGACCAAAAGAGTAATTAGCGTGTCTACGGTTCGTTAGAATTCCTAAGCTGAGATTTCCCCGCCAATAAGGCCGCCTGAGTTCGTTAGAAATATTTTATTATCTAATCATTAGCAAAATTGAGGGTACTGTCGTTCATTACATGCTCATTCGCAATAAGCAGCCGAACCAAAAACACAATCAGAACGTTGAAATCAAGTTCCCAAGCCCTAAGGTTAAAAAATTGATTTATGTTCCCTGTCTACCAAGCAACTTCTAACTATACTGTAACCATTCATGATCCAGCTTCTTTCAAATCTAGATATTGTATTGAACATTTATTATTGATGTGGCATCGCCAATCTCTAATCTCACTTTAACGAACCTAGAGCACCTTACATCTGCATTATCCAGTCATATCCTATATCATTTCGCTCTCACCGATAAATGCACTTCATAGAAGAATGGCCTCTGCAGCCAATCCAGACCAGTCTACCAACCACCCATTCCGGAGCTTTCGAGATTCGGCTATATATGAGGAGAGTGCTAGCGTATGGGGAGCGCAGGGGACAGAAAAAACCTGTAGAAGCGAAGCTAAAATCTTTCTGAAAGAAAGCTGCATCGGAAGCATTAACTTGCCTTTATCACCGGATTTCTCCCTTGGGAGAAATAATCAGAAAAATCCGGGGATAACAGCCGGTCGAAAGGTTTTCTGGCCCCGAAGCGGCGCACGCACTAACCACTCACCCCACACATATATAGCACTCTCTGAAACCTCCGTGAAAATAATTAGAGTCGCGCGTGTATAAAAGAGTTGCACCCGGTAACACTTGTTACTGAGGTGATTAAGATGAATGAACAAAACAAAAAAACAATCCAAGAAGAAACTCCTAAAACAACTCAAGGAGTACCGGCTAGTCAGCCCTCTTCATGGAAAAGAGCAATGTCCAAACGCTGGGTCTTCCCGGCAGCCTACATCGCAGCAGCAGGCATTATACTAACCTTAGTGTGGGTCTATCAGGGCACAGGCGACAAAACGCTAAACTCGGACCCTGCTAGCGGGGTAGTAGAAACAGGCGCATCGGTGGGTACAGAAGGAACAGCGGTAGGCGGAGAAGAAAGTGTGGAAGTTGTTGCAAAGTCGGAGAATTTTGGTTGGCCGGTAGCGGTACCGTCCGAAATTTCGGTAGTAAAACCTTTCTATGATAGCGAAGCTTCAACTGAGGAACATGAAGCGGCAATGGTGCAGTACAATGATACATTCATCCCGAACACGGGTGTGGATCTGGCACGTGGGGATAACAAAACGTTTGAAGTAAAAGCAGCGCTTGCCGGTAAAGTTACCCGGGTTGAGCAAAACCCGCTCACAGGTCAGGTTGTGGAAATCACACACAGCGATAACCTGAAGACGGTATACCAAAGCTTGGCAGACGTCAAAGTGAAACAGGACGACGAAGTGAAACAGGGAGATGCGATTGCATCCGCTGGCGTCAATGAATTGGGTAAAACGCTTGGCAACCACCTTCACTTTGAAGTGTACGAAGACGGTCAGCCGGTTAACCCGCAAGGATATCTTCCGGAAAAATAAATGATTTATACCGCAGCGACATGACGGGCAGAGGGTTAAACCTCTGCTCTTTTTGTGCTTTTCAGAAAATAATGGGACCTTCGAAGCTTGTCACACCTCTAAACCGCGAATATATAGGCATGCTCCTCATATAATGTACCAAACTATCCACACAGTAGGGAGGCGGGAGCGTGCACGATTACATCAAGGAACGGACCATCAAAATTGGTCGCTGCATTGTTGAGACGAGGAATACGGTCCGTACCATTGCCAAGGAATTCGGCGTGTCAAAGAGTACTGTGCATAAGGATCTGACGGAGCGTCTGCCGGAAATCAACCCTGATCTTGCTGACCAGGTGAAACACATTTTGGAGTACCACAAGTCGATCCGCCATTTGCGGGGCGGTGAGGCGACCAAAATCAAATACAAAAAAACGAGCGGCAAGAAACGTGAGGTGTTGGCTTCCGCCAAATTGTAAGCATCTTCTCAAAGACGTAAGCCAAAAAGCTCACACATGCATTGAATCCCTCCCCTGAAGTATGATATGTTAAAAGCTGGTACAGGATCGAATTATGACATCTTATCAGCCCGATTTTTACATATATATGTTGCACTTTGTCGAACGAGCGGTGACGTGATAAGGGACTCTTTTTCACAGGATACGCTGACCAAATAATATCACTTTGGGGGCTCTTTTATGTTTAGCAAGGATATCGGTATTGATCTTGGCACGGCGAACGTGCTTATTCACGTGAAAGGAAGTGGGGTTGTCCTCGATGAACCTTCCGTCGTGACCATTGAAAGAGATACGAAGCGTGTCCTTGCTGTTGGGGAAGAAGCGCGTCGTATGGTGGGGCGTACTCCAGGTAACATTATTGCCATTAGACCGCTGCGTGACGGCGTTATTGCGGACTTCGAGATTACGGAAGCGATGCTCAGACATTTCATTAATCGTGTGGGTGCAAGAAGCTGGTACAGCCACCCTCGAATTCTGATCTGTGCACCAACGAACATTACTTCCGTGGAGCAGAAGGCCATCCGCGAGGCGGCGGAACGCAGCGGTGCCAAAGAAGTGTTTCTGGAAGAAGAGCCAAAAGCGGCAGCGATCGGTGCGGGAATGGATATTTTTCAGCCGAGCGGCAATATGGTCGTGGATATCGGCGGCGGAACGACTAACGTTGCAGTCCTGTCTATGGGCGACGTGGTCACCGCCTCTTCTATTAAAGTCGCAGGGGACAAGTTCGACGAAGCGATTACCAAGTTTATCAAAGCCAAGTACAAGCTTATGATCGGTGAACGGACCGCTGAAGATATCAAAATTGCGATTGGTTCCGTACATCCGGGCGGACGCCAAACGGAGATGGACATTCGCGGACGCGATATGGTATCCGGTCTGCCTGTTACCGTAACGGTATCGGGAAATGAAGTACAGGAAGCGCTCTGGGATTCCGTGCAATCCATCATCGTGGCAGCCAAATCGGTATTGGAACGTACACCGCCTGAATTGTCAGCGGACATTATCGACCGTGGTGTTGTTTTGACTGGTGGAGGTGCATTGCTGAACGGACTGGACGAGCTTTTGTCCAATGAATTACATGTACCGGTATGGGTTGCGGAAGATCCAATGCACTGTGTCGTGAAGGGGACAGGCATTATGCTTAATAATTTGGATCAGGTGGTTAAGAAAAAGTTCTAATCTGCCGATATAAAAAGCAAAGGTTCGCCATGCTCGGAAAGCAGAACGGACAAGTAGCCAACCTGCGATGCAGGACAAGCGCTTGAGGAGAGGGGTTAATTCATGTTAAGAGGTCTGTACACCGCTACTGCGGGAATGATTACGCAACAACGCCGCCATGACACAGCAACACAGAATATCGTAAATATGAACACCACGGGATACAAACAAGTGAACAGCGTAAGCCGTTCCTTCCCGGAAATGCTCATTACTTTGGTAGGCGGAGATGCAAATCTTCCAACAAAGCGGCTGGGCAAGCTGAACACGGGGGTGTTCGCGGAAGAGAGTTTGTCCATGAATTTGCAGGGGACCATTATGGAGACTGGGCAGAAAAATGATTTTTCCATTTCATCCAATATGTCGGTCAATGATCCGCAGACTGGACAACCTGTCGCTTTTGACGGTTCAGGCAAATTTGTACGGGCTGATGGCACGGTAACCTACCAGCCTCAAGCGTATTTTACAGTGCAGGATGCGGAAGGTAATACCAGATATACACGTGATGGTCACTTCGAGATTACAGGAACGGGACAATTGTTAAGTTCAACAGGCTCTCAAGTGTTGGATAATAATGGACAACCTGTTGTGTTGACAGGTTCCGTGGAGCAATTTAAAGTGGATGAGCAAGGCCGTTTGGTGGATGCAGCAACGGGTGCACCAACAGGCGTTACACTGGGAATTAGTGTCATTGACCAGCCGAACCAACTGGTTCGTCAAGGTGATGGCAATTTCAGTCTCAGCGATGCAAACGGGGCAACGTCCCGGATGATGGCTGCCGGTGATAATGTGCAGATCCGTCAGGGTTACCTGGAAGGCTCGAATGTTGATGCCTCACAGGCAACGGTTGATATGAACGCCGCATACCGTGCGTATGAAGCGAACCAGAAGGTCGTACAATTCTACGACCGCAGTCTGGATAAAGCCGTCAATGAAGTCGGGCGTGTATAACGCCGACGTTTAAATATAACCGCGCAGCGGAGAGCCAAACGCCCTTTGCACAGCAAAGCAGAGAGGCTCACGCGAAGCGCAAGAGCCTAGACGCAACCGAGCCTATGCGAGGAATGCGTGGCAGTACCTGAGCGCAGCGACGGTCTCGACAGCCCTTTGCGGAGCAAAGCAGGGAAGAGACCACGCGGAGCGCAAGAGCCTAAACGCAGCCGAGTTTATGCGAGGAATGCGTGGCAATACCTGAGCGAAGCGAAGGTCTCGACAGTCCTTTGCGAAGCAAAGCAGGGAAGAGACACCGCGGAGCTACACGCCGCATAAAGAGCGTGCCGGGTTATGATTCAGCCATGTGAAACTATGGCTGAATCATAGCACGGCAGTCGCGGCGCACACACACCACCGTCACTTAGCAAGATCGTACCCCACTTACCTAATCCGCCTGTTTCGGGAGTCCAGAGGGCAGCGCCATCTGGGGCCCTCCCTACTAGGGAGGGTTTGGGAGGGTGGACAGGACACAAGGGAGGGTATACCACCAATGAATAATTCCATGATTAGTGCCAAGGTTTCCATGACTGCCATACAGCAGCGTCTGGATGTCATTTCCGATAATATTGCCAACGTGAATACGGCAGGCTATAAGAGCAAGCAGGCGGCATTCGAGGATGTGCTGACCCGGGTTCAACAACAACCGGACAAGTACAAACTGGATGGACGTTCCACACCGATGGGATATAACCTCGGTTTTGGTGCTCGTTTGGCGGATGTGACGAAGGATATGTCTCAAGGCCCCTTGAACGAGACTGGCCTTCCAACCGATCTGGCCATTGAGGGAAATGCGATGTTTGCAGTTGAAGCGAATGGGGAGAAAATGTGGACACGTCAGGGTGCATTTCATTTTGTACCTGATACAAGACCTAAGCCTACTCCGAATTCACCTGATATGATGGTCATGGTCAATGGAGAAGGCCACTTTGCCCTGGATCGTCAAGGCAATCGTATTACGGCACCGAATAATAGCAAAGTTGCTTTTGATGAAAATGGCAACCTGTTAATCCGACGCGGTAATGAGGCAAACGCAACCATTGGAGCACAGCTGCAAGTGGTAGACATTGAACGCCCTGAGGGGCTGGTACAGTATGCGGATAACCTGTTCGGTCTAGATGCGGGATTAACAGAAGATGATGTATTTGGCGCTAATGCAGCTACACGTCAAGCGGCTGCGTTGATCCGTCCAGGATTTCTGGAGCAATCCAATGTGGATCTGACACAGGAGATGACTCTGCTTATGCAAGGACAGCGGACATATCAGCTGGCGGCAAAGGCGCTAACTTCAAGTGATTCCATGTTGGGTCTTGCCAACAATATGAGAGCGTAAAAGGTGAATGTGATGACAGAAACACAGCAGCAGAACAGTAAGCCAGAGAAAAAGGAAGTCAAGAAGAAGAAGAGTGGATGGCGCATCGCAAGATGGTTCCTGGTTCCGGTCCTGCTTGTTCTTGCCCTCGCTGGCGGAATGGTAGCTGGATATGTGGTACTGGGCAAACAGGATATCGGTTCCGTATGGCAATGGAGTACATGGGAACATGTATATAATCTGGTGTTCGCTCCATAATGTAACGAGTTAAGCGAAAACTCCTGCGCAGGCAGGAGTTTTCTTTTTGACGTTGAAAACAGTATAATGATGGATGACGTTTGACGTCACAAAAGAGGCCTCCCCTGCGAAAGACATTCGTCATCGCGAAGAGAGACCCCTTATCTTAACCTTCACTACTGCAGTCATGAAGGATATCACTAGTGTTAACCCAAAATATGCTTTCCATACAAAATTCAAAAATTAAAAACCTTTTATATGAGCTTCGACTTGATCATAATCAGGTTTTCCATGTCCGCACTAAAGTCAGTGAAGGGAACGGAATCGTTCGAAAGAAGCGAAGCGCTCGCCTTTGTTTCCTAATGTTATCCATCTGAAAAATAGTTCAGAAACATTAGGAAACAACAGCGATCGAAAGAACGATCCGTAACCGTAACGGTCACCTATGCGCACATGAAAAATCCATGATGAAGAACGCTCATATAAACATCCCGAGAGGAGATTACACTGTGCTCGATATCAAACAGATTCAAGAAATCATCCCGCACCGCCCCCCGTTTCTGCTGGTGGACAAGATTCTAGAGATTGAGGATGGCAAACGTGCCGTTGGTTTGAAAAACGTAACCATTAACGAACCTTTCTTCATTGGTCATTTCCCAGAGTATCCGGTAATGCCGGGTGTACTGATTACAGAAGCGCTGGCGCAAGTTGGTGCAGTAGCCATTCTGAATTTGGAAGGCAACAAAGGAAAAATCGGCTTTTTGGTGGGACTGGACAACTTCCGATTCCGTGGACAAGTTGTGCCCGGAGATACGTTGATTCTGGAAGTGGAGATTACACGTCTGAAGGGTTCTATTGGTAAAGGTAAAGCAACTGCCCGAGTGAACGACAAAGTGGTCGCTGAAGGCGAGATTATGTTTGCACTGTCTGACCCAAGCTGATTACATACGTGAGCATTGACATCATGCAGGAACGTAGACGGACCGAATGATGCAAGATGTTGAAGTAACTCAGCACACCTGAATTTATATAGACGGAAGGGGTTTATCGGAATGGAACAGTTAAGCACAGCAGCAGCAGAGACGTTGCAGCAATGGTTGGAGGATGCTTCGATTGATGAAGCAACGAAACAGGAGCTTCGTGACTTGCAGGATCAGCCGAAAGAGCTGGAGGAACGTTTTTACAGAAACCTGGAGTTTGGTACAGGTGGATTGCGCGGAGTCATTGGTGCCGGAAGCAACCGGATGAACCGATACACCGTAGGTCGGGCAACGCAAGGATTTGCGCGTTATTTGCTTGAGCAGCATGGTGACCAAGAAGGCAAACCTTCTGTTGTCATTGCTCATGATTCCCGTCATTTCTCACCTGAATTCACTCTGGATGCTGCGCTTGTACTAGCTGGAAACGGCATTGTAGCCAAGCTGTTCCCATCCCTGCGTTCAACTCCTGAGTTGTCATTCGCGGTGCGTCATCAGAAGGCAACTGGCGGAATCGTTGTAACAGCGAGTCATAACCCACCGGAATACAACGGATACAAAGTATACAATCATGAGGGCGGTCAATTGGTACCGGATGAAGCGGAAAAAGTCATTCAGTACATCCAGGAAGTGCCTTCCCTTGCTGACGTGAAGAAACTGACGCAAGAAGAAGCAGAAGCTCAGGGGCTCTTGATCTGGTTGGGTGAAGACCAAGATCAAGCGTTTGTGGATACCGTAGCAAGTCGCAGTCTGAGCCGCGAACTGATCCAATCCGGCATTGGCCGTGATTTCAAAATCGTTTACACACCGCTTCACGGAACAGGCAACATCCCTGTACGTCGCGTGCTGGAGCAGATCGGATTCGAGCAAGTGCACATTGTGGCTGAACAAGAACAGCCGGATGCTGAGTTCTCTACCGTGAAATCCCCTAACCCGGAAGAACGCGAAGCGTTTACGCTTGCCATGAAGCTGGGAGAATCCGTAGGCGCTGACATTCTGATCGGAACAGATCCGGATGCAGACCGTATGGGTGCTGTTGTGAAAGACAACGATGGCAAATATTTCGTCTTGTCTGGTAACCAGTCTGGTGCCATTATGGTACATTACCTGCTCAGTCGCCTGCAAGAGACCGGAACACTGCCAAGCAACGGTGCAGTTGTCAAAACGATCGTAACAAGTGAGATGGGTGCTGTTATTGCTGAACATTACGGTGCAGAAGTGATGAACACATTGACAGGCTTCAAATATATCGGTGAAAAAATGAACCAGTTCGAAGCAACAGGCAGTCATACATTCTTGTTCGGATATGAAGAGAGTTATGGCTACCTTTCAGGCAACTATGCCCGTGACAAGGATGCTGTCCTTGCCTCGATGCTGATTGCTGAAGCAGCTGCGTATTATAAGAGCCAAGGCAAGACGTTGTATGATGTCTTGCAAGATTTGTACAACCAATTCGGATATTTCTTGGAGAAGCTGGAGTCCCGTACGCTGAAAGGCAAAGACGGCGTAGCTCAGATTCAAGCCAAAATGACGGACTGGCGTTCGAATCCGCCACAAGAAGTAGCGGGAATTGCTGTACAAGATGTACTGGACTACTCCCTTGGTCTGGACGGTCTTCCGAAGGAGAACGTACTGAAGTTCATTTTGGCAGATGGTTCATGGTTCTGCTTGCGCCCTTCAGGAACAGAACCGAAGATCAAAGTATACTTCGCCGTGCGTGGAGAGAATTTGGAAGATGCGGAAAGCCGGATCGAGCGTCTGGTGACTACAGTGATGTCGCGTGTAGACGCACAATAATACGAATGCAACAATGAGCAAGAGCATGAGAAGGCCTCTCCGCACCGTAAGGTTGGTTGGCGGAGGGGTTTTTCTTTGAAATAATATTACAGATGGATCTATATAAATTGAACTGAACATTTACACGAGAACGTAGAGGGTAGAAATAACCTGAAGAAGTGAAACGTTCGCCTTTATCACCAGATTTTCACCTTTATTAAAAGTGAATCAAAAAAATCGGGGGATAACAGCGATCGGAAGGTTGTTCTGTCATCGAAGTGGCAAGTGTAAATAATGCTTCAGTTCAATCTATATAGCATATAAGAGGGCTTGTTAACACAAGCTGTTTGTAACCTATTGTATGAATGTTAAATGAACGAATTACTTGAGCTGAACGTGCATTTGGTTCCAACACTTGAGGAGGTACATGTAGTGCGTCAAAAATGGCTTTATTGGAATAACGCTTCTCGGAAGTGGTTGTGGCTCGTCGTTATTATCGGTCTGGTTGCGTCCATCCCTGTAATCAGTGATCGGGTGCAGACAGAATCTTCTGCCAAAAAGGTGGAGCTTGTCTTCAATTATCGGGGTCTGCTGGATATCTCAGCGTATCAGGCACATCCGCAGGATTTCATGAATGAACAATTGACTCGTCTAAAAGACGCAGGCGTAACAACGATGGCTGTGTTCGAAAGTACATTGGACGAGCTGAGAAAAACACGCCGACTAATGGTATACAACGGCCAGGATCTCGCAAACCTGACCAAAGATGTGATCCCTTCTAATGCAAATTACACGTATGTGTTATTTACATCGGAGGAAAACGCACAGACGTATACCCCTATTATTGAACAAACGTTCGCTGATCGGCAGATTCCGGTAGTACCTTGGGAATATGAAGGTCGAAGCGGCTTAATATTGCAGACTCCTCCGGAGAATGCCAACATGCAGCCTTTGCAGCCCGATCCGGTTGCCGTGAAGATGCTGCGTGATAAAGGTTTTTACATTTTGCCGCGGATCTCGGACAGTGTGCCATACAGCCAGGAGTCGATGGAGCGCTTGCTTACCTTCTTCGAAGAGAATGGCGTAAAGCGCATCTTGTTTGATGGTGATGCTGTGAAAGGGTACAATGATAATGCAGACATGAAAAGTCTAGACCAATTCGCACAGTTGCTGAACAAGCACAATATTGGTCTTGCAGCCATCGAGAACTTGAAGAAACCGCAGTCTGGTTTCCAGACCCTTGCTTATAAAACGGATTACAACGTTACGCGTCTGTACTCGCTTAGTGATGGAGATGCCAATCTGGATGTAGACACGATTGCTGACCGTTTTGTTCTCGCAACCAAGGATCGCAATATTCGTATGCTCTATATGAATGCATCGCCAAGCCGGAATACAGCAAAGGCTATGATTACAGATCCAATTGAGAATCTGATCAATAGTCTGGGTGAGCCGGGTCATGCGGTAGAACGCATGGCGAAGCATGGATTCGAGTTAGGACAAGCTGAAGCATTTACAGTTAAGGATTCTTCGATTCAGCGTTATGCCAAGCTGGTTGCTCTTGTTGGTGCAATTGCCATGATTGCACTTATGGTTTCTTATTTTATCCCACTACTGACTTTGATCGCATTTGTGGTCGCTTTGGTGGGCAGTGCAGGATTGTTCCTTTTGAAACCAACGCTGCTGGAGCAAGGAATTGCCTTGCTTGTGGCAATCGCCGCGCCGACCATAGCGATGGTGCTGGCCGTTCGTACAGTGAACTATCAGCAACAGCGTCAACCAGACGCATCCGCGGGTCGTCGTTTGAAACAAACGTTGGTGTTATATGTAAGAACTTCGATTCTGTCATTCCTGGCGGTACCTTTTGTCATCGCATTGCTTAACAGTATTACGTACAGTCTGGTGATTAACCAGTTCCGCGGCGTGAGTCTGTTGCACTTTGCACCTATGGCACTGGTAGCGATCTATATTGTGTTTTATCGTGGTTCGGGTTCGTTCTCTATTAAGAAAATTAAAGAAATGCTTCGTATGCCAATTAATGTGTTAATGGTTGTTTTGGCACTTGTTGCTGCCGTTGTTGGATACTATTATTTGAGCCGTACAGGCAACTCGGGTTCAGTAACACCATTAGAGATGTTCCTTCGTACCACGTTGGAAGATACGTTCGGTGTACGTCCGAGATTCAAAGAATTTATGCTGGGACACCCGCTATTTATCGTTGGCGTGTTCGCCGCTTTAAAATATCGTAAAGTCATCTTTGTGCTCATTATTGCAGCGATTGGACAGTTGTCCATGGTGGATACGTTCGCGCATATCCATACGCCGGCTGTATTGTCACTCATTCGTGGAGTGATGGGATTGGGACTTGGCTTAATCTTCGGTATCATTGCTGTGGGTGTGTGGCAAGTAGCGGAAGGATGTTGGAAAAAATGGTCACCACTTCTCAAAAGTTAGTCATCTCGGGGTATTACGGATTCCGCAATAGCGGAGACGAAGCGGTGCTAAAGTCGATTTTGACAGCGCTGGAAGAGGAAAGCCAAAGGTCGAACATAACGATTGAACCTATTGTTCTCTCGGGTGATCCCGAGTCGACAACCGCCATGTACGGTGTGCGCTCCGTGCATCGTATGAAATTGAAGGAAGTCCGTGAAGCACTCAAGGAGAGCGACGGGTTAATCAGTGGCGGAGGAAGTCTATTGCAGGATGCAACTGGACTGAAATCCATTCCTTATTATCTGGGTGTAATCAAGCTGGCCCAGTGGCTGAAAAAACCAACGTTTATCTATGCACAGGGGATTGGCCCAGTGAATCGTAAAATTTTCAATCCGATGATCAAATCGGTCTTTAAGGCCTGCACCTATGTATCCGTACGGGATGAACAATCTGCAGACTACCTGCGTGGGCTCGGGTTACAGTGGAATCAGATCCATGTTGTACCCGACCCAGTAATGGGCTTGCCATTACCTGAAACAAATTCGAAGGCTGTAGCTGGCGCTACTTCAGCAGATGCTGCTAACCAGGCTAATCGAGTGGAACCTTCAACTGGAGGACATACGAAGCTTCCTGTGATCGGCGTTTCGGTACGTTTTTGGGAGTCAGACCGGAAGGAACTTACGGCTATTGCCGCCGGATTGAAAAAGCTGTGCTCCAAAAGAGCGGTGCACTTGCGTTTTCTGCCATTTCATTTGCCAGTGGATGAACAGGCATCACGTTTCCTTATGGAAATGCTCGGTGATGTGACCAGCAAAGGCAGCAAGATTAGCATCACAGAAGATCTGACCGACCCTCAGCTTATGCTGGAGGAAGTCAGCAAGTGTGATCTCGTCATCGGTATGCGTCTGCACAGTCTGATCTATGCAGCTTCGCAATATGTGCCTCCGGTGGGTATCTCGTATGATCCGAAAATTGATCAATTCCTGCTTCGTCTGGACAGTGAACCAGCAGGAAATACGGATACACTCGATGGAGATAAACTCGCCAAGACTGTTGTTGGACTGCTGGATCAACGTTCACAGTGGTTGAAGGAACATGAAGAAGGCATCACCCAACTGAAGCAGGAAGCCAGAGTGCCTGCACAGCAGATTATTAACTATTTAGGCCGCAAAGGATGAGATAAAGATGAGTCAGACCGGATCAATACCTACCGTTTCGATCTACGGCATTCCTTTTTCCAAACTGACGATGAAAGAAACGGTAAAGGTTCTCCAGGAAGCTGTGCTGTCCAAACAGACACCACATCAGGTCATTACAGCCAATCCCATTATGGTTATGGCCGCATTGGAAAATCCCGCAATCATGGAAGTTATGCAAGCTGCGGAATTGATTGTTCCTGATGGAACAGGTGTCGTATGGGCTGCAAACTATTGTGGAGATCCTGTAGCTGAGCGAGTGCCGGGTTTTGAGCTTTTACATGAATTGCTGCGTGTTGGAGAAAACTATCGATGGGGCGTATATCTGCTGGGTTCCACCCCTGAGGTGATTCAAGAAACGGCAGTTCGGTTACAACAGCAATATCCGGCGATTCGAATTGTGGGTTATCGCGACGGTTATTTTGGTCCGGCTGAGGATGAACAGGTCATCGCTTCCATTCGGGAAGCGGCACCTGATCTGTTGTTTGTAGCACGTGGGGCAGACACCCAAGAACCGTGGATTCACAAACACAAAAATGCGCTAAAGGTTCCTGTAACCATGGGCGTTGGTGGCAGCTTTGATGTGATTTCGGGTAAAACTAAACGTGCGCCTGTCCTGTTTCAAAAGTTAAGACTGGAGTGGTTTTATCGCTTATTGCGTGAACCAAGCCGGGCTGGCCGGATGCTTGCGCTTCCGAAATTCGCTGTTAAGGTGATGCGTGACAAAGAAAACGTGACGAAAGTCCGTTAAAAACAGGTAATTGCGAGATAAATGCGTGTTTTTGCTAGAAATTGAGGATGGCTTTTCGGGTGTGATGAGCGTATAATTCATTCCGGATTACATCTGTGCCACTCCATGAAAACAGAAGCGTTACACTTGGCACTACGATTGCAAGGCAACCTGTCGATCGCCGTTATCCCCAGATTTCCTTTTATCCTTTTCCAAAGGATGAAATCCGGTGATAAATGCGAACGTTACACTTCTCTAGTTTTCCTTGCACTCTCCGTTATCGTGTAACAAAATTTTTCATCAAAAGTGACTAACAAATAATTTTATATATAAAAAGAGATCAGGGGATTTATAATTTCGTACAGGTATTATAATTGGGGGTCGAATGTTCAAATGGTAGCGATCTTTATCATTGGATTTATCGTGTCAATGGGACTGGCTCTTGCCCTGACACCACTTGTCAAAAAGTTCGCAGTCCGCATTGGCGCGATGGATACGCCGAATGCACGTAAAGTACACACACGGATCATGCCACGTCTTGGTGGTCTGGGGATATTCCTGGCCTTTATTATTACAGTTGCTGCATTGCTTCCGTTTGTATCGGCATGGTTCACGACTCGGGATATGAGTTTTGTCAGCGCGTTTCTGATTGGTGGAACTATTATCGTACTGATCGGCGCACTCGATGATCGGTTTGAACTATCGGCCAAAGTGAAGCTGCTTGGTCAGATCGTTGCTGCTTCTGTCGTTGTATTCGGATTTAATATCCGGGTAGATTTCGTTAACATTCCGTTTCAGGATTCCTACTCTTCACTCGAAGCTTGGGTATCCATACCGCTGACGATCTTCTGGATCGTTGGTGTAACCAATGCGATTAACCTGATTGATGGTCTGGATGGTCTGGCAGCCGGTGTATCTGGTATTGCAATTGGTACCATTGCCGTGATGTCCTTCCTGATGGGTAACATGATGATTGCCTTGATGTGTCTTGTATTGCTGGGTAGTATTATCGGATTCTTGTTCTTTAACTTCCACCCGGCCAAGATCTTCATGGGGGATACCGGATCACTATTCCTTGGTTTCTCTCTGGCGATGTTATCCATGCTCGGTTTCAAACAAATTGCTATCGTGTCCTTTATTACACCGTTGATCATTATCGGTGTGCCGCTCTCGGATACCTTCTTCGCGATTATCCGTCGTGCGGTACAACGGAAACCGATTTTCGCACCGGATAAAGGTCACCTTCATCACTGCTTGTGTGAACTTGGATTCAGTCACCGTCAGACGGTGCTGATCATTTATGGAATTGCCGCGTTCTTCGGAGTTCTGGCCATTATCCAATCGTCCGCTGCTATGTTCGAAGCCAACTGGGTAACGTTTGTGGTCATCTGTATCATGATGTTCTTCCTTCAGGTGGGAGCAGAAGTCATCGGGCTTGTTAGCAAAACGAGAAGACCGGTTATTAACTTCCTGATGCGTATGCGCGTCAAGCTGAATCCGGAGACTCGTTCGAAATCATAAATAGATAAATGTAATGGTTACAGCTATTCTTGAATATTATTCCAGACCCAACCTTATCCCTAGTGGATAAGGTTTTTTGTTTATTTTGAGATTTTTACTAAATAATTGGAACCTTTTGCCGATATATAAAGGTAACTGACTTAAAAAGAGGAGAGATGATACGTAATGCAACAAAAGAAACGGCCGTTGGTCTGGATCATGTTGGTCACCATGGTGTTCTCATTGTTCCCACAAGGTCTGTTCGGTGGGTCCGTTGCTTCGGCTGCCAACGCACAGACTACTTATTTCACACCAGATAATACCACTATTAGCAATACAGCCGATCTTAATTTGGATGACTCAGATAATGCAAGATTCCTATCCCGGTCTTTGGCTTACCAAACGACTTCAGGGACACTTACGATAACAGGTGCTTACGCTTTCGTATCCAAAGATACGATGCGGGTAAAGGTCGAACAGCTTAACTCCGTTCCTGTGACAGCGGGAAGCACCAAGATGAAGTGGGAAGCAGATGCTACTCGTGCGAATACGACTGCAGTTACTGCAAGCACAAGTGGTAACAATAAATTCTCTGCTAACAATCTGACACTGTTCCCGGGCTTCAACCGAATTACCTTTTACGGTAATCAGGGTGCAGTGGAACGCTCGGACACGTTCTATGTGCTCTATGATCAGGTTCCTTTTATTCAGGACTTCAAGATTTTTACCGATCCGAGCACTGGGTCCAACACGTCTTATGGTCTAAATGAAGGATCGCAGACTGTTGTAAATACACAGCTCGTATCAGTACAAGGTAAAGTTCAGAATTCATCCAAAGTTACGGTTTCCCTTAATGGCGGGGAAGAACTGGATACCCCTTTACTACCAAACGGGACATTTTTCACGCCCCAGCTTAAGTTGAATGCAGGATTGAATAATTTGAAGTTCACCATAGCGAATGGTTCCGATTCTGTGATTACAGAGCGTTCCGTTTATTATTATGATAAAAATCAGCCGTTCTCAGCGCTCAATGTAATTTTGAGTGATACCGACACCAAATCAGTACTCGATGTTACACCTACGTTCTCTACGGTTGCTAGCGGAGCTAAGCTTGATGTGCAATTAATATTGCCCTACACTGCCAGCAATAGTGCATTCGAGGATGTAGGGACATTTTCAGCTAATGGAACACCAATGACACTGACGGGTGTTAAGGAGGTCATCATTCCGGGTCCAGACGGAACTACACCCGAGTATCGTTTGGTAACATTCAAGACAGACAATGCATATGCATTGCAACCCGGTACAACCGATCCAACAAAACCTGCCAAGAATCAGACAGTCGATGTTGCAGTCGTTTATGGCAATTTCAGTGCCGGTTACAAAGGTAAATTTACTTACGCGCCTGACGTGAAGGCAATTACGAATATGTACTACCTTCCAGATTATGCTGGAGGAGCGGTAACGAACAAAGTCGCATTAAATAATGCACAGATTGATAAAGATAGCTTCTATATCCTAGTTGAATCGAGTCAAGACATTGGTACTGAATTACCAATTGGTCAATACATGCCTACAGGTACCAATAAGGTTAATATTTCGGCAACGGATAAGGCTGCTACTGGCCTTACAAGCAAACAAGCAGTATATTTGGTGAAAAACCTGGCCAATGGTACTCAGAAAATTCGCTTTTACTACACAACGCCAGATCCATATTACGACGTTACTGTATCTTACGCTTCTAAAAGCTATATCTATGTAGCCAACTTGTACGATGGACAGACGTATAACTTTAACTCAAGAATAACGAATACTTTAAAGGTAGATGGCGAGTTTATCGGATTCAGCACATTGAGCTCAAATCAATTTGTTCCCCAGTTGCTAGTGAATGGGGTCGATCAAAGCAAGGTTACTGGTTTCCCAGGAACAAACGGCAAGTTCTCATTCTCATTAGACATTAAGAAAGAGGGACCGCTAGTATACGGGGAAAACACGATCACGATTATTGGTACTGATCAGGATGGTGCGGGTAAAGCCAAAATTATTGAGAAAAAATTGAGAATTTACATCTCGGATAGTAACGTATCCAATATTGATAAATTCATGCCAACCCTTGTTCCTACTGACACTCGTCAGGAATTTTACGATGCAGATGTGAGCAAATACACAACAGAGGAAATGGACAAAATTTTCAAAGTTACACCAGATTTTGTGATTCGGGATGGCAAATATGTAACAAGTGAAGAACGATATGACCTTGTATTCAAAGGTGGCGGTGCACAGATTGCCAACTTATATTCTGGGTCAAAGCTGATATTTAGTTATAATCCGATCCCAGGTACGGACTTACAGGATATTAACAAGCAGACTTCAGACGGCCACACATTTGATTTTGCGGGAAATCAAGATGAATTTATGATTCGTATTCGTAACTATGTCTTTGATGCACCTGGCAGCCACGTCTATACGTTGGAGTTAATTAACGGAACAGGTGCAAGAACGACACAAAGACTCGAGATTGTAAGAGAACCTTCTTCCTATCGAATTCTGTCTCCTGTAGCAACTGTAGGAGAACAGATCGTAGTTACCAAAAACTATGTGCACTTTGATATTGAGGCTGAAGGAGCAACTCAGGTTTTGATCAATAAAGACCCTGCCGTTAAACGTCCGGACATGAATGATCGCTTTGTTCTGGATTATGTAGGACTGAAACAGGATAAGAGCAATGCTATCAAAATTCAGATTGTTAGGGATGGCGGTGCCATCAACGACACTGTCAACGTATTCTACACAGGTACAGTAGCGACAGATGCACAGTACATGGCACCTAAGATTGTCAATAAATACTCAGTGTTTAACAAGAAACTTGAATTGGCTTTCCCGAAAGGAACCATATTACAGTCCGCTGCAAAATCGAGCAGTGGGGTAATTAAGTTTTATCCTGACAACAAAATTCTGTTTGGTATTGCCGATCCAAAGGATGGCGTACTTGAACGGAAAAATGACTATGGCTTTAATATCGGACAGGCTGATCCTCGCAGTACGGGAGGATTGACACCGATCACAGTACCAACCATTTTAACAGAGCTGTTCAACTCGAATCTGACTACAAGTAACTTTGTGCCGATCTCTGATACGTATTGGATTAACGGTGGGATTGGTGAGCTTGGAGATAAAGGGACGAGTGGATATAAGCCTGGAACGAATGGTGTGACACCATACTCCCTTGAAGGAAGCTTTACGCAATATCCAACAGAACGTGTCCTGGTTCCTTCTAACCGGGGAACATTAACGCTTGCGTATGATCCAACCATTGTTGATGAAGTGGGTTCAACAATTACGGTATTCCGTTACACAGACAAAACCAACATTGGTGAATGGGTACCGATTGGCGGAGTAGTAGACACTAAGAAACACACAATTACAGTTTCCTTTGATGAGTTTGGTTACTACAAGGTTATGAAGCAAAGTAAAAGTTATCAGGATATCACAAATCATCCGTGGGCAAGAAATCTGCTGAATGCATTGTATTCCAAAGGGATCATGAATAACCTGCGTTTCAACGCATTTGGTTCAGATGATCAGACGACACGCGGAGAATTCGCTACCTTGCTAGTTAAAGGTCTGGATATCCCATTGAACTATACCAATATACAAACCTTTACTGACGTGTCTCCTACGACCAAGAGTGATACGTGGGACTATGCCTCCATTGAAACAGCGGCGAGAGCAGGTATTGTAACAGGTTTGAGCGACGGGTATTTTGGAGTAGAGGACTCGATTACACGTGAACAGGCAGCGGTGATGATTGCACGGGCAATGAGCAGCAAGCTTGCGGCCAACGATAGCAAATTGTCTTCAGCTTTAGCGAAGTCGTTCCAGGATTCCACTTCCATTGAGTACTATGCTCGTCCGTCAGTACAGGCGGTAACCAAAGCGAAAATCATGGAAGGTAGCCCTGTGCAGGTCACAGGATCTACAAAAACGTTGTACCAGTTTAACCCTAAAGGGAATTTGACACGTGCAGAAGCAGCCAAGATTGCTGTAGAGCTGCTTAAGAAGAGCACGAAGTTATTCCCTAAAACGTTGAGCTAATCTAGCATAGTTGAGATAATTTTAGGAAGGACCTTTCCCTTTTACTAAAGGGATGGGTTCTTTTTATGACTGAAGAAGAGCTTATATAGAATTCATTTATAATAGAAGAAATCTGTTTTTTACCAATAACTATTTTTGTAATTTGCTAGAGATTAAGATACAATAACGGTAAATACACAATGATCTAGAGGGTGAAGTTAGCTAATGAAACCGATTTATTCGAGAGCCCAGCTGGGCTACATGAAGGCAAAGACACAGTTCGAGAAGCAGGCAGTAATCCTGGAGAAAAAGTTGGAAGATACACGTAAGACAGAAGAGATCTCTCAGGAAGTAATGGAAGGACTTGTACAGTCCACCGGCTTCCATGATGCGTATAACAATCTGGTTCTGGCTGAGAATGAATTGATTGAATGGTCTCACACCACGATGAAGCACGAGAAAACATATCGGGAGAACAGACAACCAATTGACGATATGTATCTGAGATTGAATAGTGATCCGAATATGCGTGCTCAGATTATTGAACTGGCCATGAAAATTCGTTAAGTTATAGTCACTGATCCAAGAAGAGGGCCCTGAGGGCCCTCTTTTTTTATTTCGATATTTTAAGATTTTGTCGCTTCATCGTGGAAAATAACGGGTATAAATAAACGTCCACATCATTCCTTACGCAGGGTGATTATGGAGAAAGCGTCATAAATACAACTGCATTAAAGGTTTTGAACCCGTTAAAGACCCGCACTGCATCAATACATAAATAAATTCAAAACTTTTTTTGAGGAATCCGCAACTTTTTGAAATCTGCTGCGTTTAAGATGTAGAGTCGAAAACATTGGGCAACTTACCAAGAATGACCTCGTGAAGAATCTTGTCTATTTATTAGAAAAAATTGCTTTACGGCACGAGAGACCCATTGTATAATACGTAGGTAGGATTAGGAAACTACTCTATTTACGTGTGATTCTATTATGTTGTTTACAAGTTTCTGTGATATGCTCACAGACATCATTTATATTAACTTGCTCAAAACTCTGGAAAGGGGGTGCAACAATATATGAGGAATACGAGCGACCCTATTAAAGAAAATTCTAATGTTATGAACGCCCAAGGAGGAGACAAAAAGGTTATGAAGAAAATTTTATCCGTAGCATTGTCTACAGCAATGGCATTCTCAATGTTTGCATCTGTAGCATTCGGTGACACAGCAGTTTCACCACAACAACAGTTTGATGCATTGAAAGCAAAAGGTATCTTCTCTGGTTATCCAGATGGCACAGCAGGTCTTGATAAAGACATGACTCGTGCTGAATTCGCAAAAGTTATCACTAAATTGCTCGGTCTGAAAGAGATCACTGGAACTCTTTCTTACACTGACAAAAACTACACAGCTAAAAACTGGGCTGTACCTTACATCGAAGCTGTAACAGCTGCGGGTATCATGGAAGGTAAAAACGTAGAGAAAAAAATCTTTGACTTCAACGGTAAAGTGACAGTAGCTGAAATGGCTACAATCTTGACTCGTGCACTTGATCTTGAAATCCCAACTGAAACTAACAACACTGCAGCAGCATGGGCTAAAGGTTATGCTCAAGCAGCGATCAATGCAGGTCTGATCGACGCTAACGCTAACTTCGCTGGTAATGCTTCCCGCGAGTTGTTGGTAGGTGCAGCATTCGCAATCGATCAAGCTCAAAGCTTGAAAGTATCTTCTTACACAGTAACTGAAGGTGGAAAAGTTGTTGAATTCAAAATCAGCGACGGCGAAACTGTAAAAGTAACTTTGGATAAAGCTCTCGAAGCTAACAAAGAAACTGAAGTGAAATTCACTTACAAAGATAAAGAGTTCACTGAGAAAGTTACTTATGTAGTAACTACAGCTACTAAAGTTGAAGCAGCTACTGCATCCAACTTGAAACAAGTAGTAGTAACATTCGATGGATCTGTTGAAGAAGATTCCGCAGAAACTGTAAGTAACTATACAATCAGCGGATTGTCTATTGAAAAAGCTACTTTGGGTGCTGATAAAAAATCAGTAACATTGTTGCTGACTAACAGCAGTAACTTCGTTAACCAAAGACAGGCTTCTGTTGTAGTTAACAATGTTAAAAATGCTGATAGCTCCAAAACAATCAGTGGTACAGTTTCCTTTACACCACTTGATGTAGCAGTTCCAACAGTTGAGTCTGTTACAGCTTTGGGAACTAAAGCTGTTAAAATCAAATTCAGCGAGCCAGTTAAGTCTACTGGAATTATCTCCAGTAACTTCCGTATCGACGACAAAGCGATTGCAGCAACTGTGCAATACACTTATCCTGATACTGTAATCTTGGCAACTGAATTGACTGAAGGTGCTCACACTCTGCGTGTAAGCAATGTTCAAGATTACTCTAACTTGACAATTGTACCTAACACTGTTGAATTCACTGCTGCTACTGATACAACTGCACCTGTAGTTGAATCTGTAACATCTAAAGACCTGAAAGAAGTTACAATCACTTTCAATGAACCAGTGAAATCTGTTTCTGGTGCATATGCTAACGTTTCATCTATCACTCCAGAGACAACTACTGTAAGTGATAACAAAGTAACTTTGAAATTCAAAAATCCGTTGAATGCTTCTGAAAACAACATTCGTTTGAATGGTGTTACAGACTACAGTGGCAACACTGCAAACTTGGATGTTAAAGTAACTCCAACTTTGGACACAGTTCGCCCGGTAGTAGTTGATACTAAATTCGAGCGTGAAAATGGTAACTACGTAGCAACTTTGGTATTCAGCAAAACACTTGATGATGCATCTGCAAAAAATCGTGAGAACTATGTGTTGAAAAATGCTGCTGGTAATAATGCAACTACAACTACTGCAGTAAATACAAGTGGTAACCCAATCCGCCAACCTGTTTTGCAAGCTGATGGTAAAACAGTTAAAGTGAACTTTGGACCTACATTGAATAATGAAACTTATACATTGACTGTTTCTGGCGTAAAAGATTCTGCTACAATCGGTAACGTATTGCTTCCATACACAGTTTCCCTTCCTGTAGGGCAAGCTTCTGAGACTGCAATCAACAGCTCTTGGAAAACTCAAGAAAATGGACATAACTATGTTTACGTTCAATTCAATCGTGCTTTGGCAACAGAAGGTGCTGGTAGTGCATTGAATTCTTCTAAATATCTCTTGAACGTTGTTAATGGTAAGCAAATTGCAAAAACTGACAACGATGTTCAATTGATTACAGCTAACACTGTTCGTTTGGAAGCTACAAACTTGGACGCTTCTGAGTTTGGAAACTTGACTAGCCTCAAAGCAAATTATATTGCTGATTCCACTGGTACTTATCTTGCTGCTGGAGCAGGCTACTCTACTACTGCAACAGTTAAAAGCTCTAATAATGCTGTAGTATTGACTGATGACATTGAAGTTACTGGCAAGAAAACTGTTGTTGTTAAATTCGACGGTCAAATTTCCAACTATAATGCTGGCGATTTCGTTGTTAAAAACGGTGCTACTCCAACAGATGCAGGAACTACAGTTGCTACTGGATCCACTGCTACATTGTCTAACGATCAAAAAACATTGACAATTACATTGGACAAAAACTTGGATCCTAAGTTCACTACAGGTTTGACTTTGGTTCGTGTTGGAACAGGAACTGTTGATGCTTTCGGTAATGTTGTGACTCTTCCAACAACTGACGACGCTAATGTGTTGGTAAACAAAATTCCAGCATCTTTGGTTGAGACTAATCCAGTAGTTGTTGCACAAACAGATAACAAAACTTTCGACG
The DNA here is from genome assembly GCF_000316035.1 of Paenibacillus sp. PAMC 26794. GTDB lineage: Bacteria > Bacillota > Bacilli > Paenibacillales > Paenibacillaceae > Paenibacillus. The sequence goes on from NZ_ANHX01000081.1 coordinate 46,802, forward strand.
TATCTGTGAAATTCGACAAAAATCTTGCGATTTCTTCAGATAAAAACCTTATCAAAGGATTGTTGAAAGTAGTTATCGGTAATCAAGAAGCAACTATTGATGATGTGACAACTATTGCATTGGATACTGACACTTCGATTTTGAAGTTCACAGTTAATACTACTAATGCTGTAGATGCTGGCGAAACAATCTTTAGTGTAACTTATACTGGTGGTTCTGCTGCAGTTAAGGCTACTCCAGGTGATGTTAATGTCGCTGCATTCAGCGAACAAGGTACATTCACTGTTACTCCTTAATTAATAATTATCTTCAATGAAGGACTCCTACTTAAATGTAGGAGTCTTTTCTTTTTTTATAAACTAGTTACGTTAAACGTTTTATAGAGATGGCCTTGTGAATTTAAACAACATCGTAACTTTCTCCTCTTCCCAAACGTTTATACTATATAGCAACAAGCAACTTATGGGAGGTTTGGAAGTGGATCAAAAGAAAATGTTTTTGAGCTTGCTCGCAAGTGCAATGTTGATCAGTTCAACGGCTGGCATCGCCATGGCAGCGAGCACAACCAATAAAACGTCTGCCGCCAGTTCAAATAGCAGTACATCGAAGAAAACGACAACAACAATGCAGAAGGTTGTACATACACTCGGTAACCTATCGGCTGTTAAAGTGACTGCACGAAGTTCCGTAAGATTAACAGATGTAAATATCTTGGCTCAGGACGATGGCAATGTGGTTACGTATACATTGTCTTACAAGAACAATGACAGCACCCCAATGATGATGCTCGATTACTGGAGCAAAGTGAAAACGAAGGGTGGAACATCGTTCTCGCCTAAACTTATCGTAAAAGATCAGGAAAAGAAAACCGTCGCGCCTGGATCAACAGTTGAGTTGACCTATGTCATGAAAGTGGGTCGCGAGGTGAAACTCAGTGATCTGAACTTCCTCATCGTGAAATGGGATTTCAGTCAAGCTAACTATGAACGTACGCTGGGTAAGTTTAACGTGCCCGCATCCTATAGCATTACTACGCCTGTAAGTAAGCCTAAGACGGTTCGTCTAAGCGACTCTGCGGTAAAGGTGAAAGTATCAGGTATTAAAGTGTTTCCAGGTGAGGATAAGAAACAGTATGTGAAAATTGGCGTGAATTTAAACAATATCAGTTATAAATTGCTTGAAAATCCAAATATCAAATGGATCTTACGTACGCCAAGTGGTACGAACTACCCGTTAACTCCGGATAAAGACAGCACGAGTGTCAGTATTCAGGCTCAAGCTAATAAGGCCCTTAATTTGATGGCATCTCTCCCTACGTCAGTGAAGCTGCAAAAGTCTGAGCTGTTGCTTGTAGAGGAACAGGGCGAAGAGAAAAGTGTTCTGCCTGTTGCTGCATTGCAATTGCCAGAGGCTAGCAAAACGAATGTAGAAGTCGCTGCCAATCAACCCAATATTATTTCAGTTGAAGGACAACGACTGTCCACATTGCTTGAATCTGCCAAAGTCCGAATTGATGATGGTGAGTATAGTCTTAACCTTCAAATGAAGCTGAAGAATGAAGGCAAGAAAGCCATTAAGGTGCCGACGTATACCTTCGAGGTACGGAATACAGACGGAACAGTCTATCCGATTGAAACTAAAGCATTGGATACATTGAAGTTGAACCCAGGCGATATCAAGACAATCAAGCTAAGTGTAACCCTTCAGGGTGATGGTGATACAAGCAAAATCAAGCTGTATGTAATGAGTCCGGTAGACAAAAATGAGAGCACAGAATCGACAACCTCTGCTCCAACGAATGGATTTGTTTTCTCCTATCCTGTTGGTGTCTATGCTATTCCTGAATCGGTATCCAGTGGAGATGGATTGACAACCGAGACAGTGATTAAGAACAATAAAGGAACGTTTGGTGTTTCATTGGGTTCTCTGCAACGTCTACCATGGTTGGATAGTGATATTATTGCTGCAAAAGTGACTATTCGTAATGCAAGTACCAAAACGGTGCAACTGCCTGAACTTGAGGCAATGTTTACCATAGATTCTGCTTTGATTGAAGGCGACAAGAAACTGATATACACCCAATCTGGAAAACTGTTGGGGGCTGGTATGACAACTGAAGCATACTTGTTAACCAAGATTCCTTCTGATCTGCGAATGTCTCGTTTAGAGGTTAGTTTGAGTGAAAAAGTGAGCGAGGAAGAAACGAATGAGTGGATTACGTTGAACACATCGGGCTTAATACAACCTGTTTCGTATGTTGGAACAGGCAAGACGTATACGTTGGGAATTGGTGATAAAGAGACGGAAATGGGCGTGCGCAGAACGATCCGTTATCCAGGGACTTCGTCGGATATCGTATATACGGAGTTCGAAGTTACCAACAAATCACTACGACAGAGCGGCCTTGGCAAACTTGTAGGTTACTTTAAAACAGCAGACGGGCAGTATTACCGTGCTACAGCGAAGCAAGCAGATAGTAAACCGGGTCCAGGCCAGAAGTCGATTGTGACGTTCTATGCCAAGCTTCCGAGGTCTGTGACGTTTTCTGACCTGCGTTTAGTTGTGGGCGAAGGTATAGCTGATAACAAGTTTGTTACAGGTGAAGGCGAGGCTACCGCCTATGTGAATGCTCTGGCATTCGAAGTACCGCCAACTTCGATCAGCGTACAGGGTTCCCTCACCAATATTGATCTCTATCCATATGCTCTGACAGCTAACAGTGTTCGTGCATATCTGGCGGGTAGCTCTTCCGTACAGATTGATATGAATTATAGTCTGAGTCGCAATGAGGAAATTGAGATGGGAGAGAACGAACATAAATTGATCCTTGCTATAACGGATCAAACAGGTAAAACTTTTGAGAAGGAAGTAACGCTTGGAACCGATCTCAAAGTTGGTAGTAATCAAACTTTGAACTGGAGTATTGAAGATAGTATTTATGAGAAATTACGTGGCGGTTCTTATCGCTTAACTGTGTATGACCAATTCCAAGGACAACGTATTCGTCTTGCAGAGCAAGCTTATGGATTCGACATTACTAAGCTGCCAAAAGAAGAATTTGAATTGCCAACGTTTCCTACGAATGGGCTCTAATTATAAATAACCATTACCATAAATATTTTATTAACCTCGTTTCCACCCCAACGGAAACGAGGTTTTGCTTGTCGCATCCCTATTTTTTCTCTATAGTTAAAGTTAATAGATTACCAGAGGAGGAAAATGATTCACATGAAACCCTATATGAAAGTATCCCTTGCTGCGCTCGCGATTGGTGTTGGCGTGTGGGTTGGGTCGGTATACAGCAATACAGCCATCGGTGCAGGTACAAGCCAGCCAGGAACAGCAGACGATCCGGTTGTAACGAAGAGTTATGTAGACCAGCAGATTCAGAAAGCATTAGGTGGTGGCGTTAGCACTGGTTCTGGCAACTCATCCGGTAGTAACTCCGGCTCTACGGGAACCGGGAACTCAGGTAGCACAGGTGGAGACACTTCACTTCCTCCACTGGTCTCAGGCGCTTCTGATGCCGTTGAGATCGTAACGGTGAAGCCGGGTCAACAGCTGATCGGCAAGTCTGGCGCGGAGTTCATTGTACGTAGCGGCAAGGCTGTGATCGTCAGTGAAGGTACGAATGGTGTAGCTGATCTGACGGACGGGATTGACCTGACGAATGGACAGGCAGCGCCCACCAATCACCTGCTCTCTTTTCCAAGGGATGGACGGGGGATCACGGTATTGGAAGGAAACAAATACAGCTTAACCGTAATGGTTCGTGGTGGATATACTCTGAAATAGATTTTGCAGCTATTAAAGGAATTATTCATTAGTCATACTTTTCATTTGCTCAGATTACCCAGTTCTAACAAACATTAATACGGCTAGCCTACCTTGTTCCTGCTCACTCTATAACTGTTGACAATCAATTAATGGAGGTGCAGGAACCATGGCTAGAAGCAATCGCAAAGTGGTACCCGAAAGTCGTCAAATGCTGGATCAGATGAAGTATGAGATTGCTGCAGAGTTTGGTCTCAATGTGGGTTATGGTGGCAGAGGTTTGGCTGGTGCGGATACAGAATTTGGATCTGAACTGGGTGAAGTGAGTGATCACTCCTATGGGCAATACAAAGGGTGGGGACATCTGACTTCCCGCGAGAATGGATCGGTTGGTGGAGAGATCACCAAAAGGCTAATTCGTCAGGCAGAGCAGCACTTATAGGGCATTTTCCATACCCCGTTTCGTTTGACACGTCTTGACAAATACGTTAAGATGGCACTTGAGGTATGCAACCTTTTCCACTAGGGAAAGGTTGATTTTCGTTTGAGGCAATTACCTGAAAAATCCTTATCTTCGGTACTGCGGACCCTGCGTCCTTATTCCATTTTGGAAAGCTTCGAGGGTACAGTGAACGAATCGCTGTCATGTTTTGTTCGGGCAATCGCCATACTACTAGTTATGGGAGGTTGAAACTTCATGTCTGTTAAAGGCCGGCATCTATTTACATCGGAGTCTGTAACCGAAGGACATCCGGATAAAATCTGCGATCAGATCTCAGACGCCGTATTGGACGCGTTTCTTGCAAACGACCCCAATGCTCGCGTAGCTTGCGAAGTTTCCGTAGCCACAGGCTTAGTGCTTGTCATCGGTGAAATCAGTTCAGCTTCTGAATACGTGGACATTCCGTCCATCGTTCGTAATACAATTAAGGATATTGGCTACACACGTGCCAAGTTCGGTTTTGATTATAACACTTGTGCAGTTCTGACTTCTCTGAATGAGCAGTCCGCTGATATTGCCCAAGGCGTTAACGCAGCACTTGAGAACCGTGACCCGGAACAAGTCGCTCGTGAAACAGAAAACATTGGTGCAGGTGACCAAGGTCTGATGTTCGGTTTTGCAACGAACGAAACACCGGAACTCATGCCTTTGCCAATCGCTCTGTCCCACCGTATCGCACGCCGTCTGGCGGAAGTGCGTAAGAACGGTACATTGGAATATCTTCGTCCGGATGGTAAAACGCAAGTAACGATTGAATACGACGGTGATAAACCGGTACGTGTGGATACAATCGTTGTGTCTACTCAGCACGCTGAGGAGACTACGCTGGAGCAGATCCAAAAAGACATCAAAGAACATGTAATCTTGCCTGTCGTTCCAGCTGGATTGCTGGATGAGCAGACTAAATATTTTATCAACCCAACAGGACGTTTCGTTATTGGCGGACCTCAGGGAGATGCAGGCCTTACTGGACGTAAAATCATCGTAGATACTTACGGCGGTTATGCACGTCACGGCGGTGGTGCGTTTTCTGGTAAAGATCCGACAAAAGTAGACCGCTCGGCAGCATATGCGGCTCGTTACGTAGCAAAAAACCTTGTAGCTGCAGGACTTGCAGACAAAGTGGAAATCCAGCTCGCTTACGCGATTGGTGTAGCCAACCCGGTATCGATCAACGTGGATACATACGGAACTGGCAAAGTCAGCGACGAGAAATTGGTTGAGCTTGTACGTAACAACTTTGATCTTCGTCCGGCTGGCATCATTCGTATGCTGGATCTGCGTCGCCCAATCTACAAACAAACCGCTGCTTACGGTCATTTCGGCCGTACAGACCTGGATGTACCTTGGGAGCAAGTGGACAAAGTAGACCTTTTGAAAACTCAAGCAGGTCTGTAAGTTATCTAACGCTATATGGTCATCCAATGAAGCCCTTGATTCCGCTATGGAATCAGGGGCTTTTTGCATCTTTTTACAAAATTAAGAACCATACATTTCCATTTTGTTAATTGAAAATCTTCCTCTGACCGACATAAATATAGAGGTCTGTATATCAGACAATTAGGATATTGAGATAAGGGGGAAGGTTGGGTGTTTGTGAAAAAAATGGCCCGCAAGGGATTGGTTAGTCTTATGGTTGTGATGTTAGTTGCACAAGGCTGGTTGACCGGTTGGGTAGGTATGGAACCTGCATATGCAGCAGACGAGTTGGCTGGGAAAGGGATTAGTGCCACGATTCCTCTGTTAAACGCTACTCAGGTGGATGGTTCTGTATCACTCAAAATTGAATTCAATAACCCGGTAAAGAAGGTTGAGGGTACAACAGATAAAATCACCATTCGTCGAATATCTGATAGCTCCATCGTTACAGAGATTGAAGTGAATAGTCCGGCGGTAAGTGTCAGACCAGATGATATCGATATTAATGCAAACCTAGGGAAAGTGGTAGAAATTAAACCAGCTTCAGCTTTGCCAGGCGGTAGCTTCTATGTTTCTATTGGCAGTCAATCTTTTGCCTATGAGAATAATCAACCCTTTGCAGGCTTAAATAGGGAGTGGGTATTTCATACCGCTGGGCCCAGTGCCGCTCGATTAGTAGGTCGATCTCCCGTTAATGCGGCTACAGGTGTAGCGCCGTCTGCCAATATCCTGCTTACCTATGATCAAGCGATGTCGAGAGGTAATGGCAAGCTACAGATTTATCAAGGGAATACGTTATTCGAAGAGGTTGATGCCAGTTCTTCACAGATCAGTTTTAACCCAACCCAAACAACAGTTACGATTGATCCCGCTAAAAATTGGACGAATAACAGCACAATATACATAGTTGTACCAGAAGGTTTTTTACGTGATGCCAACGGGAATGACAGCCGGGCTATACAGCGAAGTGACTGGGGATTCACTGTGCTCTCTGACCCTGCAGCATTAACTGTGGCCTCCATGTCTCCAACGAACGGGGCAACAGGTGTAGCGCTGTCAGGTGAGTTGACCCTAACGTTCAACAAAGAACTGGACACTAATTATTCAGGGCAAGCCACACTTAAAAATATTAATGGTGGAACGGTTAATGCTACAACAATCATAAACAGTTCAAATAACCGTCAGTTACGCATCATTCCACAAACAAGTTTGACGAGTAACACAACGTATACGATTGATATTCCTGCTAATGTATTTCGAGATAAATCCGGAAATTTGTTCACTGGATTGAATGGAGCTACAGCATGGACCTTCAGAACGTTGTCTGTTGATACAACCGCCCCTGTACTTAAGACAGTAAAAATGTACAGTAATACGATCATCCGATTAACGTATGATGAGTTGCTTTCAACCCTTGATCCGTTATCATCAAGTTTTGCAGTTACGGTTAATGGTGAAAATCGGAATGTAAGCTCATCCTACGTGTCAGGTGATAGTGTGTATGTTGTACTTGATACGGGAGTAGCGGTAGGGCAGGTGGTGAGAATCGCTTATACACCTGCAACTGGGATACGCAAGATTCAGGATCTATCACTTAATGCAGCGCCAGCATTCTCTGCCAGAGACGTGGAGAATGGTCTGGATTCAATCATGTCCAAGCCACGTGAAGGTATAGCGTATACGAATACAATTAATCTCTATTATCCTGAGACCGTGTATATTAACTCAAGTGATGCATATAAACAATTTAGTGTTACTGCAGATGGATCAGTTGTGGGTGTCAGCAGTATGTCGACTAATAACAGTTCACTTGTTACATTGAATCTCAGTCGTTCAATATCTAATGGTGAAGTTGTCCGTGTATCCTATCAACCGGGTGAACAGCCTGTTAAAGATAGTCGTGGTCAGGCACTTGCTGGTTTCAGTGGGTTTTATGTGCGCAATAACAATGATACGAAGCCGCCTGAATTCCAGAAAGCTGAGATCAATAGCAATAAACTATGGATCTACTATAATGAGCCATTAAGTCGATTGAACAAACCTTTGAACAATCAGTATTCCGTATTGGTAGATGGTAAAGCCGTATTTGTTAATAATGTAGACATCGAGGACGATCTTGTTACACTAACGCTTGCTTCACCCGTAACAAGTACACAGATCGTAACCCTTTCTTATGTTCCAGGGGCATATCGTCTGACAGACTTAGCTGGTAATCAAGCAGCTCTGCTGGATCTTGTGCCTGTGACGCATACTTATGGGAACGGAACGATCTTGTCAGGTGTTTTACAAGGGGACACAATACGGATTAATTTCCGAAACGCGTTAAAAACAGAGCCGTTATTAACACCTGCTCAATTCAAAGTACTGATTGGTAGTAAGACCATTCCGGTGAATTCTGCCTCTGTAACAGGATCAGTGGTTACCTTGAAACTTTCCGAAACGGTACCGGCTGGACAGACGGGTACGGTTACTTACACACCTGGAACAGTGTCGCTTAGAGATGCGCTGAATTCTGAGGTAGGGGCTTTCGGTCCGTTAACACTTCAGGAGAGCACAATTACTAATCCCACAGATACTACAGCAGTAGGGCGTCCAGCGTGGCTGACCGAGTGGAGTGCGGCTGATTCTGGATTTGGTCAAGGACTTCTGGTCATGAGTACGGATGTAGCTTCTGCCAAGAGTTCCCCATCACATAATAATCGTACAACGCAGCAATATACGATCGATGATACCAAGCTTGGTCAAGCATTCGAATATGCTTCTGCAAATTTTAAATTAAACCAACCTATATTGTTTGAGGTACCGGCAAGTAATGAGACGGCATACGTTGGAATTCCATTCCATAAGCTATCCCAAATCGCTTCCAGGTATCGCACAGGTACGATTGGAGTCAAATATAAAGACAGCATATGGAGTGTGCCTTTATCTGAACTGAACCTGGTAAGTATGGGACAAAGTGCAGGAATTACTACAGCTCCGGGTACGGCAACACTGTATGTACAGATGGAGACTGTGCCAAGACTTTCTGCAGGCTCCATGGAATATGTTTTATCGAGATCCAACGCTCAGAGTCTGGGAGATGCCACGGAGGTATTCACCACATTATTCAATGGCAACACAGGCAAAAGTGTGGAACAGAATATCAAAAGCCAGTACTGGATTAAGCTTCCTGGCAACACATCCACTACTCTAACGGGATTGACTGCGATTGATCCCAACACACAGGCATTATCCTATGTACCGACCGGATTTAGAACAACGTCAACTGGAATTACAGCAAGAGGATTACTTAATGGGAATCAGATTGTAGCACCGATAACACATCTGGTTAGCTTCCCGAACACGGCAGATTGGGCACGTAATGCTGTAACCGAATTGGCCTCCAAATGGATTATTACCTCAGATAATCTTGGAACATACAATACAAATACGAAGATAACAAGAGCAGAGTTTGCAGAATGGGTGGCCAAAGGTTTGGGGCTCAAAGCCAACGCGACAGCGGCACAAAAATTCAAAGATCTTGGCAAGAAAAGTTCAACGAATGCATTAATTGGTGCAGCGGTTGAAGCCAAAATCATTGTGGGCACTAGCGATGGAAAATTTCAGCCCGACCGCTTAGTCACTCGGGAGCAGATGGCAATCATGTTGGTTAGAGCAATGAATTATGCCGGGCAATCACCATCTCTTCAATTATCTGCAAAGAACACGCTGTCCAGATTTAAGGATGCAGATAAAATAAAATCTGAGGATGCTGTTGCGAAGGCAGTTCTAACAGGAATTATCCAAGGGGTGTCATCAACAGAATTTAAGCCTTTAGACAGAGCAACAAGAGCACAGGCTGCAGTAATGCTCAAACGTATGCTGAATCAGATTGGTTACCTGTAGTAACGAGTCCCACGAAATAACTAATACTATGTAAGAGGCATATCAGCCAGATTAAACTTGCTGATATGCCTCTTTTTCGTTGAGATGGACGAGAACAGCTAAAACCGGCAGTAAGGATGTGCCCAGTTATCTATTTTCAAAATCTATGCATGCTAATATAGGGACAAACGTAACTTTTTCCACAAAAAGCAGTCTATTAATAGAAGAGTATACTAGAGATCTCGCTATCTGCTGCCTACTTGGCAGTGTTCGTGATGTCTAAGATTGATATACAAGATGGGAGAGACGTTTCAGACATGCTGGGGAAACATGGGAAACAGCTGGAAGACGTTAAGGGCAGTAAGGTGAAGAAATGGGCGATTGTAACGCTGGCGGGTGTGATTTGGATTGCACCGGTGATGAGCACAGGCGGACAGATGTGGTCAGGTACTTCGTGGCAATCAGTAGCCGCAGCAGCATCTACGAATACAAGCAAGTTAAGTGAAGAAATTCTGACTTCGGGTGCGAAGCTCATGAAATACAGATATACAACAACACGTTCCGGTTCCAAGGTCAACGTACTGGCGGATGTGATCCAGGTGGATCTACAGAACCCGTATGTGAAGCTGGATGTGATGACAGGCAAGGGCGGTAATCTGAACAGCAAACAGAGCACAGGTGCTATGGCTAAGGAAAATGGTGCAGTAGCCGCTGTGAACGGTGATTACTTCAATGTATCCGGAGAGCTCGCGCCGATTGGTGGACAGGTCTCCGATGGCGTATTGGTTTCCACACCTTCCGAACTTTCAGGCATGTATGCCCTCACGGTGACCAAGGATGGCAAGCCGATGATCGACGAGTATTCTTTTGACGGGACCGTGAAGGCACAGGATGGTTCAACCTTTGCTTTGCGTGGGATAAATAAAGAGGATTACACGGTAGAGTCGGGTGCAGTGAAATATAGTCATGCCAACTCGATGTATATTTATACACCTGCATGGACCTCCACCAAACGTCCAAATGACCCTTCCACTACGCCGACAGAGGTTCTTGTGCAGAACGGAGTCATTACCCAAATTTCGGATAAAAAAGCGTTAAACATGACGGTGCCGCAGGATGGGTACATTTTGCGTGCGCATGGAACAGCGGCGACATGGATCATGAGCCATCTATCCGTTGGGCAAACCTTGGATGCGGATTACAAACTGAAAGCTAAAACAACCGGGCAATCGGTCGATCCAAGTAATCTGGAGATGATGATTGGCGGTCATACCATTTTGGTGAATGGTGGTAAGGCAGCTTCCTTTTCCCGTGATATCGCTGCGTCCGGCATTGGTGGCATTCGTGCAAGAACGGCAGTAGGATACTCCCAGGATGGTCGGTATGTCTACATCATTGCAGCGGAGAAAAACAGTAACAGCAGTGGGATGTCGCTGACAGAACTGCAATCCTTTATGACCAGTGTGGGTGTCTGGAAAGGCATGAACCTGGACGGAGGCGGCTCCACAACCATGGTAACCCGTCCGTTGGGTGAGCAAACCGCTGGTCTGACGTTCAACACAGAGTATGGCACCGAGCAACGTCAGGTTGTAAACACGCTGGGTGTGTTCTCTACGGCTCCTGTAGGTAAACTGAAGGGCTTTGCCGTGAGTGGCAGCCAAACGTTGCTGGTGGGGCAAGAGGGCAAGTACACAGCCAAAGGATATGACACCTACTACAACCCGATTGCAACAGGCGATATCAGCATGTCCTGGAAGTCCAGCAACAACAGTATTGTGAGTGTTAGCAACGGAACGATCAAAGGCGTGAAGCCAGGTACAGCAACGCTGACGGCAACGAGCAATGGAGCTTCATCCTCCATTAAAGTATCGGTACTGGGTGGAAGTGAATTGGCTTCCCTGACTGCAGGATCAGGTCTTGGTTCCCTCAAAGCGGGCACAACGATGTCCATTCCGGTAACGGCAACGACGAAGAGTGGACAAAGTGTTACGGTTCCTGCGGATTCGCTGACATGGGAATTTATCGGATTCAAAGGTAAAGTTACTGCTGACCAATTAACCGTATCTTCCGTCAATTCCGGTGCACAAGTTGGATATGCGATTGGTCGTTATGATGGTTATAGCACAGTCGTAGTACTCTCGGCTTCTGCCAGCGAAACGATCTGGGAGAACTTCGAGAACGTGAATTATCCGATTAACTTCACGACGGACGCATCGGGTGTAACTGGTACGGCAACAGTCACAGCAGGAACTGGTGAAAAAGCCGGCTCCAATGTACTGCAACTTGGTTATGATATGACTGCTGGAACAGGTAAAATGTACGCTTATGCACAACTGAATGGTTCTACTGGCAGAGAGGTATCTGCAGCGGCTACGTCGATGTCGATGGATGTTATGGGAGATAAAAGCCTGAACTGGTTACGTGCCGAATTCACGGATGCCAATGGCAAAACGGTATATGCTGATCTCGCCAAGGCGATTGACTGGAACGGGTGGAAGAAGCTGAGCGTGGACCTGAACGGACTGAACATCTCCTATCCGGCGAAGCTGAAGCGGGTCTATGTGGTGAACGTGGAAGAAGGTCAGGATGAGCGTGCGAAATCAGGTACGGTTGCTTTTGACAACATCGCCTTCACGATGCCTTCCAAGTCCAGTGAAGTCGGATTGCCTACGGGTACAGCTTCGCTTGTGCTTGGACAGAAATCAATGACAGTGAACGGAACGAATAAAGCGATTGATGCAGCACCGGTCCTGAAAAATGGTACCACGTATGTGCCAATCAAACATGTTTTGGACGCTTTTGGTGGTCAGGCAAGCTGGGACAGCAAAAATCAGCGGATCACGGTATTACGTGGTGGCAAGCTGATTGATCTGGTTGTAGGGCAGAAAGAATTCATTCTGAATGGTAAAAGACAGAGCGCAACTGTTGCACCATACGTAACGGGTGGTAGGACTTTAGTCCCGCTTAGACTTGTTTCCGAGCAACTTGGTCTGACTGTAAAATGGGAACAGAAAACGAAGACCGTTACCATCTCATCGTGATATGGTATGATATATACCGGAAACGATAGAAATGGAGTCGAACAAACGTGGATTTACAAGCCGATGCCATAGACCGCGTCATTAAAAACGCCATACAAGTCATGGAAAACAGCAAATATCAAATGTTCGAAATTATGGACGCAACTCGTGATGAGCTGAAAACACTCAACGAGGAGTTAAAGTCGGTGCTGAAGGAGACGGCGGAAACGATCGAGAAAGTAGATCAGTTGGAGCTGAACTACCGCCGTTCCCGGATCCGGCTGACTGAGGTTAGCCGTGACTTTGTCCGTTATTCCGAGCATGATATCAAGCAGGCGTATGAGAAAGCAACACAGCTGCAGCTGGATCTGATGATTTATCGTGAGAAGGAAATGTATCTGAAGGCTCGTCGGGATGATCTGCAGAAGCGTGCCAAAAATGTGGAAGCTTCCGTAGAGCGTGCTGAGACCATCGGTTCGCAGATGGGTGTTGTACTCGAATACCTGTCAGGTGAACTGGGTCAAGTGACCCGGATCATTGAAAATGCCAAAAATCGACAAATGATTGGTTTGAAAATAATTTTGGCCCAGGAAGAAGAGCGGAAACGTATTGCTCGTGAGATTCATGACGGGCCTGCCCAGATGCTCGCCAATCTAGTGCTTAGGACGGAAATTGTAGAAAGAATGCTCATTAAGCAGGATTTTAAGATGGTCCAGGCCGAAATAGTAGATTTGAAAGGCCAGGTTCGTTCCAGTCTTGAAGAAATGAGAAAAGTTATTTTCAATCTGCGTCCTATGGCACTGGATGATCTGGGACTGATTCCAACGCTTCGGAAGTACGTGCAGGATTTTGAGGTAAAAACGAAAATCCGGTCGCTTTTTGAAACAAGAGGTAAAGAACACCGTTTATCTTCCGCGATGGAGGCAGCGATCTACCGCCTCGTGCAGGAAGGTCTGTCGAATGCTGCAAAGCATGCTTATCCCACTTATGTTGTAGTGGAAATTACATACCAGGCTCAGCTCGTCAAAATTGTCGTTCAGGACAATGGGCTTGGGTTCAAACCGGAGCTTCTTGCGAAGAAAAGCAAGGATCATACCCACTTCGGTCTGATTGGGATGAGAGAACGGGTTGAACTGTTAGAAGGAAGAATAGAGATTGAATCCGGAGAAAATCAAGGAACCAAAATAGTGATTCATATCCCGACAAACGTGGATAAGGGAAAGGAGTAGCAGGATGATGGAAAACCGTGATACTGGTAAAGCATCGATTAAAGTTCTTTTGGCTGATGATCATCAGCTGTTCCGTGAGGGACTGAAACGCATTTTAAATATGGAGGACGACATTGAGGTCATCGGCGAGTGCGGCGATGGTATTCAAGTGCTCGAATTCTGCAATCAGGATAAACCTGATATCGTATTGATGGATATTAACATGCCGATCGAAAACGGGGTTGAGGCAACGGAGAAATTGCGTGAGCTGTTCCCTGATGTCAAAGTGATTATCTTGTCCATTCATGATGATGAAAGTTATGTATTTGAGACGCTTCGTAAAGGGGCTAACGGATACTTGCTGAAAGATATGGAGGCCGAGTCTCTGATCAATGCGATTCGTTCCGTGCATGAAGGACATGCGTTCATTCATCCGAAGGTAACTGGCAAACTGATCATGCAGCTGCGTCGTATGACGTATCTTAATGAAACAGGGGCAATGAGTGAAGGAGCTTCGAAGGAAGCAGGCGTTAAATTTGTCGCTGGCGACAATAACCCGCTCACACGTCGTGAAGCTGAAGTACTGCGTTTGATGGCAGAAGGTAAGAGCAATAAGATGATTGGTGAATTCCTGTTCATCAGTGAAAAAACGGTAAAAAACCATGTCAGCAGTATTCTGCAGAAGATGGAAGTAGACGACCGTACTCAAGCTGTTATCAATTCGATCAAATATGGTTGGGTTACGCTCTAATACCTTATGTTTTTCGTAAAGCAGTATTCTTACGGTAAGTCAGTCCATTGGTTGATTCAACCTTGACGAAGTATAGATTGGTGTTCACTCGCGCCCTTTCCAGAATGTTGGATTGGTCTGCGGGTTAATGGACTTTATCACTGCAAATGAGAAAAGCGTAAGGTTGTGCGGAACATATGTTCAAGCTTAGGCGTGAATGAATGACCTGGCCTGTCTTTCTTCGTCCGATGTCGATCAGAATGGAATATGAGTGATAGGAAATGCAAGTGTAACCCTTCAGGAAGTACGGCATATACTTGTTGTATACAGGGATGTTCGCCATGGGTGAGCATGACCTTCCGAGGAGGTGCAGTTGCCATGGTTGCTCATCTGACTATGATTCTGCTCATATACTTCCTGGCGGCAATGGCCGTTCATGCCATGCACCAGCGCCATCTTTCCCGTCCGGAATCTGAAGGTTTCGAGCAGATCCTGCTCATCCCTTCCAATCAGGCAGGGCGGATCGAAGGCATTGTAAGAGCGCTTTGCCGGGAATTGTTATACCGTGGAAAGAGCTTCAGACTAACAGTTGTTGCTGATCGTACAGAAGCGGAAACGATTACGATTATTGAAAAGCTTATGCAAAGGCAAGGGATGGAGACATCTTATCTGCCTGCTGTCCCTGCTGATATTGAACGGGTAGCACAGACCGATCACACGTTTCGCTTGATTGATTTGCGTGAGTCAGAGCAATAAATCATCAGGTGAACGGGAATTGGGATTAGCATTTCGCAGATCTACAGTGAAAAGATTACAGCAGAAGCTGTAGTCTTTTTTTGTAATTGTAGCCAAGTCTGCTTTTAAATTAAAAATGGGTTTTTATGCAATCTATGGTTATTGTCTGGGTGCGGTGAGTTCTTGATCACAGAAATAAGATTTTCGAAGTCAGAACTCTTAATTTAAAAGTATAGACGATACAGATTGGAAAAAGTTTCGCACTTTAAGAAAGATTCTGGTTATTAGCAGAATTGTATGCTACTTGACTAACCTTGTGATGTAGAGACTCAATTGGTATAGTGATAAGTAGATTGATCATAAGAAGATGGAATATGGACATGAAGCACATGCTCCGGCGAACAGCCGGGTTGGCATGTGCTTTTTTTGCGTTTGGGAGAAAGTACGTTGGGGGAGGAGAGTAAATGAAAGTTGCCTTATATGTGTGCCGTGTAGGAGAAGGGTGGAGCATGGTGTTATCACTCGACATTCGAGTGGATGTGGCTTGGTGGCTGGAGGGAGGAAGTGGGCGACATGTGCTGCGCTGGTTGCTGTTAGACAAGGCGTTACCGTTGAGTCAGGCATCC
>NZ_ANHX01000082.1:0-87500 GCF_000316035.1 Paenibacillus sp. PAMC 26794
GCCACCGTTGTGGCAGCGAAGCCAGGCAGCGCGTGCCCTGCGCTGCCTGCGGCCTGGCGGCGTGCGCCTACTGCGAGGCCTGCCTCGCGCTGGGGCGCAGCCGTGCCTGTGCGCTGCTGCTACGCAGTGCAGCGCAAGGGGCCGTGCCACGATGCGGCGAAGCACCGCGTGGCACGGCCTTGGCCCCCACCGGCGGCGGGCTCGCCCGGTGGGGGCTAAGCGCAGCGCAGAGCGCGGCAGCAGCCGCGGCGCTAGCGTTTTTGGCCCGGCCACCCGCAGGGGATGGGCCGGGGCGGTTCTTGCTGTGGGCCGTGACCGGGGCCGGCAAGACGGAAATGATTTTCCCACTGCTCCAACATACATTGGATCGTGGCGGACGAGCACTGGTCGCTACGCCGCGCAGGGATGTGGTACTGGAGCTGGCTCCGCGGCTGGCCAAAGCTTTTCCGGACACTTCGCTCGCTACCCTTTACGGAGGCAGTGACGAACGCTGGAAAGACGCTCAGCTCACGCTCGCGACCACACACCAACTGATGCGTTTTTATCAGGGGTTTGATCTCGTCATCATCGACGAACTAGATGCTTTCCCTTATCACAACGATCCCATGCTCGCTCACGCGGCGGCATCCTCCTGTAAACCGGAAGGAAATTTCGTTTATCTATCTGCCACACCGCCTGCTCGGCTTCAGAGGGAAGCAGCACGGGGGGAACTCAATCATGCCAAAGTTCCAGTACGTTTCCACCGTCATCCTTTACCCGTGCCAAGATTGATCAAAATGGTTACCGTTGCTGAATGTATTAAGAAACGAAATCTTCCTTCTGCCTTGAAGAATAACATCCAAATTTCATTGAAGCGCGACGCCCAGGTATTTGTCTTTGTGACACGTATTGCCCAGATTGAGGCGTTTGTGAACCTGATGCGTCGTACCTTTCCCGGAATCCATATCGAAGGAACTTCATCTCAGGATCCTGACCGCGCTAGCAAAGTTATAGCCTTTCGTGAACGCACGATTCGTTTGCTCGTAACGACAACAATTCTGGAGCGTGGCGTGACCATTCCGCGCAGTGATGTTTTTATATTGGATGCAGACAATAGTCTCTTTGATGAAGCGTCGCTGGTCCAGATGGCGGGTAGAGCAGGTCGTTCCATGGATGACCCGGCGGGTAGAGTGGTTTTTGCATCATCTCGTCGGACACGTTCACAGGTGAAGGCCGTTGCCCAGATTCGGAAAATGAACGCTATCGCTCGTCGCAAAGGCTACCTGCATCCACCATCCAAGACATAATTGTCATCTGCCCAGTTCGTATCCACATATCACAATACATTCCGAGACTGGAGGTATGCCCCTATGTTCAACTGGCTCAGCAACATAACCGATCACGCGCAACACCTGACCCAGCGTCTTCATCACCTGCTCGCCCCGCCGGGAGCTATTTGTCTGACATGTGGCACTCGAGCGATTCTGTCTTCTGCCTATCCAGGCATATGCCCACGTTGTGTAAAGCAGATTCCATGGATTCGTTCCATACGTTGCCTGCGTTGTGGTCGGGGTGTCGGTTGCCCGGACTGTGCTCGTCCACACATGCAAAACCGTTCTTTTATCTCCAACCGCAGCGCCGTACAATACAACGCTCTTATGAAAGATTGGATTGGAATGTACAAATTTCGAGGTCACGAAAGATACGCGCCGCTCTTAACCGCGCTGTTGATTCAAGCCTTTCAAGCGATGAGCGAAGAACGAAATTCTGCTTTGGCAAAAGAACCCCCAGCCCCCGTGGCTCATTCCGCCACACATGCTCAACAAACGAAGCCACAATGGCGGTCTGACGCGGTCACCTATGTCCCGGTGAGCAGCGAGCGGCTGGCCGAGCGTGGCTTCAATCAGGCGGAGCGGCTGGCTGCTGGGCTCGCCACCGCCTGCCGCCTACCTATCGTTGATCTGTTGCAGCGCCAGATCAACACCACCAAACAAAGCTTCAAATCACGTGGTGAGCGAATTGAAACGATGAAGAATGCCTTTTCCATCAACCCGGATGGCATGCAGTTAATTGGAGAGCTATACAGGGGATCTCATCTGCCAACACATATGGGCATATCGCATGCCAAACCCATACAGTTACTGCTGATTGATGATATTTATACAACAGGTAGCACCTTGGACGCTTGTGGGCGGGTTATTCTAAATGCTGGCTTCTCCATGGAGATGCCGGTCGATGTTTACACACTTACACTGGCAAGATCCTAATTAATAAATGGACTATTAATATATTTATGGAATAATTTTATTTTTAATGTACGAATAACATGCTCCACGGGAGGAGAATCGAGCGATATTTTAAGCAAAATGGCCATGAGAGGGATTTCGTATATGTGCATCATGTGCCCCTCTTTTGTTCTGTAAATAGACTATGGCTTCATCAGAGAAAATAAGGTAATGTATAGTTAATATCTATTCGGAAATGGAAGTTTGAGAGGGGCGTTTTAGCGATGAATCTAGGTAATTGTCCTCGCTGTGGTAAATTATATGCTTTGAATTTTCGAGATGTATGTTCAAACTGTATTAAGGAAATAGAGAAGGAATATCAGATTTGTGTAGATTATTTGCGCGAAAACAAGGGCACCAACATACAGGAGCTATCCGATGCAACAGAAGTTTCAATTAAAAACATTACCAAGTTCATCCGTGAGGGACGAATTTCCATCGAGAATGCCCCGAATATGATGTATCCTTGTGAAGTATGCGGAACATTGATTCGTGAAGGTCATATGTGTGACTCTTGCCGTAATCGTTTAACGAAAGACTTGGCAGGAGCAGCTCGTGAAGTAGGTCAGAAGGATAACAACAATTTAGGCGGACGAACCTACAATGCTGTCGACAAACTACGCGATTCATAGGAGCGAGGGCTCAAATACATGTTTTGCTATAACAAATGTTTTGAAACGTACCGATAAACTTATTAAAGATTATCGGTTTTTTTTATTATCCTAATCATTTTGACAACATAAAGATTAAAGTAAGAAAAACGTATATCAACATAAACTCCCAATCATGGAAGGAAGTGCATTTTAAATGAAAATCAATGAACCGAGTAGAATTGGCGCCATCAATTCCTATCAGAGGAACGTTGAATCCAATCAGCAGGCTGATGCCAAGAAGAGCCGCCGTAAGGACGAGGTATCCATTTCTCCGGAGGCGATGAAGATGCTTGAGGAACAAGGTCGTACACAAGATGCAGGTCGCACACAGCGCATTCAGGAATTAAAAGAACAAGTTAACTCGGGAACTTATCAAGTAGACAGCCAGAAGCTTGCCGAGAAGCTCGCTCCATACTTTAAGAACTTCCCTGATCAATAGGAGGATACATGGCCATTGAATCGATAATTGATGTACTGGAACAGCTGCAAGCCGCACATGTGGAAATGCTTGACTTGGGGGCCCAGAAGAAGACAGCTGTTGTTACCAATAAAGTGGATACACTGATCACTCTAATTAATCAGGAATCAAAGCTACTCAAAAGAATTGAGCTAATTGAACAGCAAAGATTACGGGCCGTTCATCAATTTCTGGAAGAGCGAGGGATCAAGTCAAAACTCAATCTAACAATTACTGAGTTGGCGAGACTCGTTTTTGATACGAATGAGAAGAGAAGACTTTTCCAAGCTCAAGTCTCTTTAACAGATGTGTTACAAGAGGTAAAACATCTTAATGAAGTCAATCAACAACTAATTAAACAGTCAATTTCGTACATCGACTTTTTTATTGAGACAATGTCATTTCATGCAGAATCAGAAGCCACATATCAAAATCCTGCAGAAAAGCCTTATGGCATAGCTCGCTCTGGACTTTTCGATACTCGTGGTTAACAATGGGGGAAATTTACTATGGCTTCAACATTTCATTCAATTGAAACAGCCAAGCGCAGTCTGATAACACAAACGGCCGCTCTGAATACAACAGGACATAATGTGGCCAATGCTAATACACCAGGCTATTCACGTCAAGTTGTTAATATGACAGCAGCAGACCCGATTGATGCAGTGGCATTTTACCGTACTACAGCACCAGGTCAACTTGGAACGGGTGTGGAGTTCAACTCCATTATGCGTGTGCGTGAATCTTTTCTGGATGGACAATTTCGTAATGAGAACACTTCGCTTGGAGGATGGACTGTCCGTAACAGTACGCTTGAAAAGCTTGAAACGATTATTAACGAACCTTCCGATACGGGTATCCGTACAGTATTAAATAATTTTTGGAACGCATGGTCTGATCTAAGTCAGGACCCACAGGACATTACCAATCGCAAAATTGTAAAAGAAACAACGTTGGCGTTAACCGATGGTTTGAATCAAATTAGTCTTCAATTGGATGCGTTAACTAGCGATTTAACCAACAACGTTTCGTTAAAAACGACAGAGATCAATTCGTATTTGCAATCTATTGCTGACCTTAATAATAGTATTGTGAAAATAGAACAGCTTGGAGATAATGCAAATGATCTGCGTGACCAGCGAGATTATGCAGTAGATCAACTTTCCAAGATTGCAGGCGTTCAGATAACAGAACTGGATAGTGGCTACCAGGTAACGATTGCAGGACAAGTTGCAGTCACTGGAGCCGCAGCTGCTCCCGTTACAGCTGATATTTTGGAGAATGCCTATCAAGCAGGTACTCTGACTGGTGGGGAAGTCTACGGAATGATCCATTCACGAGATCAGTATGTAGCAGACTATCGCAACCAGATTAATCAACTGGCTAATACGCTCGCAACAGGGGATATTGAGATTACCATTCCTGCTGGATCCGTATTGCCCAGTGGTACTGTTTTCAATAATGTCACCTACTCTGATGCTAATAACAATAGAACGTTAACATCAGAGCTGAAAGTTACAGTTCAGGGGATTAATGGGCTTCACAAGCTGGGTTATACCCTAAGTGGGGATACACCTACAGCAGGTGGGGACTTCTTTACAACTAAAGATGGTTCGGGTACGATCACTGCTGGAAATATCACATTAAGTACAATTATACAGAATGATCCCAATAATATAGCAACTTCAATGCGTACTACCGGAACAGGTACAAGTGAGAGTGTAGTACTGGGAAATAACAGCTTGGCGTTGGCTTTGGCTGGTTTAAAAGATGTGAAGTTTGATTTTGGTTCAGGACTGTCCAAACCGACTACAGTAGATGACTTTTTCGGCGCAATTGTAGGCCAGTTAGGTGTTCAGACTCAAGAGGCTAACCGTCAAGCACAGAATGCCCAACTTCTCACAGAACAGGTTGACCTGAATCGTCAATCGGTTAGTGGAGTATCTCTTGATGAAGAAATGAGTAATCTGATTAAGTTTCAGCATGCATACAGTGCCGCTGCCCGCTTCATGACTGCATACGATGAACTGCTAAACAAACTTATTAACAGCACCGGTGTAGTCGGTCGCTAAGACATAGGAAGGGGTAACCAATAATGGCTATTCGCGTAACCTCAGGCATGATGAGCACTCAGATGCTCAGCAACCTGAACCGCAACCTGAATCGAATGGATAACATGTCCAATCAAATCTCCAGCGGTCGCAAAATTAATAAACCTTCTGATGATCCTGTTGGGGTGACTTATGCGCTTAGATATCGTGCTGAGTTAGCATCTAACGAACAGTACCAATCCAACACGGATGCAGCTGTTAGCTGGTTGGATGCAACAGATACCACGATGCAACAATCAGGGAATGTCATGCAAAGACTCAAAGAGCTAACTGTTCAAGGTTCAAGTGGGACAGTACCCCAATCAGGGCTTGATGCAATTAAACTTGAGGTTGAAGAGTTGCAAAAACAAATGATTAATATCGGGAATAGCCAAATACGGGGCAAATATATTTTTAACGGACAAAATTATGATAAGGCTCCCTATGAGTTATCTGGTTCCATTACACAATACTCTCAGATTAATACGGATGATAAACCGGTAAATTATTCTATTGGAGATCAGTCTATTTTTCAGATCAACACGCCAGGTTCTGATTATTTTGGTAGTTCTACTGAAGATGACAATGTATTTAAGATTATGGACGATTTAGTCAATGCTCTGAATTCTGGAGATTATGAAGCTGTTGGTAGCCAAGCAGATAAAATAGAGTCACGATCGATAAAGATGCAGTCTTGTATTTCAGAGGTGGGAGCTCGAACCAATCGGGTTGAATTAGTTCAAGCGAGATTAACCGACTACAATCTGAACTTAACATCATTGCAATCAAAAACAGAGGATGCAGATATAGCAAGTTTGATGATTCAAGCAACGTCTGCCCAAACAATCTATGAAGCTGCTCTTAAGTCTTCTGCGCAGATTATGCAGCCTTCATTAATGGACTTTATGAGATAAACATAACTTGAAAACTGTGATAAGCTATGGACACCAGTAGTCCATAGCTTTATTCATTATATAGGGAGGATTTCTAAAGTGGAACCAGATCAAACTAATCAGATTAAAAGTGAAGAAAAGAGTTATGTATTTCCAAAGGGGATACCTGGATTTGAAAATCATCAAAACTTTTTTTTGAAGCGTCAGAATGACATATTTAATCTATTCCAGTCAGCTAGTCAGCCTGATGTAGCTTTTATTACGATCAATCCATTTGATCTATACCCCCATTACGAATTTGAACTCTCTCAAGAAGCCAAAGAAGATATTGATGTTACCGAAAGAGAACAGGTATCTGTCCAATGCATTGTGACATGGCATAGCAATCTTAAGCATGTTACAGTTAATCTCCTTGCCCCGATAATATTTAATTCATTTAATCATACTGGGAAGCAAGTCATATTACAGAATACCCAATATTCTACTAAACATGCCCCTTGGGCAGCGGATGATTTGGATAGAAAGGGTGGAGATCTCTGATGCTGGTACTAGCTAGGAAAAAAGGAGAATCCGTTATTATTGATAACAATATTGTTGTTACTGTCTTATCGGTAGAAGGAGACAATGTGAAAATAGGCATCTCTGCTCCCAAAGAGATTGATATTTACCGTAAAGAAGTATTTGACTCAATTGGTCAAAATAATCAAAATGCAGTGATGGATTTAGCAACTGTCCGGGCAGCATTGGAACAAATAAATAATAATACTCAGAAGTGAAAAAAAAGTTTGAAATACTATTAACAATTCTTGGCCAAACGTCGATATATATTGTAGAGCGATAATTCTTCAGGGCGGCCGACCTGTGAAGACGCTAATACCACAAGGATGTGGGAATTAAACCATTTCAGGGAGGAAATATCAAATGATTATCAACCATAACGTACCAGCGTTAAACACGCACCGTAACATGACGCTTAACACAAGCGCTGCAAGCAAAAACATGGAGAAATTGTCTTCCGGTCTGCGTATCAACCGCGCGGCTGACGATGCAGCAGGTCTCTCCATCTCCGAGTCCATGCGTGGACAAATTCGTGGTCTCGAGCAAGCACAACGTAACGCTCAAGACGGAATCTCGTTTGTACAAACTGCTGAGGGTGCAATGAACGAAGTATCCTCCATGCTGACTCGTATGAAAGAATTGAACGTACAAAAATCAAGCGGAACTTACAGCTCTAACGATACAAACAATATCAACGAAGAGTTGAGTGAGCTTGGTAAGCAAATCGATAACATTATGACTAAAACAACGTTCAATGGTATTAGCATCACTAAAGGTGCAACAATTACTGTTAACGATAAAGCAACAGGTTCTATTACAATTGGTAAGATCACAACTACAGATTTCTCTACTTTGGGTTCAGGTACTGGTCTTGCTGATGTTGAAAAAGCAATTAACAGTGTTTCCACAGAACGTGCGAAACTGGGTGCTGTTCAAAACCGTTTGGAGTACACGTCCAACAACTTGGGTACAACTGTAGAAAACCTAACTGCAGCTGAGTCCCGTGTCCGTGATACAGACATGGCTAAGGAAATGGTTCAGTTGTCCAAAAACAACATCTTGCTGCAAGCTTCCCAATCGATGCTGGCACAAGCCAACTCTGCTCCACAAGGTGTTCTGTCTGTACTTCGTTAATATTCACGATTTTCAAATTAGAGAAGCCTTGTTTTCAAGGCTTCTTTTTTTTATCTCTTCATTTCAGAGGAAATCTATCCGATATACATAATAAGATCTTCAATTGAATCGTCAAAAAAGTTCGGGAGGGAATTGTGTGGAACATAGAGTCCAAGGAACTTCAGGAACGCTGGGTACTCTAAGATCACTATCAACAAGAACAACAACAGAGGAATCAGCCGAATTGCTTATTCAGAATAATACAATAGCTAAGGACAGATTGAGTTTATCTAGTGAGGAAGAGAAAGCCATTGATCAGCTGGAAGTAGCTACAAGAGCTCTTCAAGGACCTGAAAAGACCTATGAAATTTCAGTGCATGAAGAGACTAACTCAATTATGGTCAAAATTAAAAATAAAGCAACAGGTGAACTTATTAGGGAAATACCTAAAGAAAAGCTACTTGACGTCGCTGCCAGTCTCATGGAACTAAGTGGATTGATTATCGATAAGAAAGCATAGTGGAGGGGATAAAATGAGAATTAGCGGCTTAGCTTCGGGTCTCGATATTGACGCAATGGTTAAACAGTTAATGACTGCAGAAAAGGCACCTTTGGATAAAATTAATCAACAGAAAACACAGGCTGAGTGGAAACGTGATAATTACCGTACAATTAGTACGAAATTGGTGAGCTTCAATGAAAAGCTGTCTAATTTAAATTTAAGTAAAAATATAGATTCTAAACAAGCTGTGGTCACAGGAGCAACAGGTGTACTTACCGCTACCGCAACGGGGGTTGCTGCCAACTCTGTATTAAATGTGAGCGTTAAAAATCTAGCTTCATCCTCAAATGCTATATACCAAGGTACGGCAGGCGCTACAAAAATGTCTGATTTGTATTCTGGAACAGAGACAAGCGTTACAATTGGTAAAGCAACGATAAGCTTTACGGCAGACGATACCATTGACTCATTTGTTAAAAAAATTAACAGTAATAAAGACTCAGGTGTAACAGCAGTATATAACTCCGCAACAGGAGGGTTGTCTTTAACTAATAGAGATACAGGTAATAAAGATATAGAGCTAAGTGGTGAATTGTTCACGAGTAATACTAATTTTACAACTGCCGGGGTTAACAAAGGTGTTGATGCCACAGTAGTTATCAACGGATTGGAAACAAAGCAAACTTCTAATCGCTTTACTGTAAATGGTGTAGAAATCTCGTTGACAGGAGTCACTCCTACTGGACAGACTAATCAAATTGAAGTTACACAAAACACTGATGCGATAATCGATACAATAAAATCTTTTGTTGATTTTTACAACGAAACTATCGCATTAATGAACCAAAAAACAAATGAAGAGCGATATAGAACCTATCTGCCTTTGAGCACAGAACAAAAAGCAGATATGAAGGATAGCGAAATTGAATTGTGGGAAAGCAAAGCGAAAAGTGGATTGTTAAAGAATGATTCAATTCTTAATAAGTCGTTAAGTGATATGCGTACCGCTATGATTTCTGAATTTAACTTTGGGGGAACCAAGCTAAACATTACTCAGTTTGGTATAACTACGGGCAGTTATAGTGAAAAGGGTAAACTCGTTCTTGATGAAGATAAGTTGCGGACAGCGTTAGAATCCAACCCTGAACAAGTTACTGCCTTGTTTAGCCAAGTGGACAGTTCTAGCAAAGGTATAACCAATAATGATGGGTTATTCAATAGGATCAAAAAAATAAACGCAACAGCTCTTGAAAGTTTATCTGAAAAAGCCGGTACATCTAAGATTAGTAGTGATTTATCAACAGCATTCTTACCACAAAGCCAAATGGGTAATCAATTGACAGCTTATGAGCGTAGAATTACTGAGTTGCAGGCTCGCTTAACTCGTAAAGAAAATCAATATTATAAACAATTTACTGCTATGGAGACAGCAATGAATAAGTATAACAGTACTTCTTCGAGCCTCTCTAGTATGTTAGGCTAATTTTAAGTATTAAGGAGTGAAACCAATTGATTAATTCCCCTCTTCAAAAATATCAACAAAATCAATTTCAGACTTCACCAGCACAACTTTTATTAATGTTATATGATGGCGCAATTCGTTTTGTGAAATCCGGGGTTTCTGCTATAGAAGAATCTAATTTTGAGAAAACAAACACTAATCTATGTAAAGCTCAAGCAGTTATTCATGAATTGATAGCTGCGTTAAATTATGACTATCCTGTTGCCAAAACGTTGTATTCAGTGTATGAGTACATGATTCACTGTCTAATTCAAGCTAATCTCAAAAAAGATGTTAAACCAGCTCAAGAGGCACTTTCCCATCTAACTGAACTCCGGGAAGCTTGGGAGATTGCTAGTAAAAGTATCAACGGGACAGCTAACTGATGCAGTCGTCAGGAGAATATATTAATCAGTTATTTGATATGACAATGCGTATAGTTGATCAGATTGATGATATCGAATACGAAGAATTAGTTTCTTTTGTAGATCAAAGAGAATCCCTAGTTGGGATAATTATGTCGAATAATTCAAAACTTGATGAATCCGATAAAAATAAAGTCATGCAGCTCATGGAATATGACGATGTTTTCTTGAATAAAATGCTGAGTCTTAAAAATGAGGCAGCTAGTTGGTTGAACAAACAAGGTTCTATTCGGGTGCAGAAGAATGCTTACAGCTCCAATTATGCGTCCGATAGTTTGTTTTTTGATAGGAAAAACTGAATGAAGGTTGGGAAACAATGAAGCTGTTGAGTATTTGCATGATTGTCAAGGACGAGGAAAGGGTACTTGAACGTTGTCTGAGTAGTGTACAAGATCTCGCCGATGAGATTATCATTGTGGATACAGGATCGACAGATAAGACAAAGGAAATTGCCAAGAAGTATACGGATAAAATATATGATTTTAAGTGGTGCAATGATTTTTCAAAAGCGCGCAATGAATCACTCCTCCATGCTACAGGAAAATGGATTCTTGTGATGGATGCTGACGAATATATATCAGAAGAAGAACATCAGGATTGGAGAAATTTCCTGCAAAAAGAGGAACGGATTCCACATCTGGCTTATACTCTTCCAGTGATAAACTTTACTGGTGAGAAAGAGTACGACGATGAGATTACCACTGCACCTGTTACAAGACTATTTCCGAACAACGTGGGGATTACATTCGAACGTCCAATTCATGAACAGTTGACCAGAGGGCCGCAAGATGAATTGTATCATAAGGCAGTCAGTCTTCATATTTATCATACAGGCTATCAAGTGAGTCGGATTATAGAAAAAAACAAACATGAGCGAAACATGGGGATCTTTGATCAAATGCTAGCGGACCAGGAGCTTACTTCCTATGATTGGTATACATTAGGCAACCAGCACCGTTATGCAAAAGATGAACTAATGGCTATAGAATGCTATGAAAAAGCCCTAAGTGATGCACATCAGAATGAAGCATGGTACCCACATTGCTTGATGGGGCTCGTTAGTTTGTATTACAGTCAAAATCAACTTAAACGCTCATGGGAATTAACGGAGAAGTATTTAATTAAGTATAACGAATATCCCGAGTATTACACAGTTAAAGGAATTCATTATGAAACTATGGGTTTCTTTCAAGAAGCGGAGCAACAATATCTAAGATCCATCGGTATAGCTGAAAAAAGGGCGCAAGAAAATCGGGAGATCTGGTTAATTGATCCGATGTACAGTTTTGATTCTCCAGTGCAGCAACTGATTGGGCTATATTTCCGTCTCAATGACAATCAAAATGCAATATACTGGATGTCAAAACAGCTAAATAAGAATAATCAGAATCCAGGACATCTGGTCAAAATGATGGAATGGTTAACACAGAATGAAGGCGAAGAATCTGTTATCCGTTTCTTTGAGAAATTATACACTTCTCCAACTGATAGAGATTATCTCCTATTATATAAAGTTTCGTTAGTTTTAGGTAATAAGAGACTGGTAAGTCACTATAAGAAATTAGTACCTACAGATACGGAACAAAGTCTTTCTGATCAATTAAAGTTATTCGTTATAAATGGGGATTTTGCGGCAATACATGTATTGCTAGACAATACCACTATTATAACAGGAGATGAACAATTAGTAGGGCTTCAAGTGATCGTTGGGACGCTTCTATCAAACGACCGTTCATTACTGAATAAACTTTCAAAAAAACTTGAAAATGAAAAACTATTCTCTGTTTTGAAAGTGGTCACTAGTATCATTGACCAGCATGAGGTCAGTGACGATATAGTCCTTGACACAGACGTGATTTTTGCTATAGCTAGGCAACTTTATCTGATGCAAGAGTTTGAAGTTTTTGATCAATTGGTTAATGGATTCAATAATAGTGATTTAATTAACAGATTAGCAAATTACTTTTATGATGTGAATCGAGTAGAACTGGCGATGAATTATTATTCAGCGCTACTGAGTCGAAATGAATTAAATGGAACGAGCTTGGAAAACCTCGGATATTATCATGCAAATCAAGATTACAGAGATGATGCTTTTGAGTTCCTTAACGGTGCTCTTCAAGATGAACCTGGAAAAAGGCATATTTATAAAACATTGATTAGTTTGGCATCGAATCAACATAAAAAGAAGATAATCACTGATTTCGAATATAATTTCCCCGATTTCAATGAGATATCATTTGTTAAAGAGTTTTTTGCCAATGAATTAAAGATGTTAAAGTATACAGTATAACAAAAAAACGAATGGTAACAAGTCTTGATAAGAGCTTGTCATCATTCGTTTTTTTGTTTATAAAGATAGTTATTATGGTGTAGCCTGTAAGGAACTCTTTATTGAAGTTGTGGAGATGTCGGGAGTCCGCGCTAAGTAAATGACGGTGCAACAATCAGATAATTCGTCAAACTTGCCCTCCCAATCATCACCCATTACAAACGTATCCACTTCCCACTGTATAATATCTTTTTGTTTCTGCTCCCAATTCTCTTCAGGTATAACTAAATCTACATATTTAATTGATTCAAGCATCATTTTACGTTCTTCGTAGGTAAAGTAGGCATCCTTCCCCTTTAAACCGTTAAACTGATCAGTAGATAAAGCCACTATAAGATAATCTCCAAGCTCCTTTGCGCGTTGAAGTAAAAGGATATGACCATAGTGCAATAAATCGAACGTTCCATAAGTGATTACTTTTTTCAAAAAGTTTCCTCCTTACGTTGCACAAGTGAAAGCTTGTAATTTTTTGTTAATAATTTCATCCAACTCTGGTTTCTGGCTCTGATTTAGAGACTTTTGATAATAGGTTACAGCTAATTGGATGTTTCCCATACTTTCATATACATATCCCAGGTTATATAACAAATCTTCATCCCAAGGAAAATGCTGATGTCCTCTTAGGAATGACTGGATTGCTTCTTGGCTGTCACCATTCATTAGATGTAACATGCCGTTCATGGCAAAAATATCAGGGTCTGCCGAGTTGTCAACCAGATATTGTTGTATAGCTTCATTAGCCTGTGCCAGGTGTCCATTCTCAATCATTTGTTGGATAGTTTGTTTGATTTTTCTTTGTAATTCTTTATGCTCCCGGAAGTTGGCTCTTCTCTTTTGAATGATCTCTAGATTGTCTTCAATGTATTGATCAATTTCTGTCCACACCCTACTTGACGATTGATCATCTTGATAGAAATGGAACAGATTTAGTAGAGTATCCCGTTCCTTGGCATAGTAATTTTCGTCACAAACGTATCGTTTAATAGCATCCTGTAGTTCGGATTGAGTATGGACCTTAGGTCCAGGTGTCCAAAAGTCATATGGCTCAAACAGAAATCCACGATTTTCTCTGTATTCTTCAAGATCTACAGGTGTAAAAATTACAGGACGATTCAACAACAGATAGTCAATATACACTGAGGAATAATCTGTGATCAACATATCTCCTGCTCCAAGAATACTATATAGGTCCATATTGTGATTAGTCAGATCGTGATCATTCAAAGTGAAAATATGATTTGAGCGAATATCAGATAACTCTTTCTGAAAATATTGTTCTTCAAAAGGATGAAGTTTAAGTATTAAATTCAGATTATATTCTTCAAGAAAATGTTGTAGTTGTACTTTATCATACTCGGATAAACCAAATAAATTTTGGAAATCCTTAGAACCTTCTAATTTATCTGGAGTGATAACAGACTTACGGAACGTTGGCATGAAAAAAATTATTTTGTCCTTTTTGTCGATGTTAGGGAATATCTTCTTGAGAGTATCTCTACTTTCACTCGATAGTAATGCATCATTTCTTGGTACTCCAGTAATACGATACTGAGCAACATTTGCTCCATTACAAGCATTCATAGCAGTGTTATAAAGTGCAGAATAGGACATGATCATATCTACCTTGGACCAGTGTGCATGGATGTTGCTATCTGGGGTTTGTTCTTGTTTATCCATTTTGGCCATTCCTTTAAGAGGGAAACCGTGCCAGAGATCGATATGAACCTTGTCATAATTGGAAGAGTATTCACCATGGGTTGTAATATAAACATCGCTTTGATCCAAATGACGGCTGTAAAGCATTTGTTCTCGGGTTAACAACTCAATATCATACTTATCACGTAGTTCTTGGTAAGCGTTGGTATAAAGGTGGTAGTTATTTGAGCCTGATGAAGATAGGTGAAACAGCGTGATTTTGATTTTATTTCCGTTCATGTTAGGTCCCTTTCTTATTGAGAAGTGTTCTATATAGTTTTATCGGTTTTAATGTCCTAGAAATATAGGTGAGAAAATATGGATGTATTTTAAACAAGGATAATATCACTAAAGTTCTCTCTATTTTAAATCCAATTACCGATATATAAGATATGAGTAAATTATAAATTTAGAAACTCAGTTGAAATAAGAAAGGAAACAAATATGAAAAAATATAGACCCAAGGTGTTATTACTTGCAAACGAACCTGTTGAATGTAACTCTATAGCTCTTTTTGTAAAAGCCCCAACATATATAAAAGAGAAGTTCGAATTAATATTAAAACAAAAAAATGAAGTTAGTAATATTGATATGGAGGATTTTGATATTATTATTAATTCAAATGGTGTAATTCTTCCAAGTAAGTATCAAATAAATGTGGAATTCGGAACATTTCCTATTAGTCCTTCCAAAAGGATGGATACAAATCTCTCTCCGTCAGATGAATACACTAAATTTGAAGATTTATATATCGAATGGAAAAATGTCGATGTTATACTTTCTTCTTCTCATGTTAGTTCGGTTATTTTTAATGCATGTAACGGTGCAGTCGCTGAACAATATCAAATTACTGGTATGCCAATAAACGACTTTTTGTTTGATGATGTTATTAACAAGGAAAAGTTAATAGAGATTTTCGAAATATGTCATGTAACAGATTTTAAATTGGCCATGTATACTTTTGATTCTACTAAATTTGAAAAAATTATTGATATTAAAAAGAATGAGTTGAATAATTTTTTTAAACGACTTTTCAAATTTGATGAATTCGAAATAGCGATTTTCTCCAAGTTTCTTAAGGCGAACAACCTTTTCTTTATTATTGATATGACCAAGAATGAGGTATGTATTGATAAAGAAACTAAAGAAATATTAAATAAAAATAATATATTACTACTAGAACAATCCCAGCTTTTAAAACAAGAAATATATTTTGGTCAATTGTTAAAAACGCTAGATATTTTAATTACTGACTTAACACCTATGTATTTAAACTATTTCCTATTAAATAAACCTGTATTATTTAATGATAATCAAAATTTCCAGTTAGAAGGGAGCCCCATTTATCCATATCATTTTTGGACTCCTGGATATAGGTTTAAGTTGTACGGTGATTTAGAATCCGAATTGCTGAAAATTTTAGATAATAAAGACTTATTTCATGCTGGACGTAAAAAAGTTGTAGATATTTTACATCACTATAAAACAGCAGGTGCTTCAGTAAGAGCTTGGGATAAGATAAATCAAATCTGGGAGCAAGGGAATTCTCAATATGAAAAACTGGAGCTTACGAAAGAACAAAATGATCTTAAAATAGCTATAACAGATAATATAAAAATCTTGCTAGAACAGGATAGTCTTGAAAATGCAAAGAATTCAATTGAAGCATTCAGAGATCATTTTGGAATTGATGAAGAATATATCACCATGCAATCATTCTTACAGTTTAAACTTGGTAATTACAAAAAAGCTTTACACATCCTCAAAGAGGGAAGGCTTCGATATCCTAATAGTTACGACATTTTGTTCAACTTAGGATACATATCCCAAGAGTTAGGACGACAAGAAATGTCAGACTATTATTTTGAAAAAGCACAGCAAAAACAGATTGATAATTAAATTTTTCAAAAATTAATGAAATTGATAAAGGATGATTTTTTATGCAAAAGTTTAAGCCTCGTATAAAACTAATTACTCACTCACAATCGGGTTGTAACAATAGAGCGCTATTTAATGATAAGCCTGGCTACATTTCGGACAAGTACGATGTTCAACTTGTAGAAAGCCAATTATTTACTGAGCTTAATAGTGAAATTGATGACAGTGAAATTGTTATTACAACTCATTGCACCCATACTCCTAAACAGGGTCAAATCAATATTGAATTATGGCATGGATTTGGACCAAAGACTGCACGAGTCATGGAGCATAAAAATCGTACGTTCCGGAACTCATTGGAACATCAATATCTACACTTCAAAGAAATCAATGCTATAACATCTTTTTCCCCTTTCTGTTCTTATATGGTTAATGGAGGATTTTTAGCATCAGGGCACGTGTACCACATTACCGGTATGCCTAGAAATGATGTCTTACTAAAAGGCAAGACAACCTTTGATTATCTACTAGACCAAGATTTCAGTTCTAAGAAAGTTGTATTTTATGCACCAACCTGGAGAGAACAAGTGTTTAACCTAGAAAAGTCTGATGGTTTAAAGGACTGGAATAATGTATTTGGTTTCTCGGATTTCGATAAAAAGCTTTTTGGGGAATTTTTAATTAAAAATAATATAGTTTTGGTAATAAAGTTACATCCTTTTGAAGAAGAATTGTTTTCTTCTAAGGTTACTGAATTACTTGGGGAAAACATGTATTTGCTAACAAATACAAAATTAGAAGAAAAAGAAGTTCAGTTGTATGAATTGTTAGGTAGCACTGATATGTTGGTTACCGATTATTCTTCTATCTATATTGATTATCTCTTACTTAATAAACCAATTATGTTCATTCCTATGGATATGGAAGAATACGAAAACTCTAGGGGACTTTGGTTGACGCCTTTTGAATTCTGGGCACCTGGTCCTAAAGCATATAATCAAGAGGATCTTCAGATACAAATGCTTCGTGGTTTGAACGAGAAAAACTATTATTCTGATCAGAGGAAAGATGTATCAAGTTTAATTCATCATTACACAGACGCTTGTTCATCGCAACGAGTTTGGAGAATGGTTGATGATTTGTGGGAAGGTAAAGCATACAAGAACAACCAAAATCTTAAAGTAGAGTCTGCCGAGATAGTTTTATTAAAGGACTCAATTAAAAGTGAAATTAATGTCTTATGTAACGAAATGAAATTAGATGAAGCGGAAGACTTAATTAAACAACTGGAAAGTGGAGTAGTAATTGATCCTGATATTCAGATTTTAAAAGCTTCAATAGCATACTTGAGAAAAGATTTGCACTCGGGGATATGGATATTAAGAGAAGCTAATCATTTATTTCCTAATAATATAGAAATTTTGTTTAATTTAGCATTTATGTATAAGTTAGAGGGAGACTTGAGAAAATCTTTGTTTTATTTTGAGAAATTATTGAGCAACACAAGTCAGGTTCATCAAGATCATACACTCCAGAATTACTACAATCAAATAAGAGAAAATGCAACCTTACATCTAAAAGAGATAAATATATTGTTAGGAGTGGGTTGAAATAGAATTTGAATTCTTCGTAAATAGCTCGAATAGAGAATATATTAGGAAATATATGATAAAGAGAGATAAAAAAGTATTTATTGATTTTACATCAGATTCTGAGGTCCTTTATGTTTTTTTTGGAGGCATTAGCAAGGGAGTACACAGTGGCATGGGAGTTCCCATGTTCGAATTTTTTAATATTACTCAAGAATTAAATTGCAAAAAAGTATTCATAAGAGATATTGATCAATGTTGGTATCATAAAGGGCTAGGTAGTTTTTTGATAAGTAATATATTTGAATTAAAAGAATATATAGAAGAACTAATAGGAATCTCTAAGGCGACAAAAGTTGTCTTAGTGGGGAATTCTATGGGGGGATATGCAAGTTTAATAATAGGGAGGATACTTAATCATCATAATGTGAGAGTAATTACTTTTAATCCGCAAACATTTATAGGAAAAGATAATTTTGAAATGTTCAAGGAGCTACGTTGGAAAAATGAAATGGAAAATTTACCACTTGTCAGCGATCCAGCTCTGCTGAACTTAAATTATTTTTATAAACAAAATAAAAGTATTGGGGGAGAATATGAGATTCATTATTCTCACACTGATAGAGAGCATGCTGAGATTATGAAAGATATAGATGGGGTTGAATTAATAAAATACAAACTGGATAGTTCAGTAGATGATCATGAACTCGTTAAGATATTAAGAAATGAGAATAAACTGCTTGATATTTTGGGAAAAGGATTAGATGAACGATGAAATCTTTATCTTTGGTAATGATTGTTAAAAATGAATCAAAAGCTTTGTATCGATGTTTAGCTAGTGTTTTAGGATTAGTTGATGAAATTGTGATTGTTGATACAGGTTCTACTGATGATACTATACAGATTGCCAGAGAACATAATGCAAAGATTTTTTATTACAATTGGAACCAAGATTTCGCAGCGGCCCGAAATTATGCTCTGGATCAGTCTACGAGTGAATGGAATCTTGTACTTGATGCAGATGAATTCATCTCCAATGATTGTTTAGCAACAATCCGAGAATTTATTCACTCAGGTCCGGCAATTGGTAGAGTTAAGGTGAAGAATCAATTTGAAAGTCAGGGAATAATAAATACTGAAATAAGCTATATTTCTAGGATTTTTCCTAAACAGTGTCGGTACACTGGCAAGGTACATGAGCAAATACAATCGGATATGAAGAGAGTTATTCTTGAAGTGGAGATCAGTCATGATGGTTATCTGAATAAAATGAAAAGTGACCGCAACATTCCTATACTACTTGATTGCATCAAAGAACATCCGCAAGATGCCTACTACCATTACCAGATAGCGAAGGAATACCGAGGATTACAGCAACATATTCAAGCTGTTACTCATTTAAGATTTGCATACCGGTTTATAGACCGCAGGAAAGTCTTTGCACCTCAAATTATCATAAACTATCTTTATGCGACGATAGCTGCAGGTACCTTGGAAGAAGGTGTTTCGGTTATAGAGGATAATTATGAATATCTAGAGGGAAGTGCTGATTTTTTCTTTGTTGCTGCCCTATTTATGCTTGAACTTATCTTAAGCAATCCAGGTAACTACAGCAGCAATCTTGCTTTAATAGAGCAATTTTATCAACGAGCTCTATCCATTGGAGAAGTTGAAGTTGAAGGTAAGGTTGATGGGACGGGCAGTTATGCAGCGCATCATAATCTGGGTGCCTACTACGAAGCTACCGGTCAGCATGATCTAGCTATGCAGCAATATAGTTTTGCAGTGGAATATAATTACGGTCCCTCTTTGAAAAGATTAGAGAGTTTGAGAGAGGAAAAATTTTTTTGTTGAGAAAGAAGAAGTCCTTTCATGCATCTAACTAATTATTTTCTGCTTTCAAAAACAATGAAATGAATAGGGGACGAATTCAATGAGCGTATCAGCTGCTATGATTGTAAAAGACTCAGAGCGATGTATCGCACGCTGCCTTGATAGTATTGTGAATTCTGTAGATGAGATTGTAATTGTTGATACAGGATCAACGGATGCAACTATTACAATAATTAATCAATTTATTCAGAAATATCCTCATATTAAGCTATATCATTATGAATGGATTGATGATTTTGCGGCAGCACGGAACTATTCTTTAGAGCAAGTAACTCATGATTGGGTATTCGTAGTTGATTCTGATGATGTTCTGCCTGCTACGGAGCAAACTAAAGTGCGTTCATATGTTCGGAAACAAAAAGAGATAGGCCAAGAAGCGGTGTTTGACATCATTTATGATAACACAGTAGCTGGAGAAATCATGGAAGTGATTCCTGTGGGATATGTGAGGCTATTTCCGTCTCGCCTGAGGTATACAGATAGAATTCACGAACAGATTTCCTACGGAGATATCCCACGCTTAGCAAGTGATATTCATTTACTACA
This sequence comes from Paenibacillus sp. PAMC 26794, assembly GCF_000316035.1. Taxonomy (GTDB): domain Bacteria; phylum Bacillota; class Bacilli; order Paenibacillales; family Paenibacillaceae; genus Paenibacillus. Next base: position 20,390 of record NZ_ANHX01000082.1, read on the forward strand.
TGATGGGTATGATATTAATATTATTGATCTCAAAGCCAAGAAAAAACGTAATATTGACTTACTGATTGCCAGTTTAAAGAGTAACCAGAATAACGCTAGACTATGGTTACATTTGGCTAGAGAGATGTCTGTTTTAGATCTTTCTAAGGCTTTGAGGTATCTGGATATTGCAGAGTCTAAGACTAGTAATCCGGATCTTTTGCTACTTATTCGAAACGAGCGGACAACTCTAAATTGAATCATTTGATTATGTTATTGATCGCCAACGCCATTTAAATAATAAGCTGAAATTGTATAGCGTAGATTAAGGATAGTGATATTGAATTAAACTGTCTCTTACCAAGGGTTTATGACTTGAACCGGACACTACATATATTTCAACATAAATATACAAAAAAATTCCAAGAAAACATTTACTTTTCCAATTGACAATGGATAACTTTGGATGGTATTATCTGAATTGTGGGCAGAGGTTAAGGCCAAAAGTTCACTTCATTTGATGACGAAGGGAATGTTAGTGCATGCAAGGTAAAGTAAAATGGTTCAACGCAGAAAAAGGTTACGGTTTCATTGAGACTGAAGATGGCGGCGACGTATTCGTACATTTCTCCGCAATTCAAACCGAAGGATTCAAGACTTTGGAAGAAGGTCAATCTGTAGAATTCGACATCGTCGAAGGCGCACGTGGACCGCAAGCAGCTAACGTAATCAAATTATAATCATCCGGACAATCCGACCTACATATATGGTTAGATGGTTACCAAATTGAATTATCGCTAGCATCAGACTCCGGTACGTTCCGGGGTCTTTTTTTGTTTCAATAGATTCGAGATTTGAGGATCATTCGAGGAACATTATCTTAATGAATTTAATAGATTCATGAGATAGATTGAAGTTCATTTTACATAATAGATTGAGCAAGCTCAATAACGGTTAAATACATCATCAAGCGCCTAATAAGACATTCCATGCAAATATACGATTATGGCTGAATATGATGAAATATCGCGAAATATGGCGTTATGCCTACGTTGGCAGATGTGGCTTAAACAGATGTCATTATTCGGTCACCGGGAGTTTTTACATGGCGCTTACATTCGTGTTATAATGAAGTGGCAAAGGAAAAAGGAGGAGTGCCCTATGAATTTAAGTATTCGAGGTCAACAAATCGAGGTTACTGATGCTTTGAAGGATTATGTCGACAAAAAGTTGAGTAGACTCGAGAAGTATTTCGATGCACCCCTTAACTCTGACGGTGCTGTTACATTGAGCACGACGAGAGGTTTGCATACGGTAGAGGTGACGATCCCTTTGAAAGGCATTGTGCTCCGCGCCGAGGATGAGAGCGACGATATGTACGCATCTATTGACTCCGTGGTGGACAAGCTGGAACGTCAGATCCGCAAACACAAAACAAAAATTAACCGTAAGTTCCGCCAGGAAGGTAGCCTGAAAACACTCTTCGTTGAAGATCCAACAGGTACTGTAGCTACAGCTGAACTGGATGCGGATACGGATGACGATGATTTTGAAGTCGTACGGACAAAACGCTTTATGTTGAAACCAATGGACGTGGAAGAGGCCATCCTCCAAATGAACATGGTTGGTCACAATTTCTTCGTATTCTCCAACATTGACAGTGAAGAAGTTAGCGTTGTTTACAAACGGAACGATGGTAAGTACGGATTGATCGAACAAGGTTAATCTTAACGCACAGGATCATCGGATCGGACTTGCATAAGAATATCTAATAATAGTGAACACAGGAACTGCAGTGTCCTGGATTAGACTTAACAAGAGCTTCCATCCCTTAGGGGATGGGGCTCTTTTGTGCGTAGAGAGGCTGGGAAATGATCTTTGGAAATAAAATGGTGAAACTATTACCTATGCTGCTGCGTCTAATAGATAGTAAGAAAATTCATAATTGGTACAAGTTTACGCCCAGATTCGGATGTTTACGAAAATATTCGTACGCCTACATTCGAGAGTTGGATATGAGATTTCCATCCAAATTTACCATCCAAATTCGTTGACAGGGCTGTCTACCCTGCAAAATGAAACATGACAATCGAACGCTTCCGCTAACGACTATGATTTTTTGCACTTAAACTCCATTTGATATGTCTCAGAAGTTCAAAGAAGTGTGCCGTGGCGTGTTGCGGCGGCTCTTACAAACTGTTACAATTTATGCAAAGAGAATCATTGTCCTGATGAGGAATTGTCAACGAATGATCGCTAATCATAATCAATGACAGGCACAGCACCATGAACATGATTCGCAAGGCTCGGGCTTCGGCTAGTTTTTAATAACCGAATCCATTTGAATACCGAATCAGCTTCATGAGGAACCTTTGGCAAGCCTGGAGTTGATTCATCCATATTACTTTTTATATTGTTTGTCACCCCCGGAGCAAGTGGATGCAACATCCATCCGATGGTGTCGCGTGGCGGCAATAGGGGGTCTATTCTGTTTTGCACGAAAGGGGTATACCATGCTAGGACTTGTCAAAAAGATCTTCGGCGACATGAATGAACGTGATGTTAAACGTCTAATGAAGACAGTCGATGTGATCAATAAACTGGAACCACAACTTCAGGCGTTGTCTGATGAGCAACTGAAAGGCAAAACGGACGAATACCGTGCTCGTATTGAAAAGGGAGAAACGACAGATGAGCTTCTTCCTGAGGCATTTGCAACCGTGCGTGAGGCTTCACGCCGTGTACTGGGCAAACGTCACTATGATGTTCAGATGCTGGGCGGTATCGCTCTGCACGAAGGCCGTATTTCCGAGATGAAAACGGGTGAAGGTAAAACACTGGTAGGAACACTTCCGGTATATCTGAACGCCCTGACGTCCAAAGGTGTACACGTGGTCACGGTCAATGACTATTTGGCACAGCGGGATAGCCAGGAAATGGGACAAATCTATGAGTTCATGGGCATGACGGTTGGGGTTAACCTCAGCGGTATGGACCATGCGTTGAAACAACATGCATATGCATGTGATATTACGTACGGAACGAACAATGAGTTTGGTTTTGACTATCTGCGTGACAACATGGTGCTTTATAAAGAGCAAATGGTTCAACGTCCATTGTTCTTCTGTATCATTGATGAAGTGGACTCCATCCTGGTCGATGAGGCGCGTACGCCACTCATTATCTCCGGACAAGCTCAGAAGTCGACGGATATGTACTATGCAGCAGATCGTTTTGTGAAGCGTCTGGTTCCAGAAGAAGACTTTACGGTAGACATCAAGGTGAAATCCGTAGCGTTGACTGAGGCGGGCGTGGCAAAAGCAGAGAAAGCATTTGGTATCGAGAACTTGTATGATCATGCCAATGTAACTCTCAACCATCACATTGTACAGGGCTTGAAAGCTAATGCAATCATGCGTCGTGACGTGGATTATGTGGTCAGTGATGAAGAAGTTATGATCGTCGATGAATTCACAGGTCGTCTGATGTCCGGACGTCGTTACAGTGATGGATTGCACCAGGCGATTGAAGCCAAAGAAGGCATTGAAGTACAAAACGAGAGTATGACGCTTGCTACGATTACCTTCCAGAACTATTTCCGGATGTACCGTAAACTTGCGGGTATGACGGGTACAGCGAAAACCGAGGAAGAAGAGTTCAAAAAAATCTACGGTCTCGAAGTACTTCAAATTCCAACCAACCGTCCGAACAAGCGGGATGACATGGCAGATGTCGTGTATAAGAGCATCGATGGCAAGTTCAATGCCGTTGTAGAAGAGATCGTGGCACGCCACAGCAAGAATCAACCGATTCTGGTAGGTACAGTATCTATCGAGAACTCGGAGCGCCTGTCTGACATGCTCAAACGCCGTGGTGTAAAGCACCAGGTACTGAACGCCAAGTACCATGCGGAAGAAGCAGAGATCATCTCAGGAGCTGGTCAAGCGGGTGCAGTAACGATTGCAACCAACATGGCTGGACGGGGTACGGATATTATCTTGGGTGAAGGTGTAGCTGAAGTAGGCGGCCTTCATATCATCGGTACAGAGCGTCACGAATCACGCCGGATTGATAATCAGCTGCGTGGTCGTGCGGGACGTCAAGGTGACCCGGGTTCAACACAATTCTATCTGTCACTCGGCGATGAATTGATGAGACGTTTCGGTGCAGACAATGTATTGAACATGATGGAGCGCCTTGGTTTTGAAGAAGACCAACCGATTGAGAGCCGGATGATTACCCGTGCAGTAGAATCAGCGCAGAAGCGCGTTGAAGGTAACAACTTTGACGTGCGTAAAGTCGTTCTCCAATATGATGATGTCATGAACCAACAACGTGAAATTATATATAAACAGCGCCGCGAGGTACTGGAGTCCGAAAATATCAAACAGATCGTTATGGATATGATCAAACCTTCCATTGAACGTATCGTTGAAGCTCATTGTAGTGACGATATTCCGGAAAACTGGGAGCTGCAGGAAGTTGCCGATTACATGAACAGCAAATTGCTGGACGATGGTTCGGTAACAAAAGATGATCTGTGGGGTAAGGAAGCAGAAGAAATCATCGAGTTCCTGTTCACGAAAGTTCAGAACAAGTACAATGCACGTGAAGAGCGAATTGGCGAAGAGATGGTTCGTGAGTTCGAGAAAGTCGTTGTGCTCCGTGCAGTAGACAGCAAGTGGATGGATCATATTGATGCAATGGATCAATTGCGTCAAGGTATCCACCTTCGTGCCTACGGCGGTACAGATCCACTGCGTGAGTACCAGTTCGAAGGCTTCGAAATGTTCCATCAGATGATTGCTTCGATCCAAGAAGAAGTAGCGACTTATGTGATGAGAGCACAGATCGAGAGCAATCAGGAGCGTCAAGCGGTTGTTGAGGAAAGTCAGATCTCGACAAGCGGTGAACCTGCTGAGAAACGTCCAGTGAAGGTTTCTGACCAAATCGGACGTAACGATCCATGCCCATGCGGTAGTGGCAAGAAGTTCAAACACTGCCACGGTCAAGAGTAGTTAGAGGTTTTTTCTATACACGAATGACATGAATGGCTCCTTGCAGCCGGGTATTCCATAGGATAAAGTGAAGGATGCAAAACCGATTAATGGTGCATAGTTATAATAATATGACCATGATCACGGGGAAGAGATATACTGATATAACAGTAGTCTCAACACCAGGGTGGCACATCACTTACTTGATCTGGAGGAATACCCTGGATGCGGGGAGCTTATCTTAATGAAAAGAGGAATTGCACATGATCGATCCAAACGTGAAGCATGACCTGCGTGAAATAGGCAAAAAACTAACAAACCTTAGGGGGTCTCTTTGACTTAGATCTGAAGCAAGAGATGATCGGCAACTTCGAAGTGAAGATGTCTGCCCCCGATTTCTGGGACGATAGTGACAAGGCGCAATCCGTAATCGCTGAGCTAAATGCGGTGAAGGGATCTGTGGATCAATACGCGAAGCTCCAACAGGATTATGATGATGCGGTGATGATGGTAGAACTGGCTGACGAGGAAGGCGACGAAGACCTTGCTGCAGAGATCGGTAGAAGCGTCACAGCGATCGTGAGCAAGGTGGCAGAGTTCGAACTTCAGCTGCTCCTGGACCAGCCTTATGATAAGATGGATGCCATTCTAGAGCTTCATCCGGGGGCAGGTGGTACCGAGTCACAGGACTGGGGACAGATGTTACTCCGGATGTACACACGTTGGTCCGAGAAGCGTGGCTTCAAGGTTGAGGTACTGGATTATCTGCCAGGAGATGAGGCGGGGATCAAGAGCGTCACGCTATCGATCAAGGGGCACAATGCTTATGGTTATCTGAAAGCCGAGAAGGGTGTACACCGACTGGTGCGGATCTCTCCTTTTGACTCATCGGGCCGTAGGCATACTTCCTTCGTATCATGTGATGTGGTTCCTGAGATTGATGATACGATTGAATTGGACATTCGAACAGAGGATCTCAAGATTGATACCTACCGTGCGAGTGGCGCGGGTGGACAGCATATCAATACCACCGACTCAGCCGTGCGGATTACCCACCTTCCGACAGGTGTAGTTGTAACGTGTCAGAATGAACGTTCACAGATCAAGAACCGTGAGCGGGCGATGAAGATGCTTCGTTCGAAATTGTATGAGCGTAAAAATGAAGAGCAAAAACAACAGCTGGATGAAATCCGAGGAGATCAATCGGATATTTCATGGGGTAGCCAGATTCGCTCCTATGTGTTCCATCCCTATAGTATGGTAAAGGATCACCGTACAAGCGTGGAGACAGGAAATACAGGAGCAGTAATGGACGGCGACCTCGATGCATTCATCGATGGTTATTTGCGTAGCCAGATTAAAGTAGAAACCGATTAAACTAAGTTCCTGTATGGACCCATACGTGTAGGCGTATGCTGGTGTATACGGGAGCTTTTTTTTGAATAATTATATAGGATAGAAAAAATGAGCGAACAACTGATCAGTCACATAAAAGGAGAGCACGAGAACATGCAACAACGATCACAATTTCATAATAACCGCAAAAAGAGGTTAACCAGCCTCATTCCCCTTAATGGTCCATGGAGAAACGTCGTGGATACGGTATCTATCATTGTAGGCTCGTTTTTAATCGCAGTGGCCTTTAATTTATTTTTATTACCGAATCAGATCGCTTCGGGTGGAGTGTCCGGGTTATCGATCCTAGGCAAGGAGTGGCTCAATCTGGAGCCGGCATACACCCAATGGGCAATTAATATCCCACTTTTGATTGCGGGTTTCCTGCTCATTGGCAAGCAGTATGGTGTTCGCTCAGTATTGGGCAGCATTGTTCTGCCACTGTTAGTCTATCTCACGAAGGATTGGGCCATTCCAACAACCAATCCGCTACTTGGTTCACTATATGGAGGAATTGGCGTTGGTCTCGGTATCGGAATTGTGTATCGAGGTAGAGGATCAACAGGTGGCATGAGCATTCTTGCCAGAATCGTACAGAAATACAGCGGACTTAGTTACTCATTGTGTGTAGTCATCATGGATGCTACGGTTATTATTATGGCTGCATTTGTATTGTCATTGGAGCAGTCCCTCTATGCGCTGATTGGGTTGTATGTTACTGGTAAAGTGATCGATGCCGTTGAGATGGGCCTAGGCTTTTCCAAGGTGGCGTATATTATCTCCAACCAGACAGAAGCGATTAGCAAAGTGATTCTGGATGATCTGGATCGTGGATTAACGAAACTGGAAGCCAAAGGCGGTTACACTGACGATCAACGAACGGTACTGATGGTCGTGGTTGGGCAAAATGAGGTACCAAGACTTAAAGCGTTGATCCGGTCTGTGGACCCGGGAGCATTTGTTATTATCAGTAACGCGCATGAAGTGCTTGGTGAAGGTTTTAAGCGGGGAGAACATGTGTGAACGGGTTGAAAACTAGTGAGTGAGCCGTGTAGGCTCATAAGAAATGACTTCATCAAAAAAAGCAGGCATATCCTTCTCCGAAATGGAGGTAGAGGATGTGCCTGCTTTTCTACTATTACTATAGATGCTACAGAATCGGAGATAACAGACGGGAAATGGCTTCTTTGAAGCGAATGATTAGACTGCGTTTTTGGTATTCATCGAGCGTCATTTCCCGCGATACATGCAGGTCGTGCTCAAAGGTTTGTACAAGTGCTGTCGCAATCGTTTCATCATACATAAAAGCATTAACCTCAAAGTTCAACCGGAAACTGCGGTAGTCGATATTGGCGGTTCCCACGGATGCAACCAAACTGTCAATGATAAGTGTTTTGGCATGAATGAAGCCATTATCATATATAAATACTTTGGCGCCAACTTTCAGCAACTCACCAATATAAGATAGCGTAGCCCAATATACAAAGGCGTGGTCGGGTTTATTTGGAATCATGATGCGAACGTCAATGCCGGACAGACACGCGAGACGAATAGCTTCGAATACACTGGCATCCGGGATAAAATAAGGCGTTTGAATCAGAATCGATTGTTTGGCTCCGTTAATCATCTTGAGATAGCTGTTCTTAATATGCTCCGTCTCTGCATCCGGTCCACTGGAGACAATCTGCATGGCAATCTTTCCTGTACCCTCGATATGAGGGAAATGCGCCGGAACATAAGGTGTGTCGTGTTGCTTGGACGCTTCATTCCAATCCAGAAGGAAACGGGTCTGCAGCGCATGAACAGCATTTCCTTGAATACGCAGATGTGTGTCGCGCCAGTAACCGAACTTCGAGTTCAAGCCGAGATACTCATCTCCGACATTAAACCCGCCCGTGTAGCCAAGGTTACCATCGATGATGACAATCTTACGGTGGTTCCGGTAGTTCATACGCAAGTTGATCAGACTGAATTTGGATGGGAAAAAGACTTCAACCAAACCGCCTGCTTCGCGCAATTCTTTGAAAAAGCGTTTTGATACCCGCCGTGATCCGAGCGCGTCATACAGCAAACGAACTTTGATGCCTTCCCGCGCTTTGCGGATGAGTGCATCCCGGATTCTTTTGCCCAGACGGTCGCTTCTATAAATGTAGTATTGCACGTGCACGTGATCCTTAGCCGCTTCGATATCGTCCAAGAGCCGCTGGAATTTATCTGTTCCGTCCGTAATGATCTCGACCGCATTATCTTCCGTCACCAGAGCACCGTTCTGCTTCAGGTTCATATAGATCATGTCCTGGCTACTCTCGGTTGCTTGGTTGCGGAAGGGTGTGCGGTTATCGTGCAATTGTGTGAGTTGGGCTTCAATACGTTCCTCTAGCCCGAGTTTCTTACGTTCTTTCCACTGGAAAAGCCGATATCGGGTCAGGTTCTGACCGGTTAAAAGATAAAGTACAAACCCAAACACCGGAATAAAGTTCAAGACAAGCAGCCAAGCCCAGGAAGCGCTGGCATCCTTCCGTTCGAAGAAAACGACTGCTGCTGCAAAAATAATATTCAGGCCCAGGAGCACAATAAGTAAAATGGCTTCGATATGCACTATAGTCCCCCACGTCTCATAATGACCATCATGAATCTATTCATATGTCTTTGATTAGCAGGTTAGTTATGAATGAGACCCTGATTGTAATGTTTCCTACTAATACGTATTTTAACAGATGTATACCTGTTCGTCCCGGATGTTAAAAAAGATATGTTCGGATTGGATGGAAATCCATGTGAAATTGATGATAGAGTGTTGTATTTATATAACCAGAGTCGTATAATAATACACAAATATGCATATAAGCGACGGAATTGCTGTGTTCAAGTATCCTTCAGGCAAGGACATAGCACAAGTAGCGCATACATCGAGATTGGGGGAGCGAGAGTGAATAACAAATTAAAAGTAGCAATCGTCGGTTCCACCGGCTACGGCGGGGTGGAGCTGATTCGTTTTTTCCAGAACCATCCGCAGGTTGAAATCACATCGGTGATCTCATCATCGAGCAGTGGTGAGTCCATCGCAGATGGATTTCCGCATTTGACGGACGTGATTCACAGGCCACTCGACGGTGTAGATCCGGCTGAAATTGCGAGTCGTGCGGATCTGGTATTCACAGCGACCCCGTCCGGCGTAAGTGCAAAGCTCGTACCAAGCCTGCTGGCAGCAGGCCTTAAGGTGATTGACCTGTCTGGCGATTTCAGACTTAAGGATGGAACGGTGTACGAAGAGTGGTATAAACATCCGGCGCCTTCAGCTGCTTTGCTGGAACAAGCGGTATACGGCATGGCTGAGGTGTATGGCGAAGAAGTGAAGGGACAGAATTTTATATCCAACCCAGGCTGTTATCCAACGGCTACACTTCTTGGACTGATCCCTGCTGTAGAGGCAGGCTGGATTGACCCTTCCACTATTATTATTGATGCTAAATCAGGCGTATCCGGAGCGGGACGCGGAACAAGTCTGACAAACCATTATGCAGAGATGAATGAGAATTTAAAAGCCTATAAACTTAATAAACATCAACATATTCCCGAGATCGAACAAGTGCTTGGCAGTATAACGGGAACGCCTGTTACGGTTACCTTCACAACACATCTGGTGCCAATGACACGTGGAATCATGAGTACGATGTATGCAAAACTTGTTGGGGAACACAGCGACCGGGAGATCGTAGATTTGTACCGCAAATATTATGAGAACAGACCTTTCGTACGTGTACGTGAACCGGGTATCTGGCCTTCTACCAAGGAAGTGTACGGATCCAACTATTGTGATATCGGATTTGCGGTAGATCCTCGCACAGGGCGTTTGACGATTATTTCGGTCATCGACAACCTGGTGAAGGGTGCGTCCGGGCAAGCGATTCAAAATATGAACCTGATGATGGGATGGGAGGAGAACCTCGGGCTGAACATGACACCGGTATATCCATAAGGGATTGGAATTCAAGAGGAGCACCGAACATTTGGTGTAAAAGTGCTCTCTCAGAGTCACTTAGGGAGATATGGGATCAGGTTAAGCAGGCGATCATCAGCATATAGCTGAACGCATACGGGGGATATGATATGGGAACGAATGTGGAGCAACATACTTTTACCGTGGTTGAGAACGGAACAATTGTAACCCCTGGGGGATTCACTGCTGGTGGACTTCACTGCGGATTGAAAAAAACATCTCGCAATGACATCGGAGCGATTCGATGTGATGTACCGGCTACAGCTGCTGCTGTATACACAACGAACGTGTTTCAGGCAGCACCACTCAAAGTAACGCGCGAAAGCTTGAGCAATGGACGCCTTCAAGCTGTTATCGTTAACAGTGGTAATGCCAATGCATGTACAGGGCAACAAGGTGAAGAGGATGCTTATGCGATGCGTTCGGCTGCTGCGCGTGAGTTGGGTGTGGCGGAAGAGGACGTGGCTGTGGCATCCACAGGTGTCATTGGGGAATTGCTCAAGATGGATGCTGTACATTCAGGCATCACCGGACTTCCAGCGCATATGGGCAAGGAGTCGAATGAGGCGGAGCAATTTTCACAAGCGATTCTGACAACGGATTTGGTGAAAAAGGAAGCCTGCGTCTCCGTTATGGTTAACGGCAAGACGGTAACAATTGCAGGTGCCGCCAAAGGCTCGGGTATGATTCATCCGAATATGGCGACAATGCTCGCTTTTATGACCTCTGACGCGGTCATTGGTGCAGAAGCGTTGCAGCGCCTGCTGCGCCAGGCTACGAATCATACATTCAACATGATTACCGTAGATGGGGATACAAGTACAAATGACATGCTGGTAGCCATGTCCAGTGGTTATGCAGGCAATGAAGAGCTGACGATGGAGCACCCGGATTGGGACGCTTTTGCAGCCGGCTTCACCTATGTATGCCAAGTGTTGGCCAAAGCCATTGCTCGAGATGGTGAAGGAGCAACCAAGCTGGTCGAGGTAGAAGTTACAGGAGCAGTAAGTGATGAGTCCGCGCAAGCAATCGCGAAAACTGTCATCGGTTCGAGTCTTGTGAAATCAGCCATGTTTGGCGCTGATGCCAACTGGGGACGGATTATTGCAGCCGTAGGGCGTGCAGGACAACCGGTGAACCCGGATACCGTGGATATTCGTTTGGGAGAGATCTCGGTACTCGCACAGTCTCGCCCAGTCGTGTTTGACGAAGAATTGGCATTGGCTTATTTGCAGACCGATACAGTTCGCATTGTGGTGGATCTGCACCACGGCGAAGGAACGGCAACAGCCTGGGGCTGTGACCTGACGTATGACTACGTCCGAATTAACGCAGCATACCGCACGTAATATTTTGCATTTAGTTTTAATAATCTAGCAGCTTCATGATTGAAAAGCTGCTTTGTAAAAATATGTAGAACATCTATAAGGATTAAACTTTTGAGTTTGATCATTGACGGGGATAGTGAAAAAGTCGGAATCGATTCTGAAGAAGCGAAGCGTGCGCCTAAAAGCTTTCTGAAAGAAAGCTGCATCGGAAGCATAAGCTGTCTCTGGGTTTTCCCTTTAAATAAGGGAATCAAAAAAACCTGGAGACAACAGCGATCAAAAGAACGATCCGAATTTGTAACGGCTAGACCCGTCTAACATGGATTTACTTAAGTGTTAAGCCTTTTATAATATTTGAACGAAAGGAGCTTGCCCTCATGAATTCAACAATGCCAAACGAGAGTACCGCTACGGAAGCGAGCACAGAGAAACAGATGTTTGTCATGAAATGTGGAGGCAGCACGCTGGCAGCATTGCCTGAGTCTTTCTTTGCGGATCTACGTGACTTGCAGTCCCAGGGTACACAGCCAGTTATCGTGCATGGTGGAGGTCCTGCGATCTCGGATAACCTGGCGAAGCTTGGTATCGAAACCGAATTCGTTAATGGCTTGCGCAAAACGACTGAACCTGTGCTGGACGTAGTGGAGATGGTGCTCGCTGGAAGTATCAACAAACAGATCGTGCGCCTGATTCAGCGTGTGGGCGGTCGTGCACTCGGCTTGTCTGGCGTGGACGGGGGCCTGATCCAGGCTAAACCTGTTACAAACCACGCAGAGATCGGTTGGGTAGGCGATGTCACTGGTGTGAACGCAGAGATTATCCAAGGCATCGTGAACATGGGATACATGCCGGTTATCGCACCAGTTGGTGTAGATGCAACGGGACAACGCTATAACATAAATGCAGATACAGCTGCCGGTGCAGTGGCGTCTCATCTCGGCGTAAGTCGGATGATTGTCGTGACCGACGTTCCAGGCATCATGAAGAACGTAGGCGGCGAGAAAAAAGTACTGCCATCCGTATCTGTACAAGAGATTGAGGACATGATCCAGACCGGAGAAATCTATGGTGGCATGATTCCCAAAGTGCGTGCAGCAATCGCATGTATTCATGGTCAAGTACGTGAGGTCGTCATCGTAGACGGCAGCGAACCCCAAATCCTGAGCCGAGTGCTCGGCGGAGAAATCATCGGAACAAGAATCATCCGTATGCAATAATTTGCTCGATACGCTAGGGTCTGAATAGCCGTATATTATATAAAAAAATATGTGCACGGCTTTTTTATATAAGAAATCTAATATTACACACACAATAACGTAGGGTGCAGAACCAATCTGAAGAATAAAAATGCATAACGGAGAGGACAGAAATAACCTGAAGAAGCGGAGCGTGCGCCTTTATCACAGGATTTTCCCCATTGAAGGGGAATAAAAAAAATCCAGGGATAACAGCGATCGGAAGGTTGTTCTGTCATCGAAGTGGAAGTATGCATACGTTCGAAAGATATTTCTGCAATCGGGTGGTCTAGTGTAAATCAGGGTTCTTATATAATTGCTCGTGCACCAACCAATAAGGAGTGATATGGTCATGGCAAAAGGCAACGAACAGCCAGGTTCTGGCACAGCGGTAGCGGGCGCAACAGCAACAGGTGCAGCGGCACAGACGGAAAGCTCGCTTTTCCAAACGTATGCGCGTTATCCAATCAGTCTGGTCAAAGGTAAAGGCAGCTGGTTGTGGGATGATCAGGGTAACCGTTATCTCGATTTCATGTGCGGTCTCGCTGTAACTAGCCTGGGCCATGCACCGGAGAAAGTCGGAGCCAAGCTGAAAGCTCAGATTGATGAGCTGTGGCATGTGTCCAACCTGTTCCAGATTCCAGGCCAGGAGAAAGCAGCAGCATTGTTGACAGCCAATACGTGTGCTGACGCAGTGTTTTTCTGTAACAGTGGTGCCGAAGCGAACGAAGCAGCTATTAAAGTCGCACGTCGTTATCACCAGAAGGTGAAAGGCACAGATCGCTATGAAGTGATCACATTTGCCCAGTCCTTTCATGGACGGACACTCGCTACATTGACAGCAACCGGACAGGATAAGGTGAAAGAAGGATTTTTACCATTGCCAGCGGGATTTGTAACTGTACCTTTGCATGATATCCCTGCACTTGAAGCAGCAATTGGACCCAACACAGCAGCTATTATGCTGGAAATGGTTCAGGCCGAGGGTGGTGTATATCCGGTTGAGCCGGAATTCGTCAAACATGTACGGAAATTGTGTGGCGAGCACGGGTTGTTGCTCATTGTCGATGAAGTACAAACGGGAATGGGACGTACAGGCAAACTGTTCGCGCACGAACATTATGGTATTGAGCCAGACGTGTTCACCGTTGCCAAAGGTATCGGCAGTGGTTTCCCTGTAGGCGCGATGCTGGGTAAAGGTTTCCTGCGGGATGCGTTCACACCAGGTAGCCATGCGACGACATTTGGAGGAACACCACTTGCTTCATCCGTTGTAATCGCAACAATCGAAACGATGCTGGAAGATCGCTTGCCAGAGCGTGCAGCGGAGATGGGCGAATACCTGATGAGCTCCCTGCGGAATCGTTTGGCGGGTAACTCCTTTGTGAAGGAAGTTCGTGGTTTGGGATTGTTGGTCGGTATTGAATGTGCTGAGCCGGTAGGTGATATTGTGCTTGCTGGGCAAAAACGCGGTATCTTGTTCGTCTCTGCAGGACCGAATGTGATTCGTTTGCTTCCGAACCTGTATGTGAGTAAAGAAGAGATCGACGAGGCCGTATCTCTGGTAGGCACATTGATCGAAGAGCACGTAGCGGCGAAAGCCTAACATAAAAATGAGAACCTTTCTGTCTCGGGGCCATTACCGGCCTCGAAGCAGAATGAGATGATGAATCCCTGTAGCCGCGCGGTGAACTTGCGGAAGATGAACTGGAGAAGCACCACGACATGATGTTAGTGTTGCTTTCTTCTGCCCATGCGGGTGCAGGGAACCGGAAATAAGGAGGACATTATACATGACAGCACAACAGACGGAAAAGGTTCAAAAGATTGATCTGAGAGGCCGGGATTTTATCGAATTCACGGACTACACGGCAGAGGAGATTCGTTATCTGCTTGATCTCGCAATTGAGATTAAAGGCAAACAGAAAAGCGGTGTACCTTTTCAACCGTTGAAAGGCAAAACGATCGGACTTATTTTTGAAAAATCATCTACACGTACGCGTGTATCCTTTGAAGTGGGTATGTTCCAATTGGGTGGACACGCACTCTTCCTGAGCAAAAATGATATCCAGCTGGGTCGCGGGGAAACAACACATGATACAGCCAAAGTATTGTCACGTTACCTGGACGGCATTATGATCCGTACCTTTGGACACCATAATGTAACTGAACTGGCAGAGCATGCGGATGTTCCAGTCATTAACGGCCTGAGCGATGCAGCGCATCCTTGTCAGGTACTGGCAGACTTCCAAACGGTGCTGGAGCACAAAGGCAAGCTCGCAGGTCTGAAAATGGCTTACATCGGAGATGGCAACAACATGGCACATTCCCTGATGCTCGGAGCAGCGAAGATGGGTATGCATGTTGCTGTAGCAACGCCAGAAGGCTATGAGCCGGATAGCGCAGTTGTGGAGCAGGCACGCATTATCGCACAGGAGAGCGGTTCTGAAGTGACTGTAACCTACAGTGCACAAGAAGCAGCCAAAGATGCAGATATCGTGTACACGGATGTATGGGCAAGCATGGGCTTTGAAGAAGAGCAGAAGATTCGGGAGCAGGCATTTGCCGCATATCAAGTGGACGAGGAACTGATGAAAGGCGCAAAGCCGGACTACATGTTCTTGCATTGTCTGCCAGCACACCGCGGCGAAGAAGTGAGTGCCGGTGTAATTGACGGACCGAACTCCCTGATCTTTGATCAGGCGGAGAATCGCTTGCATGCACAGAAGGCATTAATGGCTGCGTTAATGAGCGAATAGATGCTGTTTGTCTTTATGGGTTGATTTTAGGCGCAGATTTCGCGATGATAGATAAAAGTTTATAGCAACTGATCTTGGGGAGGACCATTGAACATGGCTAAGGAAAAAATTGTACTCGCATATTCAGGCGGGTTGGACACATCTGTAATTTTGAAATGGTTGAAAGAAACGTATGACGCAGAGATTATTGCATTCACAGCGGATATTGGACAAAAGGATGAACTGGACGGTTTGGAGGAAAAAGCACTGGCAACAGGCGCTTCCAAAGTATACATCGACGATCTGCGCGATGAATTCGCAAAAGATTTCATCTATCCAATGTTCCAAGCTGGTGCCCTTTATGAAGGACAATACCTGCTCGGTACAAGTATCGCTCGTCCACTGATCGCTAAACGTATGGTGGACATCGCTCGTGCAGAAGGTGCTACAGCCATCGCTCACGGCGCTACAGGTAAAGGAAATGACCAAGTTCGCTTCGAGCTGAACGCGGCTGCACTGACACCAGACATTAACGTAATTGCACCTTGGCGTCTGGAAGAATTCCGTAACCAATTCCCGGGACGTGCCGAGATGATTGCTTATGCTGAAAAACATGGTATTCCGGTAACCGCTTCTGCGGCTAAACCATACTCCACAGACCGTAACTTGCTGCATATCAGCTATGAGAGCGGTGTGCTCGAAGATCCTTGGTTCGATCCAAGTGCGGACGAAAACAAAGACATGTTCCTGCTGAGCAGTGCACCTGAAGATGCACCGGATCAAGCAGAATATGTTGAACTGGAGTTCGAACAAGGCGACTGTGTTGCACTGAACGGTGAGCGTTTGAGCCCATTGCAAGTGATGGAGCAACTGAACGAGCTGGGTGGCAAACATGGTATTGGCCGTGTAGATATGGTTGAGAACCGTTTTGTTGGGATGAAGAGCCGTGGTGTGTACGAAACACCGGGTGGAACAATCTTGTTCACCGCACATCGCAAAATGGAGTCCATCACGATGGACCGTGAAGTGATGAACCTGCGTGATAGCCTGATCACACGTTACAGCACACTCGTTTACAACGGCTTCTGGTTCGCACCGGAACGTCTGGCGCTGCAAGCGCTGGTGACTGAAAGCCAGAAAAATGTAACAGGTACCGTTCGTGTGAAATTGTATAAAGGCAACATCATCGGCGCAGGTGTGAAAAGTCCTGTCAGCCTCTACAATCCGGACATCGCAACGATGGAAGCTGATCCAACGCAAGCCTACGATCAAGGTGATGCAACAGGCTTTATCCGCCTGAATGCACTGCGTTTGAAAGTAAACTCCGGCGTGGAGCAAAACAAAAACTAATTTCAACCTGCATCATAGAGCTATATCAATATAAATGACAAGGCAGGCCGTTCTTGCATATCTGGCAGGAGCGGCTTTGTCCATGAGCGAAAGGGGAGTACTCACCGTGAGCAAGCTGTGGGGAGGACGTTTTACAAAACAAACCAATCATTTGGTTGAGGAATATACGGCATCGATCAATTTTGACAAAGCTTTGGCTGAGGAAGATATTCAGGGCAGTCTGGCCCATGTGACAATGCTGGGCAAATGCGGTATTCTTCCGGCGGAAGATGTAGAGACCATCAAAGAAGGATTGATCACCGTTCTGCACAAAATCCGTGCGGGCGAAGTGGAATTCTCCGTATCGGACGAAGACATCCACATGAATATTGAGAAAAACCTGATCGAGACGATTGGTCCTGTAGGCGGTAAATTACATACAGGCCGTAGCCGGAACGATCAAGTTGCAACGGATATGCACTTGTACCTGCGTGAGCGCGTCGTTGGATTTGTAGGCATGCTGCACTCCTTGCAGGAAGCACTGATTGGACAAGCGAAAGATAACCTCGATACCATCGTACCGGGTTATACGCATCTTCAACGGGCACAGCCTATTCTGTTCGCACATCACCTGATGGCGTATGTCTCCATGTTCCAACGGGATGCGGAGCGTCTGATGGACAGCTACAAACGCATTAACATCCTGCCACTGGGCGCAGGTGCTCTTGCGGGCACAACATTCCCGATTGACCGTCATTTTGTCGCGGAACAACTGGGCTTCGATGGCGTGTACGAGAACAGTCTGGACGCAGTAAGCGACCGTGACTTCATCGTTGAGTTCCTGGCGGCAGCTTCGCTGATCATGACTCACTTGTCCCGTCTGAGTGAAGAGCTGGTATTGTGGAGCAGCACGGAGTTTGGGTTCGTTGAACTGGATGATGCGTTCTGCACAGGCAGCAGCATCATGCCTCAGAAGAAAAACCCGGACGTTCCTGAACTCGTTCGTGGTAAAACAGGACGTGTGTACGGCAACCTGATCGGTTTGCTGACGGTATTGAAATCTCTTCCACTGGCATACAACAAGGACATGCAGGAAGACAAAGAAGGCATGTTCGACACAGTAGCAACGCTGGAGGGTGCACTGCAACTGTTCGCTCCAATGATCGCTACAATGACAGTGAACAAGGATCGTATGCGTCAAGCAGTCAACCAGGATTTCTCCAACGCTACGGATATTGCCGATTTCCTCGTAGGCGAAGGCTTGCCTTTCCGTCAGGCGCATGAAGTGATTGGTAAAACGGTGCTGTACTGCATCCAGAACAGCAAGTATTTGCTGGATCTGACGATTGAAGAATTCCGTCAGTTCTCACCACTGTTTGATGACCGGATCTATGACGTGCTGCAACCGGAAGCGGTAGTGAACGCTCGTAATGTTTACGGCGGAACAGCTTCGGGTCAAGTCGCTGAAGCCATTGGACGCAGTGAGAAGGTATTGGAGATTACCGAGCAATGGATTACGAACCGCGGTTAATACCACCGCTAATATAGTTTATCAAGGTGTACAATGCCAAAAGCAGGCCAGAGAATTTGTTCTCGATGGCCTGCTTTTTTATGTTTTATAGCGACAACGAAGTGAACTGAATATATTCAACCCAGCAGTGACCGCAAGGTTATACTCTCATCGAAGTATCAGGGCACCCGTCTAATTAGACGCAGTCGCTTCATTACAAGTTACTTTACAATGCTCTACTAATTGCGCTTGGGCAAAGGCAACCATTTCAATACATCCTGGATTTTGGCATCCCAGTAGCCCCACTCATGTTCACCAGGCCCTTCCTCGTATGTCAATTCGAAGTTCGTTTGTTCACAGGCTTGACGGAAGGTTTGATTATCTTCATACAGGAAATCTTCCGTTCCGCAACATTGGTAGAGCAGAGGCCGCTGGCGTTGGCTTTCTTTTAACAGATGAATCAGATCATTCTCAGTGCCTGCCACCTGTGGTCCGAAAATCCGTTGTAACTCAGTCTGTTGCAATGCTGAGGATGCGTTTCTATCCATATGTGCAGACATATCGAGAGCACCAGACAAACTGGCAGCTGCAGCATATTGATCTGGTTTACGAAGGGCCAGCTTGAACGCCCCATAGCCACCCATGGATAATCCGGCAACGAAATTGTCCTCCCGTTGATCTGACAGCGGGAAGAAAGAACGAGCAAGTGCCGGCAGTTCTTCACTGATAAAGCTCCAATAACGTCCGCCTTCTACCATATCTGTGTAGAAGCTGCGGTGAACCTGTGGCATAACAACGGCGATCCCGAGGTTGGCCACATAACGTTCGATGGAAGTCCGGCGCAGCCAGATGGAATCATCATCAGACAGACCGTGCAACAGGTACAGGGTTGGGCGCAGTCCTTTGCCGGTCACATTCTCCATACCGATCTGATTGTGGGTTTGTTGCGGCAGAATGACATGCATGCTGGTGCTAAGCCCGAGCGTATCCGAGTAAAAATCACATTTAATAAGTGCCATGAGTATAAGAAACCCCTTTCATAAGTTCATATTTAACAGGTTATACCCAATGCCCATTCAATGCAATAACAAACGTTTTACAACGTAACAATGTTATGTTACACTCATTTCAATAAAAAGGGGGACCATATATGACGGATGATTTGATCTCCAAGAAAGAATTGTTGGACCTGACAGGAATCTCATACGGCCAGTTATACCGCTGGAAGAGGAAAAATCTCATTCCCGAAGAATGGTTCATTCGGAAGTCGTCCTACACCGGACAAGAGACCTTTTTTCCAAAACAACAGATATTACTGCGCATTGACAAGATTCTCAATATGAAAGACGGATTATCGCTGGATGAGCTGGCAGACGTGTTCTCACCTACGTTGGGTGAAGTGGAAATGTCTGCACAACAATTGTTAGAGCGAAACATTGTTTCACAAATCTCGCTGGATCTATTGAAAGAAGCAGGTCCTGAACAATCGCTGTATGCTTTGGAGCAGATTATGATGCTCTACGTCCTTGATAAGCTGTTAATGAGCGGAGATATCACTCGGCAAGAGGGTACGTTGCTGATCGAAGTGATGTCTGAACATTATTATCGTTTCACAGGTAAACCCAGCGAACTGGTGCTTACTCGCAAGATGGGTGTCCCGTCATTCATGCTGGTGACAGCAGGAACGGAGTTTTATTTTGACAATGGTGTGAAGGTGGTTCTTAGACAGCCGATGGGAACATTTATGGAAGAATTAAAACTCAAATTGGGATAAGGAGAGGATCATCTATGGAAGAGCGGAATAAGCGGAATGATCTGAATGTGGCGGGCATAAGTCAAACGGCAGGCGGGAATTTTCACCGTGTATCTATTGATGGCATGGCTAAGGTGAACGGCAACCTGGACTGCACCTCTATGGAAGTGAATGGGACATTGAAGATGCACGGCGCTTTGAGCACCGAGAGTGCAACGATTAACGGCATGTGTACGTTGAACGGTCCTTTGACCAGTTCTCGTGTTCGTGTGGATGGCATGACGACGATTAACGGAGATCTCCATAGCCCTGAGCTTGAAGTGAACGGAAAGTGTACCGTACGTGGAAGAGTGGATGGGGAACGAATTGATATTGGCGGTGTGATCGATATTGAAGGCGATGTCCAATGTGAGTCCCTGAATGTACAGGGCAATATTAAGATCAGCGGCTTTCTGAATGCGGGAATAGTGGAGATCAGGCTTCACACATCTTCTTCGGCTAAAGAGATTGGCGGAGAGCGTATCGATATTCGTCGCAAGGAGCAACAGAATGGATTTTGGAAAAGTATTGGCCTTGGCGGGACCCCTTCTTTTAAGACATCCTTAATTGAGGGTGATGAGATTGTGCTGGAAGATACCGAAGCTGACATTGTTCGGGGGAGTAACATTTTTATCGGTCGCGGCTGTAACATCAGGTTGGTCGAGTATTCAGGTGAACTTGAGGTAGATCAGGATGCCAAGGTGGGCAGCAGTCAGCGAATTTAAAGTTTGGATATGGAGAGAAAGGGATGGGATGGACATGAATAACAATCCGGGGCGTTCATTGGACAAAAAAATGGATATCAGCATCGTTGGTGATGGTAGTTCTTCTGGTGGCGTGTACGGCAAGATCAAGGTCGTAGGGGACGCGTCCTTTAACGACAATCTATATTGTGATCGATTCAAATGTACGGGGACAT
Organism: Paenibacillus sp. PAMC 26794; assembly: GCF_000316035.1. Lineage (GTDB taxonomy): Bacteria > Bacillota > Bacilli > Paenibacillales > Paenibacillaceae > Paenibacillus. The sequence continues at coordinate 41,612 of NZ_ANHX01000082.1, forward strand.
CGGTCGTATACGGATCGCTTGAATCCACAGATATTAAAATTACCGGAACCCTTACTCTGACAGAGCGAGAGGCCAGCAACGATGGTGAGGATGGAATCCAGGCATCTGGCCTGCATGCCAAAGCTGAGCATATAAAAGTGGTAGGTGAACTTCATCTGTCAGGGGATTGTCAGGCGGAAAATATCAAGCTGAACGGGCGTTTGACGATAGCGGGGATGCTCAGCGCTGAACACATGACGCTCAAAATCATGGGTCCATCCGAGGTCAAGGAAATGGGCGGTTCCATCATCTCGGTGAAGAGTGGCCGGTTGAATGACTTGTTTACGGGGAATAAATCAATTCTCAAAGCACAGATTATCGAAGGTGATGACATTGAATTAGAGAATACGGAGGTGGAGATTGTCCGTGGCGATAAAATAAAAATCGGTCCTGGCTGCCGAATTGGTACAGTGGAATACCGTTCATCTCTGCACATTCATCCGCAATCGGAAGTTTTGCTGCAAAGCAATCGGTCCTTGGACTGATTAACGAATACTTCTTTTCGGATATACTAATTCAGTCATATGAATAGAGCGTGAATGGAGAGATTGAGTACAATGGTTGCACGTAAAAACAGTATTGGATTGGTGCTGGCAGGGTTACTGCTCAGCATACTAATGGCTTCAATGGATAATACCATCGTGGCAACAGCTATGGGGGATATTGTCGGGAAGCTGGGTGGGCTCGACAAGTTCGTCTGGGTTACCTCCGCGTACATGGTGGCTGAGATGGCAGGGATGCCGATCTTTGGTAAGCTATCCGATATGTATGGACGGAAGAAGTTTTTTGTATTTGGTATTATTGTGTTTATGCTTGGCTCAGCGCTGTGCGGAACGGCAACGTCTATTGTGGAATTGACGATGTACAGAGCGATTCAAGGTATTGGTGCGGGGGCCCTGGTGCCGATTGCCTTTACGATCATGTTTGATGTCGTTGCACCAGAATCTCGTGGTAAATTGGGTGGATTGTTTGGAGCCGTCTTTGGCCTCTCCAGCGTATTCGGACCTCTGCTCGGTGCTTACATTACCCAGTATGCGACTTGGGAATGGGTATTTTATATTAACCTGCCGCTAGGCTTGATTGCATTTGTGTTTATTGCCTTCTTCTACAAAGAGTCTCATCAGCATCACTCCCAACAGATTGACTGGCTGGGTGCTGTAACGCTGATCGGTGCTGTTGTGTGCCTGATCTTTGGTCTGGAACTGGGCGGCAAAACATTTGCCTGGGGTTCGTGGCAGATTCTTGGCTTGTTTGCCGGATTTGTAGCATTAGCGCTGCTCTTCCTTTTTGCAGAAACCAAAGCCAAAGAACCAATCATCTCCTTCAGCATGTTCCGCAACCGGGTCTACTGGTCCAGTAACGTTATTGGTATGTTCAGTGGTGCGGCGTTCATTACAGCATCCGTGTACATTCCGATCTTCATACAGGGGGTACTTGGTGGTAAAGCGACCAACTCCGGTCTTGTGCTGCTGCCCATGATGCTTGGATCTGTTGTGACGGCATCCTTGGGCGGGGTGTTGATGACCAAAATCAAGTATCGCAATATCATGATTCCTACGTTGGCCTTACTTGTCATTGGACTCGGATTGCTGACTACACTGGATGAGGGTTCTTCCCTCTGGACGATACGTATTTATATGGTGATGGTTGGTCTGGGTGTCGGTGCTTCGTTCTCCGTACTTAGCAATGCAGCGATGAATGCGTTTGAACCGCAAAGACGCGGTGCGGCGAGTTCCACACTTAACTTTTTGCGTTCCCTCGGTATGACGATGGGTATTACGATCTTTGGTATCGTACAGAGCCAGGTGTTTACGCGTAAAATGAATGATGCCCTCACTGGTTCAGCTGCGGAAGCAGGCGGTGCTTCTGCGGGTGGGGTGCCGCAGGGAGTGGATCTGACCGATCCACATGCGTTGCTCTCACCAGAACTCAGACAGGCGATTCCGCCTCAGGTGCTGGATACCATCACACATGCCCTTTCCTCTTCCATCGTGCAGTTATTTGCCTGGGCTGTAATTCCGGCTGCACTCGCATTGGTCGCTTCCTTCTTCATGGGAAGAGAGAAGATGGTTGTAGGCGAAGAGCAAGGCGAATACACAGGCGGTCATTGAGCCGTTATGCAGTAAAACGTAAGTTACGGTATTACAGCTAATCTTAGCTTGCTAAAACTCAAATAACATATCTTAAAACATGTGAAGACACACTTCTCGTATCCCCAAAAGGGGAGGGAAGTGTGTCTTTTCGTTTTCGTATGCTCAGCTTATCCAGGAATTACTGAATTACGGAAGGATCTTCTTTTTGCTTTACAATGCTGCATAAGTTACCAGATGTTCCGAGCAAGGGGCCTAAGGTTGTTTGGTATCGCTAATACCATCCTCGACAACAGAAGGCTGTTGTGGATCAGGCAGGCTGCTATGACCGGAGCGGGCAATTAGACGATTCTGAGCTTTGTACGTATCTCGTGTGATCGTTTTGGATTCGACCACTTTGCCGTCTAGCCTCTTGGTTCTTACCGTCTCGACAATATATCCAGGCTGTCCGTCTTGCAGCACCTGCTGGGCACCATCAGGCAGTACAGTACTGGACACATACTTTACCGGAACACTTAATGTTTCAATGGTACGAGATTCAAGTGCATAGCTGACATTCTTGGGGAATGTGCCGAAAAATTTCACCATCAATTGGTGGTTCTTCACCTCTGCATGAATGAGTAAGGATTTTCCGGTATTATTCTTGAAGCGAAAGTTGATGGCTCCAGAGGCAAAGGTGGCATCCAGCCCTTTTGGCAAATATTTGACCGGCAGGGAATGGTTGCGACGCTCAATAATATCAAGACCCGTCAATAGCGCTGCGTTATACACCGTACTGGATACCTGGCAGATTCCCCCGCCAATTCCGGGGGTGAGTCTTCCATTGACAATGACCGGTGCCTCACGAAACCCATACTCCTTTTCAGCTTTACGGACGACCTTCTCATAATCGAATGTGGCATCTGGTGGCAAAATCATGCCGTTAATCGCTTCCGCCGCTGCGCTGACATTATGTATCCGGCCTTCACTACTATTGCCCAGATCCGTGGAGAACTGGATGATCTTTCGGTCAATGCCTTCCTGGCGTAACGAATCAAGAGTTACTTCAGGCTTCAGCGTATACAGTGGTACCTGGATCAGCAGTGGGGCGGGTTTCTCATCCGGGCTCAGTACACTGAAATCCCTGTGCAGCTTCGTCTGAATGAGATTTGTGAGTGTATCCCAATCAATCCGGCAGACGCCCTTTTCCGGGATATACTGGACTTTGTCACTTGCGGTAATGCGGCGAACAGCGTCCGCAGGTGTACCGAAGGTTTCTTTTTCCCAGGCAGGGCTGAGATGTTCTTGAAGTGACCGTAAGTCGTAGCTCATATCGAGAGAGAACTCTTTCGGAAAATGATAACGTGCATAAGCGCGTTCCCACAGGTTACCTTCCTCCAGCTGCTGTATCGCGGTTTTTAAGCTGTTAACGTTGTAGCTCACCCCCACCTGAGCTGCGGTATACGACATCGTCTGGGGGTTGGGTTCAGTCACTTCAAAGGTGACAGGCCAGTCCTCCAGCTTTTGGACCTGTTCATCCAATTCATGCAATACGTTCTTGCGATTTTTCCCTTCCACCAGCATGCCGCCTACATGAACATCTTTGGGCAGGGCAGGCTGATTCACGTACATGTACAGCAATCCATAAGACGCGGAGCCGATCAAGAGGATGGAGAATAGAACAATGACCGTCAAATGTATTTTTTTCATAACCGTACGCTCCTTTATACTTCTGTTGTTCCGCACTTTGTAACACTTTCTATATATATGATCCAATGCAGGAAAACTTTCGGGTACTCAATAGGTAACAAATTTGTTACAATAAACAACATATGAATCCATGCTTCACCATCGAAACAGGATCGAAGTGGATTTTCCCTGATGAAATTCAGGTCTTTTTAAAGGAAATGCCGGGATTGTGTCGAAATGATAATGGCTAACTATGCGAGCAGGAAGTGATGATGTGATAGAAATGCAGGACGTGTGGAAGACCTACGCCAATGGGACCCACGCATTACAAGGGGTGTCGGTGAAGATCGACCGCAATGAATTTGTCTATATCGTCGGTCCGTCCGGCGCAGGTAAATCGACATTTATGAAATTGATGTACAGAGAAGAAGTTCCGACCAAAGGACAAATATCCATTAACGGATTTAATATTGGTAAGTTGAAGCCAAGAAAGATTCCTTATGTGCGTCGTAACATCGGCGTTGTGTTCCAGGATTTTCGTCTGTTGCCGCGGATGACAGCATTTGAGAATGTGGCATTTGCCATGGAAGTTATTGAAGCACCGAAGCGTCATATCAAGAAACGAGTGATGGAAGTACTCGACTTGGTGGGACTGCGCAGTAAAGCAAATCGTGAACCTTCACAGCTCTCGGGTGGAGAACAGCAACGTATTGCCATTGCACGGGCTATCGTCAATAACCCATCGGTTATTATCGCGGATGAGCCTACAGGTAACCTCGATCCGGAGACGTCATGGGGCATTATGCAACTGCTGGATGAGATTAATTTCCGGGGAACAACGATTGTTATGGCGACCCACAACAAAGATATCGTGAATACGATGCGTAAACGGGTAATCGCTATCGAAAGTGGACGGATTGTACGGGATCAGATGAGAGGGGAATACGGTTATGAATTTTAGTACTCTCTTGCGCCATCTGCGGGAGGGATTCAAAAACGTATTCCGCAACGGCTGGATGTCCGTAGCCTCCATCATGTCCATCATTGTGTCGCTGTTGATTCTTGGTGTGTTCATGTTGCTGGTGCTCAATGTAAATTCCATGGCGAATCAGGTTGATAGCCAGGTGGAGATCAGCACGTTCCTCGAACTGAATGTGGACGAGAACCTGCGTAACACACTGGAGCAAGAAATCAGCGCGATGCCTGAAGTAAGTGAGATTCGTTTTGTTTCCAAGGAAGAGGGACTTCAGGAGTTCCGTGAACGTCTTGGAGAGAGTGCAGATAACGTGCTTAGCGGTTTCGATGTGGACAACAACCCACTGCCGGAGACCATTGAAGTTGAGGTCATTGAACCGGAAACCGTCAATTTTGTGGCGCAAAAAATCGAAGCTTTGAACGAAAAACACCCGGAGAAGCCGATCATGAAAGTGAACTACGGCAAGGAAACGGTGGAAGTATTGTTCAAATTTACGAAGCTTGTTCGTAACATCGGATTTATTTTTGTCGGGGGACTGGGTCTCATGTCCATGTTCCTGATCTCGAATACGATTCGCGTAACGATACTGGCACGTCGCCGGGAGATCGGAATTATGAAGTTGGTTGGCGCAACCAATACCTTTATTCGCTGGCCTTTCTTTATTGAAGGTGCACTCATTGGATTTATTGGCTCGGTCATTACGGTTGGTGTGCTGTTTGTTGGGTACAGCCAGTTGATGAACACGATTGGTCAGGATGTCTTCATGCAGATGCTTAACTTGATTCCGCTCGGCGAAATCTGGGTGCTGTTTGGAACGCTGTTGATCGGACTCGGTGTGCTGGTAGGTATTTTGGGAAGTACACTGTCCATTCGAAAATCACTCAACGTTTAATTTTGTTTTCAACGATCGAATTGCAGAATATGTCGAAAAGAATGGTAAAGCAGGTTCATTAATGGGCGCTGTTTGACGATATGTAGGAAAGACGGAGTCTTTTAAGATTGAAGAAAGCAAAGAACATGCTGTTCACCACCTGTGCAGGTTGCTTTCTTGTGAAATCATAGGATGGGGGATCATCATTTTGAAAAAAACCGCTTCGCTGCTGGCCTTTACGTTATTGGCCAGTTTGACACTTCAACCTTCTGACGGATATGCCAAGAGTAGCATCAGCGATATTGACCAGCAGATTCAGCAACTGGAGAGCAAGGCGGCTTCTGCCAAGCAGGAGCAAAAAAAAGCGGCTTCCAACAAAAAGGAAGCGCAGCATTACAAGAACAAAACCAACGCTTATCTGAAGGTTGTCATGGAACAGATCAATGTCGTTAGTGATGAACTGGCCAGTGTATCCTTGCAGATCGAGAACACGGAGGAAGATCTCCGTACAACGAAAAAAGATCTGCAAGCGGCAGAAGAACGCATCGTTGCAAGGGAAAAATTGTTGGAGTCACGTGTACGCCTGATGTACACAGACGGTGCTGTATCCTATCTGGATGTATTGTTGTCCTCTACTAGCTTCACTGACTTCCTGACCCGTGCGGATTCACTGAAAACGATCGTGGATCAGGATCAGCATCTGCTGGATGAGCACAAAGCGGACAAGCAACTGGTCGTGGACAAAAAGGCAGAATTGGATGTGCAATATGCGGAAGCCAAGAGTCTGTATGCACAGAAGAAACAGCGCAAGTCCCAATTGAATGAAAAAGAAGCGGAAAAGCAAGTGCTTCTCGCTTCATATGATGCTAAAATTGAAGAGTCAGAAGAGCTGACACAAGAGCAGGAAGATGTATTAATGCAGATTGCCAGCAAACGTTCGGCACTTCTTCAAGAGAAAAATAAATTGCGTGAACAGCAAGCTGCAGCTGCAGCCAAAGCAAAAGCCGCGGCAGCCGCCCGGGCGAAAGCTGCAGCCAAGACACTAACCAGAGTGAGTTCGGATAGCAGCACGAGTGGTTCAACCAGTTCATATTCAGGCGGCAATGGCGTATTTAGTATGCCTATCTCTGGTGGAAGGATTTCCTCCTCGTTTGGTCCACGTACACATCCTATTACCGGAGAAGTGGGCAAACTGCATGCTGGCGTTGACTTTGCTGTTCCGCAAGGAACGACAGTACGAGCGGTCTCCGGTGGTGTCGTGATTGTTGCTGAATGGATGAGTGGTTATGGTAATGCCGTAATTATCGATCATGGTGGAGGATTATGGACCTTATATGCTCATAACAGTAGTTTGAGTGTTAGTAAAGGTGATACAGTCTCACGTGGAGATAAGATCTCAGAATCAGGCAATACCGGTAATTCTACGGGACCGCACTTGCATTTCGAAGTACGTGAAAACGGGACTCCTGTCAATCCGATGAACTATCTGTAAAATTTGTGTAAGCACCGAATGGAAAAAACATATTCCGTACAAGCTAGACATATACTAAGCTGGCATGTTCAGGGAATGGGTCCAAGAAACAATGGAATCGGACACGCTTCAAAACTAAAGGCGGTGACAAACGGATGATGAAGAAAAGATCGGCGCTACTGCTTGTCATTGTGGGTCTCCTGGGTGGTAGTTTGCTAACCCTGGTATTAATGACTTATCCAGGAATAGCGAACCAGACCACAGCGGGCGAAGGTTTGCTGGCTAGTGTAACCGGCAATTCACAGCAGAAGAACGATTTGAAAAAGATTGAAACTGCGATGAATTTGATCTCCAGCAACTATTATAAAGACGTGGATCAGACCAAATTGATTGACGGTGCGATCAACGGCATGATGGAATCGCTTGGTGATCCGTACTCCAACTATATGGGGCAGGAAACGGCTGCTCAGTTTGAAGAGTCGATCGAAGGTTCATTTACCGGTATTGGCGCAGAGGTATCCTCACAGGATGGAAATGTCATTGTTGTTTCCCCAATCAAAGGATCTCCAGCCGAGAAAGCGGGTATTCGTGCGAAAGATATGATTATGTCGGTCAACGGCGAATCCCTGCAAGGTTTGGAACTCAACAAGGCTGTTAACAAAATCAGAGGTCCCAAGGGCAGTGAAGCGAAGGTACAGGTCAAACGTGCCGGATCTTCCGAGCTGATTGAATTTGTCATTGTACGGGATGACATTGATCTGGAGACCGTATATGCTCACATGGAGGATGGCGGAATTGGTGTTATTGCCATTACTCAATTCTCTTTGAATACAGGCGATCGCTTCAAGGAAGAATTGGCGAAGCTTGAGAAGCAGAACATGAAAGGTCTGGTCATCGACGTACGGAATGACCCAGGCGGTGTATTGCAAGTCGTTATTGATATTGCTGAACAGTTTGTTCCTAAAGGCAAGGTTATTGTGCAAGTGGAAGACAAAAACGGCAAAAAGGAACAAAGCAAATCCAATGGATCAGCCAAAGCTTATCCAGTCACAGTCCTGATGAACAAAGGCAGTGCGAGTGCGTCGGAGATTTTGGCCGGTGCATTACAACAGTCAGCAGGTGCCAAGTTGATTGGAGAAAATTCCTTTGGTAAAGGAACCGTACAGACGAGTTATGACAAGCAGATGGGTGACGGCAGCTTGCTGAAGATCACCATTGCCAAGTGGCTCACTCCGAACGGGGACTGGATTCATGAAAAAGGAATCAAACCGGATATCGCGGTAGACCAGCCGGATTATTTCTCGGTGGCACCGATTAACAAAGAGAAGTTACCACTGAAATATGACAGCAATAGCACGGATGTGAAAAGTGCGCAGACGATGCTGAGAGGACTCGATTTCAAACCGGATCGTGTGGATGGATACTACGACCAGAAGACGGAAGAAGCGGTCAAGGCATTCCAGAAGCAAAAAGGCATTCAGGCCACAGGCCAGATTGACGAGAAAACCGCTGAATCACTGGAAGCGGCTCTGATTGAACGTATTGCCAATCCTCAATATGATGCACAGCTGAAACGCGCGATCGAAAATGTCTCAAAGGATATTTCGTCCGCTGTGTCGAAGCCATAAAGAAGGCTGATTTTCAGCCTTCTTTTTTTCTGAACCGGCTGAAGGAGAGGGGTGACCGTCCACAATGGAATGGGTATGGCCGTGGTTAACTACATTAGGCGAAGCATTGTTGCAGTTGTTTATTCAGCCGTTTTATTATATTGCGGTGATCCTGATTGCGCTCATCTATCATCGTCAGTTACTACAGGAGCGTAAATTGTTCCATGTTCGTTTGCAAAGCTCGATAACACAGACGATTCGTGCCGTGCTCGGAGGCATACTCATTGGTACCATCGTCTCGATTGTGTCCCTATTCCTCGGTGCACATCTTACACTGGGAAGCCTGATATGCATATGGGCTGCAACGTTAATTTTATCCTTGTTTCGTATCCGGTATCTGTGTTTTGCCTACGCAGCCGGGTTACTGGGTGTGCTGCAATTTGGTTTGAATCTGGCTTCAGGCTGGCAACCATCGGGTTGGATGGGGAGTATAACGGAAACGTTACGTACCCTGGATATGCCTGCACTGCTTGTCCTGGCGGCCCTTCTACATATGGGTGAAGCCCTGTTGGTACGGATGCAGGGGGTATCGATGGCATCACCGCTTCTCTTCGAGGGAAAACGCGGGAAACTGGTTGGTGGTTATCAATTGCAACAGTTCTGGGCCATTCCCCTACTGATTCTTGTCCCAGTCACAGGTAGTGGCGCGGAACTGGCTTGGAATCCACTGATGAATGCAGGTCATAGTTACATGCTGGTTGCGTTGCCGATTATGCTCGGATTTGGTGAGATAACGCAGAGTATGCTTCCGGGACAAAAGGTGCAGATCTCATCCAAGCGGTTGATGATATATGGGGCAACTTTGCTCGTGTTCAGTTTGCTTGCTGCATGGTGGTCTCCACTCATGGTGGTTGCTGCGCTGATTGCATTTATTGGACATGAATTTCTGGTATGGTACAGCGCGTTTGAAGAGCAAAACCGCAGTCCGGTATTTGTCCATCCGCAGCATGGGTTGAAGGTATTGGCTGTTATTCCGGAGAGTCCTGCTGCAGATTTGGGGATTGAAGCAGGAGAGACATTGTACAAGGTGAATGGTAAGTTGGTTCATTCGCCGGAAGAGTTACATCGTGCCCTGCGGATGAACCCGGCTTTTTGCAAGCTCGAGGTACGAAATCACCAGGGAGAAAGCAAGTTCATGCAACGAGCGATCTATGAAGGGGAGCATCATCAGCTTGGGGTCATTATGGCACCGGACAATCACGAGGTCTGGGCGATTCGGTTACGTCCACTGACGCTGTTCCATATCATCAACCTCAAATTGCTTGCCCGTCTGAAAAAACCACATAGGGACGAAGCTCCCTTGGCGTTACCGCCAGCTCCTGTGGCCAGTGATAAAGGGTCCGTGGAGATGTAACTAGCATACGTGATGAAGTATGTTGCATAAATAAAACAATGAAAAAGGTATTTCCGAGCGCCGTCACAGGCAAGGGAAATACCTTTTTTGTTATTTTTTTAACATAAAGATGGCGATCTGGGTCCGATCACGCAAGCTCAGCTTGCCGAGAATATCCGTGACGTAGTTTTTGACCGTGCCTTCACTGAGGAACAATTTGGCGGCAATTTCCTTATTGGATAACCCCTCCGATATGGCCTCGGCAACCTCCAGCTCCATACGTGTCAGTCCATAGGCTTCGATTGAATTCTGGGTCAGGGGAATTGTAGCAGGACGAAGAAGTCCTGTTAGCTTGCGGGCAATATCCGGATGGATTAACATATCGCCGTTATGTACGGTCTTGATGCCTTGAATGATCCGCTCGGGGGGCACATTTTTGAGCAAATAACCGCTTGCTCCATTCTGTAATGCCTGAATAATATACTCATCGTCGTCAAACGTAGTCAGCATGAGCACCTGGATTTCAGGAAAACGTGCCTTTATGCGTTGTGTACCTTCAACTCCGTCACATTCCGGCATCCGAATATCCATCAACACGACGTCCGCAGGCGTTCCTGCTTCAAGCAATGCCAACGCTTCCTGCCCATTTGAGGCCGTGCCTGTAACACTAATGCCGGAGCCCAGTCCGAGCAGCACTTTAAGGCTTTCGCGAATGAAGTAGTCATCGTCGGCGAGAATCAGCCGAATAAGTGGGGGCTGGCCTGAATCATTCTTGTTGTTTACATCATTCCGTACGGACATGAGAACATTCACTTCCTTTTTCAGAGTATATTCAACTGGTTCGTTATTGGAATGCGTGTAATCACTGTATACGGAAAAGCCGATTGGATCTCCATGGTTCCTCCCACCATTTGTGTACGTAGAAGCATGCCTTCCTGTCCTATACCATTTCGCTTGGAAGAATGGGGATTGATTATGCCATCATTACTTACACTCATACACACTTCCTGATCCCCGAATACCAGTTCTACGGTGATTGAAGAAGCATTTCCGTGTCGCAGGGCATTGGTCAGGGCTTCTTTGGCATTTTTGTATAAAACAATCTGTATGCTGGGATACAGCACATGGGATGTGCCATGAACTTCATAATTTGTCTTCACGTCGGTATCTCTACCCAATTCCTCTAGGAGACGATCCAGGGCGTAGGCTTCGGATGCATAGGAATTAGGTTGCAGTTTGTGTAGTGTGCTGCGCATATCATCCATACTATCGGCCAATTGATCGCGAATCTGTCTCACCATTTCCGTTCCTTGTTCCATATTCAAGGGGAGGGTCAGGAGGGCGGCTTCCGACATCATTTTGGTGCGAATCAGTCGATGCCCGATATCGTCATGAAGCTGTCTTGAGATACGAGTGCGTTCCTCTGCCTGAGCCACTCCTTCAAGTTGCTTTGTAAATAACAGCAGCTGCGCACGCGCTTCTTGTAGCTCATAATGTTTGCTGCGAAGTTCGTCATAGACTTGTTCCAGTTGTCCGCGGCTGCTCGCCGTTCTTGATCCCTGCCAGGACATAGCCGCTGTGATGAGCAGAAGCAGGTTGCCAAGAACCATCGCAGTTGTCTCTGTGGAGAGTAATGTAGTGGCGGTTGTATTTAGTGTGGTTAACCCTGGCTGTGGTGCCTGTGGGTCAGAATAATGCCAATGCAAAGCGACATTGTTAGCGACAAGCTGAATTGCAAACATCAACCATCTCCGACTTCCCTCCAGTCTGTATATATACACGTAGAGCACGGATAGAGAGAGGAAAAGCATAAATGGTCCATATATTGCAATCAGCCAGCAGCTCCAGAGTATTTCGGCCAGAAGCAACAGCCACTGCTGTGTACTTGAACGGTTGAAATCTTTCCACACGGAGAGTGCAAGTGCAATGATGATATACAGGGTGTAGACGGCTTCGTTTTCCAAGGGCAGCATCAACATGTACAGTACTGCTGGAACGATAATTAATCCGTATTGCAGAAACCGCATCGGCATATGTAAATGACATCCTTTTTATAAAAAGTGGAGTAGAAAATCTCTCGGTAATGCGCCCTTGATTATACCATAAGCAGCATTCGAATCAGGAGATGACTTAAGTCACCTTCGATTCATGACTTTTTGTACCTTCGCTACAGACTACGATCCGTTACAATAAAATCATGAAATCCAGCGGCGAAGGCCGAAACGGAAAAGGGGCGTAAAGGGATGGGCATACTTGAAGTAGATCATGTAGTAAAACGATACGGTAGCAAGCTGTCCGTGGATCATTTGGACCTTAGTGTTGGCAAAGGCGAGATTTTTGGATTGCTTGGTCCCAATGGAGCAGGAAAAAGTACCACCATCAGCATGATTGCAGGGCTCCTGAATATGGATCAGGGTGAAATTAGATTAGATGGTATCTCGGTCAAGGAGCGACCGCTTGAAGTAAAGCGCAAGATCGGACTGGTTCCGCAGGATCTGGCTTTATACGAAACCATGTCTGCTGCGGAGAATGTGACCTTTTTTGCCCGACTGTATGGACTACGTGGAAAATTGCTTAAGGAAAGAGTGCAGGAGTCCCTTGAATTTGTAGGGTTACAGGATAAAGCAAAGGATGCCCCCTCGACCTTCTCTGGTGGTATGAAACGCAGGTTAAACATCGCATGTGCGATTACACATCGCCCGGATCTAATAATTATGGATGAACCTACAGTTGGTATTGATCCGCAATCTCGGAATCATATTCTTGAATCGGTACGCACACTCAACAAGATGGGTTCAACGATCATATATACAAGTCATTACATGGAGGAAGTGGCGGCGATTAGTCACCGGGTTGCGATTATGGATCAGGGGCGAATTATTGCCTGTGGGACTGAAGCAGAGTTGAGAGAACGGGTAGCATCGGAGGAAAAAGTAGTGCTCTCCACTTCCGGTATCGGTCCCGATGCCGTGGAAGAACTGAAACTTCACCCCCGTGTGCGGATGGTAGACGTTTCAGAGAATACACTGACCATTACGCTGCCTTCGGCACAGCAGGATCTGCAGGATCTGCTCTTCATTTGCAGCAAACATGAAGTATCCATTCAGTCGCTCAAGGTCGAAGAGCCGGATCTGGAAACGTTGTTCCTCAATCTGACCGGGCGTACGCTTCGGGACTAGGGGGAGCAAGAGATGAATATATGGCATATTTGCATCTTTGAATTAAGGCGTATTCTTAAGATTCGATCTGTGGTGTTAAACCTGTTCATTCTGCCGTTGTTACTTATTTTTATATTGGGCACGGCACTTTCAAGTACGATGGGTACGGCGGATGATGTTATTCCGGACATTGTACGTGTGGGAATAATTCATTCGAATACCGAATCAGGCGAAGGATCAGATACGCTTAATCAAGCGCTGGATACATTTGTGAACTCTCCAGTGGTAGCTGAGATGGTTAAAGTTCAGAACTTTACGACAGAAGAAGAGGCTGTCCATGCGCTGCGTACCGGCAAGCTGGACTTTGCTGTACTGATTCCTTCGGATTTTGAGCAAAACGTGATGATGAGGAAAGAGGCCAGGTTACAGTGGATACGAGGAAAGGACAGCACTCTGAATACCTTGGGTGAAACCTTGTTCACACGTTTTACGGATGAATGGAACCGACAGATGGCGATTACCAAAGTGCTCGGTCCGGAAGTAATTGCTGCCATAGCCTCTGCTTCGGAGTCTGGTACGGCGAATTCCACCTCCATTGCTGTCACTAATCCCGGTAAGACAGGTACGGTGTATAGTGCCTCCCAATACTATGCAGCTTCCATGCTGGCGATGTTCATGTTGTACTCAGGCATGACAACCAGTACCAGCCTTTTTGGAGAACGGGATAACAAAACGTTAATTCGCCTTCAGGCTGCGCCTATAGGCAATGGAGTTATTTTCGCTGGCAAAATTGTAGGCAATAGTCTGCTCGCTTTCTTACAGGCAACAACGATTATCCTTATGACGTATTGGTTCTACGGTGTGTATTGGGGATCGCATCCTGGGTATATTGTGCTGACTTGTGTATGTATCACATTGGCCTCCATGACCCTTGGCGTGATTGTGGCATTGGTATGTAAAAGCACGGCATCGGCCAGTGCAACCTTACAAGGTATCATCGTTGTCATGACATTCATTAGTGGTGGATTCAGGCCCATTCCGGTTGATTTTGTACAATTGATTAGTGAATTTACGGTTAACCACTGGGCGCTCCAAAGTTTTCTGAAAATGATGCTGGATGCACCTGTAGGAGAGATTGTGTATAACATTCTAATGTTAGGCGTGGTATGCGCTGTATTACTGCTTATCTCAGGATTGATCTATAGAAAGGCAGGATACCGATATGAATAGTCTGCACATCGCCTGGTTGATGATTAGACGTACACTTGGACGTAAAATGGGCTTCATTACGTTTCTGCTTCTGCCTTGCCTGGTGGTTACAGGAGCGGTTGCTCTTTTTGGAAGCGAGCAGAGTGCACGTACTGTTATTCCCTATGTCAATGAGGATGGAGGGGTGGCAGGGACATGGATGATTCATGAACTTGCTGACAAAGAGGAGTATCTGCTCAAGCCGATGAACAACCAAGCAGAAGTGAAGGAAGCTATCGCTCAGCAAAAAGGAAGTTCAGGCATCATCATTCCGGCACGCTATACGGAGGATCTGTTACAGGGTAAGCCAACCGAAATTCAATTGGTGGAACTGCGTATAAGTGAAAGTTCCTATACCCTACGAGCAGCAGTTGAAGGTTTGACGAGCGGATTGTTACAATCTGCTTCAGCTGTTAAGGTGGCGGCAGGTCCTGTCTCAAGTGAGACGGACATACTATCGAGTACACAGAAGCCATTTGAACAGCTTTTACAGGAGATAGGAAAACATCAAGTTGCTGGTGAAGTCACCGATCTGCAGATCTATCCCAAGCCAGGCCTGAACAATGTGACTGGATTTACAATCATGTTTATGATGGGGCTGCTGACCAGTGCAGTGGCTGTGATAATGGAAGATCGCAGGAAACGTACGATGGCCAGAGTATATACGGCACCCGTCCGTGCATATGAGATTGCGCTTGGTAACTTCCTCGGCAGTTTTGTCATTGGCATGATTCAGATTGTTCTGGTTTTGGGAGTCAGCAGGTGGCTGCTGCATTATGATGCCGGTATTCCTTTTGGCATTCATTTTATCATTTTGGCCGCATTCATGCTGGTCTCCATGGGGATCGCAAGTACCGTGGCAGGATTAATCCGTAATTCCAAAAATGCCAACATGCTGAATTCACTTGTCATTATGCCAACCTGCATGATAGGTGGTTGTTTCTGGCCGATCTCGTTGATGCCGGAATATATGCAAAAGCTCGCCAACTTTGTTCCACAGAAATGGGCGATTCAGGCGGTGGAAACGATCTCTGCTGGTGGTACATTGTCGGATATCACATTGCCACTATTGATTTTGTTTGGCATGGCTGCGATTTTGCTGACCGTAGGCTCTGCAATTCTACGTCCCAGCCAGCCGGGTGTGGATGCATAAGGTAATACGACATAAAAGAAAGCACGCTCTGCTGAATTGAATTCAGTTAGAGCGTGCTCTTTTTGCTTATAAGTAATGATGCACTATGTGAAATGTTAAAGATTAAGGTTGGAGCTGACGCAAGACAGTAATTTCCACTCGACGGTTCTTTTGTCTTCCGGCCGCTGTGGTGTTGTCACCCGTTGGGCGAGTATCCGCATATCCAGCATACTGGAATCCGTCCGGGTTAAGCTTCTCTGTGTCCAGAAAAAATCGTAATACAGACAGTGCACGTTCCCCGGAAAGCTGCCAGTTATCGGTATAGGCGGAGTTTGCCCCAACAGGAACGTTATCGGTATGGCCCTCAATGCTGACAACGGTATTTAGATCACGGAACAGGCTGGCAAGTTTACTGAGTGTTGGTGCTGCACCGTCCTTTAGAGCGGCATGTCCCTGATCAAACAGGAAGCGGTCACTAAGTGTAATGGATAGGCCCTGTGGCTTGTCCGCAACAAAAATCTGATTTTCCAGTTTATTATCCTCGATATATTGGGTAATCACATTGAACAGATTTTGCAATTCCTGCTCCTGAGATCTGAACTGTTCTTCCCGTTCTGTGAGGGGCTTGTTGTCATCATCTGGCGTTGCAGCCCCGGAATCGGGAGGGCTTCCTGTACCTTTTGAAGGATCTTCACCCTGCACCTCGGACGGTGGAGTCTCTGTAATTGTCTGTCCTGGTTTCTCACCGAGTCCCTCACCAAGCTCAAGGATAGAGTCGGACGCGTTGAATGTATTTTGTAACGATTGGGTAACGACGTCATATTTACCTGAATCGAGATTGCTCATGGCATACATGATGACAAAAAAGATCAAAAGCAGAGTTATGAGATCGGCATAAGTAATCATCCAGCGATCCCGATGATCGATAGTTTCACGTTTTCCGCGCCGTTTACTGCGCCGACTCATCCAATCCCTCCTTTGCTAGGGGGCGTATATGCTGACGATGCGTAAGGGTGAAGGACTCCAGTCTTTTGCGTACAAGCTGGGGATTCTCACCGTTCTGAATGGCAAGTACACCTTCGAGAAGCATTTCCATGGTCTGCACTTCATCGGCACCTCTGGATTTGATCTTGGAGGCAATGGGCAAAAAGATAAGATTGGCACTGGCGACCCCATACAGGGTTGCGGTAAAGGCAACAGCAATGGCAGGTCCGAGTCCGGTTGGATCGGTCAAACTGCCAAGTACCTGAATAAGTCCCATTACGGTTCCGATGATCCCCATGGTTGGGGCGTAACCGCCAGCGGATTCGAATATTTTGGCATAACCCTCATGTTTTTGTTCAATCGAGTCAATCTCCATCTCCAGGATCTGGCGAACCACATCCTGATCGGTACCATCAACAACCATCTGAATACCGTCTTGCAAAAATGGATGCGGATGATCCATAACCTTGCGTTCCAATGCAAGCACACCTGAGCGGCGTGCGATCGAAGACATCTCGACCAACTCTTCAACCCATATACCGGATTCATTATTGTTACGTCCAAAAGCCATACGCAGGGCAGCTGGAATCGTACGAAGGCGATGCGCCGGGAAACTGGCAACCACAGCAGCAATCGTTCCACCGAATACAATTAAAGCAGCCGTTTTTTGCAGGAGACCGGACAATTGGCCGCCTTCCCACAAGAAACCGCTAATAACTGCGGCAATTCCGGCAATAATACCGATAAGTGTCGCAATATCCATAATTTAACCCACTCCTATCTTCATTTCACGTTTGCATCACTAAAACGAACGAGGTATAATTAAACGGGAACAAATATTCCTATTCCTATAAGTTTTCCCATATAAAAATTCGGGGAACTTCGACAATATATAGTGACTATTATTTTAGACGATAGGGTGAGATACGGCAATGAGCGATATTATAATGAGCGACAAAACGTTCGAAATCGAGTCAGAGTTTTCTCCCCAAGGTGATCAGCCTGCAGCCATTATAGAATTGGTGAAGGGTGTTCAGGAGGGGAAGAGGTACCAGACACTGCTGGGTGCAACGGGTACGGGTAAGACGTTTACGATAGCCCAGACGATAGCCCAACTGCAACGTCCGACGCTGATTATTGCACACAATAAAACGTTGGCAGCGCAGCTTGCAAGTGAGTTCAAAGATTTTTTCCCTAATAACATGGTTGAGTATTTCGTCAGTTATTACGATTATTTTCAGCCAGAAGCATATATCCCGTCCTCCGATACGTATATCGAGAAGGATTCAAGTATTAATGAAGAGATCGACAAACTGCGGCACGCAGCGACAAGTTCGTTGTTTGAGCGCAGGGACGTCATCATTGTAGCGAGTGTTTCCTGCATTTATGGTTTGGGTTCACCACACTCGTATTCAAGCATGTTGCTGTCACTTCGGGTAGGCATGGAGAAACCGCGCAATCAGATTTTGTCTCGTCTGGTAGAGATCCAGTATCAACGTAACGATATTAACTTTGTGCGGGGTACGTTCCGTGTTCGTGGGGATGTTGTTGAGATTTTCCCTGCCTCCAAGGGCGAACATGCCATTCGGGTTGAATTGTTTGGTGATGAGATCGAGAAAATTACGGAGATTGATGTGTTAACCGGAGAACTGATTGGCGAACGTGAACATATTGCCATCTTCCCGGCGTCTCACTTCGTAACGCAAGAAGAGACGATGAAGGTTGCGCTGGTGAACATTGAGCGTGAACTGGAGGAGCGTCTAGAAGTGTTGCGTGAACAGGGGAAACTGCTGGAGGCTCAGCGACTGGAGCAGCGCACACGGTATGATATCGAGATGATGAAGGAAGTTGGATTCTGTTCGGGGATTGAGAACTATTCCGGTCCACTGACTTTCCGCGAACGCGGCGATACCCCATACACACTGATGGATTACTTCCCGGATGACATGTTGATTGTGGTCGATGAGTCTCATGTGACGCTGCCACAGATCCGTGCGATGTACAATGGTGACCAGGCGCGGAAGACGGTATTGGTTGAACATGGTTTCCGTCTGCCGTCAGCGCTGGATAATCGTCCGCTCAAATTCGAAGAGTTCGAAGGCAAGATGGATCAGATCATCTATGTATCGGCCACACCAGGCCCGTATGAGATCGAGCATACCGATACGATGGTGCAACAGATTATCCGTCCAACCGGACTGCTTGATCCAATCATTGAACTGCGTCCAACGAAGGGGCAGATCGATGACTTGATTGGTGAGATTAACGACCGGATTACCAAAGACGAGCGTGTGTTGATTACAACATTAACGAAGAAGATGTCCGAGGACCTGACGGATTATCTGAAGGAAGTTGGAATCAAGGTTCGTTATCTGCACTCCGAGATCAAAACGTTGGAACGGATGGCGATTTTACGTGATTTAAGGTTGGGCGTTTTCCATGTCCTGATTGGAATCAACTTGCTCCGGGAAGGCCTCGATCTGCCCGAAGTATCCCTCGTCGCTATTTTGGATGCCGATAAGGAAGGGTTCCTGCGTTCCGAACGCTCACTGATCCAAACGATTGGTCGTGCGGCACGGAACAGCGAGGGTCGCGTTATTCTATACGGTGATAAAGTAACCGATTCGATGGACAAGGCGATTAAGGAAACCGAACGTCGTCGTGAGATTCAGATCGAGTACAACGAGAAACATGGAATTACACCACAGACGATTCGCAAAAAAGTGCGTGATGTGATTGAGGCAACCAAAGTTGCCGAATCCAAGAAAGACTATCTCACAGGCGCAGCCGAGAAGATGTCGAAGAAAGATCGCCAGGCGCTTATTCAGCGCCTAGAGGTAGAGATGAAAGATGCAGCCAAAAACCTGCAGTTTGAACGTGCTGCTGAGCTTCGCGATGCGTTGCTGGAACTTCGCGCTGAATAAGATACAGCTCATTCATATGCTCCGGTAAAGATGGATCTGTAACAAGAGAACGGCCAATTGGCCGTTCTCTTGTTGAGTAAGGAAATCGTTGATATCTACCGATAATAAGAGATGTTGAAATCTTGAATTCGGGTCTATACTGATAGAAATGTTGAAATTGGTTAAAAGGTTTATAGGAAAGCAATTGGGAGTCGTGTCCCCTTGAGAGCCAAGAGCGCCCCGGTGTTGACCTCGGAGCCGAGCCAAAGGCAATGGCGACCTGCCGCGACCAAGGCGAAGCTGAGAGCGCACCCTCGCAGTAGAGCGGCCACATAAGGTTCCGGCAATGAGCCGGAACCTTATGTGGAGCCGCGGGCACACGACCACCCTTCACATAGCAAGACCCGACCCCTCACCGTTGCACCGCTTGTTTCGGGTGTCCAGAGGGCTGCGCCCTCTGGGGCCCTCCCTTCCAAGGGAGGGTTTGGGTGGGATCGAAAAGCCTTCAAAGGTTTGGATTAACACACTGAGAGGATGAATACTATTGGCGAGCGATAACATTGTCATTAAAGGCGCACGAGCGCATAACCTGAAAAATATCGACATTACCATCCCGCGTGACCGCTTTGTTGTATTGACCGGCCTGAGTGGCTCAGGCAAGTCCTCGCTGGCTTTTGACACCATCTATGCCGAAGGACAGCGGCGTTATGTAGAATCATTGTCAGCTTACGCAAGGCAGTTTCTGGGACAGATGGAGAAACCGGATGTGGATTCCATCGAAGGCTTGTCTCCTGCGATTTCAATAGATCAGAAAACAACAAGTCGTAACCCGCGTTCCACGGTGGGAACCGTGACCGAAATTTATGATTACTTGCGTCTGTTATTTGCACGTGTGGGCCATCCACATTGTCCGGACCACGGCGTGGAGATCAGCTCCCAGACCGTAGAACAAATGGTTGACCGCATTATGCAATACCCAGAGCGTACCCGGTTGCAGATTTTGGCACCCATTATCTCGGGCCGTAAGGGTGAGCACAAAAGTGTATTTGCCGATGTGTCCAAACAGGGCTTTGTCCGTGTACGGGTGAACGGGGAATTGCGTGACCTGTCAGAAGATATTCAATTGGAGAAAAATAAAAAGCATACGATTGAAGTCGTTGTTGACCGGATCGTCGTTAAAGATGATGTACAGGCGCGTCTGGCCGACTCTATTGAAACAGCACTTAATTTGTCCGGTGGACAACTACTAGTGGACATTATGGGCGAAGAAGAACTGCGCTTCAGTTCCAACTTTGCCTGCCCGGTGTGTGGATTTAGTATTGAAGAACTTGCACCGCGGATGTTCTCATTTAACAGTCCCTTCGGAGCTTGCCCGGATTGTGATGGTTTGGGTGTCAAAATGATCGTTGACCCTGATCTGCTCGTACCGGATCGCAGCAAGACAATTGAAGATGGTGCTTTTGATGCCTGGACAGGTGGAACATCCACCTATTACCCGCAGTTCCTGAAGTCAGTATGTGAACACTTCAACATTCCGCAGAATGTGCCTGTCGAAGATCTGCCAGCTGAGCAGATGAACAAGTTGTTGCAGGGTACAGGTACGGAGAAAATCCGTTTCCGCTATGAGAATGATTTTGGACAACGCAAGGAAGCACTGGTTACCTTTGAAGGTATCGTGAATAACCTGGAGCGTCGTTATCGTGATACAGCATCTGAAGGTATCCGTGAATTCATTGAAGGTTATATGAGTGCGAAGCCTTGTGGTACCTGTAAAGGTCAGCGTCTGAAACGGGAAAGTCTCGCAGTTACGATTAATGATCACAACATGGCGTATGTGACTAGTTTGTCCATTGGAGAAGCTGGCCGATTCTTCGATTCATTGGAATTGAGTGAGAAAGAGCAGACGATTGCCAAGCTTATTTTGAAAGAAATCAACAGCCGTCTAGGCTTCCTCGTGAATGTCGGTCTGGATTACCTTACGCTGAGTCGTGCCGCTGGAACGTTATCCGGTGGGGAAGCCCAGCGGATCAGACTGGCCACACAGATTGGTTCCAGCCTGATGGGTGTGCTGTATATTCTGGATGAGCCAAGTATCGGTCTGCATCAACGGGATAATGACCGCCTGATCTCAACCCTTGCGCATATGCGGGATATTGGTAACACATTGATCGTGGTTGAACATGATGAGGACACGATGATGGCTGCCGACTATATTATTGATATTGGCCCGGGTGCAGGTATCCACGGAGGTACCATTATGTCACAGGGTACACCGCAAGAGATCATGAATGATGAGAACTCATTAACCGGTCAATATCTGAGTGGTCGCAAATTCATTCCTATTCGTGCAGAACGTAGAAGTGTAGGAGACCGTTGGTTGGAAGTACGCGGAGCCAAAGAAAATAACTTGAAGAATCTGAACGTGAAGATTCCTGTAGGTGTATTTACTGCGGTAACGGGTGTGTCCGGATCAGGTAAATCCACATTGATCAATGAGATCCTCTACAAAACACTGGCTCGTGATCTGAATCGTGCTCGGGTGCGCCCGGGTCAGCATAAAGAGATTCGTGGTCTGGAACATATCGATAAAGTCATCGATATTGACCAGTCCCCAATCGGGCGGACACCACGTTCCAACCCGGCTACGTATACAGGTGTCTTTGATGATATTCGGGATCTGTTTGCTCAGACGAATGAAGCCAAAGTACGTGGATACAAGAAAGGCCGGTTCAGCTTTAATATTAAAGGTGGACGTTGTGAAGCCTGCCGTGGAGACGGCATTATCAAAATCGAGATGCACTTCTTGCCGGACGTGTATGTTCCTTGTGAAGTCTGCAAAGGCAAACGATACAACCGGGAAACGCTTGAAGTGAAATATAAAAACAGAAATATTTCCGATGTGCTGGAAATGACGGTTGAAGATGCAACCCAATTCTTCGAGAACATTCCGAAGATCCATCGCAAAATGCAGACACTGATGGATGTGGGTCTGGGTTATATCAATCTGGGACAACCTGCAACCACATTGTCTGGTGGTGAAGCCCAGCGTGTGAAGCTCGCTTCCGAGCTGTATCGCCGCAGTACCGGGAAAACCATCTACATCCTCGATGAGCCGACTACGGGTTTACATGTCGATGATATCGACCGTTTGCTGAACGTATTACACCGTCTGGTTGATTCTGGGGAATCGGTGTTGGTGATTGAGCATAACCTGGATGTGATCAAAACGGCAGACTATGTTGTTGATTTGGGGCCAGAAGGTGGTAGCGGTGGAGGAACCATTGTTGCAACTGGAACACCTGAGGATATCATCAAAGTGGAAGCTTCCTATACAGGCAAGTACTTGAAGCCGGTTCTGGAGCGGGATACCGAGCGGAGCAAGGCACTGCAATTGGTGGACTAAGGTCCTCTAACCAGTAGTTATATCAATATGAAGTGGCAGTATTGGCCCTTCTTTTCGAAAAGGTTGAGACGTTGGATTACGATCTGATGTGCCCTGCTTCCGAGAAGAAGGGCTTTTCATTTTGAGTTGTGCACAGTGTTTCCTTTGGACTAAGGATATTTCGTGAAAGTGTTTACATATGCATGATGACGAGCATTACAGGAATATTCGGCCAAATTGGATTTTTTTCATTTTTATGGATGATAGGGCTTGCATTACAAGCAGGGTACAGATAACATAGAGGAAGATATTAGGGTATGCGTTAGCTGTTCAACTATGGTAAGGAGGTCTGTCTATCCATGCTGTTTGCAGAAGCTGCCACGGCGAGTACATCGAATTTTAATGCATTTGATATTTTTGTCATCTTATTTACGATCCTGATTTTCATCGGAGTTGTTCGGCTTCTTCGGGCACCGAAGAAGAATCTGTTTGCGATCGGATTTGCAGTAGTCAGCCTACTGGTATTTCTGATGACAGACTATGCGATGATAACGGGTTGGTTTGCTCAGTAGGAATGCCGCAGAATTTAAATGTAATTTAAGCCAAAAGAGGTACAGACGAACACTTTCCAGAGAGACATGGAGGGTGTTTTTTTCATTTTTACTGAAACGATTGAACAGGATTCTATCTTCTCTACTAAAATAGGACTTAAAACAATTGTATATCCAGATTCTGTATGATACATTGAGGGATACCGGAATTGCAGATGAGAGAAAGAGAGAATAGATTCAGTGATGAATCCGATGTCGAGTTGCGCAAGAAGGATGTATAGAGAGGGTCAGGTGAGAATATGAGCGTGTTGGGTAAAAAGGGGATAGCCATACTGATGGCTGCTGTACTCTCGATTAGTGTGGCGGCAACGGCCGGTGCAGCTGAATCCAAAGCGGCAATGCAAGCGAAGGTGGTAGACGGTCAAGTCTATGTGAACACCAAGGATCTGCTCAAGGCAGTTGGTGGAAGTGGACAATATGATGCCAAATCAGGTACGTACACGTACAAGGGAAGTGAAGCCATTCCCAAAGTGATCGAAAAGGTATCTCCTTCGGTTGTAGGCATTATTGGGAAATCTACCGAGGTGCAGGACGGTGCAACATCAGACGACCGTTATAATCTTGCACATGGTACAGGTGTCATTATCCGGTCGAACGGATGGATTGTAACGAATGCTCATGTGGTTGATGGATTAACGAATCCGGTGGTGGTAACGACGGATGGCAATACATACAAAATTACGAAAACATACAGTGATGCACTCAGTGATCTGGCGCTAATCAAAATCAATGCCAAATCACTCAAACCGGCGAGCTTTGCCAAAGCTTCACAAACTACTGTTGGAGAAACGGTGATTGCCTTGGGTACGCCGATTTCCTTTTCTTTGCGCAACTCGGCAACGGTAGGGGTAATTAGCGGCTTGAATCGTGGTGTGGAGGCGACCTACCGGTTGATTCAGACCGACACGGCCATTAACCCAGGAAATAGCGGAGGACCGCTGGTCAACCTGAAGGGTGAAGTGGTTGGTATCAATTCCATGAAATTTTCTGCGGTCGGCGTAGAGAGTTTGGGATTTTCGATTCCCGTGGATACCGTTCAATATATCATCGATCAGTTTTTTAAATATGGCAAAATAAAACGTGCAAGTCTGGGGCTACAGCTGGAAGAAAGCTGGTCTGCTATTGTGGGCTTGCCTACAGATGATCCATTAACGATTACGGGGGTACTGTCTCCTGAAGCGAAGAAAGCCAAAATCAAAGAGGGCGATGTCCTTTATAGTGTGGCAGGTACACGTGTCTCCTCAGTAGTAGATATCAATGAGCTGCTCAAAAAGTATCTGCCTGGGCAAAAGGTAAAGCTGTTGATGCAAACGGATGGCGATATCGTCACCCGCACGTTGGTGCTTGCTGATCGCGCAGACATCGTAGACGAGGAAGATGAAGTGTTCCTTGCAGATGAAGAACAATAAAGCCCGGCGGTCAGCCCGGATGGAGAGAGGACGAAAGAACGGAATGAAAAAGTCATGGATACGTGTGCTAAGCACAGGTGTATTAACCGGGATGCTGACCATTGGCGCGGCATTGCCTGTATGGGCATCTGATCTGACAACAAGTGAACTACGGGTGAAAGCGGGGAGCACGAGCGCCTACATCAACGGCGATAAGCAGGCCATAGCCAAACCTTACAAGTTCAAGGGTGTTACGATGGTGCCTGTGGGAGTGTTCAAGAAAGCATTTGGCAGTGAAATCCGGCTGGAGAAAAATGATGTCGTGAAAATTAAGGAAGGTCCACACACGGTTACCCTAACGATTGGCAGTTCAATTGCCTGGGTGGATGGTGTAAAACATGAGATGGGTGCCGCCCCCAAAATGGTGAATGGCGTACTTATGGTTCCACTTCGTCCGGTTGCTGCCGGTATCGGAGCGACGCTAGCTCCAACCAGTTCCGGAGAAATGGTTATTCGTCTGTTGCAAACCGATGATTCGGTGGATGAAGAGGATGGCATTCATCCGGATGAAGGCAAAACCAGAATTGGCAACAGTTTTTACGGTTGGTCCATTAACTACCCGGCAGACCTTATAGTTTTTCAGACTGGTGAGCAGGAGCGTATGATGACTTTCGGCGCTACGGACAACAGTTATTATCTTGAAGTGTATGTCAGCGATCAGGATGTGGCTCTGGATGCGGATGATTTGTTGCAGCAACTCGTCCAGGAGGCCAAACAATCGGGAGATACGGTGCTGGATCGTGAAGCGGTGTCGAAAGGCAAAACGCCTTATGCACGGATTATCGTGAAAGATGTAGACGGCATGTTATGGGAGATGCGTCAGTATCTGAGCGAAGGTCGTCAATATGATGTGTACCTCGCGGATTACGAAGCCTTGAATTATAAAGATCTGAGCAAACGTGCAGCGCTGCTCAATTCATTCCAGCCAACCTATGCAGAATCGGATCGAACGATTAAGGATCTGTCCACCGTAGATAATGGCATGCGCTCCGCCTGGAACGATGACTATGGTATTGAGTTGATGATTCCTGCCGGCTGGTCGATGGATAACAATCAGATGATCTATGAAGCCAAGGATGGTGCATATCTGCAATGGCGTGTCACATCGGCGAAGGCAGGTACTACGGTAAAAGACTGGAGCGGCCAACTGGATAAGTGGATGCGCGAGACATTTACACCAGAGAGTTACGAGCCAATTGGCTCATATACGATGGATATCTCGGGAGAGACTGCCGAGGTGAATGAATTCCGTTATAACTTTGGCGGGGGCTGGCAGACCGAGTTCGATGTTCTTTTACAGAAGAATGGGTATCGATACTATGCAGAGTATACGTTCCCAGAAGAGCAGGTTGCAGATCGGGCATGGTTTGAACGGATTATGAAGAGTGTGGAGATTGATTTTGATACGGTTGCCGAACATTTCGGTCAGCTGGATGAAGATCCGTATTTGACAGACAAAACGAAGACACTTACACGTACGTCCAAACGTTATCATTACAGTGTAGATATTCCGCGTTACTGGACGCCGTATAGTGATCGATTCGAATATTCACCTGTGGTATACACCTTCACGGGCGGAGAATTCTCCATTGCGGCGAGCGAAGACAAGTCGATCGAGATGACGGTCAGCCAACTGAGAGAAGCTTATGCCGAAGCCACCAAAACGCGGAAAAACTTCCAGCTGCTGCGCAGTGAAGAGCTGACGTTTGCGGGTGTGCCTGCATTTTCCTTTACGTATCATGAACTGGACAAAGGCGTGCCATATGCAGGTCGCCAGATCGTGTTTGAAAAGGACGGAACAACCTATACGATCACAAGTGGGCTGAATGATGCGAACAAGACAGAAGTTCAGGCGGTAGCCTTGGAAAAAGCAGTGAACTCATTTACATTTATTAAATAATAGTGATGCATGCCGGAGGGTCAAAAGACCTTTCGGTTTTTTCGTTGTGCTGGAAATGAAAATGGTAAACTGTTTTTTCAGGAAAACGTAGAAGAGTCGGTGCAGAAGTGTTACAATATACTAGTTCAGGAGTTATGACTACTGATCTGATGAATAGGAATGACTGTAAGCTTGGAGTTCAGGCAATACAGACATAATAGATAGATATTGTAATACCGTGACAATGCAGGTGTACCCGATAAGGTGCAGTCTTAGGCTTAGTATGTTCAGGCGTTTAAGGATATAGGGATGAAATCCGGCGGATAGCCGGTTATGGGGAGGATCTACATGAAAACAGCAACAATACGAAGAGAAGACGTTGAACTTCTGGCACCTGCTGGTGACTGGGATTGTATGCGTTCGGCGGTAGCCAATGGCGCAGATGCAATTTTCTTCGGAGTCGAAAAGTTTAATGCACGGGCACGGGCGAACAATTTCCGCATGGACGAGCTGCCGGAGATTATGGCGTTTTTGCACAGTTATGGCGTAAAAGGGTTTTTGACCTTTAATATATTGATTTTTGAAAATGAATTGACGGATGCCAAAGAACTGATTGATGCATGTGTCGATGCAGGTGTGGACGCTGTAATTGTTCAGGATTTGGGTTTGGTGAAGATGATTCGCGAGATCTCGCCGGATTTCCCGATTCACGGTTCAACACAGATGACAATCACGTCCCCGGAAGCGGTTGAGTTTACGAAGCCGTTTGATATGGAACGTGTCGTTCTGGGACGGGAGAACAACCTGAAGCAGATCCAGAAGATCGGGGAGCAGGCAAAACTTCCAATGGAAGTATTTGTTCATGGTGCGCTGTGTGTATCCTACTCGGGGCAATGTCTGACTTCCGAAATGTGGGGAGGACGTTCCGCGAACCGTGGGGAGTGCGCACAAGCTTGTCGTCTTCCATACGACCTGATGGTGGATGGTGTGCACAAACCGATGGGTGATGTGGCTTATCTGTTGTCTCCGAAGGATCTGGCAGCGATTGACCTGATGCCGGAACTGATCGAAGCAGGAGTAACTTCTTTCAAAATTGAAGGACGTCTCAAAACGCCAGAATACGTAGCAAACGTAGTAAGCAAATATCGTAAAGCGATTGATCGTTATTTTGATGGAGATAACACGCCGCCAAGCAAGGAAGAAGTTCGCGAATTGCAGCAAAGCTTCTCCCGTGGATTCACACATGGTTTCCTGAGCGGTACAAACAACAAAGAACTGGTGGATGGAACGTTCCCGAAAAGCCGTGGTGTCTACCTTGGTCGTGTGGATCAAGTGTTGCGCGATGGTGTTGTCCTGAAGCTGGATGCACCCGTGAAACGTGGAGATGGGATCGTATTTGACGCCGGAGACCCGACTCAGAAGGAAGAGGGCGGACGTGTATACGATGTACGTCGCAAAGGCGTAAAACTCGAAGGCGAAGCCGAAGAGGGCTGGATCGTTGACGTTGTGCCAGGCCGCAGTGACGTAGATCTGCGCCGCGTGAAAGTTGGCGACAAAGTGTGGAAAACGAATGACCCGGCGCTGGACAAACGTCTGCGTCAAAGCTTCGAGACCGAAAAGCCATACCGCGTATTCCCGGTAAAAGTAAAAGTTATCGGCAGCCCGGGGCAGCCGCTCAGCACGTGGTGGACAGACGTACAGAAGGGCACGACCGTCCGGATTGATTCCGAGATGGAACTGGACATCGCGCAGAAGCGTCCAATGACACATGAATTGCTCGAAGAGCAGTTCGGTCGTCTGGGAGGCACCGTGTTCCAGCTGGAAGGAATGGACGTCAATCTGCACGGTGACGTCATCATCCCAATGCGCGAGTTGAATAACATTCGCCGTCAGGCAGTAGAACAACTCGCGGGTGAGCGTCCTAAACCGCCCGTCTACGTGAAACGGGCGGTAGATGTCTACGGCGATTCGGTTAAACCGGCATCGCCAGTCGCTCGCGGTCAAGCAGAGCTGACCGCGCTCTGTCGCAGTCTGCCACAAGTGGAGGCAGCGATTGAAGCAGGAATCGGCATGATCTATGCCGACTTCGAGTTTATCAAGCAGTTCCCGGCAGCCGTGGAAGCTGTGCATGCCGCTGGTCGCAAGATCGCGCTGGCAACACCGCGTATTCATATGCCTGGGGAGAATGGATATCATAACAACATCCTGCGTTTGAAGCCGGATGCGGTATTGGTACGTAATACAGGTGCGCTGTACTTCTACCTTCGTCACCGGATGGAAAACCCGGATGCGAAGCACCCGGAACTGATCGGCGACTTCTCATTGAACATCGCCAATCACAAAGCAGTAGAATTGTTCCTGGAAGCCGGATGTGACTGGATTACCCCATCCTATGACCTGAACATTCAACAAATGGTTGATTTGCTTGGTCACTCCCGTACAAGTCAGACCGAAGTGGTTATCCATCAGCATCTGCCGATGTTCCACACCGAGCACTGTGTGTATTGTACGTTCATGAGTGAAGGAACGGATTTCACGAACTGTGGTCGTCCTTGTGAGGAACAGCGTGCATCACTGCAAGACCGGATCGGCATGTCCCACCCGGTACGTGTGGATGAAGGCTGCCGTAATACGGTATACAACGCAGTGGAGCAGTCAGGTGCCGAGTATCTGACCAACTTTATGGATCTGGGTGTATCCCGTTACCGTGTGGAATTCCTGGAAGAGACACCGGAGCAGGTACGTGAGGTTATCGATCTGTACAACCGTGCACTGCGCGGCGAGATCAGTGGTACACAAGTTTGGAAAACCCTAAAAGCAACAAACCAACTGGGCGTTACACGTGGTCAATTGGTGAAATAAACGGATTGTGTGTTACATCAACATTTACAAGCAAGCATGAAGCAACCCCAAACTCTGCTTTAAGGAGCCCTTGGGGTTTTTTTACATCATGACACAGGAGGCGAAGAAGCGTGGCGCCATTCACAATCATGGATATTAAATTGCTGTGCGGGGTCACGGCATTCAAGCGCGGGGAAGATTAT
The DNA here is from genome assembly GCF_000316035.1 of Paenibacillus sp. PAMC 26794. GTDB lineage: Bacteria > Bacillota > Bacilli > Paenibacillales > Paenibacillaceae > Paenibacillus. The sequence continues at coordinate 71,516 of NZ_ANHX01000082.1, forward strand.
AACCAATCTGGCAGGGTGACTAATCTGGTGGTTAGTGAGGATCAGCTTCATTATGAAGCACAGGTACGTGGATCGGAGCGCTATCAGGTGACGGTGGATATAGATGGATCAGGTGAGATTGTGGCAGGCTGCAGTTGTCCGGGTGACGGCAGGCATTATGACTATTGCAAACATGTCGCTGCTGTCCTGTTGGCTATTCACGAATGGGGTGAGCAGCAGGAGCGTAATGCCACGATTGCTTCTGGGAAGCCTCCTCAACCTGCTACAGGCCAAGGAGCCAATACCAGTTCCGGCGCAGGTTCCAAGTCCAGGGTTGGGACGTTGGTCGAAGAGAGCATGTGGGAGCGCCCCCAGTCTGCTTCACAACGAGAGCAACTTAATGATGTTCCAGAGCGTCCGCCCGTTCACTTTGCCCAAGCAGGTCGGCCAAGCTCAGCTTCGGGGTGGGGTCGCTCGGCAGATAAACCTTCTTACCGTACGGCGGATCAGATTCTGTCCATGTTTGCCAAGGATCGGAGAACGCTGCATGGAAATGATCGTAAATACACTGCCCCTGTCAACCGATCCTCCCTGCGGGAAGAGTTACAGGTCCAGTTTATATGCAAGCTGATACAGGTTCACAAGGGTGGTGGGAAACTCGCTCTTGAACTGAAAGTGGGTAACAAACGTCTGTATGTGGTGCAGAAAGTGAAGCAATTCCTGAACTGCATCGAGAAGGGCGAGCCCATGTCATTTACCAAGCTGTTCCACTATGATCCATTGATGCATGTGTTCACTCCGCAGGATCAGGCGATTCTCTCGATGCTTATTCGAATGAGACAGAGTGAAGAGGCATACCGCGAATCCATCTCCGGTTATCTGGGAGCTTCAGACGGACGGGATATATTGATTGCTCCGCTCGTATGGAAGCCATTGCTGGAATTGCTGCTACAGGCTGACAGCCGGATGGAGGGCGCAGGATTTGCCAATGGACCACTCACACTGGGTGAGGGGGTACTTCCTTTATTTTACCGGATCGCCCAGGGAGCGAATGAAGGATATCAGCTTGAGATTTCCGGACTGCGTGAGCTGATTCTTCTTCCTGCTTATGATGCCGCTGTGGTGGAAGGGCAGTTGCACATGTTGGAGCCGATGCAGATGCGAAGTCTGGAGGACTTGAGCGCGGCACTTACCTCATATGGGATCAAAGAAAGCATTGATATTTCGACCCAGCAGGTGGATGAATTCGTACAGCATGTCGTGCCAGAACTGCGTACGCTCGGACATCTGTCCATTGATTCACAGGTGCGTGAACAGATCGCGGAACCGGAACTTTCACCGAAGCTGTACATCGACTTCTATCGTGAACGTATTACAGCACGTCTGGAATTCGACTATGAGGTCATGGTTATTAATCCGCTTGCAGAGTACTTGATAGATGAAGAAGAGAAAAAGGTTATTTTGGTGCGTGACCGATACAAAGAGCGGAATCTGATTGAACGACTGGATCGATCCTTTCTCGAAAGGGATGGTAGTGTCTGGGCGAGCGAACGGGAAGATGCGATCTATGATGTTATGTATCATCTGTTGCCTGAGCTTGAAAAACAGGTAGACATCTACATGCCAAACGCCGTGAAGGCGATGGTGCAATCCTATCCGACCCCACCGAAAGTACGAGCAGATTTGGGAAGAGGGTTGGACTGGCTGGAGATTTCATTTGAGATGGAAGGTGTAGACGAGCAGGAGCTTCAGGAACTCATGCGCCGCATTGTGGAAAAGAAACCGTATTACCGTCTCAAGAGCGGTGTCTTTCTCTCACTTGAAAATGAAGGTGCAGATAGCTTCGCTCACATGGCCGATTCACTCGGAATTGGAGCAGATGACATCAAGAGCAGCCATATCCGGCTGCCAGCGGTTCGGGCGTTACAATTGCCGGGCAGGGACGAAGTTTCCGGTCATGTGAAGTGGGGAGGCTCCCTGAAACGTTTCCTCGATGATCTGCGAGATCCTGAACGGATGGATTTTGCATTGCCAGAGACGCTGACCCCCATCCTGCGGGATTATCAGAACAGTGGATACCAGTGGCTGCGTACTCTCGCCTATTATCGTTTTGGCGGCATTCTGGCGGATGATATGGGACTTGGCAAAACATTGCAAAGCATCGCCTATATCACAGCGGTGCTTCAGGAGAAGCCTGAGTACAACATTGACCATACGGGCGGTGATAAATACCGGGAGAGCGGATCATTACTGGGCGGTGAAACGTTGGCGACTTCCGACATCGATCCCGAAACTGGGCTCCCATTGGATAAGATGGCTTCAGTGAATACAGATGGCTTATGGTCCACGATGCAGCAGAATGGATTGACGATCCGAACGAGGGTCACTCATCCTCCGGTACTTGTCGTGGCACCTGCTTCGCTGACCTACAACTGGGCTAATGAGTTTGCGCGGTTCGCCCCGCATCTGAAAGTGCTTATTGCAGCAGGCCAGAAAGAAGAGCGAGCCAGTATGCTTTCAGGCATGGATGAGGCAGATGTGATTGTGACGTCGTATCCTCTGTTAAGGCGGGATCTGGACACCTATCTGGGCCGAACATTCCATACACTCATTCTGGATGAAGCTCAGGCAATCAAAAATGCTTCTTCCCAAACCGCGCAGGCAGTGAAACAAATTCAGGCCCCGCGCCGTTTTGCGCTCACAGGTACGCCTGTGGAGAACTCGCTGGATGAATTGTGGTCCATTTTTGAAGCGGTATTCCCTAGGTTGTTTCCAAGTTACAGAAGATTCCGCGACCTTCCTCCGGAACGGATCTCCCGGATGGTGCGTCCGTTTATTCTGCGCCGCCTGAAGAAGGATGTGTTGGAAGAATTGCCTGATCGAATTGAAACGGTACAGCGGTCAGAGCTTACAGTTGAACAGAAGAAATTGTATGCCGCATACCTTTCTCAGCTTCAGGATGAAGCATCGAAGGACATGGAGGATAACGGATTCCAGAAGAATCGTATCAAAATTCTGGCTGGCATCACGCGCTTACGTCAGTTGTGTTGTCATCCGGCCCTCTTTGTTGAAGGATATCAAGGCGATTCCGGGAAAATGGAACAGTTGCTTGAAACGGTCGAGGATTGTTTGGCTGCAGGGAAACGAATTCTCATCTTCTCCCAATTTGCGAGCATGTTGAACCTGATTCGTCAGACCCTTGCGGCACAGGGAAGGAGTCTTTTCTACCTCGATGGTCAGACCCCTGCACAGAGCCGGGTTGAGATGTGCCACAGATTTAATGAGGGCGAAGCTGAACTGTTCTTAATCTCCCTGAAAGCTGGCGGTACCGGACTAAACTTAACAGGGGCAGATACCGTTATATTATATGATCTATGGTGGAATCCCGCCGTGGAAGAACAGGCAATTGGCCGTGCCCATCGTATGGGGCAGAAACAAGTGGTGCAAGTCATCCGCCTGGTTACCGAAGGTACGATCGAAGAGAAGATTTTGGAGCTCCAACAGCGGAAGAAGGACTTAATTGCCGAAGTGATCGAACCGGGAGACGGGGGATCGACGACTTTATCCGAACAGGATATCCGCGAATTGTTGATGGTATAATGGAGTCATAGCATGCCAGTACTAATAATCATCAAATATAGTAAAATATGTATCTAGCAAAAGGAGTAGTGCCATATGCGTATTCGCAAAGCGATTATTCCAGCCGCAGGGCTGGGTACCCGGTTTCTGCCTGCCACCAAGGCGATGCCTAAGGAAATGCTGCCCATCGTGGACAAGCCAACGATCCAGTACATTATTGAAGAAGCCGTAGCTTCAGGCATTGAAGATATCATTATTGTGACAGGTAAAGGGAAGCGGGCCATTGAAGATCACTTCGATTATTCATTCGAGCTGGAGCAGAATCTGGCGGACAAACAGAAGTGGGACTTGCTTAACGAAGTACGCAAACCCTCCGAGATGGCAGATATCCATTATATCCGTCAAAAGGAACCGAAGGGACTTGGTCACGCCATCTGGTGTGCCCGCAAGTTTATCGGCAACGAGCCTTTTGCCGTCCTGTTAGGGGACGATATTGTAGAAGCGGAACATCCCTGCCTGAAGCAGATGATCGAAGTCTACGATGAACTGCAATCTCCGATCGTTGGTGTACAGCCTGTTGATTGGAGCGAGGTATCCCGCTACGGAATTGTAGACGGAGAGTTACTGACTCCTACCGTTGAACGTGTCTTTCGCGCGCGCCGTTTAATTGAGAAACCAAAGACTGAAGATTCCCCTTCGAACCTTGCTATTATGGGACGTTACATTCTTACACCGGATATTTTCGAGATCCTGGGTCAACAATCTGCTGGTGTAGGGGGAGAAATTCAGCTTACGGATGCCTTGTCCCGATTGAATGAACAGCGGCAAATTCTTGCTTATCATTTTGATGGGTTACGTCATGATGTTGGTGAAAAGTTGGGCTTTATTGAGACATCGATTCACTACGCATTGCAACGCCCGGATCTACGGAAAGATCTCTTAAAGTATTTGGAACAGGTCATAAAGAATCAATAAATGGTTTTCCGCATGCCCTTGAAGTCCAGCCGAAGAATGATATCGCGGCTGGGCTTTAATTTATTTTATGGAAGAGCAAATATGAGGGTTATACAGGCCAATGAACAAACACATACCCGACACTTTACATATACATAGTCAATATGAAGAAATGATGTCAACAGCAAAACGGAGGGATGTCATGAAGGTACTTCCGCTGTTTATGGATGGTGCTAGCATATTGGAACCCAAGGTTTATGGTGATCACCGTGGATATTTTATGGAGAGTTATAATGAGCAGGTTCTGCATGAACAGGGGATACAGCACGTCTTTATTCAGGACAATCAATCTTTGTCGGCTGAAGCAGGTGTTCTGCGTGGGCTTCATTACCAGCTTCAGCCCAAAGCACAGACTAAATTGGTGAGGGTTATATCTGGGGCAATATATGATGTGATTGTGGATGTCCGCACGTCATCCCCTACCTTTGGCCAATGGAAAAGTTTCATTCTAAGTGAGTACAACCAGCGGCAACTGCTTGTTCCTCAAGGATTTGCTCATGGATTCTGTACCTTGGTGCCTCATTCCCAGGTAACTTATAAGGTAGACGCCTATTATTCGCCTGAACATGACCGTGGAATTCTGTGGAACGATCCGGCGCTCGCCATTGATTGGCCTGTGACGAAACCTATATTATCCGAGAAGGATCAGAAGCATCCTTTACTGAAAGATGCTGAACTGAACTTTGACTAATTAATAAGACTTTTCAGATACTTCTGTATCTGGAGGCAAAGGGAGAGAGACAGCATGAAACTACTGGTTACGGGTGGGGCCGGATTTATCGGCAGCAACTTTGTGTTATATATGCTTCGTGAACATCCGAGCTATGAGATTATCAATGTGGATGCATTAACGTATGCGGGGAACTTGGAGAACTTGCATACGGTAGAGTCCAATCCCCGATATACCTTCATCAAAGCAGATATTGCAGATGTACAGCAGATGGAAACTGTTTTTTCCCAAGGCATCGATGTGGTTGTGAATTTCGCTGCCGAGTCCCATGTGGATCGAAGTATTCTGTCTCCGGATATCTTTGTGCGTACCAATGTGATGGGTACTCAGGTTCTGCTGGATGCGGCAAAGAAGTATCAAGTCACCAAATTTGTTCAGGTATCGACAGATGAGGTATATGGATCACTAGGTACAACAGGTTTATTTACTGAAGATACACCTCTGATGCCAAATAGTCCTTACTCTGCAAGTAAAGCTGGCGGGGATCTGCTCGTAAGAGCCTATCATGAAACCTTTGGACTTCCTGTTAATATTACACGTTGCTCTAATAACTACGGACCTTTTCAATTTCCGGAGAAACTGATTCCGCTGATTATATCCCGTGCATTGAATGATGAAGCCATTCCAGTATATGGTGACGGGCTCAATATTCGTGACTGGCTTTATGTCGAGGATCACTGCAGCGCGATTGATCTGGTGATTCATAATGGACAATCTGGAGAAGTATACAACATTGGTGGTAATAATGAACGTACTAATATATACATTGTGGAGAGCGTATTGGAGCAACTGGGTAAACCGGCGAGTTTGATTCAATATGTACAGGATCGATTGGGCCATGACCGACGTTACGGTATAGATCCTACCAAGATACGTACAGAGCTCGGTTGGCAACCTGCACACAATTTTGAGACAGGAATCAAGGAGACTATTCAGTGGTATCTGAAACATCAAGATTGGTGGACGAGAATTCAATCAGGCACATATCAGGACTATGTTCAGCTTCAGTACGGTAAGCGGATGGGTGATTCATCCAAATGAACTATAGAGTTATGGTGACTGGCGCAGCAGGACAGCTGGGTTATGATGTGGTGAAGACCTTCCAAGCAGAGGGTCACCAGGTATTGGCCTGTGACAAGAACCAGATGGATATTACCGATCAACAGCAGTGCACAGATATGATTACGACGTTCCGACCTCACATCATAATTCACTGCGCTGCTTACACGGCGGTCGATCAGGCTGAGGTAGATGAGGATACAGCATACGCAATCAATGCATCAGGTACTAGAAATATTGCAGTTGCCGCCGAGAGTGTGAAAGCAAAACTGGTATATATCAGTACCGATTATGTATTTGATGGGAGTGGGAGTACGCCACACCGAGAGTACGATGTAACGGATCCGCAGAGTGTTTATGGCAAGTCGAAGCTTGCCGGGGAACGGCTGGTTCAAAGTTTGTCTACGCAATGGTTTATCATTCGAACATCATGGGTGTTTGGCGTGTATGGTAGTAATTTTGTCAAAACCATGCTGGAACTTATGGAAAAGCGTCCACAACTGCAAGTTGTTCATGACCAACAAGGTTCGCCTACCTATACGGTGGATCTTGCCCGATTCATTCATACCCTTTCTACGAGCGAAAAATATGGTATCTATCATGCTTCCAATTCCGGAACTTGCACATGGTATGAGTTTGCAGAGGCAATAAAAGAAGAAGCCAATAAGCAGAGTGGGTTCGAGCCGACAGCCGAACTTATGCCATGCACAACCGATCAGTTTCCGCGTCCAGCCCCCCGTCCTGTATACTCGGTCATGGATCATCTGGCGATTCGAACGAACGGTCTGGAACCTCTGAGACCTTGGCGTGAGGCGCTGATTGCGTTTTTGAAAGAGTTGAGTGTACAGCAAAAGGACTGAGCATGTGGAGGGTCCGTGCTTTATTCCCAAACTTTATCTACCATTTAACAGCCGCCTCGGGCGGCTATTTTGTTTTACACCTCATCAATTCGGGTAGTTAGCTAACAAAAAGGTACTGAGGATGTGAATGCTATATGAAACGCATTACCGCCGTGTTAATACTACTGATCGTTACCGTGGGCACACTCTTTTTCGCCTATGAAAGCGAGAGTGAGGAACAACGGGACGGATTTACCGCTTATAGATTAATCGCCCATGCGATGGGCAGCATTCGTGATCAACCATATACCAACGCCTATGAAGCGATGATTGCCAATTACGAGAAAGGCACACGTGTATTTGAGATCGACTTTATGTTAACCTCGGATCGCAAAGCTGTAGCCAGACATGAATGGACCGCTAATATGAGCAAAATGCTAGGACAAGACGAAGAGCTTCCGGAGGATAAACAAGCCGGGGCACTGACACATGATGAGTTCATGAATACGCCTATTTTAGGCATGTATCAACCCATGGATGCCGATGGCATTATAGATGTACTGGCCGAGTATCCGGATATGTATATCGTAACCGACACCAAGGAACAGAAGGATGAGGATATTCAGCAGGTGTTACAGTCCCTGGTGGATGCAGCCAAAGAACATGATCCCTCCGTGCTGGATCGGGTGGTTGTACAGATCTATAACGAACAGATGCTTGAAACGGTGAAAGAAGTCTATGCATTCCCTTCCATTATCTATACGTTATATGCCACACAGGATACAGAAGCTCAGGTTGTTGATTTTGTGCAAAAGAATGATATTGATGCCGTGACTATGCCGGAATATAAAGTAAACCAGAATTTCGTCGCCAAGCTGAATAGTGCAGGTTCTGTCACCTACGTGCACACCATCAACGACACTGAACAAGTGGCTAACTATGAGAAATGGGGCGTGTACGGGGTGTACTCGGACGTGTTAACGGAGCAGGAACTGGATGAGATGAACACACGTTTTGCCTGGAAACCGTAAAATGTCTTAATTATAATCATTACAGAATCCAAATCACAGGCTTTTCCATACCAGAAGAGGGAAATGCCTGTGATTTTCTGTTCCCCTTTTATACGAACATTGACACTCGATGCCTGCTGACTTAGACTTAGTTTACAAGCTTTCTAGGATGCAGAAGAACCTCTGGAGGAATGTTCGTTGATAGACATGATTAAGCAGTGGAGACATGTATTTAAGCTTGACCCGGACCGGGAGATTACGGACGAAGAACTCGATCTGGTCTGCATGTCGGGGACCGATGCAATTATCGTCGGCGGGTCTTCCGGAATTACCTATGATAACACGGTAGACCTGATGTCCCGTGTGCGTCGTTATGAGTTGCCATGTGTGCTTGAAGTATCTGACCTGGAGGCTGTTGTTCCCGGCTTTGATGGATATTTGATCCCGATGGTCTTGAATGCAACGGACAGCAAATGGATGATTGGGCACCACCAGCAAGCCATAGAGCGTTACGGTTATCTTATCCCTTGGGATCTGCTGATTGCCGAGGGTTATATTGTGCTTAATGCAAACTCCACGGTAGCGCGGTTGACTGGTGCAGATACGGATCTGACGACGGGAGCTGCGGTGGCATATGCCCAGGCAGCGGAGCGTCTGCTCAATCTTCCCATTGTATATATGGAGTACAGCGGAACGTTCGGGGATATGGAGCTTGTTGGTGAGACACATAGACAACTGGAGCGGGCACACCTCATCTACGGCGGCGGAATTGATGATCTGGAGAAAGCCTCGCAAGCTGCCCAGGTGGCAGATACCATCGTGGTAGGTAACATTGTGTATAGCGATTTGACTAAGGCACTTGAGACGGTGTTGGCTGTAAAAGGAACCATTTAATCGGTTTAGTTTACCATTCCCCAATTTTCCCCTTATGATCTGCTAAAATAGAACCTTGCCCTTGCTAATTAAGCAATTCGTATACAAGAGTAAGGTTTACACAGAAACGAAGTGTTCTCTCTTGTATTTTTACTACCTTTAAATATAAGCTAAACTAATTTTCACACGAGAACGAAGAGGACAGAAATAAGCTGGAGAAGCGGAGCGTTCGCCTTTATTACCGGATTTTTACCTCTTACCAACAATTCGTATACAGGAACTATGTTTACACAGAAACGGAGAGTGAAGCAGCAATCTGAAGAAACGAAGTGTTCGTGTTTATCACCGGGTTTTCCCTTTGATAAAGGGAATCAAAAAATCTGGGGATAACGACGATCGGAAGATGCTGCTGCAATCGAAGTCCAAGTGTAATGGATAGATCATTTATACCGACCAACCAACCAACGAAAGGAGCATGCATGCATGCAACCTGTAAATATACATGATGCCGTTGCACGGCTTAACACCCCTCAACGGCAAGCCGTCGAGGCGACGGATGGCCCACTGCTGATTATGGCCGGAGCGGGCTCTGGCAAGACGCGGGTGCTGACACACCGGATTGCCTACCTCATTGCAACACGGAAGGCACCCCCGTGGGGCATTTTAGCGATTACCTTTACGAACAAAGCCGCTCGTGAGATGCAAGACCGGGTATCTCAACTCGTAGGTGGCTCCCAGGGCCGCGACATTTGGGTATCCACATTCCACTCCATGTGCGTGCGTATTTTGCGCCGTGACATTGAACGTATTGGCTTTACCTCCAACTTCAGTATTTTGGACTCATCGGACCAATTATCTGTAATTCGCAGCTGTATGAAAGATCAGAATATTGATACTAAGAAATTTGAACCCAAAGCAGTTCAATCGATGATGAGCACGGCGAAGAATGAACTGATCAGTCCTGAGCAATATGAGAAACAGTCGGGAGACTATTTCGAAGGTATTGTGGCGAAGGTATATAAGATGTACCAGAAACGGTTAAGAGCCAACAACTCACTTGATTTCGACGATCTCATTATGCAGACCATTCAACTGTTCAAAGAAGTGCCGGAAGTCCTCGACTTTTATCAAAAGAAATTCCAATACATTCACGTGGACGAGTATCAGGATACGAACCGTGCACAGTACATGCTGTGCCGCATGCTCGCTGACAGCCACCACCACATCTGCGTTGTAGGAGATAGTGACCAGTCGATCTATCGCTGGCGTGGGGCGGATATCAGCAATATCCTGAATTTTGAGAAAGACTACCCTGAAGCAAACACGATTTTGCTGGAGCAGAACTATCGTTCAACTTCCAATATCCTGAATGCAGCGAATGAAGTGATCGGCCTGAATACAGGGCGTAAACCGAAGAAACTGTGGACGGACAAAGAGGGTGGTTCGAAGATCAAGGTGTACCGTGCGGATTCCGAGCATGATGAAGGGTATTTTGTTACCTCTGAGATTAGTAAAAATGTGAAGAACGGCAAATCCTATCAGAACCATGCGATTCTATACCGTACTAACGCCCAGTCCCGGGTTATAGAGGAAATTCTGATCAAGTCTGATATTCCGTATCAGATTGTTGGCGGCATCAAGTTCTATGATCGTAAAGAGATCAAGGACATTCTGGCGTATCTGCGCCTGTTATCTAACCCGGACGATGATATCAGTCTTACCCGGATCATTAATGTACCGAAACGTAGCATTGGTGATACAACGGTAGCGAAGCTGGCGGCTGCGGCAGGAGAGCGTGGAATTTCTATTTTCCGAGTGCTTCAGGTTGTGGACGATCTTGGATTTGCAGGCCGTACGCGGAATGCGCTGGTGGAGTTCTATGACATGATCGCTGCGTTGCATCAGATGGTAGAGTATCTGTCTGTAACTGAACTGACCGAGAAGATTCTTGAGATGAGCCAATACCGTCTTGAGATGCAAAATGAAAATACACTCGAATCCCGTGCACGGCTGGAGAACATTGAAGAGTTCCTGTCGGTAACGATGGAATTTGAGAAAAATAATGAAGACAAAACGCTCGTGTCGTTCCTCACCGATCTTGCATTGATTGCTGACATCGACAGCATGAACGATGATGAAGAGGATCAGAGCGACGCGGTTACCCTGATGACCATGCACAGCGCCAAAGGTCTGGAGTTCCCGGTTGTCTTTATCGTGGGTATGGAGGAAGGGGTCTTCCCGCACAGCCGTGCCTTTATGGACAATGAAGAGCTGGAAGAAGAACGTCGACTAGCTTATGTAGGGATCACCCGTGCAGAAGAGCAACTATTCCTGTCCTGTGCCCAGATGCGTACCTTGTTTGGACGTACAACAGCGAACCCGCCTTCCCGCTTCCTGGATGAAATTCCGGATGAGCTCAAGGAAGACACCTCTATGGCTCGTGGTGATCGCTACCGCCGCGGCAGTAGCGGAGGCGGCTCATATGGTGGACGTGGACTAGGTTCTAGTGGAGGCAGTAACTTTGGTGGTGGCACCAAGCTATTCGATCACCAAAGCAAGAGCGGTTCATCTGCTACCTCATCCACGCCAACTTCGCGTGTGACTACAAGTGTCACACGCCCAACATTCTCTACGCCATCATCTGCTTCCAAGCCAGCCGCTTCTAATGGTGAAGAAGGGTTCAAGGCAGGAGACAAAGTGCAGCATGGGAAATGGGGGACGGGCACCATTGTTGCGGTCAAAGGGACAGGTAATGATACCGAATTGCAGATTGCCTTCCCGGCTCCGGTGGGTGTGAAACGTTTGCTTGCCGGTTTTGCCCCTATTACGAAAGTGGAATAAGAACGAAACCTCCTTTTGCACGATAACGGAGAGTACAGAAATAACTTGAAGAAGTGAAGCTAAAAGCTTTCCTAAGGAAAGCTACTTCGTAAGCATCTGCTCGCATTTATCCCTGGATTTCTACCTTTTAAATTGCATTAAAAGAAATCCGGGGATGACAGCGATCGGAAAGTTATTCTGTTATCCGAGTTCAAGTGCAATAGGAGTGTTCGTTCTACATAGATCATATTAACGGAGGGATGGCCCTGTATGGACCCGATGCACCGGATGGAGCAACTCGTTACCGAGCTGAACCAGCATAATTATCAGTACTACACGATGGATCAGCCACAGATCAGCGACAAGGAGTATGATCTTCTGTACGATGAACTGGTTACGCTGGAACAGGAAAGCGGCATGGTTCTGCCTGATTCCCCAACACAGCGTGTGGGCGGCGAACTGCTCAAGGGGTTTACCCCGCATCGCCATTTATCCTCCTTATGGAGTCTGGACAAAGCGCAGAATATTGAGCAGCTGCGCAGCTGGAATACCCGTGTACTGAAACTGATTAACGACTATAACAGTAAAAATCCCGATAGGCCTTTACCGGAACCAGGTTATGTCATTGAGTTGAAGTTTGACGGATTGACGCTGAACCTGACGTACACCAACGGTGAGTTGGTACAAGCCTCTACGCGAGGGAACGGTACCGTAGGTGAAGGTATTTTGGCACAGGTGAGAACGATCCGATCCGTTCCGCTCAAAATTCCTTATACAAGCGGCACGATTGAAGTACAGGGTGAAGGTATCATGAACTTGTCTGTCCTGGATCGATACAATGAGACGGCGGCAGAGCCGCTCAAGAATGCGCGGAATGCAGCAGCAGGAGCGCTGCGTAACTTGAATCCGAAGGCGACGGCTGAGCGTCGGCTGAATGCTTATTTTTATAATGTTGGTTACTCGGACGACATTCAGTTTGTCAATCATCAGCAGATGATGGATTTCCTGCGTGAGAACCGCTTCAAAGTTAATCCATCGATTACTTATTTCCATGAGTTTGATGATGTGATGGAACAACTGGCCGCGATTCAGGAGAACCGGGGGCAGCTGGACTATCTGATCGATGGGGCTGTTATCAAAATTACGGACATGCGCACCCGCGAAGTGCTGGGTTATACCGATAAGTTCCCTCGCTGGGCGGTGGCATATAAATTCGAGGCAGAAGAGACCACGACGGTTCTTAACGCTGTGGTATGGAATGTGGGCCGTACTGGCAAAGTAACTCCGCTGGCACGCGTAGAACCGGTTGAACTTGCCGGGGTAACGGTACAGAACTGTACTCTGAACAATGTCGGCGATATTGAGCGCAAAAATCTGAAGTTTGCTCTGGGCACACGGGTCTTTATCCGTCGCTCCAACGACGTCATTCCTGAGATTCTGGGTAAAGTGACGGAGGAGAGTGATGGCGAGGAGATCGTCTTCCCTGAGCAGTGTCCTGCATGTGGATTCCCGCTGGAGCAACGTGGAGCGCATCTGTTCTGTAACAATAGACTTGCGTGTAAACCACAAACGGTGGCACGTATTTCCCATTTTGCTTCCCGTGATGCCATGGACATTGAGACATTCAGTGAGAAAACGGCGATTCAGCTGTATGATGAATTGAACGTACGTGAGCCTGCCGACCTGTATACGTTACAGTTTGATGATCTGGTGAAGCTGGAGCGGTTTGGGGAAAAGAAAGCGAACAACCTTATCGCTGCGCTTGAGCTTAGTAAAGATAGAGACTTGGCTTCCTTCTTATACTCACTGGGTATTCCGAACACAGGTAAATCGACAACACGCATGCTCGCTGATCATTATCGAGATCTGCACGCCATTATGAATGCAACCGTGGAAGAGCTGGTTGAATTACCCGACGTAGGTGGTATCGTGGCTGAGAGCATCGTAAACTTTTTTGCAGATCCGTTTACACAGGCTGCGATTGAGAAAATGCTCAACTTGGGCGTGAAAGCTCAGGCACCTGAGGCACCAGCCGTTGCTGTTGTGGAAGATTCCTTCTTCAGTGGTAAAACGGTCGTCTTGACCGGAACGCTGCACCAATTGACGCGGGAAGAGGCGACGCAAAGACTGGAAGCGCTCGGAGCGAAGGTGACAGGCAGTGTGTCGAAAAAGACAGATCTGGTGATTGCCGGAGAGAAGGCAGGTAGTAAACTAACCAAAGCCCATGATCTCGGCATTCCTACGATTGAGGATGAGGACGAACTTGTACGTCTTTTGAACCCACAGGGTTAAAGTGTAATCAGAGAGTTCATAATGAGGAAAAAGAAAAAGGCCCCCGAAGACACGAATATGTGATCGGGGGCTTTTGCTATTTATCTAAATTATTTTTACAACGAATGAACGCTCACCAATCTTATCTTATCTGATCATGATCCACTTAAATTGTTAGGGATGCGTTGAGATGCGCCTGTAAGCCATGCATCCTTATCATATCCTCGTTCTTCCCAGTAACCGATATGATCGCTGTCGATGAGTTCAATGCGATTTAACCATTTTACCGATTTATAGGCATACATCTGAGGAATGACGAGGCGTACCGGACCGCCAAGATCAGCAGGGATAGGTTTGCCATCATGCATGACAGCGACCATAATATCTTCCATTTGCGCTTGATCCAACGTAATCGCATCTGTATACACACCATCACCGGAATAAAATTTCACACTGTGAGCTTCCGGCTTTACCCCGGCTTGTTTCAAAAGCTGTGCAAGAGAAATGCCTTCCCAGGTATTTTTATATACAGACCAGCCCGTTACACAGTGGAAATCACTAACCTGTACGGTACGCGCGAGCTTCACGAACTGTTCCCAGTTCCAAACCTGTGCCCGTTCAACCAATCCATCGATTTGGAAAGACCAGTTAGCATTGGAGAAGGACGGTATGGGCGTAACCGTATATACGCGGAAATGACCTTCAGCTCCGCCTCCAATGGGAGGTGAAGAGGCAGACAGTGGTTCTGGCAATGGGATCATACGGTTAGGATCATTCTCCAGCATACTATCAATACTGTTATCGATCTTGAGATTTCGTCCTACCCAGGATATAAAAGTAGGACCAAGAGTCACGGCGAGACCAACCCCCACAGCAGAACGGATGAAAGCTCGTCGTGTATACAATGGTTGAGGTCGCTCCTCTGATTTGAGGGGATCTCTCTCGGAACTGCGATCAAACTGGGAAGAAGATATAGCAGCGGTAGTTTCGCTTTCCTCTGATGTTGAATCAGATGGATCAGCTGCATTTTTAGTTCGTGTTGAAGTTGTAGTGGTTTTAACCGCACGACGTGCAGGGTCCTTTAACCATTTGGTCCGAGTTATTGAGTGATAGATGATATAAGGTAGGCCCACCCAAGTCAGCAGGTCATGGATCAAAAGTGCAGCATTCGACCATCGAGGTCCAGCCAGCTTGAACTGCCATAATACAATACCCGAGAGTAGCCAGCCTACCAGCAGCGCAAGTACAAAGATGGTGTTCACCCTTTGCCAAGGTCTATTACGAAGCTGTTTCCAGTGCTTTCCGGCCAAAATCAAGTAATATACCACGGGTGCCAGCATAGCTAGCCCAACGATGATATGTAACCACTTTAACCATACACGACCGATTCCGAGTATCTCTCGCCAAAAGCCGCCTACCAGCATAAGACCTGATATAGCAAGGATCACAACAATCCAGGCATTCCAGGCATGGATGGAAACCAACTTTTTGCCGTAACCTTTGCGTCTGTTCTTCAACCATTGTTTCAAGTGCGATCACCCCATATAGGTTAGTAATGAGTTTATTCAGAACTTTGATATGTAATAGTTAGCTGTGAATGGAGTACGTGATCTGTGTAAAGGTGCAATGCGAGATGGTTATACGATTGTTCATAGGCTACTTATGAAAGTAGTACACTTGACTGCTTAACCTTATCCCTATATCTATATACCTTATTATAGAGTTTTTGGATCACTTTCTTCAAACCAACAGAAGGGCAGGGATCGTTATCCCGATCGGGGCTCTAACTAAAACTCATCTAGATCATTATT
>NZ_ANHX01000083.1 GCF_000316035.1 Paenibacillus sp. PAMC 26794
GGTTAAGCTACTAAGAGCACACGGAGGATGCCTAGGCGCTAGGAGCCGATGAAGGACGTGGCGAACAACGAAACTGCCTCGGGGAGCTGTAAGCAAGCTTTGATCCGGGGGTGTCCGAATGGGGAAACCCAGCTGGGGTAATTTCCAGTTACTCATAACTGAATACATAGGTTGTGCAGAGGCATACCAGGGGAACTGAAACATCTAAGTACCCTGAGGAAGAGAAAACAATAGTGATTCCGTCAGTAGCGGCGAGCGAACGCGGAGAAGCCCAAACCAGAGAGCTTGCTCTTTGGGGTTGTGGGACGTCTCACATGGAGTTACAAAGGAACCGGTTAAGCGAAGAGGTCTGGAAAGGCCCGCCAAAGAAGGTAAAAGCCCTGTAGTTGAAAGTTGGTTCCCTCCGAGACGGATCCCGAGTAGTGCGGGGCACGTGAAACCCCGTATGAATCCGGCAGGACCATCTGCCAAGGCTAAATACTTCCTAGCGACCGATAGTGAAGCAGTACCGTGAGGGAAAGGTGAAAAGCACCCCGGAAGGGGAGTGAAATAGAACCTGAAACCGTGTGCTTACAAAAAGTCAGAGCCCGTTTTAGGGGTGATGGCGTGCCTTTTGTAGAATGAACCGGCGAGTTACGTTCCCGTGCAAGGTTAAGGTGAAGAGCCGGAGCCGCAGCGAAAGCGAGTCTGAATAGGGCGAATTAGTACGTGGACGTAGACCCGAAACCGGGTGATCTACCCCTGTCCAGGGTGAAGGTGCGGTAACACGCACTGGAGGCCCGAACCCACGCATGTTGAAAAATGCGGGGATGAGGTGGGGGTAGCGGAGAAATTCCAATCGAACTCGGAGATAGCTGGTTCTCCCCGAAATAGCTTTAGGGCTAGCCTCGGAAAACAGAGTCGTGGAGGTAGAGCACTGATTGGGTGCGGGGCCCGCAAGGGTTACCAAGCTCAGTCAAACTCCGAATGCCATAGACTTACTTCCGGGAGTCAGACAGTGAGTGCTAAGATCCATTGTCAAAAGGGAAACAGCCCAGACCATCAGCTAAGGTCCCCAAGTGTGTGTTAAGTGGAAAAGGATGTGGAGTTGCACAGACAACCAGGATGTTGGCTTAGAAGCAGCCACCATTGAAAGAGTGCGTAATAGCTCACTGGTCGAGTGACTCTGCGCCGAAAATGTAACGGGGCTAAACACACCACCGAAGCTATGGCTTG
>NZ_ANHX01000084.1 GCF_000316035.1 Paenibacillus sp. PAMC 26794
CAGGGGTAGGGGAGCGTTGTATAAGGGTTGAAGGTGTACCGTAAGGAGCGCTGGACATTATACAAGTGAGAATGCCGGTATGAGTAACGAAAAGATCAGTGAGAATCTGATCCGCCGAAAGCCTAAGGGTTCCTGAGGAAGGCTCGTCCGCTCAGGGTAAGTCGGGACCTAAGGCGAGGCCGAAAGGCGTAGTCGAAGGACAACAGGTCGAAATTCCTGTACCACCGTAAGCCGTTATGAGCAATGGGGGGACGCAGTAGGGTAGTGACGCGGACTGATGGATGTCCGTCTAAGCAGTAAGGCTGATGTGTAGGCAAATCCGCACATTGTAAGGCTGAGCTGTGATGGGGAGCGAAAATTGTAGTAGCGAAGGTCATGATCTCACACTGCCAAGAAAAGCCTCTAGCCAGGTGAAGGTGCCCGTACCGCAAACCGACACAGGTAGGCGAGAAGAGTATTCTAAGGCGCGCGGAAGAACTCTCGTTAAGGAACTCGGCAAAATGACCCCGTAACTTCGGGAGAAGGGGTGCCCCGGTAGTGTGAATAGCACGAGGGGGCCGCAGTGAAAAGGCCCAAGCGACTGTTTAGCAAAAACACAGGTCTGTGCGAAGCCGTAAGGCGAAGTATACGGGCTGACGCCTGCCCGGTGCTGGAAGGTTAAGGGGAGTGGTTAGGAGCAATCCGAAGCTGTGAACCGAAGCCCCAGTAAACGGCGGCCGTAACTATAACGGTCCTAAGGTAGCGAAATTCCTTGTCAGGTAAATTCTGACCCGCACGAATGGCGTAACGACTTGGGCGCTGTCTCAACGAGAGATCCGGTGAAATTTTAATACCTGTGAAGATGCAGGTTACCCGCGACAAGACGGAAAGACCCCATGGAGCTTTACTGCAGCTTGATATTGAATTTGGGTACGATCTGTACAGGATAGGTGGGAGCCTAAGAGACATGAGCGCCAGCTTGCTGTGGAGGCAACGTTGGGATACCACCCTGATCGTATCTAGGTTCTAACCTGGTACCGTAATCCGGTGCGGGGACAGTGTCAGGTGGGCAGTTTGACTGGGGCGGTCGCCTCCTAAAGAGTAACGGAGGCGCCCAAAGGTTCCCTCAGAATGGTTGGAAATCATTCGAAGAGTGCAAAGGCATAAGGGAGCTTGACTGCGAGACCTACAAGTCGAGCAGGGACGAAAGTCGGGCTTAGTGATCCGGTGGTACCGCATGGAAGGGCCATCGCTCAACGGATAAAAGCTACCCTGGGGATAACAGGCTTATCTCCCCCAAGAGTCCACATCGACGGGGAGGTTTGGCACCTCGATGTCGGCTCATCGCATCCTGGGGCTGAAGTAGGTCCCAAGGGTTGGGCTGTTCGCCCATTAAAGCGGTACGCGAGCTGGGTTCAGAACGTCGTGAGACAGTTCGGTCCCTATCTGTCGTGGGCGTAGGAAATTTGAGAGGAGCTGTCCTTAGTACGAGAGGACCGGGATGGACGTACCGCTGGTGTACCAGTTGTTCCGCCAGGAGCACCGCTGGGTAGCTATGTACGGAAGGGATAAACGCTGAAAGCATCTAAGCGTGAAGCCCCCCTCAAGATGAGATTTCCCAGTATGTAAGACCCCTTGAAGACGACGAGGTAGATAGGCTGGGGGTGGAAGTGCAGCAATGCATGGAGCTGACCAGTACTAATCGGTCGAGGGCTTATCCAATAGCAAGTTGTAATTTGCATGTTTCGTTTCGAATCTAGTTTTCAGAGAATGATCTCTGAAATGAAAATTGGTACATCACAGAACGTGTGTATGATTTTCAGTTCCATATCTGATTTTAAGAAGCTATGCTTCGACAAATCGCGTTTGGTGGCGATGGCGGAGGGGTTCCACACGTACCCATCCCGAACACGACCGTTAAGCCCTCTAGCGCCGATGGTACTTGGACCGCAGGGTCCTGGGAGAGTAGGACGCCGCCAAGCGAAGAACCACTGCCGATGTTATTCGGTGGTGGTTTTTATTTGTTTATTTAAGGGGATGCGAAAGCATCTCTTATTTGACTTTGTAAGAATCCTCTGACACACTCAAAAGGGGTACATATATCAGATATCAGGCCATGATTTGGATTGATAATAACTCTAGCGAATGGGGTGTAGGACAACATGGAAATTCAGAAATTGACAGTAGATGATTTTGAACCGGCGATGGCACTCTCCGAATATGCTTTTCAAGTAGTAATGAGTGAAGAACAAAAAGAAAAGCGGCGGAGTCAATTTTCATCACAGGATATATGGGGTGTATATGAGGACGGGCAGCTAGGAGCCAAACTTCACATCATTCCTTTTCAAACCTATATTCATGGCAGATCGTTCGAGATGGGCGGTATTGCTGGTGTAGCCACCTGGCCAGAGTATAGACGCAAAGGCTGGGTAGCGGGTCTGCTGAAGCATGCGTTGGAAAAAATGAATCGTAACAAACAGAGTATATCATTCTTGCATCCATTCTCTTTTGGTTTCTATCGGAAGTATGGATGGGAAACTTATGTTGAATTTAAACGTTATAAAGTACCTACAGCTCATTTGCCTTCGAAAAAAGCGACACCTGGAACGATTCGGCGTGGGGATCCAGGCCTTAGCATATTAAAGGAAGTATACAGTGCTTATGCTGAGCGTTATAACGGAACTCTGGTTCGGGATGATGCAAGGTGGGAGAATTCAGTTCTTGTTAATGGGACCAGCCAGAAGGCTGTATATTACGATGAAGCTGATGCAGCACAAGGTTATCTTTTATATGAGGTTAAGGAAAATAACTTTACCATTAAAGAGATCATCTATCTGAATGAAGAGGCTAGGCAAGGGCTGTGGACCTTCATTGCCAATCATGATTCCATGATCCAGGAAGTTACGTTGCAGGCGCCTGCCAGTGATACGCTTGCCTTCCAATTGGATAACCCACGGATTCAGCAGGAGATTGTACCTTATTTTATGGCGCGTATCGTTAGTGTGGAGCAGTTTATATCCCAGTATCCCTTTGCAAGCCAGGACTCACCGGTGCAGATTGTTCTTCAGGTAGAAGATGCCCACGCTCCATGGAATGAAGGGGTATGGCAATTAAACGTGGCAATGAACGGAACGGCGTCCATATGGAAAACATCGGAGCCAATTACTGATGATCAGACCATTAAGGTGGATATTCAATCCCTTACCGCCGTGCTGATGGGATATCGCAGACCAACGGAAATGGCACGAATCGGAAGAATTCACGGACCGAACACAGCAATCAAGGCTTTGGAACAAGCGATTCCTGAACGGGAAACCTACTTGCTCGATTTCTTTTGATTGCCATTCCCATGCTCCATTTAACTTGATTAGCTTATATAGAAATACGGCGTGATTGAAAGACAAATGGACTTCTCCAGCAATTTTGGAGAGGTTTTTTTGTGTCTGGGGAATATTTCGTGTAAAATCGTAAAAAATGAATAGTGACCCCACTTGGCAAAACCACAAAATATGCTATAATGGTTATAAAGTCAAAGAAAGTCAAAGTCAACTAAAGGTTTAATACTTAAGTAGCTTTCTTTCTGCAATCTGATGGATGAGAGCCTTTAAACAGCATTCATCTCATCGTAGGATCAAGGGAATATTAAAGGACCTTCGTGCTTCCTTCGCTTTCCTGTTGACGCCCTGTGGAAGCAAGATTCGTTGTTTCCCTGATTGGTTAAATGGGTGAAGAAGGTGTACTCTGTGGGGGCGTGTGGGTCCTTATTGACTTAACGTTTCAGACAGTGGAGGATGATTGGATGCGTAATATCTCTGATATTATCGAACGATATCTGAAGAGTATTTTGCATGAAAGTCCCGAAGGAATGGTTGAAATTCAGCGTAATGATCTGGCAGATCATTTTTCATGTGTACCTTCCCAGATCAATTATGTCATCGGCACACGCTTTACCCTCGAGAAGGGATACCTCGTAGAGAGTAAACGCGGCGGTGGTGGTTATGTTCGCATAAAGCGCATTGAATTACCGGCCCAATCAGCTCTGCATAATCATTTGCACCATAGTATTGGTGATGAGATCGGGCAGACAGCTGCCGAAGGTCTGATCTATCAATTGGAAGAAGCGCGCTTCTTGAGCAAGCGGGAAGCCGGGTTGATGCGAGCTGCTGTATCTAGAGAGGTTATATTGGTCAAACTTCCTTACCGGGATCAAATTCGTGCCAGAATGTTGAAGGCGATGTTAATATCTTTGCTCGGTAAATGAAAACTATCGGGGTCAAAGGAGGTACATCAATATGCTGTGCCAAGAATGCACTAAACGTCCGGCTACACTTCATTTTACGAAGATCGTGAATGGAGAGAAGACGGAATTCCATATTTGTGAGTCATGCGCCCGTGAAAAAGGGGAAATGATCCCTGGAACAGCAGGTGGGTTTTCCATTCACAACTTGTTGTCCGGCTTGCTTGATTTTGATCCAGCCGGCAAAAGTGGATCGGCAGGAACACCACCTGCAAAAGCACTTCAATGTGAAGAGTGTGGTATGACGTACACACAATTTAGTAAGATAGGCCGGTTCGGCTGCAGTTCATGTTATAAATATTTTGACAGCCGTCTGGATCCTTTGTTCAAGCGGGTTCATGGTAATACGTCCCATGTAGGCAAAGTGCCTGCACGAGCTGGTGGTCGCATCAAGGTGAAACGGCAAATCGCTGATCTGAAGCGTGAGCTCCAGGAGAGCATCGCGCAAGAGGAATTTGAAGAGGCTGCTCAGATCCGTGACCAGATCAGAGGACTTGAAAAAGGAATAGCTCAGGAGTAAAGTTTGTCATGAGTAGGAGGGATGCGTAATGCCTAATCTGCGCTTTACAGAGAAGGCGCTCAGCGACTGGATGCGCAGTGATGCGGCTGATTCCGAAATCGTCATTAGCAGCCGTGTCCGGATTGCACGCAACCTTCAGCATGTTCCGTTTCCGATGCTGGCTTCCAATGAGCAATCGGAAGAGGTGCTGAATAAGCTGAGCGAAGTACTTCAATACGATGACGTTCATGCCTTTGGGGATTTTCATACGTTGGATCTGATCGATATTGACGAACTCGACAAACGGGTGCTGGTGGAGAAACATCTCATCAGTCCAAGTCTTGCGAATGAATCCAGGAATGGTGCGGTTATTCTCAGTGAGGATGAGTCTGTCAGTATTATGATTAACGAAGAGGATCATCTTCGTATCCAGTGCCTCTATCCGGGGTTCCAGGTGAAAGAAGCTTGGGAGAAAGCTTCCGCAATAGATGATGCTTTTGAAGCGCATGTGGATTATGCTTTTGATGATCGCAGAGGATACTTAACCAGCTGTCCTACCAATGTAGGTACAGGTGTTAGAGCATCGGTTATGATGCACTTGCCTGCCCTGGTGATGACACAACAGATAGGCCGTATTCTAACCGCAGTTTCCCAAGTGGGATTGACGGTAAGAGGGATATACGGTGAAGGCAGTGAGGCGATGGGTAACCTGTTCCAGATCTCGAACCAGATAACACTGGGACAGACCGAGCAGGAAGTCATCGAGAACCTGCATGGTGTTGTGTTACAGATGATTGGTCATGAACGTACAGCGAGAGAACGGTTAATGACCGACTCCAGACTTCGGATTACGGATCGGGTCATGCGTTCTTATGGCATATTGTCTCATGCAGCTATTGTCGATTCCAAGGAAGCTGCACAGCGCTTATCGGATGTACGCCTTGGCGTGGATCTCGGTTTGTTGGATGGACTGTCCATCACGGTAATGAATGAGTTAAATGTGATGACACAGCCGGGATTTTTGCAGAAAACATTCGGGGAAGATATGCGCACAGATGAGCGTGACATCTACCGTGCTCAGTTGATTCGTGATACGATCAATGCAGCGAAGCAGTCCTAGCTTAGCCTGATATTGTATTGAATTATGGTTTCATGCCGCATTGCGGCTTTTATATAATAAGGCATGTACAAATGCCGAATGACTTTATTCGCAGCACGGCTGCAAACAAAAATGATATGAAGAATACGACGGTTATTTCGTTACATGACCCTCGTTTTATCCAAAACCATGGAGGTGCAGGAGATATGATGTTTGGAAGATTTACGGAACGGGCCCAAAAGGTGCTCGCACTCGCGCAGGAAGAAGCTGTCCGTCTCGGTCATAATAACATCGGTACTGAGCATATTTTGCTCGGCCTCATTCGTGAAGGCGAAGGCATCGCAGCCAAAGCACTGATCGGCCTGGGACTCGGATTGGAAAAAATTCAGGATGAAGTAGAAACGCTGATTGGCCGTGGCCAAGAGCAACCTACCAACATTGCATATACGCCACGTGCGAAAAAAGTAATTGAACTGTCTATGGATGAAGCTCGTAAATTGGGCCACACCTATGTAGGCACAGAGCATATTCTACTCGGATTGATTCGTGAAGGCGAGGGTGTTGCAGCACGTGTGCTCAATAACTTGGGTATCAGCCTGAACAAAGCACGTCAACAAGTGCTGCAATTGCTTGGCAGCAGTGAAGCTGTATCCAGTCATAATGGAACACCTGCCAATGTCAGCACACCAACGCTGGACAGTCTGGCGCGTGATCTAACGGCGTATGCCAAAGAGAACAACCTTGACCCAGTCATTGGACGTAGCAAAGAAATTGAACGTGTCATCCAGGTGCTCAGCCGTCGTACCAAGAACAACCCGGTGTTGATCGGTGAGCCAGGTGTAGGTAAAACAGCGATTGCTGAAGGACTTGCACAAAAAATCATAGCAAATGAGATTCCGGAAACATTACGCGACAAACGTGTAATGACCCTGGATATGGGTTCAGTAGTCGCTGGAACCAAATATCGTGGTGAGTTTGAAGATCGTCTGAAAAAAATCATGGATGAGATTCGCCAAGCAGGTAACATTGTCCTGTTTATCGATGAATTGCATACCCTGATTGGTGCAGGCGGAGCTGAAGGCGCCATCGATGCTTCTAACATTTTGAAACCGGCTCTGGCCCGTGGAGAATTGCAATGTATCGGTGCGACAACACTGGATGAATATCGCAAATACATCGAGAAGGATGCAGCGCTTGAGCGTCGTTTCCAACCGATTACTGTAGATCAGCCTTCTCCGGAAGAAGCGATTCAAATCTTGCATGGCTTGCGTGACCGTTATGAGGCGCATCACCGCGTGAAAATTACGGACGAAGCAATTGTGCAGGCGGTTAAACTGTCTGACCGTTACATCACGGACCGTTTCCTGCCAGACAAAGCGATTGACCTGATTGATGAAGCGGGCTCCAAAGTAAGATTGAACTCTTACACGATCCCACCGAACCTGAAACAACTGGAAAGCCGTCTGGAAGATATCCGCAAGGAAAAAGACGCTGCAGTTCAAAGTCAGGAGTTCGAAAAAGCAGCAGCTCTGCGTGATACGGAACAAAAAATTCGTGAAGAGCTGGATGTAACGAAGAACCAGTGGAAAGAGAAACAAGGTCGCACCGATTCCGAGGTTACTCCTGAGGATATCGCACAAGTGGTAGCCAGCTGGACAGGAATTCCTGTGAACCAACTGAAAGAAGAAGAGACACAGCGTCTGATGAATCTGGAGTCTATTCTACATGAACGTGTCATCGGTCAGGATGAGGCAGTGAAGTCTGTCAGCCGTGCGGTTCGTCGTGCTCGTGCGGGACTTAAAGATCCCAAACGTCCGATGGGTTCATTCATTTTCCTCGGCCCTACAGGGGTAGGTAAAACAGAACTTGCTCGTGCTCTGGCTGAAGCGATGTTCGGCGATGAAAATGCAGTAATCCGGATTGATATGTCCGAGTATGGTGAGAAGCACTCGACTTCCCGACTTGTCGGAGCGCCTCCAGGATATGTTGGGTACGAAGAAGGTGGCCAGCTGACAGAGAAAGTTCGTCGCAAACCATATTCCGTAGTCCTGCTCGATGAAATCGAGAAAGCACATCCAGAAGTATTCAATATCTTGTTACAAGTGCTTGAGGATGGTCGACTGACGGATTCCAAAGGTCGCGTCGTTGACTTCCGCAATACGCTGATCATTCTAACATCCAACGTGGGTGCCGAAGCGATCAAACGTAACTCTACACTGGGCTTCACTGCAGTTGTAGATGCAGGAGCAGATTATGACAACATGAAGGGGAAAGTGATGGATGAGCTGAAGAAAAGCTTCCGTCCAGAGTTCCTTAACCGGATTGATGAAATTATCGTGTTCCATTCACTCGATGAAAAACACATCGCTGAAATTGTTACGCTTATGAGTGAAGAACTTCGTAAACGACTGCTCGAACATGAGGTCGATTTCGAACTCACTGATAATGCTAAGTCTTTCCTTGCGAAGTCAGGCTTTGATCCAGCTTACGGTGCGCGTCCGCTTCGTCGGGCGATCCAGAAGCACATCGAGGACAAATTGTCCGAAGAGTTGCTCACGGGTAACGTAACCAAAGGGGATTCATTGCTCATTGACGAGGAGAACGGTGCACTGTCTGTAACGAAAAAAGACGTGGTCGTTCCGTCCAATGAGGAAATCGAAACCAAATAATATACAGCAAGCTTAGGAGTTAAACTTCAGCTTGTATTATTCCTTAATCAAATCCTTCTCGGCTTCGGCCGGGGAGGATTTTTTGCACTTTGGACAGAAGACGGACATGATTATGTCAGGAACATGTGTAAAGTTTGCGATAATCCTTTACGAAAAATCTCAAACAATGGTAAACTTTTAGTAACCCTGCACGTCAGGGAGTTTGGGTGAAATTCGTCGAATAATGCAAAATGCTGTTATAAAACTAAATTATAGGAGTGCTGAAGTGGCCAAAGTTAAAACCAAGTTTCAATGTACGGAATGCGGCTATGAAGCCCCCAAGTGGTACGGTAAGTGTCCGGGTTGTCAGTCATGGAATTCAATGGTGGAAGAAACAGAGACGGTGGTCAAAACACAAGGGAGAAATTCTCCTCTGTTTGACAGTAAAGATAAACCGCTTCCTATCATAGATATAGATAGCGGTCAGGAACCGCGTGTACAGACTGGAATCGGAGAGTTGAACCGGGTATTGGGTGGCGGAATCGTTCCGGGTTCACTCGTTCTGGTGGGCGGAGATCCGGGTATCGGTAAATCAACGTTGATGTTGCAGACGTCTCATGCTTTAACGCATTCGGGTTTGCGTGTGTTATATGTTTCCGGTGAGGAATCAGTCAAGCAAACCAAATTGCGGGCAGACCGTCTCGGGGCACTCTCTGCCGAGTTGTATGTACTGTGTGAAACCAATATGGAACGTGTAGAGGAAGCGGTGGATCAGATCCAGCCGCATTTTCTTGTCATCGACTCCATTCAGACGGTATATCTTCCCGAAGTTACCAGTGCGCCTGGTAGTGTTGCACAGGTAAGGGAATGTACGTCAAGGTTCATGCGGATTGCCAAAGGCAGAGGCATTGCAACGGTTCTTGTGGGGCATGTTACCAAAGAAGGTGCCATTGCCGGTCCACGTATGTTAGAACATATGGTGGATTGCGTGCTTTATTTTGAAGGAGAACGGCATCATACGTATCGCCTGCTGCGTGCGGTGAAGAACCGTTTTGGTTCCACCAATGAGATTGGCATTTTTGAAATGGGCGAGGATGGACTTCGTGAGGTGGGCAATCCGTCCGAACTCTTTTTATCGGAACGTCCACTGGGTGTAGCGGGTTCTACGGTGGTTGCCAGTATGGAGGGCACTCGTCCGATGCTGGTGGAGTTGCAGGCATTGATCTCAACCACACATTTCCCTTCACCTCGTCGTATGGCAACAGGAATTGACCTTCATCGGTTAAACCTGATTATTGCTGTGTTGGAGAAGCGAATGGGGATGTTTTTGCAGACCCAGGATGCATATCTGAATGTGGCCGGGGGTGTAAGGCTGGATGAGCCCGCTGTAGATTTGGCGGTTGCGGTCTGCATTGCATCCAGTTTGAGAGATGTACCGACCAAGCCAGATGATGTCATATTTGGCGAGATCGGTCTGACGGGTGAGGTTCGAGCCGTATCACGGGCCGAACAACGAGTGAAAGAAGCTGCGAAACTGGGCTTCAAACGAGTTATTTTACCAGAAAAAAGCTTAAAGGGCTGGAAACATCCTCGCGGGATACAACTGATCGGTGTGAATACCGTGGCAGATGCACTAGCGGTTGCTTTAGATTAGGGGGCATAACAAGATGAAAGATATGAGCCAACTGGATAATATGAATGAATTGTTAAGGCTGATCGCACCAGGTACACCTTTCCGCGAAGGTCTGGAAAATGTGCTGCGCGCCAAGACGGGCGCACTGCTTGTTGTAGGATACAGCCCTGAAGTAATGGAAGTAGTGGATGGGGGATTCTCAATTAACTGTGATTTCTCCCCGAACTATCTGTATGAACTCGCCAAGATGGATGGAGCCATTATTCTTAGCGAGGATTTGAAGCGTATTCTTTACGCCAATACCCAGTTAATCCCGGATTCATCTATCTCTTCATCAGAGACGGGGATTCGTCACCGGACGGCAGAGCGCGTAGCGAAGCAAACGGGTAAATTGGTCGTATCCATATCACAGCGCCGGAATATCATTACTTTGTATCAGGGAACACTTCGTTATTCCCTCAAGGAAATCGGGGTTATTTTGACCAAAGCGAATCAAGCGATTCAAACCCTGGAGAAATACAAAGCGGTATTAACACAGTCCCTTACGAATCTGAGTGCCTCTGAATTTGAGGAACTGGTGACGATTCCTGAAGTGGTTAATGTGATTCAGCGTACCGAAATGGTTATGCGGATCACAACGGAAATCAAACGATACATTCATGAACTCGGGAATGAGGGACGACTCATTTCCATGCAAATGGAAGAACTCGTGGGTACAACGGAAGAAGAAGCCTGGTTATTGTATAAGGACTATGCTCGTGACGACAGTGATGACAAAATCCGTGAAATTACCGTGGGACTGAAAAGATTGTCGGACGATGAGTTGCTGGATGCACATCATATTGTCCGTCTTCTCGGCTATCCTTCATCAGCGGCTACTTCTGAGGATTCGGTTGCACCTCGCGGATTCCGGGTATTAAATAAGATCCCCCGCCTGCCCAATGTCATTATCCATAATCTGGTGGATCAATTCGAACAATTGCCTCATGTTATTATGGCTACAATTGAAGAACTGGACGAAGTGGACGGTATTGGTGAAGTTCGTGCTCGGACCATTAAGGAAGGCCTCAAGCGTTTGCAGGAGCAGATGTTTATCGACAGACAGATGTAAGGGTTTGCCTATATAAAGGCTTGAAATGGATGAGGTGAAACAACGATGCTAACCAGATTCATTCCGAATCTCTTTACCCTGGGTAATCTGTTTCTTGGAATGATGGCAATTTTGCTTGCGATTGATGGAAATTACAGTTTGGCTGCCATTATGGTCATAGTAGCGATGTTGCTGGATGGTCTGGATGGCCGAGTGGCACGTGCACTTAATGCCCAAAGTGAATTCGGCAAGGAACTTGATTCCTTGTCTGACATGGTTTCCTTTGGTGCAGCACCAGCCCTGATCATATTTATGGTGTCGTTTCAAGATTCGATGCCGATCCTCGCCTGGATTGCAACAGCGGCTTTTCCGATCTGTGGAGCCATTCGTTTGGCTCGGTTTAATGTTCGTCCGGGAATTCCCGGGTACTTCACAGGTCTGCCGATTCCCGCAGCCGGTGGGGTGCTGGCTACACTGTCCTTGTTCAATAAGGATATTGGCCCGGTTAGCATGATGATTGCTACGTTGCTGTTATCGTATCTGATGGTGAGTTCGCTTAAGTATCCCAATTTCAAAAAGGTCGGTTTGCCACGCAAGGCAATCTGGATTGCACCATGGGTTGTGTTATTTGCCATAGCCGTAGCCGTTATTTTCCCGGAGCAGTTATCCAAATTGATCTTTATTCCGCTGGTGTTATACGCCTTGTATGGAATGAAGCATAATGTGCGAACAGCCGCCTCGCGTAGTCGGGCGAAAAAGCGCAAGGATGAGAAATCTTCCCGTCCTTCCGATCGTTAAGTCGCCTTGGGGACAGACACTACACAAAGAAAGCACGTACTCTCCTGAACTGGAGAATGCGTGCTTTTTGTTTATTCAGATCTATTTACGGTAAAAGAAATCCTTACGGACGACATACATATCTTCTTACGACAGATTAAACATCCCTAACGTTGAACACTTCTGTGATTCGTGATTTACGACCTCTTCCATGTTAATGTCCAGCAGATTGCAGAGAGCCGACATGTAGAACAGGTTCCGCCCTAGCTCAGAGCTGATGACCTCTCTGCAGTTCTCACACAACTCACCTTCCACATGCGTTTCCAGCAGGCCCTTGGTTTGAGCGATATCGCTCTCCGGGGCATATTTCTGCTTGGTGGCGTGCAGCTCGATGCAGCCGCATTCGGTAATGGCTTTGGACACGGCACGGTTAACAGACGCTCCGGCTTGTCCCGTTTTGGACAGTACATCAATCAGGCTGCGGTGACGCAACAACAGTTCAGAAACTTGATCCTGGAAAGCCTGTAAACTTAGCGTACTCATTTTGCCACTCACCTCGGGATATGAATTGAATTCATTATATGCCAATAATTTACCTACTTTCAACTGACGATTGCAACATTTCCAAAAAGTTCTTCCAGATGGGATTAGCAATTCAAGAATTGGATCATACTGGATATAAAGATCGAGATACATTGAAGGAGGTGCAGGGACTAATGTGGAAAAAAGGCATTTTAACTTTTACAGGATTGTGCGGTGCATGGTTCGGCTACACGGCATATCATCTGGCAGGAAAATCGGTCCCATGGATGGCGGAGTGGATTCAGTCAGCAGGATTACTGGGAGCTGGTATATCGACGCTGCTGGGAGCTGTAATGTTTATGGCTGTATGTAATATTGGTGGAACATTGATGGCTGACAGGCTGCATAGTAGAATCGATTCATTGGCAAAAGTACCTATGAACGAATTGGCTGCAGGTGCCACAGGTACCGTTGCTGGGTTGCTGGTGGCCTTGCTGATCTACCCTGTTGTGGGATGGATGGGGACGGCAGGAGAAGTGCTGCAAGTGGCGCTGACGGTGATTAGTGCTTATTCCGGTTATACCCTTGCCATGGCGAAGAAAGACGATCTGGGGGCCTTCTGGATGTCTGGACGATGGGGTCATCCCGAGGTGGACGAGGATAGACGGATGGAAGAACATAAAATTCTGGATACCAGTGTTATTATCGATGGGCGTATCGCTGATATATGCAAAACCGGATTTATTGAAGGTACGATCGTAATTCCGGAATTTGTTCTGGAGGAGTTACAGCATATTGCCGATTCATCGGATCTGCTCAAGCGAAACAGAGGACGGCGTGGACTGGACATTTTAAACAAAATCCAGAAGGAACTCGATGTTAAAGTCCTGATCTACGAGGGGGATTTTGAGGAAATCTCCGAGGTGGACAGCAAGCTCGTGAAATTGGCAAAAGTACTTCAAGGCAAGGTCGTTACCAACGACTTCAATCTCAATAAGGTCTGTGAACTTCAGGGTGTATCTGTGTTGAACATTAATGATCTCGCCAATGCGGTTAAGCCAGTCGTTCTGCCAGGTGAGGAGATCATGGTGCAGATCATCAAGGATGGCAAGGAGCATGGTCAAGGTGTAGCCTATCTGGATGATGGCACAATGATCGTTGTGGAAGGCGGACGCGAGTATATCGGCATGATGATGGAAGTGCTGGTGACCAGTGTGTTGCAGACTTCAGCGGGACGAATGATTTTTGCCAAGCCGAAACTGTTGGAAAAAGCCCAATAAAGCGGTATGATGGGTAGTGTATCGTTGAATGATATTGTATATCTTTGGACGATAAACTGACAGACAAGGCAGGGATTGCGGCATGGATAAAGGGTGGGGCGTTGTCATTGTGGCAGCAGGTCGCGGAACCCGGATGGGGACGACCGAGAGCAAACAGTTTCTGTTGCTGCAGGACAAGCCCGTTTTCATACATACGCTTGAGGTATTTGCTGCGCTGGACGAGATCCGCGAGATGGTGCTGGTCACAGGAGCCGCAGATGTTGAACGCTGCCAGGATTGGGTAAAAGAATACCAACTGGATTCACGTGTCCGTGTTATCCCCGGAGGGAAAGAGAGACAACATTCTGTCCATAAAGGCCTTGAGGCACTTGGGACGGATTGGGTTCTCGTTCACGACGGGGTACGTCCTTTTGTGAACCATGAGCAGATCAAGGGATGCATGGCGGCCGCCGTGTCCGGTGGTGGAGCAGCCGTACTGGCCGTTCCCGTGAAGGATACGATCAAACAAGTGAATGCGGAAGGAGTCGTTACGGCGACGCCAGACCGCAGCAGTCTGTGGAGCATTCAAACCCCGCAGGCTTTTCGTCTTTCTTCCCTGCTCTCCGCCCACGAATCAGCCGAGCAGGACGGATTTCTGGGGACAGATGATGCCATGCTGGCTGAACGTCAAGGAATGTCGGTCAAGGTTGTGGAAGGCAATTATACCAATATCAAATTAACAACGCCGGAAGATTTGCAATATGCTGCGTTTTTGCTGGGGGGAGAGAAGAAGCGATGATACGTGTAGGACAGGGATTTGATGTACATCAGCTGGTAGAGGGACGCCCGTGTATTATTGGCGGAGTAACGATTCCTTATGAAAAAGGACTGCTGGGTCACTCGGACGCAGACGTGCTGTTGCACGCGATTAGTGATGCCATTTTGGGTGCGCTGGCACTTGGGGATATTGGCAAGCACTTCCCGGATACCGATCCGGAATTCAAAGATGCCGACAGCCTGAAATTGCTGGAGCATGTATGGCAGCTTGTGAAGGATCGTGGGTATAAGCTAGGGAATATCGATTCAACGATTATTGCCCAGAAGCCAAAGATGGCTCCTTACATCCCACAGATGGCTGAGGTTATTGCCAAAGCACTGGAAGCGGATGTGACACAGGTGAACGTGAAAGCAACAACGACAGAGCAACTTGGATTCCCAGGACGGGGAGAGGGCATTGCCGCTCAATCCGTTGTTTGCCTTGTACGTGTGTAATATCATCAATCAATTCGTGACGGAGGGGATCATATGAGCACGGATATTCGTGTGCGTTACGCGCCGAGCCCAACGGGACACCTGCATATCGGGAATGCCCGTACGGCGTTATTTAATTATTTATATGCCAAACATAATAACGGTAAATTCATTATTCGTATTGAAGATACAGATGTGAAACGGAATATTGCCGGTGGTGAAGAAAGCCAATTGAAATACCTGAAATGGCTGGGAATTGAGTGGGACGAAAGTATTGACGTGGGCGGAGAATACGGACCATACCGTCAAACGGAACGTCTGGACCTCTATCGTAAATATACGCAGGAATTGCTGGATAAAGGTCTGGCTTACCGTTGCTTCTGCACGGAAGAAGAATTGGAGCAAGAGCGCGAGGAACAGTCCGCACGTGGAGAAACACCGCGTTATTCTGGCAAACACCGTGACCTGACTCCAGAGCAAATTAGTGCGTTTGAAGCGGAAGGCCGCGTAGCGAGTATTCGTTTCCGTGTGCCGGAAGAGCGCACATATACGTTTGATGATATGGTTAAAGGCACAATCTCGTTCAACAGCAAGGAATCCGGCGACTTCGTCATTGTGAAAAAAGACGGCATTCCCACATACAACTATGCCGTTGCTGTGGATGATCACTTGATGAAGATCTCCCACGTCCTGCGTGGGGAAGATCACATCTCGAACACGCCGCGTCAACTGATGATCTATGAAGCGCTTGGCTGGGAGCCACCGCAATTCGGTCATATGACGCTGATCGTGAATGAAAATCACAAGAAGCTGAGTAAACGGGATGAGTCCGTTATTCAGTTTATTGAGCAGTATGATCAGCTCGGCTATTTGCCTGAAGCGATGTTTAACTTCATTTCCTTACTCGGTTGGTCGCCGGAAGGGGAAGAAGAGATCTTCTCGCAAGAGCAGCTGATCTCCATTTTTGATACGAAACGTCTGTCCAAGAGCCCTGCGGTATTTGATACCCACAAGCTGGCGCACTTGAACAACCACTATATCAAACATGCTGACCCGGAACGTATTGCCGAAATGGCCATTCCGCATCTGCAAAAGGCTGGACGTATTTCTTCCGAGCTGTCTGCTGAACAAAAAGAATGGGCTTATACTCTGGTACACCTGTACCAGGAGCAGATGAATTCTGCCTCCGATATTGTCGAATTGTCGGAAGTATTCTTCCGTTCCAATCTGGAGCTTGAAAGTGAAGCAGAAGCAGTGCTTGCTGAGGAGCAGGTGCCAACCGTACTGAAGGCATTTGCGGATAAAGTACAGGCGAGCGAAGAGTTTACTCCAAGCAAAATGGCTGCATTGATCAAGGAAGTACAGAAAGAAACCGGCTTTAAGGGCAAACAGCTCTTTATGCCAATTCGTGTAGCCTTGACTGGACAGACGCATGGACGGGATCTGAACCAAACGATCGTGCTTCTGGGTCGTGATACGGTGATCGAACGTTTGCTTGCACAAGTAAAATAATCTTAGTCGAGGACATTCCGTTTTTTGGAATCTGAACACAGTCCTACGATGGATGGATTACGTAGGAGGCTGTTGTCAGTCTGAGGCCTTTTCGCTATAATAACAACACAACGAATAATTGATATGATTTATCTAATAGAACAGCAAAGATCGGGAGGAGTAGACTGACACGGACAGATTCAGAGAGGATGGTCCCGCAGCAAAGAGAGATTTCTTTAGTTGCGGTGGCTGTGAACCATCCACTGTCCATCAGTCGAAATGCGCCCGTGAGCTGCACAGCCGAATCCAGCCCCGCCTTTGTCGATCATGACATGGGAAAACGTTAGGATAGGTTGTGACGATTGGTTTCCGTTACCAAACCGCTTGAGGGCTTATTCTATTTAAGAATGAACCGAGCAGAGTGGGACCGCGATAAACGCCTCTGCAGCTAAATGCTGCAGGGGCGTTTTTTTGTTTAGGCGAGTGTGCAGTACACTACCAAGGAACGCGCCGTCCGGTAAGCCGGAGGACGGGAACCTGAACAAGAGGGGAACGAGCATGTTCAAGAAGATCAGATCAGATATCCAGGCGGTGTTTGAAAACGATCCGGCGGCCCGAGGTTGGTTTGAGGTGGTATTCACCTACTCAGGGCTGCATGCGATATGGGCACACCGGATCGCTCATTTTTTATACAAGCGAAGATGGTTCTCGGTTGCCCGGTTCATTTCGCAGGTTAGCCGTTTTATGACAGGAATTGAGATACATCCTGGAGCTACGATCGGAAATCGGTTGTTTATTGACCACGGAATGGGCGTCGTTATTGGAGAAACATGTGAGATTGGCGATGATGTCGTTATCTATCAGGGGGTTACCCTGGGCGGAACAGGGAAAGAAAAAGGAAAGAGACATCCGACCATTGGTAATAATGTGGTTATCTCATCCGGAGCCAAGGTGCTGGGTTCATTTAGCGTGGGGGATCAATGTAACATTGGTGCGAACTCCGTTGTGCTTAAGGAGGTCCCTTCCAATAGTACCGTGGTAGGTATACCGGGCAGAATTGTTAAACAGGATGGCCGACGGGTAGATCGCCTCAGTCAGCAATTGCCCGATCCGGTCGTTGACTCCTTGCGCGGTATGCAAAAAGAACTCGAACGATTGCAGAAAGAAGTACGTACACTGCAGAATGCCCGTGAAAATGAGACTGTACGTGATACGTGATACAATAAATAAAGGCAGTATAGGATGAAAGGATAAGTGACCATGACGCTTCAGATTTATAATACGATGAGTCGTACCAAAGAGAAATTTGTTCCCCAAGAGCCAGGGAAAGTGAAAATGTATGTCTGCGGACCAACGGTATATGACTACATTCATATCGGGAATGCACGCCCGGTTATCTTTTTCGACACGGTTCGTGGATACCTGGAACAGACAGGACATGATGTGAACTATGTGGTGAACTTCACGGATGTGGACGATAAGCTGATTCGCAAAGCAGAACAACTTGGAACAGACGTTCCTCACGTGGCTGAGAAATTTATTGCTGCCTATTATGAAGACATTGAGGGATTGGGTATTCCCAAGGCAAGCAGCAATCCGAGAGTAACGGAAAACATGCCGCTGATCATTGATTTTATCCGTGAGCTCGTTGAAAAAGGTTTTGCGTATGAAAATGGCGGTGACGTCTATTATCGTACAGGCAAATTCAGCGAATATGGCAAACTTTCGAAACAAAACCTGCAGGAGCTGCAATTTGGAATCCGTGTGGGTGTGGACGAGCGCAAAGAGCATCCCGAAGATTTTGTGCTCTGGAAGGCTGCCAAACCAGGTGAGATCTATTGGTCCAGTCCTTGGGGGGATGGTCGACCAGGCTGGCATATTGAGTGCTCCGCCATGGCTAGGGAGTACCTTGGGGATACACTGGACATTCACGGGGGTGGACAGGATTTGCAGTTCCCGCACCATGAGTGCGAATGCGCCCAATCCGAGGTATTAACAGGTAAACCACTTGCGAACTACTGGATGCATAATGGATTCATCCGGATTGATAACGAGAAGATGTCAAAATCACTCGGTAATGGTGTTCTTGTTAAAGACTTGCGGAATCAATATAAACGCGAAGCGATTCGTTATTTCATGTTGTCTACCCACTATCGCAACCCCTTGAACTTCACGGATGATACGATGGAGCAGGCACAGAACAGTGTGGACCGGATTGCGAATGCGGTAGGTAACCTGAACCATCGTCTGAATGCAGTAACTGTTGATCAGGATATCACAGCAGAGTTTGCGGCAAGACTCGACCAAATTCGTCAGCAGTATCACGAGAAGATGCAGGATGATTTCAATACTCCTGATGCAATTACTGCTATGTTTGAGTGGGCAGGGGAAGCCAACCAACTGTTGCAGCAAGAAGTAGTTAATGCGGCAGACATTCGCGCGCTCCTCGAGTTGTTCAGTGAATTGAATGCTGTACTGCGCATTTATACTGACGCAGAGCCAGAACTTCTGGATGAGGAAGTAGAACGTCTGATTGAAGAGCGTGTAGAAGCGCGCAAGTCCAAAAACTGGGCAAGAGCGGATGAAATTCGCGATGAATTGTCTGCACGTGGCATTCTGCTTGAAGATACGGCGCAGGGCATGAGATGGCGGCGCAAATGAGCGAAGGACATCCAAATACACCAAAACAACAGGAGCAGGTCACAGAGGGAGGATGGTTCCCATATCCTCCTTCCAGACCTGCGAGGTTGATTCCACCTATTGCACTGGCCTATATTGGTGATGCGGTATATGAGGTAGCTGTTCGTCAATATCTGTTGTCGAAGGCCAACATGCGTCCCAATCATTTGCACCGTAGTGCAACCGGGTTGGTATCAGCGAAGGCACAGAGCCGCATACTTACAACGATTGAGGATGAACTGACAGAGGAAGAACGGGATATCGTCCGGCAAGGGCGGAATGCCAAGTCGGGTAGTGTACCCAAAAATGCAGATGTGTTGGAGTACAGACATGCCACGGCTTTTGAATGTCTCATTGGTTACCTCTATAGCAGTGGTCATCATGATCGCATGATTGAACTGATCGGGCTTGGCATTGAGCACGCGGAACAACAATCGCCATCGCCGACAAAAAAATAGAAATTTCAACAAAACAATGCATTACAGAGAGGATCGAACAACGATGGAAGAAGAATGGATCGCCGGTAAACACTCCGTGACGGAGGCGCTGCGTTCAGGCCGGACCATTAATAAAATATGGATTGCCGATACAGCACAGAAACATCTGACTCAACCTATTATCTCGGAAGCTAAAAAACTAGGTATTGTCATTCAACACGTGGACAAGCGTAAGCTGGATCAAACGGTACCAGGCATTCAGCATCAGGGGGTAGTTGCTCAAGCGGCACCTTACGCTTATGTGGAGGTAGAAGACATTCTTGCCGCAGCAAAAGCGAAGAATGAGCATCCTTTCCTGATTCTGCTGGATGAGATCGAGGATCCTCATAACCTGGGGTCAATTTTGCGGACAGCAGATTGCACGGGTGCGCATGGCGTCATTGTACCCAAACGTCGCTCTGCAGCGGTAACCGTGACAGTATCCAAAACATCAGCAGGCGCTGTGGAGTACGTGCCAGTGGCTCGGGTAAGTAATCTTGGTCAGACCATCGATCGCCTCAAAGAGGAAGGTGTATGGGTTGTAGGGACAGATGTCACGGCTCACGAAGGTGTCTTTGGTAATGGAGTCTTTACTGGCCCTGTGGCATTGGTAATCGGAAATGAGAACAAGGGAATGGGACGACTTATTCGTGAGAAATGCGATGTGCTGATCAAACTACCAATGCAAGGTCAGATTAATTCTCTGAATGCTTCCGTGGCAGCCGGGGTTGTCATGTACGAAGTGCTCCGTTCGCGTCAAGCGCAGGAATAGAAGGTATGGCTGATTCCCGTGATGTGCTTCTTGTAGACGGGTACAACATGATTGGCGACTGGCCGGAATTAACCAAACTGGCGGAAAGTGGGCTGGAAGAGGCGCGCAACAGGCTTCTCTTTCGTCTTGCAGACTACCAGGCTTTCTCCGGCCGTCGAGTCATTGTTGTGTTTGACGCCTACCTCGTGCCTGGACTCGGTAAATCCTTTACTCAGAGCAAAGTGCAGATCTATTTTACAAAGGAAAAAGAGACGGCAGACGAATGCATTGAGAGACTCGTTCGGGAACTAAGCATGCGAAGACGCCAAATCTATGTGGCTACGAGCGATATGGTAGAGCAACATGTCATTTTTGGACAGGGAGCGCTACGCGTATCTGCAAGGGAGTTGCTAATTGAAGTTGAGCAGAACGAAAAAGAATTAAAAAAACGACTGGAAGAAGATCAGGCGAAGACCACGCGTAACACAATCGGGGGTAAGTTAAGTCCCGATGTATTAAAAGAGTTTGAGCGATGGCGCCGGGAATAACAGCACGTTTTTACAAAATTTAGAATATTGAAACTCTTGACATTTATGTTATTGATGTTCTTTTTTAGGCAGAGCGTGGTTGACGGTGTGAGGTACCATCATATATACTGATCCTATATTTCATAGAGTAGAGTAACGGGGTACCTTGCGTTGCAGCCGGAGGGATTGTCTGTGAGTGTCGACCTCAAAGATATCATGTTATCTAAGTATGATTACCAAAGTGACGAAGACATTGTCGAAGCTTTCCGTGAAGGCGAAAGCGAAGCGTTAGAGTTTTTGATTAACAAATATCGTAACTTTGTACGCGCCAAGGCAAGATCTTATTTTCTGATTGGGGCAGACCGGGAAGATATTATTCAAGAAGGAATGATTGGCCTCTACAAATCCATTCGAGATTTCAAAGGGGACAAGCTGGCTTCGTTCAAGGCTTTTGCCGAACTGTGTATTACAAGACAGATCATCACGGCGATTAAGACAGCAACACGTCAGAAGCATATTCCGCTTAATTCTTATGTATCTCTGGACAAGCCTATTTATGACGAAGAGTCTGATCGTACGTTACTCGATGTGATTTGTGGAACCCAGGTCAGTGATCCGGAAGAACTTATCATTAATCAGGAAGAGTTTGTGGGCCTGGAAGATAAAATGTCCGAGATTCTGAGTGATCTGGAACGTAAAGTATTGATGTTGTATCTGGACGGGAGATCTTATCAAGAGATTGCAGTAGATTTGGACAGACATGTGAAGTCCATTGATAATGCACTTCAGCGCGTCAAGCGCAAACTTGAAAAGTACCTGGAAGTTCGAGATAATTAAACACATGTTGTCATTGACGGAAAAGGCTCGGTGTTTGAGTCTTTTTTTAGTGTCTCAAGTTTATAAAATCTAAGAATGTTTATACTAGTAATCGCTCGGTCCATGCAGGAGAAGAGAAAAACAGAGATGAGAAACGAATGTACGTTGTACGGAAGTAATACCCAATGAATGAGAGGCTATTCTTTCATTGACATGGTTATACCCTTGTGATAAAGTGTTTTAGGTAGGCCTAAATTTATGGCTTTTTTTCAGGATCAATTTAGAGACTCTGCTTAAATGTGGAAGTCTTCGGGAGGTGTACATCATGCGGGTAATTATTACTTTGGCTTGTACTAACTGCAAACAAAGAAATTACACTACGACAAAAAACAAGCGTAATCACCCCGACCGCATGGAGATGAAGAAATTTTGCAAGTTTTGTAACGAGCAGACTTCTCATCGCGAAACCAGATAGTTTTTGGAGGTGTCGGCGTGAAACGAAGTTTCAAATCTCTGATTTCCTTTTTCTCAGAAAGCTGGGCTGAACTTAAAAAAGTTCGCTGGCCTAATCGTAAAGAGCTGACCAACTACACATTGATCGTACTTGGTACTGTTGTGGTTATGACGCTGTTTTTTTGGGTCATTGACATTGGCATCTCCTTTGTGATCGAAGCGATTATTTAAGAAGGGTTCCGGTGGCTTGATATGGAAAAAAGATGGTACGTCGTTCATACCTATTCAGGGTATGAGAACAAGGTCAAAGCCAATTTGGAAAAACGCGTAGAGTCTATGGGCATGGAAGACAAGATATTCCGCGTTCTTGTTCCTATGG
This sequence comes from Paenibacillus sp. PAMC 26794, assembly GCF_000316035.1. Taxonomy (GTDB): domain Bacteria; phylum Bacillota; class Bacilli; order Paenibacillales; family Paenibacillaceae; genus Paenibacillus. The sequence continues at coordinate 22,627 of NZ_ANHX01000084.1, forward strand.
AAGAAGAAGTGGTAAACAAGGACGGTAAGAAAAAAACCGTTATGCGTAAAGTTTACCCCGGTTATGTCTTGGTGGAAATGGTACAGACGGATGATTCTTGGTATGTTGTTCGCAACACACCAGGGGTTACAGGATTTGTCGGTTCGACAGGTTCTGGGTCCAAACCAACTGCATTGTTGCCTGAAGAAGTGGAACAAATTCTGAAGCACATGGGAATGGTTGAACCTAAGCCGAAAATTGAGTTCGATCTTAAGGAATCCGTACGTATTAAAGTCGGTCCTTTTGCGAATTTCGTAGGCTCCGTGGAAGAAATTTTGGTAGACAAGAGCAAGTTGAAAGTGCACGTGAACATGTTTGGACGGGAAACGCCGCTTGAGTTGGAATACACACAAGTGGAGAAGATTTAGTTTCTTTAAGTTTCTTGTGGGAGGGTTGAAAAACCCGTTAACCACTATTTTGCAAGGAGGTGTCAATCATGGCGAAAAAAGTTATTAAAATGGTAAAACTGCAGATTCCAGCAGGTAAAGCAAACCCAGCACCACCAGTAGGTCCAGCTTTGGGTCAAGCAGGTGTCAACATCATGGCATTCTGTAAAGAATTCAACGCTCGTACAGCTGATCAAGCGGGATTGATTATTCCAGTTGAAATTTCTGTATTCGAAGACCGTTCCTTTACTTTCATCACTAAAACTCCACCAGCAGCAGTTCTGTTGAAAGTGGCAGCTAAAGTTGAAAAAGGATCCGGCGAACCGAATAAGAAAAAAGTTGCTACTGTTAAACGTGATGCGGTTCGTCAAATCGCAGAAACAAAAATGCCTGACCTGAATGCAGCAGACGTTGAGTCCGCTATGCGTATGGTCGAAGGTACTGCCCGCAGCATGGGTATAACCATCGAAGACTAATTTTCATAAGAAACATGGCTTCGTAAAACCGGTTGATTCGCGACCGGTTGATGTGGGAGGTATATCCGCTAACACCACAAAGGAGGAATAAAACATGGCTAAACACGGTAAAAAATACCTGGAAGCTGCTAAGCTGATTGACAGCGAAGCAACTTACGAGCCTTCAGAAGCTGTAGAGCTTGTGAAAAAGGCAGCTACTGCAAAATTCGATGAAACAATCGAAGCGGCAGTTCGTTTGGGTGTAGACCCTCGTAAGCAAGACCAGGCTGTACGTGGTGTTGTTGTCTTGCCACACGGCACAGGTAAAACACAACGCGTATTGGTATTTGCAAAAGGTGACAAAGCGAAAGAAGCGGAAGCGGCTGGCGCGGACTATGTTGGTGATGCAGACATGATCAACAAAATCCAACAAGGCTGGTTCGAATTCGACGTCTGCGTAGCGACACCAGATATGATGAGTGAAGTAGGTAAATTGGGCCGACTGCTCGGCGGTAAAGGTCTGATGCCTAACCCTAAAGCCGGAACGGTAACTTTCGATGTAACTAAGGCTGTTCAAGAAATTAAAGCCGGTAAAATCGAATATCGTCTGGATCGTGCAGGTCAAATTCATGCACCGATTGGTAAAGCTTCTTTCTCTTCTGAGCAACTTAATGAGAACTTCAAAGCTCTCATGGAAGCTCTGAATCGTGCTAAACCAGCGGCAGCAAAAGGTGTTTATCTGAAGAATGTTAGTCTTTCTTCCACGATGGGCCCTGGCGCACGCGTGAACGCAGCAGCTTTTAGATAATATCTCTTGACAGGCTTGTCCTGTTTTTGATAAGATATAAAAGTTGTGAGTCCGAGTGACTGACCGTTGACATTTGAATATGCTTGCCGTAGACAGTAGGTGCCATTTGGCTTAATTTCCTGCCGAGGTGTGATTATAGAACTTAGAACGATGCAAATCGATGATGAGTATATATCAAGCCTTCGTGATTCTACGGAGGCTTTTCTTAATGGGATAAATTTGATCAGGAGGTGTACAGATTGGCAAACGCAAAAGTGATTCAAGCAAAACAAGAATCCGTTGATGCAGTAACAGCAAAATTGCGCGAGAGCGTTACAACTGTTGTTGTTGACTATCGCGGATTGAACGTTGCCCAAGTAACTGAGTTGCGTAAGCAACTTCGTGAAGCAGGGATCGAATTCCAAGTGCTGAAAAACTCGTTGCTTCGCCGTGCAGCTGCAGCAGCAGAACTGACAGAACTCGATAGTGTTCTTACAGGTCCTACTGCAATTGCATTCAGCGTAGATGACGTTGTGGCTCCAGCTAAAATTCTGAACGACTTCGCGAAAAAGAACGATGCATTGGAATTGAAAGGTGCAGTCGTAGAAGGTCGCGTAATCGGAGTAGAAGAAGTTAAGGCATTGGCAGAACTGCCATCCCGCGATGGACTCCTCTCCATGCTCCTCAGCGTGCTTCAAGCGCCAGTGCGCAACTTCGCGCTTGCGGTTAAAGCAGTTGCAGAAAAAGAAGAACAAGGCGCGTAAGCAACTTGATCTGAATGCTGCTTAGGCGGCAAATGAATTAAAAAAAATAATATTATATATGGAGGTTCACTCATGAGTAAAGAGCAAATCTTGGAAGCAATCAAAGGCATGACTGTACTGGAATTGAACGATCTTGTTAAAGCAATCGAAGAAGAATTCGGCGTAACTGCTGCAGCTCCAGTAGCTGCTGCAGGTGCAGTAGCTTCTGCTGAAGCTGAGCAATCCGAGTTCGACGTAATCTTGACTAGCGCTGGTGCTTCCAAAATCAACGTTATCAAAGCAGTTCGCGAAATCACAGGTCTTGGCCTGAAAGAAGCAAAAGAATTGGTTGACAACGCTCCAAAAGCATTGAAAGAAAAAGTTGCTAAAGAAGAAGCAGAAGCGGTTAAAGCTAAGCTTGAAGAAGCAGGCGCTTCAGTTGAAGTTAAATAATTTAGCTATTACAAGCTAAATGAACAAAACAACAAACCCCTTGACTTATATCAAGGGGTTTGTTGCTGTAATTGTAAATGGAAAGTGAGTGAGGATGTGTCCAATCATTATTATTCGGACAAACCGCAAGTAGCACATGATCGCAAAGCAACTGAAGCGGTTCTTCGCGGATTCAGTCTGCGACTCGTGACTGACGCCGGTGTATTTTCCAAAAACGGAATCGATTATGGCAGCAGAGTATTGATTGATGCGATAGAGTTGCCATCAGGGGCTCATGTTCTCGATGTGGGTTGTGGATACGGACCGATGGGTCTTACAGCAGCCAAACTTGTACCGGATGGGCATGTCACCATGATCGATATCAACGAGAGAGCCGTTGAACTTTCCAGGGAAAATGCAAAAGCGAACGGAATTAACAATGTTACGGTATTGCAAAGTAATCTACTGGCTGAAGTAAAAAAGCAAGATTTTGACGTTATCCTAACCAACCCGCCTATACGGGCTGGGAAAGAGACGGTTCATACTATTTTCGAACAGGCACATCGCCATCTGAAGGTAGGCGGTTCGTTGTGGATTGTCATTCAGAAGAAACAAGGAGCCCCGTCAGCGAAAGCAAAATTGGAATCTTTGTTTGGAAGAGTGGAAGAAGTGACGAAGGATAAAGGCTATCGGATTTTCAAAGCGGTGAAATCGGAAGAGGTATCTACTAAAAGCTGAATCCGAGTTTGTAAAGTAAGCAGGGGATCATTTTTTTTGCAATAGGACTATTGACTTGAAATTCAGGTCGTGGTATAGTTGTGAAATGTCAGTATTAAGATGCCCTACTTGGCTTTAGCTAACTAAAAATGTCAACCTTTTTTTACGCCGAACGGGCTTATTATGCCTACGTTTGGCGTATAATATGTACATTTTGGGCAAACTGGGGATAAGAATGATTTGGAAAGACATCCGCCGATCAAAGTTGCTCTTTTTTCGAACGACATTTCGAGTAAGGGCTTTTCTTTATTTGTGGATGCATTGCTTTGCTCTGTATGTGTACCATTATAAGGTTACAAACAGAGGTTCGCAACGAAATTTTTAAAGTGAGTAGACATTGAGGGGTGAGTTTAAGTTGGCAGGACATCTTGTTCAATATGGTCGACGCACTCGGCGCAGTTATGCACGAATTAACGAGATACTCGAAGTTCCGAACCTGATTGAAATCCAACAAAAATCCTATGATTGGTTTTTGGAGGAAGGGTTGCGCGAAATGTTCCAGGATATCTCGCCGATTCAGGATTTTACAGGTAACTTGATTTTGGAATTTATCGATTACAGTCTCGGTGAACCGAAGTATACAGTAGACGACGCAAAAGAGCGTGACGTTACTTATGCAGCACCGCTTCGGGTCAAAGTCCGGCTCATTAATAAGGAAACCGGCGAAGTCAAAGAGCAGGAAGTATTCATGGGAGATTTCCCGCTGATGACCAACACGGGCACATTTATTATTAATGGTGCGGAACGGGTTATTGTCAGCCAGTTGGTTCGCTCTCCTAGCGTTTACTTCAGTACCAAAGTAGATAAAAACGCCAAAAAAACGTATACCGCTACAGTTATTCCTAACCGCGGCGCTTGGTTGGAACTGGAGATGGACGCGAAGGATGTTGTTTACGTCCGGATCGACCGTACACGTAAAATACCGGTTACGGTTCTCCTGCGTTCACTTGGTTTTGGCACAGATGCTGAGATTCTGGATCTGCTCGGTAATGACGAATATATCCGCAACACACTGGACAAAGACAACACGGATTCCACGGAGAAAGCACTCATTGAGATCTATGAGCGTCTTCGTCCGGGCGAGCCTCCAACGCTGGATAATGCGAAAAGCTTGCTCGTAGCACGTTTCTTTGATCCAAAACGTTATGACCTGGCTAATGTAGGTCGTTACAAAATGAACAAAAAGCTTCACATCAAAAACCGTTTGTTTAACCAGCGTTTGGCTGAATCACTTGTTGACGCTGAAACAGGCGAGATTATTGCTGAAGCAGGTCAAATGGTGGATCGTCGCTTGTTGGATGAAATCATGCCGTATCTTGAGAAGAGCGTTGGTTTCCGCACGTATCACGTGGGTAACGGTGTTCTGGATGCTAATGATGTTCCTATGCAAACGATCGATGTATTTTCACCAACAGAAGATGGTAAAGTAGTCAAACTGATTGCTAATGGAATCATTGACAAGTCCGTTAAAAACGTGACACCGGCGGATATCATTTCGTCCATCAGTTATTTCCTTAACCTTCTGCAGGGAATTGGTAGCACGGATGATATCGATCATCTGGGTAACCGTCGTTTGCGTTCGGTGGGTGAACTCCTGCAGAACCAGTTCCGTATCGGTTTGTCCCGTATGGAGCGTGTGGTTCGTGAGAGAATGTCCATTCAGGATGCTAACGTAATTACACCACAGGCTTTGATTAACATACGTCCTGTGATTGCATCGATTAAAGAGTTCTTTGGTAGCTCTCAGTTGTCACAGTTTATGGATCAAACGAACCCGCTGGGTGAGTTGACACATAAACGTCGTTTGTCTGCACTCGGACCCGGTGGTTTGACGCGTGAGCGCGCAGGTATGGAAGTGCGTGACGTCCATCCATCCCACTATGGTCGTATGTGTCCAATCGAGACGCCAGAGGGACCAAACATCGGTTTGATCAACTCCTTGTCTACGTTTGCTCGTGTGAATGAATATGGCTTCATTGAAGCTCCATATCGTTGGGTTGATCCGAAGACAGGTATTGTAACCGAGCAAATTGATTACCTGACAGCGGACGAAGAGGACAACTATGTTATCGCGCAAGCGAACGCAAAGTTGAACGAAGACGGTACATTTGAAGAAGAAGCGATCATTGTACGTTACAACAAACAGTCGGATAACATCCTTACGATGCCGAGTGAGCGAGTTGACTACATGGACGTATCTCCTAAACAGGTTGTATCCGTCGCGACAGCGCTGATCCCGTTCCTTGAGAACGATGACTCCAACCGTGCACTCATGGGATCAAACATGCAACGGCAGGCGGTTCCACTCTTGATTCCTAAAGCACCACTTGTAGGGACAGGTATGGAGCACAAAGCTGCAAAAGATTCTGGTGTATGTATTATCTCCGATTATGACGGAATTATTGAACGTTCTTCTGCGAACGAAATTTGGGTCCGTCGTGTTGAAGAAGTGGATGGTCAGGAAGTCAAAGGCGATATCGTTAAATATAAATTACACAAATTTATGCGTTCGAACCAAGGAACATGCATTAACCAGCGTCCGATTGTCAAAAGAGGTGCTGCTGTCAAAGCTGGCGATATCCTCGCTGATGGTCCTTCAACGGAAATGGGTGAATTGGCTCTGGGACGTAACGTTGTTGTTGCCTTCATGACTTGGGAAGGTTACAACTACGAGGATGCGATCTTGCTCAGTGAAAAACTCGTTAAGGAAGATGTATACACATCCATCCATATCGAGGAGTATGAGTCAGAAGCACGTGATACCAAGCTTGGACCTGAAGAGATCACACGTGACATCCCTAACGTTGGGGAAGAAGCGTTGCGTAACTTGGATGAGCGCGGTATTATCCGCATCGGTGCTGAGATCAGTGCTGGCGACATTCTGGTTGGTAAAGTAACACCTAAGGGTGTAACAGAGCTGACAGCAGAAGAACGTCTCTTGCATGCGATCTTTGGTGAGAAAGCACGTGAAGTACGTGATACTTCCTTGCGTGTACCACATGGTACTGATGGTATCGTAGTAGACGTGAAAGTATTTACCCGTGAAAACGGTGATGAGCTGCCTCCAGGTGTTAACCAACTCGTTCGTGTATATATCGCTCAAAAACGGAAAATTTCCGAGGGTGATAAAATGGCTGGACGTCACGGTAACAAAGGGGTCGTGGCCCGCATCTTGCCGGAAGAAGATATGCCTTTCCTGCCAGACGGTACACCGGTTCAGATCGTTCTTAACCCACTGGGCGTACCTTCCCGGATGAATATCGGTCAAGTACTCGAGGTTCACTTGGGTATGGCGGCGATGCAACTGGGTATTCACGTAGCAACTCCTGTATTCGACGGAGCGAAGGAGTATGACGTCTTCGATACGATGGAAGAAGCAGGTATGCAACGTAATGGTAAAACTGTCCTGTATGATGGTCGTACAGGTGAAGAGTTTGAACGTGAAGTTACCGTAGGTGTCATGCACATGATCAAATTGGCACACATGGTTGATGATAAAATCCATGCCCGTTCCACGGGTCCTTACTCACTTGTTACGCAACAGCCATTGGGTGGTAAAGCCCAATTTGGTGGACAGCGTTTCGGGGAGATGGAAGTATGGGCGCTTGAGGCATACGGTGCTGCTTATACACTGCAAGAAATCTTGACCGTTAAATCCGATGACGTTGTTGGTCGGGTTAAAACGTATGAATCCATTGTCAAAGGTGAGAATGTTCCGGAACCAGGCGTTCCTGAATCATTCAAAGTATTGATCAAAGAGCTGCAAAGCTTGGGTATGGACGTTAAGATTTTGAGCGAAGATGAGCAAGAGATTGAAATGAGAGAAATGGACGATGAAGATGACGCTGCGAGCGATAAGCTCAGCCTCAACCTTGAGGGTACAGAGGTCGGAGCGGAATAAACCGCTTCGAGCGCATGATGACCGGCGTTTTTCATCAGGCTCGCGTCTTGCTCCGGCTTCGGCCGGAGAGGGCGTAACCTAGAATACAGGAATTGGTTAAGGAGGGTTGCTCCTTGTTGGACGTCAACAATTTCGAATACATGAAGATCGGGCTTGCTTCCCCAGAGAAAATTCGGTCTTGGTCCCGCGGAGAAGTGAAAAAACCGGAAACGATCAACTATCGTACGTTGAAACCGGAAAAAGAAGGGCTGTTCTGCGAAAAGATTTTCGGCCCTACAAAAGACTGGGAATGTCATTGCGGTAAATACAAACGCGTCCGTTATAAAGGCGTTGTCTGTGATCGTTGTGGCGTTGAAGTCACACGTGCGAAAGTACGCCGCGAACGGATGGGCCATATTGAGCTTGCTGCTCCGGTATCGCATATCTGGTACTTCAAAGGTATTCCGAGCCGTATGGGTCTTGCTCTGGATATGTCTCCAAGATCTCTCGAGGAGATTATTTATTTTGCATCATATGTTGTAACTGATCCAGGAGAAACTCCACTGGAGAAAAAACAGCTGTTGTCCGAGAAGGAATACCGCAGCTACCGTGAAAAATACGGATATGGTTTCCATGCTGGCATGGGCGCAGAAGCGGTTAAAAAATTGCTTCAGGACATTGATATAGACAAAGAGCTCGAGTTCCTGAAAGAAGAGCTCCGGACTGCGCAAGGACAACGTCGTAATCGTGCAATCAAACGTCTGGAAGTTATCGAAGCATTCCGCAACTCCGGCAACAAGCCAGAGTGGATGATCATGGATGTACTTCCTGTTATCCCGCCGGAACTTCGTCCAATGGTACAGTTGGATGGTGGACGTTTTGCAACGTCTGACCTGAATGACTTGTACCGCCGTGTAATCAACCGGAACAACCGTCTGAAACGTCTGCTTGATCTGGGCGCGCCAGATATTATCGTGCAAAATGAAAAACGGATGTTGCAGGAAGCTGTTGACGCATTGATCGATAATGGTCGTCGTGGACGCCCGGTAACGGGTCCTGGTAACCGTCCATTGAAATCTCTCAGCCACATGCTGAAAGGTAAACAAGGACGTTTCCGTCAAAACTTGCTCGGTAAACGGGTTGACTATTCTGGTCGTTCCGTTATCGTTGTTGGACCTTACCTGAAAATGTATCAGTGTGGTCTGCCAAAAGATATGGCACTTGAATTGTTCAAGCCTTTTGTTATGAAAGAGCTTGTAAATAAAGGGCTTGCCCACAACATCAAGAGCGCGAAACGTAAAGTTGAGCGTGTAAGTCCTGAAGTATGGGATGTTCTTGAAGAAGTAATCAAGGAGCATCCGGTTCTGTTGAACCGTGCCCCTACGCTTCACAGACTCGGTATTCAAGCATTTGAACCGATTCTTGTTGAAGGTAAAGCAATTCGTCTTCACCCGCTCGTATGTACGGCATACAATGCCGACTTTGACGGTGACCAAATGGCCGTGCACGTTCCGTTGTCCGCTGAAGCTCAAGCGGAAGCGCGTATCCTGATGCTCGCATCTGGTAACATTTTGAATCCGAAAGACGGTAAACCGGTTGTTACTCCTTCCCAGGATATGGTGCTTGGTTCTTATTACCTCACTATGGACAACAAGGAAGAAAAGGGCACAGGTATGATCCTGCGTACAGTTAACGAAGCTGTATCGGCATACCAACGTGGTACTGCTGGTCTGCATGCGCGTGTTGCTATTCCGGTTAAGGCGCTTGGTAAAACAAGCTTCACGGAAAAACAACAAGAAGGAATGTTGCTGACAACTGTTGGTAAAATTATCTTTAATGAAATTTTCCCGGCAAGCTTCCCGTATATCAATGATGCGACTCGTGCGAACCTGTACCAAGGTACTGCAGATCACTCATTTGTATATGAAAAAGGTGCTGATCTTAGAGAAGCTATTATGAATGCTCCTCTGGCTGGCGGTGTCGGTAAAGAATACCTCGGCTCCATCATTGCACGTTGTTTTGAAATTTATCACACAACGGAAACAGCCGTTATTTTGGATAAGATCAAACAACTTGGCTTCACATACTCAACTCGTGCCGGTATTACGGTTGCGGTATCTGATGTTATCGTTCCGCCTGAGAAGTTTGAAATTCTTAGACAGTCTGAGGAAAAAGCACAAATCGTTACGAATCAGTACCGTCGTGGTCTGATTACGAATGAAGAGCGCTATGACCGTATCATTGATATCTGGTCAAAATCCAAAGATGACATCACTGAGATTCTGATGAAGTCCATGGATCGTTACAACTCGATCATGATGATGGTAGACTCCAAAGCACGGGGTAACAAATCGCAAATCACCCAATTGGGCGGTATGCGTGGTCTGATGGCCAACCCATCCGGTCGAATCATTGAACTCCCAATCAAATCGAACTTCCGTGAAGGTCTGACAGTACTCGAGTACTTTATCTCGACTCACGGAGCGCGTAAAGGTTTGGCGGATACGGCACTACGTACAGCGGATTCAGGTTACCTGACTCGTCGTCTCGTAGACGTAGCCCAAGACGTAATCGTGCGTGATGATGATTGTGGAACAGATAAAGGCTTTACGGTAAGTCGTATCCAAGATGGTAAAGAGGTTATTGAAGATCTCTATGACCGTATTGAAGGCAGATACTGTTTCGAGACTCTTCGTCATCCGGAAACGAAAGAAATCATTGTAGGTCGCAATGAATTGATTGACTCCGATAAAGCAGAAGCGATCATCGAAGCAGGTATCACCAAATTGCAAATCCGCTCCGTGCTCAGCTGCCGTGCTAGTCATGGTGTCTGCAAGAAGTGTTATGGTCGCAACCTGGCGACTGGTAAACACGTGGAGATTGGTGAAGCGGTTGGTATTATCGCAGCACAGTCCATTGGTGAGCCAGGAACACAGCTTACAATGCGTACGTTCCACACCGGTGGTGTAGCCGGAGACGATATTACGCAAGGTTTGCCACGTATCCAGGAGTTGTTCGAAGCTCGTAATCCTAAGGGTCAAGCAACGATCAGTGAAATCGATGGTGTGGTTAAAGAGATTCGCGAAGCGAAAGATCGTCGTGAAATCGAAATTCAAGGTGAAGCGGAATCCAAAGTATACGCCGTTACCTACGGTTCCCGTGTGCGCGTAAGCGAAGGCGCGGAAGTTGAAGCGGGTGACGAGTTGACAGACGGTTCCATCGATCCAAAAGAGATGCTACGGATTAAAGGCATACGTGGTGTACAAAACTACATTCTGCAGGAAGTACAACGCGTATATCGTAACCAAGGCGTAGAAATTAACGATAAGCACGTTGAAGTTATGATCCGTCAAATGCTGCGTAAAATCCGTATCGTAGATGCAGGAGATACAACGCTGTTGCCAGGATCGTTCGTGGATATGCATGAGTACGAAAGAGCTAACAAAATTGCGATTCTTAGTGATAAAGAGCCGGCGGTTGCAAAACCAATCCTGCTCGGTATTACGAAAGCATCCCTGGAAACAGACTCCTTCCTCTCGGCGGCTTCGTTCCAAGAAACTACACGTGTATTGACAGATGCAGCGATCAAAGGGAAAGTCGATCAGTTGCTCGGTCTGAAGGAAAATGTAATCATCGGTAAATTGATTCCTGCAGGTACAGGTATGCACCGTTACCGCAGCATCAAACTTGCCGAGCCAGAAGACGGCCAATCTTCAGTAGAAGAACTTGAGCCAGTTTCGGTTGATTAAATAGATTTCTCCTCTAAATGAGGAGAGAGAAAGTTTTGTGCGTCAGGAGACGGACGTTTGTATGATACAGGCGGACGAATCCTGATGTACGTAAACTTTTAAAAAATGTTTTAGGATTAGCATTGACAATGCTTGCGCTAGATGCTAATATATCAAAGGTGCGTGGGCAGCTGATTGTACATGGTTCAATTCGGAGGAATGCACAATGTCTAATGAAAAAGCCTTGCAAGATGCTCATGTCAAAATTGGTACCAAACAGACCATGCGGATGGTACAGACGGGTATGGCTTCTGAAGTCTATGTCGCAGAAGATAGTGATCCGCAGCTTACTTCCAAAATCATTGCTTTGTGTGAACAACACAATGTGAAATGCACGAAAGTGGATACAATGAAAAATCTCGGCAAGGCTTGCGGGATTGGAGTAGGAGCAGCTATGGCTGCTGTCGTAAAATGATAGTGTAAGGAACGTTTTTGTCCGAGAACTTTTAGGGATTCTCTAAGGCAAAAACTTTTCATTTGTCTTTTTATGAACCGCCTGGGTCTGTGGACTTAGTGCAAAGAGGTTTATAAAGAAACATGAATATTTGAGGAAGGGGGTGGCAATCACATGCCAACTATTAACCAACTGGTTCGTAAAGGACGTCAAGCAAAAGTTGAGAAGTCAAAATCTCCAGCTTTGCAAAAAGGATTCAACGCTTTGAAACGTGAATCTACTAACATCAGTGCCCCACAAAAACGTGGTGTCTGCACTCGTGTAGGTACAATGACTCCACGTAAACCAAACTCTGCACTTCGTAAGTATGCCCGTGTTCGTTTGACGAACCGTCTCGAGGTTACTGCTTATATCCCGGGAATCGGACATAACCTTCAAGAGCACAGCGTGGTATTGATCCGCGGAGGTAAAGTTAAAGACCTTGCAGGAGTTCGTTATCACATCGTTCGTGGAGCTCTCGATACTGCAGGCGTAAACAACCGTATGCAAGCTCGTTCGAAATACGGTGCAAAACGTCCAAAAGCTAAAAAAGCCTAAACCATTATAAGCAGAGAACCTGAAAGCCTTCTGGCTTAGGTCTGGAAGGTACAGGATCTGCTGAACAAGAAAGAAAGGGGGATATCCATGCCACGCAAAGGTCCAGTTACGAAAAGAGACGTGTTGCCTGATCCGTTATATAACAGTAAGTTGGTTACTCGTTTAATCAACCGCATCATGATCGGTGGTAAACGCGGTGTTGCTCAAAGCATTCTGTATAATGCGTTCAAGTTAATTCAAGAACGTACGGGTAATGACCCTATGGAAGTATTTGAAGCAGCAATCAAGAATATCATGCCAGTCCTGGAAGTTAAAGCTCGCCGTGTCGGCGGTGCCAACTACCAAGTACCAATCGAGGTGAAACCAGAGAGACGTACTGCTCTGGGATTACGTTGGCTCGTAAACTACTCCCGCAACCGCGGTGAGAAAACAATGGAAGAGCGTTTGGCGGCTGAGATCATCGACGCTTCCAACAACACAGGCGCTTCCGTTAAAAAACGTGAAGATACGCACAAAATGGCTGAAGCAAACAAAGCGTTTGCTCACTACCGTTGGTAGGATTCAGTTAACAATAAAATAACTTCAATTTTGAAGGGAGACCCATTACATGGCTAGAGAGTTCTCCTTGAAAAATACACGTAATATCGGGATCATGGCTCATATTGATGCGGGTAAAACCACGACAACTGAGCGGATCCTGTTCTACACAGGACGTACGCACAAAATCGGTGAAGTTCACGAAGGCGCTGCGACAATGGACTGGATGGAACAGGAACAGGAGCGCGGAATTACGATTACTTCCGCTGCAACTACCGCTGCTTGGAAGGGCTACCGCGTTAATATTATTGATACCCCGGGACACGTTGACTTCACAGTTGAAGTTGAACGTTCCCTTCGTGTATTGGACGGAGCAGTTGGTGTATTCAGTGCGAAAGAAGGCGTTGAGCCTCAGTCCGAAACCGTATGGAGACAGGCTGATAAATACAACGTACCTCGTATCGCATATGTAAACAAAATGGATATCATCGGTGCTGACTTCCTGAACGTTGTATCTGATATGCGTGATCGCCTTAAAGCGAACGCTGTTGCGATTCAACTTCCAATCGGCGCTGAAAATGATTTCAATGGTATCATTGATATCGTTGCTCAAAGGGCACATATGTACAAAGATGACCTGGGACAAGATATCGAAGAAACTGAAATTCCTGCAGAATTCGTTGAGCAAGTTGAAGAACTTCGCAACGAATTGATCGAGCGTGTTGCAGAACTTGACGAAGACTTGACAATGAAATACCTGGAAGGCGAAGAGATCACAGTTGATGAGATCAAAGCCGTACTTCGTAAAGGTGTTGTTGAAGTTAAAATCTTCCCTGTTATCTGTGGATCCTCGTATCGTAACAAAGGTGTTCAACTGATGTTGGATGCTGTTGTTGATTACCTGCCAGCTCCAACAGATGTTGCTTCTATTACAGGGCATCTTGAGGATGGTACTGAAACAATTCGTAAGTCTTCTGATGAAGAGCCATTCTCCGCATTGGCATTCAAAATTATGACAGACCCTTACGTTGGTAAATTGACATTCTTCCGTGTATACTCCGGTGTTCTTCAATCCGGATCATATGTATTGAATGCCACTAAAAACAAACGTGAGCGTATCGGTCGTATCCTTCAAATGCATGCGAACAGCCGTCAAGAAATCACTGTAGTTTACTCCGGTGATATTGCAGCTGCCGTAGGTTTGAAAGATACAGGTACAGGTGATACACTATGTGATGAGAAAAATCCGGTTATCCTGGAGTCAATGAACTTCCCTGATCCGGTTATCGAAATCGCTGTTGAACCTAAAACCAAAGCTGACCAGGATAAACTGGGTGTTGCTCTCGGTAAGTTGACTGAAGAGGATCCAACTCTTCGTGCTCATACTGACGAAGAAACAGGCCAAACGATCTTGGCAGGTATGGGTGAGCTTCACCTTGATATCATCATCGACCGTATGCGTCGTGAGTTCAAGGTTGAAACTACTGTGGGTAAACCACAAGTAGCTTACCGCGAAACATTCCGTGCTCCAGCGCGCGTTGAAGGTAAATTCGTACGTCAATCCGGTGGTCGTGGTCAATACGGTCACGTATGGGTTGAATTCGAACCTCTCGAGCCGGGTACAGGCAGCCAGTTCGAAAGTAAGGTTGTCGGTGGTTCGGTTCCAAGAGAATACATTCAACCTGCACTGTCAGGGATTGAAGAGCAAATGAAAAACGGCGTTATTGCAGGCTTCCCGCTTGTAGACGTTAAGGCTACAATCGTAGACGGATCTTACCATGATGTCGATTCCAATGAGATGGCATTTAAAATTGCCGGATCTATGGCGCTTAAAGCGGCTAAAGACAAGTGTAAACCAGTTCTGCTTGAGCCTATCATGAAAGTAGAAGTAACTGTTCCAGAAGAGTACATGGGTGACGTAATGGGTATGTTGAACTCCCGTCGTGGCCGCATCGAAGGTATGGATTCCCGTAGTGGAGCTCAAATCATCCGTGCTAAGGTACCTCTGTCTGAAATGTTTGGTTACTCTACAACTCTTCGTTCCGGTACTCAAGGACGCGGCGTATTCTCCATGGAACTCTCTCACTATGAAGAAGTTCCTAAGAGCATCGCTGAAGAAATCGTTGCCAAAACAAAAGGCACCGAGTAGTTTTCTCACACTGAATGCAAGTGCATAAGAATTCAATTCGGAGCACTTCATTCAGTGAAAACATAAAATTATAATTTTAAGGAGGCCACGTTCAAATGGCAAAGGCTAAATACGAACGTAATAAACCCCACGTTAACATCGGTACTATCGGTCACGTCGATCACGGTAAAACAACTCTGACTGCTGCAATCACAACTGTATTGTCCAAAACTTACGGTGGTGCAGCAATTGCTTTCGACCAAATCGACAAAGCTCCAGAAGAGCGCGAACGCGGTATCACAATCTCCACATCACACGTTGAGTACGAAACTGACACTCGTCACTACGCTCACGTTGACTGCCCAGGTCACGCCGACTATGTTAAAAACATGATCACTGGCGCGGCTCAAATGGATGGAGCTATCTTGGTAGTATCCGCAGCAGACGGCCCAATGCCACAAACTCGTGAGCACATCTTGCTCTCCCGTCAAGTAGGCGTACCTTACATTGTTGTATTCTTGAACAAATGTGACATGGTTGAAGACGAAGAGTTGTTGGAATTGGTTGAGATGGAAGTTCGCGACCTTCTTAACGAATATGAGTTCCCAGGTGACGATACTCCAATCACTCGTGGATCCGCTCGTGAAGCTCTGGCAAACCCAGATGGCGAATGGGCTCAAAAAATCGTTGAGATGTTCAAAGAGATCGACACTTACATCCCACTGCCTGAGCGTCAAACTGACAAGCCTTTCTTGATGCCTGTCGAGGACGTATTCTCCATCACTGGTCGTGGTACTGTTGCTACAGGCCGTGTAGAGCGTGGTACTGTTAAAGTCGGCGAAGAGATCGAAATCGTTGGTATCACTGAAGAAACTAAAAAATCCGTTGTAACAGGCGTTGAGATGTTCCGTAAATTGTTGGATTCCGCTCAAGCGGGTGACAACATCGGTGCATTGTTGCGTGGTGTTGACCGTACTCAAATCGAGCGTGGTCAAGTACTTGCAAAACCAGGTTCTGTTAAGCCACACACAGAATTCACAGCTCAAATCTACGTTCTGACTAAAGAAGAGGGCGGACGTCACAAACCATTCTTCACTGGTTACCGTCCACAGTTCTACTTCCGTACAACTGACGTAACAGGCATCATCAACTTGCCTGAAGGTACTGAAATGGTAATGCCTGGTGATAACATCACTGTTACTGTTTCCCTGATCTCCCCAATCGCGATTGAAGAAGGAACTAAATTCTCCATTCGTGAAGGCGGACGTACAGTAGGTGCCGGTTCCGTAGCATCTATCCAAAAATAATTCGGCTTAACGCTGAATAAAGCATATGTAACAGTGTACTGGAACGAGTAACATTGTATTGTAACGAAGTTTCGGAAGAGTTCTTTATCCGACATCGGATAGAGAACTCTTTTATTATGTTTAAAGTTCGGAACCTGCGTCATACGAAATGAACATCATTTACAAGTTTAGAAGGATTGGCAAGGCAGCCTGGATATTGAAGATTAACACTGCAATAAACGAAGTCATTTCATCAGAAAAGATAAGTTTAAATGTTTTTCTTAAATATGCTTGCAATACGCCTATCTTTTCTATATAATAATGAATGTTGTTCTGTGACGTTGCGATGATGTGAGAGGTTACTGGCACACCCGGCCCCTTTGCCATGGGAGAGTGGCTAGAAAATTTTCACGGAGTATGTCCGATAAAAAATTGGGCGATAGAAGGAGGGACTAAAATGGCAAAGCAAAAAATTCGTATTCGTTTGAAAGCTTACGACCACAGAATTCTTGATCAATCCGCGGAGAAAATTGTTGAAACAGCAAAACGTTCGGGTGCTGGTGTATCCGGTCCGATTCCGCTTCCTACTGAAAAACAAATCATTACTATTCTTCGTGCGGTGCACAAGTACAAGGATTCTCGGGAACAATTCGAACAACGTACACACAAACGTTTGATCGACATCGTTAACCCGACTCCACAAACTGTGGATGCCTTGATGCGCTTGGATCTGCCGTCCGGTGTAGATATCGAAATTAAATTGTAATACAAGCTACAACAAAGACCATGTATAAAGGAAAAGAGGTGTCAACATGAAAGCAATCTTAGGAAAAAAACTCGGAATGACTCAAGTATTTACTCCTGAAGGTAACGTCGTTCCAGTAACGGTTATCGAAGCAGGCCCTTGTGTTGTTTTGCAAAAGAAAGACATTGAGAACGATGGCTACGAAGCAATTCAAATCGGTTACTCCGATAAGAAAGAGAAAAATGCTAACAAGCCAGAAGCAGGTCACGCTAAAAAAGCGAACACTGCCCCTAAGCGCTACGTTCGTGAAGTTCGCGGTATCAACATCGCAGAATATGAAGTTGGCCAAGAACTGAAAGCTGACATTTTCGCTGAAGGCGAATTCGTTGACGTAACGGGTATTTCTAAAGGTAAAGGTTTTGCCGGCGTTATCAAACGTTGGGGACAAAGCACTGGACCTATGTCACACGGTTCGCGTTACCACCGTGGCCCTGGTTCAATGGGTTCGATCCAAGCTAACCGCGTTCCTAAAGGCAAACGCCTGCCAGGACACATGGGACATGATACTATTACAATCCAACGTCTTGAAGTAGTTAAAGTAGACGCTGAGCGTAACGTGTTGCTCGTGAAAGGTTCTATTCCTGGACCGAAAAACAGTCTCATTAGAGTTAAAGAAACGGTGAAAAAATAACCACTGAAGAAAGGAGGAACACAAAATGCCAAAAGTATCAGTTTACAATGTAGATGGTAGCCAAGTAGGCGAAGTTGAATTGAACGATGCGGTTTTCGGAATTGAGCCGAACCAACACGTTCTGTACGATGCAGTTCTTATGCAACGCGCTTCCCTTCGTCAAGGTACCCACAAAGTAAAAGGACGTTCTGAAGTTCGTGGCGGTGGACGTAAGCCTTGGAAACAAAAAGGTACAGGTCGCGCTCGTCAAGGTTCAATTCGTTCACCACAATGGAAAGGCGGCGGTATCGTATTTGGTCCAACACCACGGAGCTATGCGTATAAACTGCCTAAGAAAGTTCGCCGCTTGGCGATCAAATCAGCCCTTTCATCCAAAGTGCTTGACAATGACATTATCGTTTTGGACGCTCTCACGTTGAGTACGCCTAAAACTAAAGAATTTGCAGCCATCTTGAGTAACCTCAAAGTGGGACGTAAAGCTTTGATCGTAGCTCCTAGCTATGATGATAATGTAGCTCTTTCCGCACGGAATATTCCAGGCGTGAAATTCGTAGCTGCTGACGGTATTAATGTTCTTGACGTGCTCTCGCACGACAAATTGATCATTACGAAAGAAGCAGTTCAGAAGGTAGAGGAGGTGCTCGCGTAATGAAGGATCCTCGTGATATTGTAAAACGTCCGATTATTACGGAACGTACTGCTGACATGATGAACGACTTGAAATATGTATTTGAAGTCGATATCCGTGCAAACAAAACCGAGATCAAAAAGGCAGTAGAAGCTATTTTCAATGTAAAAGTGAAAAACGTGAACACGCTTCGTGTTCCAGCTAAGCCGAAACGGTACGGACGTTATTCCGGATATACTAGCGAATGGAAAAAAGCGTTTGTAACGTTGACAAAAGACAGCAAAACGCTTGAGTTCTTTGAAACTGTATAATTGAATTTTTGAAGTAAGGAGGGAAACCCAGTGCCAATCAAAAAGTATAAACCAACATCCCCGGCAAGACGGAACATGTCCGTTTCTACATTTGAGGAAATCACCACAAATCAGCCGGAGAAATCGTTGTTGGCCCCGTTGAGCAAACAAGCAGGCCGCAACAACCAAGGTAAAATTACAGTTCGTCACCATGGTGGTGGACACAAACGTAAATACCGTATCATTGACTTCAAACGTACTAAAGATGGAATACCGGGCCGCGTTGCTACGATTGAGTATGACCCGAACCGTACATCCAACATCGCTCTGATTCACTATGCTGATGGTGAAAAGCGTTATATCATCGCTCCTAAAGGTTTGAAAGTTGGAGATCAAGTATTCTCCGGACCTGAATCAGACATCAAAATCGGTAACGCACTGCCACTCGAAAACATTCCAGTAGGTACCGTTATCCACAACATCGAGTTGAAACCAGGTAAAGGCGGACAATTGGTTCGTGCTGCTGGTACAGAAGCTCAATTGCTTGGTAAAGAAGAAAAATACGTTTCCGTTCGTCTCTCTTCCGGAGAAGTTCGTCGTATTTTGAAAGTTTGCCGCGCGACAATCGGATCTGTAGGTAACCAAGACCACGAGCTCATCAAAATCGGTAAAGCCGGTCGTAGCCGTTGGTTGGGTAAACGTCCTGAGGTTCGTGGTGTAGTAATGAACCCTAACGATCACCCACACGGTGGTGGTGAAGGTCGTGCTCCAATCGGACGTAAATCGCCAATGTCACCATGGGGTAAACCTACACTTGGTTACAAAACGCGTAAGAAAAATAAAGCTTCTGATAAATACATCATTCGCCGCCGCACGAAGTAATACACACTGTGCATAACTTCGTGAGGCATCTGCGGATGCATAATAGCTATGTTTGAAGGGAGGATCTCCACATGGGTCGCAGTTTGAAAAAAGGGCCATTCATTGATGGCTACATGCTTAAAAAGGTAGAAGAGATGGAAGCTTCAGGTAAGAAGAATGTGATCAAAACCTGGTCCCGTCGTTCTACAATTTTCCCGCAATTCATCGGACACACATTTGGCGTTTACGATGGTCGTAAACACGTGCCAGTGTATGTAACTGAGGACATGGTCGGACACAAACTGGGTGAGTTCGCTCCAACCCGTACGTACAAAGGCCATACTGCTGATGATAAGAAAACAAGAAGATAAATGAATATCTTTAATGTTTGAAAGGAGGTTACACAATGGAAGCAAAAGCACATGCTAAGTTTATCCGGATTGCTCCTCGTAAAGCTCAACTCGTTGTTGACTTGATTCGTGGCAAGCAAGTAGGTGAGGCGGTTGCCATTCTCCGTCACACTCCGAAATCTGCTTCTCCAATCGTTGAGAAGTTGCTTAACTCCGCTATTGCGAATGCGGAACATAACTATTCTTTGGATGTTAACAACTTGGTTATCTCGCAAGCTTACGTGAACCAAGGACCAACAATGAAACGTTTCCGCCCTCGTGCAATGGGACGTGCAAGTCGTATTAACAAACGTACTAGCCACATTACTTTGGTGGTATCTGAGAAGTAGAAGGAGGGGAAATGTGTGGGCCAAAAGGTAAATCCAGTCGGACTCCGTGTCGGAATTATCCGTGACTGGGAATCTAAGTGGTATGCAGGCAAAGACTTCGGTGATCTTTTGATGGAAGACGTGAGAATTCGTGAATTCCTGAAAAATAAATTGAAAGACTCCGCTTTATCTCGTGTAGAAATTGAGAGAGCGGCTAACCGCGTAAACGTAACGATTCACACTGCTAAACCAGGTATGGTTATTGGTAAGGGTGGTTCGGAAGTTGAAAATCTTCGTAACCAAATTACGAAAATTGCTGGCGGTAAAAAAGTACACATCAACATTTCTGAAATTAAGAACCAAGACTTGGACGCTATTCTTGTAGCTGAAAGCATTGCACAACAATTGGAACGTCGTGTTTCTTTCCGTCGTGCTCTGAAACAAGCAATTCAAAGAACTATGCGCTCTGGTGCTAAAGGTATCAAAACTCAAGTAGGCGGACGTCTTGGCGGTGCTGAGATCGCACGTTCTGAAGGCTACAGCGAAGGAACTGTTCCACTGCACACACTGCGTGCTGACATTGACTATGGTACAGCAGAGGCTCATACTACTTACGGACTTATCGGCGTAAAAGTATGGATCTATCGTGGAGAGGTTCTTCCTACGGCTAAGAAACAAGCTGCTAAGGAAGGAGGCAACTAATCATGTTGGTACCAAAACGCGTAAAACACCGTAAGCAACAACGTGGACATATGAAAGGCCAAGCTAAAGGCGGAACGACTCTGAACTTTGGCGAATACGGTCTGCAAGCTACGGAACCGGCTTGGATTACGAACCGTCAGATCGAAGCGGCTCGTATTGCGATGACTCGTTACATCAAACGTGGTGGTAAAGTTTGGATCAAAATTTTCCCAGACAAACCAATCACTCAAAAGCCTCTCGAGGTTCGGATGGGTAGCGGTAAAGGTAACGTAGAAAAATGGGTTGCAGTAGTGAAACCAGGTAAGATCATGTTTGAACTTGCTGGTGTACCGGAGGAAATTGCACGCGAAGCAATGCGTCTTGCCGCTCACAAACTGCCAATCAAAACGAAGTTCGTGAAACGTGAAGAATTGGGTGGTGAAGCAAATGAAAGCTAGTGAATTTCGCAACCTAACCTCTGCTGAAATCGAGCAAAAGATTGCCGGATTTAAAGAAGAACTCTTTAACCTCCGCTTTCAATTAGCTACCGGTCAGCTGGATAACCCGACTCGCATCCGTGATGTGCGGAAAGAAATAGCTCGTGCTAAAACCATTATCCGTGAGAGAGAATTGGGAATCGGTTAATTAGGGATAGGATGGACAATCCGTCCGTAATCAGGAAGGAGGCCAACAATGAGCGAAGAACGTAACGCACGTAAAGTGCAAACTGGTAAAGTGGTCAGCGATAAAATGGATAAAACGATTGTTGTTGCTGTAGAAACTTACAAAAAACACAACTTGTACCATAAACGCATTAAGGTTACTAAAAAATTCAAAGCGCATGACGAAGAAAACACTGCGAAAATCGGTGACACGGTGAAAATCATGGAGACTCGTCCGCTTTCGAAAGATAAACGCTGGAGACTTACTGAAATCGTAGAAAAAGCGGTTATCATCTAATGCATCAGCAGCATTGCTGAAAGGAGGAATACTAAATGATTCAACCATTTACACGTTTGACTGTGGCCGACAACTCCGGTGCGAAGGAACTGATGTGTATCCGCGTACTCGGCGGTACGGGACGTCGTACAGCTCAAATCGGTGATCTGATCGTTTGTTCTGTTAAACAAGCAACACCAGGCGGCGTTGTCAAAAAAGGTGATGTAGTTAGAGCGGTTGTCGTTCGTACGAAACGTTCTGTACGTCGTAAAGACGGTTCCTACATCGGTTTTGATGAAAATGCAGCGGTTGTTGTAAAAGACGACAGAAGCCCACGTGGAACACGTATTTTCGGACCAGTTGCTCGCGAACTTCGCGATAAAGACTTCATGAAAATCGTTTCCTTGGCTCCAGAAGTTATCTAAAGCTTAATCTCGTGATGTTAGAAACAGGAGGTGTACGAAATGCCAAGAGTGAAAAAAGTTCTGGAATCCCATAACAACAAACTTCACGTTAAAAAGGAAGATACGGTTATGGTGATCAGCGGTAAAGACAAAGGTAAAAAAGGCCGTGTCATCGCTGCTTATCCTCGTGAGAACCGCGTCCTTGTGGAAGGTGTTAACATGGTGAAAAAACACCAGAAGCCTAACCAGCAAAATCCGCAAGGCGGCATTATCGAGAAGGAAGCTCCGATTCACGTTTCCAACGTAATGCACATCGATCCGAAGAGCGGAAAAGTAACCCGTGTAGGTTACAAAGTTTTGGATAACGGTAAGAAAGTGCGCGTTGCTAAACGTTCCGGAGAAATTATCGACTAATTGAACCGAATGAGAAAGGAGGGCTATGATTCATGGCATCAAGAATGAAAGAACGTTACCTGCAAGAAATCGCTCCTGCTTTGATGCAGAAGTTTAACTATACAACGGTAATGCAAGTGCCGAAAATCGAGAAAATCGTTATCAACATGGGTGTGGGCGACGCTGTCCAAAACTCTAAAGTGTTGGATTCTGCAGTAAACGATTTGCAACTGATCGCCGGTCAAAAACCTGTAATCACTCGTGCTAAAAAATCTATCGCAGGTTTCAAACTGCGTGAGAATATGCCTATCGGTGCGAAAGTTACATTACGCGGTGAGCGTATGTACTTCTTCCTAGATAAGCTGCTCAACGTAACGCTTCCTCGTGTCCGCGACTTCCGCGGTGTATCGAGTAATGCTTTCGATGGACGTGGTAACTATACACTGGGTCTGAAAGAGCAATTGATCTTCCCGGAGATCGAATACGATAAAGTTGATAAAGTCCGCGGTATGGATATTGTCATTGTAACAACGGCGAAAACAGACGAAGAGTCCCGTGAATTGCTTACGCAAATGGGAATGCCTTTCGTTAAGTAATGTTGGCATAACGTTTCCGGGTGTCTGGAAGGACTCCCTTTTCTCCGAAATTATTTAGGAGGTGTCAGGCTAAGTGGCAAAAACTTCGATGAAAGTTAAACAACAACGTACACCAAAGTTCAAAGTACGTGCATATACACGCTGTGAACGTTGCGGACGTCCACATTCGGTCCTGCAAAAGTTCAAAATTTGCAGAATTTGCTTCCGTGAATTAGCTTATAAAGGCCAGATTCCTGGCGTGAAAAAAGCAAGCTGGTAAAAAGTCCTGAACGGGAAGGAGGTTAACTCACAATGACTATGTCTGATCCAATTGCAGATATGCTTACTCGTATTCGTAACGCGAACACTGTTCGTCACGAAACGGTAGAAATGCCTGCTTCAACAATGAAAAAACAAATCGCCGATATCCTGAAGCGTGAAGGTTTCATCCGTGACGCTGAAGTTATCGATGATAACAAACAAGGGATTATCCGTGTTTTCCTGAAATACGGTCAAAATAACGAGCGCGTTATTACTGGTCTGAAAAGAATCAGTAAACCTGGTCTTCGTGTTTACACGAAAAGCAACGAAGTACCTCGTGTACTTGGTGGCCTGGGAATCGCGATCATCTCGACATCTAAAGGTATCATGACGGACAAAGAAGCTCGTCAATCGAAATCCGGCGGAGAAGTCGTTTGCTACGTTTGGTAATATAACGTCACAAGATAGGAGGTGCAACATATGTCTCGTATTGGTCGCAAACCAATCACAGTACCAAGTGGTGTAGACATCACCCTGGACAACACCGTTATTACGGTAAAAGGACCTAAAGGAACTTTGACTCGTGAGCTTCATAAAGACATGAAGGTTACAGTTGAAAATAACGAAATCACAGTTGTGCGTCCTTCCGATAACAAAACTCACCGTTCTTTGCACGGCACAACGCGTAGCGTTGTAAACAATATGGTGAGCGGCGTTACTGAAGGATTCGCGAAATCTCTGGAATTGGTTGGGGTCGGATATCGTGCAAGCAAATCCGGAGATAAAATCGTTCTGAACGTTGGTTACTCTCACCCGGTTGAAATTACACCGGAAGCGGGAATCGAATTCGAAGTACCTTCGAATACAAAAATCATCGTTCGCGGAATTGACAAAGAGCGTGTAGGTGCTTACGCTGCTAAAATCCGTTCCGTACGTGAACCTGAGCCGTACAAAGGTAAAGGTATTAAATATGAAGGCGAGCGTATCATCCGTAAGGAAGGTAAAGCCGGTAAGAAGAAATAAGATTTCTCTTACCGCCTTTGCGCGGCTTTCGGCTTGCTTGCTTCGTGTGTTTCTAATATACCCCGTGGCTTCTGCTTTGAAGCCAGCGAGGTAACCTGAAAGGAGTGAATCTTTGAGATGATTACGAAACCAGATAAAAATAAGGCTCGTCTGAAAAGACACCTTCGTGTTCGTAAGAAAATCCAAGGAACGGCAGCACGTCCTCGTTTGAACGTATTCCGTTCTGGTAAACATATGTATGCTCAAATCATCGATGATGTTGCTGGTGTAACAATCGCTTCCGCGTCTACCGTAGACAAAGAATTGAGCACTGACATCAAAAATGGTGCATCTGTTGAATCAGCTCGTAAAGTTGGCGAACTCGTTGCTAAACGTGCGAAAGACAAAGGTGTTTCCAACATCGTATTTGACCGTAGCGGTTATCTGTACCATGGTCGTATCGCAGCATTGGCTGAAGCGGCTCGTGAAGCAGGACTTGAGTTTTAAGATATTTTTCAAAAGGAGGTTAACGACTTGCGTGTAGATCCGAATACTTTGGAACTGACTGAAAGAGTTGTAAATATTAATCGCGTAGCTAAAGTAGTAAAAGGCGGACGCCGTTTCAGCTTTAGCGCACTGGTTGTAGTCGGCGACGGCAACGGCTGGGTTGGAGCTGGTATCGGTAAAGCGGGCGAAGTACCTGATGCAATTCGCAAAGGTATTGAAGACGCTAAGAAAAACCTTGTACACGTTCCACTCGTAGGAACATCGATTCCTCACTTGGTAACAGGTAAGTTCGGCGCAGGACGCGTGCTGTTAAAACCAGCATCTGAAGGTACTGGTGTTATCGCTGGTGGTCCTGTACGTGCGGTTCTCGAACTTGCTGGTGTAGGTGACATTTTGACAAAATCTCTGGGTTCTTCGAATTCCATGAACATGGTCAATGCGACTTTGGAAGGTTTGTCCCGTTTGAAGCGTGCTGAAGACGTGGCTAAACTGCGCGGAAAATCCGTCGAAGAGCTTCTGGGTTAAGGAGGGAATTCTCATGGCTAAATTAGAAATTACCCTCGTCCGCAGCTTGATCGGACGTCCGGAGACGCAAAGAACAACTGTGAAAACATTGGGTTTGCGCAAAATCAATAGCAAAGTGGTTCAAAACGATAATCCTGCCATCCGTGGTATGATTAACAAAGTAAGCCACTTGGTTGCTGTTAAAGAAGTAGAAGCTTAATATCGGGTTAATCCCACAAATCTTTAAGGAGGTGCAACGAACGATGAAGTTACATGAGCTTTCACCATCTCCTGGATCCCGCAAAGAACGTAAACGTCTTGGTCGCGGTCCAAGTAGTGGTACAGGTAAAACATCAGGTCGCGGTCACAAAGGACAAAATTCTCGTTCTGGCGGTGGAGTACGTCCAGGCTTCGAAGGTGGACAAAATCCATTGTATCGTCGCTTGCCAAAACGTGGTTTTGTAAACCCAACTCGCAAAGAATATGCAGTTGTGAATACTGAAGACCTGAACAGTTTTGCTGCGGGTACTGAAGTAACTCCAGAATTCTTGATGACGAACGGCGTAGTTAAAAACGCTAAATCCGGAATCAAAATCCTGGGTAACGGTGATGTCACTGTGAAGCTGACTGTTAAAGCTAACAAGTTTTCTCAATCTGCTATTGAGAAAATTGAAGCTGCCGGCGGTACAACCGAGGTGATTTAATGTTCAAGACCCTAAAGAATATCTGGCGGGTTGAAGATCTGCGCAAAAGGGTATTATTTACCCTTTTTGTACTGATCATTTACCGCATCGGCTCCTTTGTTCCCGTACCGGGAGTTAACAAAGACGTGTTCGAAGCGACAAATTCTGCGGGTAAAGAAGTTTTTGGACTTCTCAATACGTTCTCGGGTGGAGCGCTGTTCCAGTTCTCGATATTTGCGCTCGGGATCGTGCCTTACATCACTGCGTCTATCATAGTACAGTTGCTTTCCATGGACGTTATTCCTAAATTAGCGGAGTGGGCAAAGCAAGGTGAACAAGGTAAGAAGAAATCTGCACAATTGACCCGTTATTTAACGATTGGCCTGGCATTGATTCAAGCGTTTGGTACGTCGATCGGATTCAACCGCTTGTACAATACAGACATGATTCCTAACGCTACATTTGCAGATTATATCTTGATCGCGATTGTACTTACGGCCGGTACTTCATTCCTGATGTGGCTTGGTGAGCAGATCACCGAGAAGGGCATAGGAAACGGGATTTCGATCTTGATCTTTGCGGGTATCCTATCTACGGTGCCTAACATTATCAAACAAACGATCGAATCCGACTTCATTCAACCTGACCAACTGTTTATGAATATTCTTAAAGGTGTTATCATCGCAATTGTTATTGTGTTGATCATCATAGGGGTCATTTACATTCAGCAGGCGATTCGGAAAATTCCGGTACAGTACGCTAAACGTGTCGTAGGTAACAAAATGTACGGTGGACAGAATACACATATCCCGCTGAAAATTAATGCAGCAGGTGTTATCCCTGTTATCTTTGCATCATCGCTGTTGATGTTCCCGACGATCATCGCCAACTTCTGGGCAGATCGCTTATGGGCACAATGGATCGGACAGAATCTGACTACACACAAACCTCTTGGAATGTTGTTGTATGTCGTGATGATCTTCGGTTTCACATTCTTCTATACTTTCGTACAGATGAATCCTCAGCAGATGGCTGATAATATGAAAAAGAACGGCGGTTACATCCCAGGCATTCGCCCGGGTAAAGCAACCGAGAAATATCTGACCCGTGTCATGACTCGTTTGACAATGGCCGGTGCCATGTTCTTGGCAGTCATTTCCGTTCTGCCTGTAATCTTGGGGGCACTGTCTGGTTTGCCTCAATCTGCGCAAATTGGAGGAACATCCCTCCTGATCGTTATCGGTGTTGCGCTGGATACGATGAAGCAAATCGAAAGCCAATTGATCAAACGCCACTACAAAGGTTTTATCAATAAATAGGCAATAGGTACCGGTGGAGTGAAGATTTACTTGCCGGCACCTATTGTGCTGTTTGTTGATGTAGGGTAGTCTTGGAGGGAGTGACATAACGTGAACATCCTATTCATGGGCCCTCCGGGGGCAGGAAAAGGAACACAAGCAGACGTCATCGTGAAAGAGTTCGGTATTCCCCATATTTCAACAGGCGATGCATTTCGTCTCGCGATCAAACAGGGAACTCCCATTGGCATGAAAGCCAAGGAATATATGGATCAAGGATTGCTTGTACCAGATGATGTAACCATTGGCATCGTTGAAGAACGTTTGCAGCAGCCTGATTGCAGAGAAGGTTTCCTCTTGGACGGATTTCCAAGAACCCTTTCCCAAGCAGAAGCGCTCGATGGCATTCTGGATCGATTGAACTCAGGTCTCGATCATGTAATCAACCTGAAAGTGGATCGCAACAAATTGCTCGCTCGTTTGACGGGGCGTCGAATTTGTAAAAACTGTGGTTCCACTTATCATGTGGTATTCAATCCGCCTAAGCAGGAAGGTATTTGTGATAGATGTGCTGGTGAGTTGTATCAACGCTCTGATGATAATGAAGAGAGTGTAGGTACACGACTGGACGAGTATATCAACAAAACAGCACCACTCCTCACGTTCTATGAGACTAAAGGTCTTCTTCGACAAATGAACGGAGAACAGGATATCGATCAAGTTTCTCAAGAAATCGTGTCCTTACTGAGAGGTTAATTGATGATCATTGGTAAGTCCGAAACGGAACTGGGCTTGATGAGGGAAGCAGGGAGAATTGTTGCGGAAACGCATCGTCTCTTGGCAGAGCATATCGCTCCCGGTATTACGACTGGAGAACTTGACCATATGGCCGATCAATATATCCACAGTCAAGGAGCTGTGCCGTCTTTCAAAGGTTATAACGGTTTCCCTGCCAGTGTGTGCGCTTCAGTCAATGAAGAGTTGGTACATGGATTTCCCGGCAAACGCAAGTTGAACGAGGGCGATATCGTTACGTTTGACATTGGCGCGCAGTACCAGGGGTATCATGGAGATTCCGCCTGGACTTATCCGGTCGGCCGTATTTCCGAAGAAGCCCGTCGTCTTCTGGACGTTACCGAGGCTTCGTTATACGCAGGTCTGGCGCTGGTAAAACCGGACGTTCGCTTGTTTACAATATCTCATGCGATTCAGAAATATATTGAAGATGAAGGGTTCTCCGTGGTTCGTGAATATGTCGGTCACGGCATAGGTGCAGATTTGCACGAGGAACCAAAGATTCCGAACTATGGTCTTCCTGATCGGGGACCACGGCTTAAAGCGGGCATGGTGCTGGCCATAGAGCCGATGGTTAACGTAGGTAGACGGTATGTGAAAACGTTGGAAGATAACTGGACTGTCGTCACAGTTGATGGAACGTTATGTGCCCACTTTGAACACACCGTAGCAGTTACACCAGATGGTATGGAAATTTTCACGAAACTGAATGCGTAGGTGATAAGGCATGAACAATCAGTCTAATCCGCAGCTCGGTCAACTTGTGAAGATCCGTAAAGGCCGCAATGCGGACCAAGCCGCAGTAATTGTTGCTATAGCGGACAGTAAGTTCGTATATATTGCGGATGGAGACAAACGTAAGTTTGATCAACCCAAGAAGAAGAATCTTCTTCATCTTGAACTCCAGCCCATGATTAGTAGCGAGGTTGTGAACAGTTTAAACGAGAGTGGTCGGGTGACAAATGGAAAGCTCCGTTACGCGGTTCATTCATTTCTGGAATCCACCAACATTCAAGCTGAAGAGAAAGGAGACTGACTAATGGCCAAGGAAGATGTCATTGAAGTGGAAGGTACGGTTCTCGAACCGCTACCGAATGCAACATTCAAGGTTGAGCTTGAGAACGGTCATCAAATTCTCGCTCACGTTTCCGGAAAACTGCGGATGCACTTTATCCGTATCCTGACTGGAGACAAAGTAGTTGTTCAGTTGTCGCCTTATGATTTAACAAAAGGTCGCATAACTTACCGTAAATAGTAGTAGACAGTTGCAATGAACTGTGAAGCTTATGAAGCGGGTTTTGCCCGGCAAAACTTGCGAAAGCTTCGAAGCCGGTTTTACAATAGTAGAACAAGGTCAATGCTTACGAAGAGGGTTTTGCTTAGCAAAACTTTGAGGAGGTAATTCACATGAAGGTAAGACCTTCGGTCAAGCCGATTTGCGAAAAGTGCAAAGTCATTCGCCGCAAAGGGAATGTTATGGTTATCTGTGAAAATCCGAAACACAAACAAAAACAAGGTTAAAGAAGGGGGTGTAGCGTAAAATGGCACGTATATCTGGTGTGGATTTGCCACGTGATAAGCGCGTTGAGATCGCCTTGACTTATATTTTCGGAATCGGTAAAACGACTTCCCAGAAAATTCTGAGCACAACAGGCATCAATCCGGACACTCGTGTTCGTGATTTGACGGAAGATGAAGTCGGCAAATTGCGTGAAAGTATCGATAAAGAGGTCAAAGTAGAAGGTGACCTGCGTCGAGAAATCTCTTTGAATATTAAACGTTTGACGGAGATCGGTTGTTACCGTGGAGTTCGTCATCGTCGTGGTCTGCCTGTTCGTGGACAACGTACGAAAACGAATGCTCGTACTCGTAAAGGTCCTCGTCGTACAGTAGCGAACAAGAAGAAATAATAAGGGGGGATAAGAGAAAATGGCTAAACCGAAAAAAGTCGTACGTACTAAACGTCGTGACCGTAAGAATATTGAATCTGGCGTGGCGCATATCCGTTCCACTTTCAATAACACTATCGTTACTATTACGGATCCTCACGGAAATGCAATTTCGTGGGCAAGCTCCGGCGGCCTCGGATTCAGAGGTTCCCGTAAATCGACTCCGTTTGCTGCACAAATGGCTGCTGAGACTGCTGCCAAAGCTGCAATGGAACATGGGATGAAAGCCGTTGAGGTTATGGTTAAAGGACCAGGCGCAGGCCGTGAAGCAGCGATCCGCTCTTTGCAAGCTGCTGGTCTTGAAGTTAACCTGATCAAAGACGTAACTCCAGTCCCGCATAACGGATGCCGTCCTCCAAAACGTCGTCGTGTCTAATGAGATTTGCCCCTGCGTGTGGTATATTTCCGGCACAATCTGCTAATAATGGTTGTTTAGGCATACTACTACATGTTTTCGCAAGAGAAGGTAAATGTTTCATAGAGGACCGACGTTTTGAAGGAGGGGTATTGCAGTGATTGAAATCGAAAAGCCGAAAATTGAGACGGTAGACGTCAACGATGATGGCACCTATGGGAAATTCGTAGTAGAACCGCTTGAGCGCGGATACGGTACGACGCTTGGAAACTCGCTTCGCCGAATCTTGCTCTCGTCACTGCCGGGTGCGGCAGTGTCTTCGGTTCAAATCGATGGCGTTCTGCATGAATTTGCTACAGTTCCTGGCGTAATGGAAGATGTAACGGAGGTTATTCTTAACCTGAAAGCTTTGTCGCTTAAGATTCATTCGGACGAGGAGAAAGTGCTCGAGATTGATGCTGAAGGCGAAGGAGCAATTACGGCTGGAGATATCCGTGCTGACTCCGATGTGGAAATCCTTAACCCGGATTTGCACATTGCTACGCTCGGACCAGGTTCGAGACTTCACATGCGTATTTTTGCCAATCGCGGTCGCGGCTACGTCCAGGCAGATCGGAATAAACGCGATGACCAGCCGATCGGCGTCATCCCAGTCGATTCCATCTTCACCCCGATCAGTCGCGTTAACTACGCTGTGGAAAATACGCGTGTCGGTCAGGTGACCAACTATGACAAGCTCACGTTGGAAGTTTGGACTGATGGAAGTATTCGTCCTGAAGAGGCTGTAAGCCTCGGCGCTAAAATTTTGACTGAGCATTTGATGCTCTTCGTGGGTCTTACAGACGAAGCGAAAGATGCAGAGATCATGGTCGAAAAAGAAGAAGACAAAAAAGAAAAAGTACTCGAAATGACGATCGAAGAGCTGGATCTCTCTGTTCGTTCCTACAACTGCCTCAAACGTGCCGGTATTAATACCGTGCAAGAGCTGACTACGAAAACGGAAGAAGACATGATGAAAGTCCGTAACCTCGGACGCAAGTCTTTGGAAGAAGTTCAAGAGAAGCTTGAGGAACTTGGTTTGGGACTCCGTACAGAAGAATAGACAGCCGAGTGCTTGAAGTGAAGGAGGGATAACAATGGCATACCAAAAGTTGGGCCGTAATTCCAGCGCACGTAAAGCTTTGTTCCGTGACCTGGTAACCGACCTGTTCTTATACGAACGCATTCAGACAACTGAAGCGAAAGCAAAAGAGGTTCGCTCTATTGCTGAAAAACTGATCACTAAAGCGAAAAAGGGAGATCTTCATGCCCGTCGCCAAGTGGCAGCTTATGTTCGCCGCGAAACTATCGATGGTGAGCAAGATGCAATCCAAAAACTGTTTAGCGAATTGTCCGGTCGTTACGCTGAGCGTCCAGGTGGATACACTCGTATCTTGAAACTGGGACCTCGTCGTGGTGACGCAGCGCCAATGGTTTACTTGGAACTGGTAGACCGCGCGTAAAACAGATGAGATGAGGAAAGGGGACAGAATCAACGATTCTGGATTAACCCTTTTTTTCTCTTCATTTCGGAATTCGTGCTGTAATAGAAGCTCCGTAAGGGGCTTCTTTTGCTGTTCGGGATAGGGATATGTATAGTATGGAACAAAGGTGTGGTAATAATGCGGAACTTATGTATGACGTTAACTTATGATGGCACTGCCTATTTCGGCTTCCAAGTACAGCCGGGTGGGAATACCATTCAGGATCATCTTGAAGATGCGATTCGTGCTTTAACCGGTGAGAAGGTTAAAATTACAGGTTCAGGCCGAACAGATGCAGGTGTTCACGCCCGCAGACAAATCTTCAATTTTCCTACGGAGTCCCAGATCCCGATTGAACGTTGGTGTATTGCACTCAACTCCAGATTACCCTCCGATATTGTCGTTATTGATGCGATTGAAGTTTCGGCTGATTTTCATTCTCGCTATGCAGCGAAAAAGAAAACGTATCGTTATACAGTCAATGCGAATCAATTTCCGGATGTATTTAACAGAAGACTGCAGTATCATCATCATGCGAAGCTTGATATTATGGCAATGCAGGAGGGCTTACGACATTTCATAGGGACGTATGATTTTACCTCTTTTGCTTCACGCAAGTCTCAGAAAGAGAATCATGTCCGTTCGGTGTACGAAGCATGGATGGAAGTGGACCGATCAATGTGCAGAGACCATCCGCGCGATCAGGGTGTCATTCACATTTATGTGAGTGGTAACGGCTTTTTGCAGCATATGGTTCGTATCATTGTAGGTACACTGCTGGAGATCGGAGAGGGCAAACGGAAAGCCTCTGATGTACCGAATATGATTGCTGCATGTAACCGATCTGCTGCAGGACCTACTGCAGTTAGCTGTGGTTTAATGCTCTGGGATCTTGAATACAAAAAAGATTAAATTTCGTGAGTGAAAAGTTTAATTAACACTTGCGATTTAATCGATTATCCTGTAATATAAAAGTTGTGTTTTCTTAATGGCTTTCCCACAGCCCCAATTAAGATGTTCACATCGAAATATAACAATCCATCAACACCTAAAGTTATAACCTAACGAACGAAGATAAATGAAAATAATGATTTTGAACATTTTAAGGAGGAACTTTTCATGCGTACTACGTACATGGCGAAGCCTAACGAAGTTGAGCGCCAATGGCACATCATTGATGCTGAAGGCAAAACCCTCGGACGTTTGGCGAGCGAAGCAGCTGCTTTGATTCGCGGCAAACATAAGCCACAATTCACTACACACGTGGACACTGGCGATTTCGTTGTTATCATCAATGCTGAGAAAATCGTATTGACTGGTAAGAAAATGCAAGGTAAAAAATACTACCGTCACTCGATGCACCCAGGTGGTTTGAAAGTAACTACAGCAGAAGAAATGATCAAGAACAAACCTGAGCGTGTGTTGGAATTGGCTGTTCGCGGTATGCTTCCTAAAACTCGCATGGGCGAGAAAATGAAGCTGAGACTTAAAGCGTACAAAGGCACTGAGCATCCACATGCAGCACAAAAACCAGAAGTTTACGAACTTCGCGGTTAATTAAAAGGAGGACAGTTTCATGGCACAAGTACAATACTATGGGACAGGTCGTCGTAAACATTCGGTAGCACGTGTTCGCCTTGTACCGGGTGAAGGACGCATTGTCATCAATAAACGTGATATTAATGAATACTTCGGTTTGGAAACACTCAAACTGATCGTAAAACAACCACTGAACTTGACAGAAACGCTCAACAACTATGACGTTCTTGTTATTGCTCATGGTGGCGGAATCTCCGGTCAAGCCGGCGCAATCCGTCATGGTATCTCCCGCGCTCTGCTCAAAGCAGATCCGGAATACCGTGCATCCCTGAAAAAAGCAGGATTCCTGACTCGTGACCCACGTATGAAAGAGCGTAAAAAATACGGTCTTAAAGCGGCTCGTCGCGCACCTCAGTTCTCCAAACGTTAATATTAAAAGCCTTTGGCCTCGGTCAAAGGCTTTTTTATATATTCATGACTATTACGCCATATATTATATTAGTTTATGCGATAGCCCTCATATCTCTGATGTCTCTCCCGATGCTCTGCATTTTTCCTTCATTGCCTTTTCAATGTGCTCTTACTGTCCCTCAATACAGTCCTATAATGTGTACGTTAATACATCTACATCTTACTGAACCTCTCTAATCGTTTTAGATCATTGGATTTGCTCTTACGCTCTTACCCATCGCTCACCACACATTCTATAACAGCTCATATAAATCATCGTTTAGAACTCGCGCCGGATTTCTTGAATGCACTCAGCTTACTGTTTTGCGCTTAATTCTTTGGTGCAAACCTTATCAGTATTTCTTATGGAAACGATAAAAGTCCCTTACATATCAACAGCTAAAAGTCGCAATGCTGCTCCCCTTAAAACTTTTGTTTTTCTTCCTTCATTTTCAATCGTCCAGTGATTTTTGGATGCTGTTCTTGACGACAAGAACCGTCCAAACCCAGCAGCAGCAAAGGTTTTACAGGCTAAGAGATGTATTTATACCTGCCTAATGACCTGGGCCAACAGCATTGTTTTTATCTCATTAGCAGAGAAATGGATAAATTGAACCAAAATATTGTGTGAGAGTCACGATCAAAAATGGGCAAAAACTGATTTATTTTACCATATGGCAGGCATTGACATCCCCAATGAAAGATTTATACTAAACATAATTCATATTAGATTAGTCGGCTTTAGATGTATTGAAATGCAGAATGGGGGAAATTCACAGATGAACTTGTTGGAGAAAGAAGAATTGGCACGGACGAAGGCAGAGGAACTGGAACATGTTAGTCCGGAGGATATTATTCGGTATGCTATTGAAACATTCCCAAATATCACTTTTGCATGTAGCTTTGGTGCAGAAGATGTTGTACTTGTAGATATGTTGCAGAAGATCAGCCCATCCACAGATATTTTTTATCTGGATACAGATTTTCACTTTAAAGAAACATACGAAACACGTGATAAGATGCAGGAGAATTACAACCTTGAATTTGTACGCGTCTCACCTAAGATTACTCCGGAAGAGCAGGCAGCTCAACACGGTGAAGAGATGTGGAAGTCTGATCCCAATGGGTGCTGTAACATTCGCAAAGTCGAACCGTTAACACGTATTCTTTCTCAGTATGATGCATGGATTACAGGTATTCGTAGAGATCAAGCACCAACTCGTGCAAACTCAAAAAAGGTTGAATATGATTCCAAGTTTGGCCTGATGAAGTTTAATCCGATTGCGCACTGGACGACTGAGGATGTATGGCAATATATTCGTGACAATAACGTTGTATATAACCCTCTTCATGATCAGAACTACCCAAGTATTGGTTGTGAGCATTGCACACGTCAAGTTATGCCTGGCGAGGACCCACGTGCCGGACGCTGGTCTGGTAATGATAAAACGGAATGTGGCCTTCATAAATAATAAGATATACAAGGAGCTGACAAGATGACATCGATTCTGCCTCATGGAGGTACGCTGGTTCAGCGTATCGTACAAGGAGAAGAACGGGAGCAGTTGTTGCAAGACAGTAAAAACTTATCCTCTTTGCTTATTAATACCTGGACGATATCAGATTTGGATCTGATTGGTGTGGGTGCGTTCTCACCACTTGAAGGTTTCTTGAATGAGGAAGATTACCTTTCGGTGGTGTCTCGCATGCGTCTTGCCGATGGAACAGTCTGGAGTATACCGATTACACTTGCTGTTGACGATAAACAAGCCGCATCCCTCCAGATTGGTGAACGTGTGAAACTTGTTGGTGATCAAGATGGGGTAACTTATGGATTGCTCGAAGTCCAAAGTATATACCAAGTGGATCAGGGTGAAGAAGCCCAGCGTGTATTCAAAACAGATGATCCCGAGCATCCGGGTGTTAAAAAACTGTTGGAGCGTCCTGCAACATACGTAGGAGGTCCAATCCAAGTGTTAAACCGTCCAAAACCTTCGAAATTTGAAGAATTCTATTATGATCCTGCAGATACCCGGAAAATTTTTCAGGAGAAGGGTTGGAAGACGGTAGTGGGTTTTCAGACACGTAATCCGGTCCATCGGGCTCATGAGTATATCCAGAAGAGCGCTATGGAGATTGTAGACGCACTCTTCCTGAATCCGCTTGTTGGAGAGACGAAGTCGGACGATGTTCCCGCAGATGTTCGGATGAAGAGTTATCTGGTATTACTGGAGAACTATTACCCGGCTGATCGTGCGTTCCTTGGTGTGTTCCCCGCAGCAATGCGGTATGCCGGTCCACGTGAAGCTATTTTCCATGCGATGGTTCGCAAAAATTACGGGTGTACCCACTTTATTGTTGGTCGTGACCATGCGGGTGTGGGTGATTATTATGGAACATATGAAGCACAGGAGATCTTTACTAACTTTACAGCAGAGGAACTGGGTATCACACCGCTGTTCTTCGAACATAGTTTCTTCTGTACCAAATGTGGAAACATGGCATCCAGCAAAACTTGCCCACATGATAAAGAACATCATATGGCGCTTTCCGGCACCAAAGTACGCGGGTTGCTCCGTGACGGCCAGTGCCCTCCTCCTGAATTTACACGTCCTGAGGTAGCTCAGGTGCTGATTGAAGGAATGGCGGAGCAAGTCCGGTCCTAGCGGTATATTTGTCCATCTTGTCCCATATAGATGATTAGAGTCATTTATAGGGACGAGGTGGTTTTTTTATGCGTAAAAATATGGGGAAACACTTTGTAGTCTGGATCAGGTTAAAGACAATCAAAAGGGTCATGCTAAGTCTCTGTCTGCTGGCCATGTTAATGGCGGTAATGTCCTATGAACTGCCTTCCGCTAAGACGTCAGGTTATTGGAGTTTGCCAATGGCGGGTAAAGTCATTGCCATTGATGCAGGACACGGAGGTCCAGATGGAGGAGCGGTGAGTAAACAGGGGGTTATTGAAAAAGATATCAACCTGTCTATCGCCCTGTATGTGAGAGATTATTTGCAACAGGCAGGGGCCTTAGTGGTTATGACACGAGAAATAGACACTGATTTGGCGGAATCGGATACCAAGGGGTACTCCAAACGCAAGACGGAGGATCTGAAACAAAGAGTACGGCGGATAGAGGATAAGCAAGCAGATCTCTTTATTAGCATTCACATGAACAGTGTCCCATCCAACCGATGGAGTGGAGCGCAGGTTTTCTATACAACTAACCATCCGGATAACGAAGGTTTGGCTAATCTGCTTCAACAAGAGATGGTTCGTAATCTGGAGAATACAGATCGAATCGCCAAAACGGTGAATACGGTTTATCTGTTACAGGCTCTGAAGATCCCTTCAGCGCTGGTAGAAGTGGGTTTCCTTTCTCATCCGGAAGAGGCGCGTATGCTTGCCGACGAGACTTATCAACGTAAAGTAGCTGCCTCGATCTATAATGGAATTCTCAGATATTCCTCAGGAGAACGGCCTAAAAGTTAGTCATAACAAGAAGGGTAATGATATAATTGGAACAGCATACCTAATTACATGCCAATAGATAAAGCTGAGGTGCTGTCTGATGTTATCAAAAGAACAGATACTTGAACTATTACAGCCATTACAAGAACCGCAATTGGGAGTAAGTCTGACCGAGCTGGAATGGTTTCGAGATGTTATGGTGAAAGAAAATCATGTGGCTCTGACCATAGTGACACTGGAAAATCGACCTGAGGATACAACAGCTTTGAGTGATGCAGCGCGTAATCTGTTGTCCCAGCACGGACTGAAGGATGTACATATTCGTGTGCGTGCAGCTTCTGAGCATGATCGTGAGAGCCTGAATATGGGACAACCCGATGATGATGAGCCAGATCGGGACGAAGTGCTCGTAAAAGGTCATGCAGCGGGCCTGGATGGACATGAGCTGTTAAGTCCTGAATCAGGTGTTCGTTTTATTGCTGTGGCCAGTGGTAAAGGTGGCGTTGGTAAATCAACGGTAACCGTAAATCTCGCTGTAGCCTTGGCACGTCAAGGCAAGAAAGTGGGCTTAATTGATGCGGATATCTATGGCTTCAGTGTACCCGACATGATGGGGATTGAAGAATATCCGGTCGTTGAAGATGGTGTTATTCAACCAGTTGAACGTTTTGGCGTCAAAATCATGTCGATGGGCTTCTTTATTCGGGAGAACAACCCGGTCATCTGGCGTGGACCTATGCTAGGTCGGATGCTGCGTCAATTCTTTACGGATGTCCAGTGGGGCGAATTGGATTATATATTACTGGATTTGCCACCAGGTACGGGAGATGTTGCTTTGGATGTGCATCAGATGTTGCCACAGAGCAAGGAAATCATCGTTACCACACCGCATGCAACAGCAGCTTTTGTCGCAGCACGTGCGGGTGCGATGGCCATACAGACCGACCATGAGTTACTTGGTGTGGTCGAGAATATGGCTTATTATGAGTGTGGCAGTTGCGGAGAGAAGGATTATGTCTTTGGTCGTGGAGGTGGGGGAAGACTTGCGGAAAGTCTGCATACAAGCTTGCTTGCCCAGATTCCATTAGGGACGCCGGATAATCATCCTTCCGAGCCTGATTTCTCACCTTCGGTATACAAAGCAGATTCCCGTATAGGGGCTATCTATGACGAAGTTGCCCGGTCCATTGAATCCAAATTCTAATGGTATGAGTGTTATAAATACAAATAAAGCCTGCGTCCACTTGGATGCAGGCTTTTCAGTATCTGTGGTGTGTATTAACACCTGCTGTTTATGATCCTCCGCCGCCCGAATCTCCACCGCTTCCACCATCTCCGCCATCACTGCCACCTTGGCCCTGACCGTCTTGCTGTCCACCTTGCTCTTGCCCTTTTTGTCCACCACTTTCTACTTTGGGTTGCAGTTCGTCCTGCACTACCTTCTTGAGCAAAGTGAGTACTTCCATGCGGAACAACGGATTTTGCATCACTTCCTGCATGACAGTCATCGTCTGTTTGCGATAATCCGGAGTCTTCGTCAAATCCATGAACATCTTGGATACCTCAGGTGACTTCATGATGTCTTCAACAGACTTTTGATATGTGGGATCTTTAATCAATTGCATATGAAGTTGTTTACTTTGTGCGTTGATCGCTTTGGCAAATTCACCCGCAAACTGCGGATCGGTCATGATCTTTTCGAATTCCTTCTTATATTCGGGAGCTGTGATGGTATCTTTTACTGCAATACGTATTTGTTCCGAAGATTGCACAGGCATTAACATTTTCATACCAATGGATCCCGAAGCACCACCCGAACCGCCCCCCTCTTCAGAACCGCTGCTTCCGCTGGATGAGCTTTGACCTGTAAGAGCTTCCTCCACCGCTTTCTTGCCTTCGTCACTTTTCAAAATATCTACAACCATTGTTTTCATCTCTTTATAACTGCCCTGAGGAGGCGAAGAACTCTGATCTGAACCGCAGCCGGCAAGCATGACGGATAGCCCCAGTACGACACAGCATAGCTGCCACAAAGGCCGTTTCATGTGTACAATCCCTCCTTGATTAGATACTGGATGTAGTATGTGATGGGAAAGGGGGAAATATGTTGAGCAATGATGGTTTTTTGCTGAGAAGGTTGGTAAAATAAACACTCGGGGGTGGAAAACATTTGAATTTACGTAGATGGTTTTTCCTGTTTTGGACAGCCTTGCTTATTGGGGCCGCGGGAGCATTGGGTACAGGATTGATTATGATGCTGGTGAACGGGGAGAAAACAAATGGATTGAATGATTTTCTTCTGTATCTTTTGATCCTATTTGGATCAGGGGTTATGATCAGCGTATATTCACAAATGGGTTTCTTTGCATATCTGATATTGAATTATATGGGTAAAGGTGTTTTTCCAAAGCGCGGTTGGCAGATCGTGCAGATTGTACTAACGGTGTTAGCCCTGCTTGACGTGATGTTTTTACGTCTGTTTGTTGGGGGAGACCGGGAGCGTATATCGGATATTGTGTTAGGTATCATGATTTTGACAGCTGCAATTGTTACCGCTTACGTTAAAGTAAAGCTGACTCATATCTCCGCGCTCGTACCTACACTCTTTTTCATGATTGCCGTCACCATAGTGGAGACGATCGGCGTATTACGTATTGATGTGAATGCTGCAACCATATTTATTGTGGTTCCCTTGCTCCTATGTAATGCATACCAAATGCTGATATTGCACAGGCTGGTGGATGTATCGACGAACCGGAGTGTAAGTGGAAAGGCAGAACAGTTGAAAGAAAGCCGTGCATAGAATTTATTTTGCATAAAAAACATACCAAAAAGAGCTAACCTGGTTAGCTCTTTTCAACTTTTAAACTCGTATTCGAGCTGTGTAGCTCAAGCAATCTACCA
Organism: Paenibacillus sp. PAMC 26794; assembly: GCF_000316035.1. GTDB lineage: Bacteria > Bacillota > Bacilli > Paenibacillales > Paenibacillaceae > Paenibacillus. The sequence continues at coordinate 63,020 of NZ_ANHX01000084.1, forward strand.
ATTATTGACCGCTGGCTTGATCACGAACTTCCTTACCTTCCACACTGGAATGGTTAAGCAACTCAGATACGGTTACGAATTCATAGCCCTGATTTTTTAATTTGTCGATAATGACAGGGAGTGCTTCATGCGTTTGTTTAGAAGAATCGCTAGCATGCAGCAGTACGATGTCCCCTGGATGTGCCTTGCTTACTACGCGATCAACAATGGTCTGTACACCAGGGTTTTTCCAATCCAAGGAGTCGGTATCCCACTGCACAACCTGATAATTCAGACTATTGGCTACCTGAAGCACTCGTTTGTCAAAGTCCCCGTTGGGCAGACGTAGTAATTTCGGTTCTTTTCCCGTTAAATCGGTTAAAATGCTATGAGCTGTCGAAATTTCTTTGCGTATTTCTTCTTCGGTCAGGCTGCTGTAGTTCTCATGTTTGTGACCATGGCTGCCAATTTCATATCCTGCCTCTTTGATGGCAGTAACAATTTCGGGATGTGTCTTGCTCCAGGGGGAGGAAAGGAAAAATGTTGCCTTCTGCACTTTATTTTCCTGAAGAACTTTCAGAATCGGCTCTGTCCGTTTATCCCCCCAGCTAATGTCAAAGGTAAGTGCGATTACCTTCTTCTCGGTTGGAACGCTGTAGACGGCTGATGGTGCTTCCTCCGAGAATACGGAGACATTGCCTCTCTCCAGATAAATAATACCGATCGCAAAGATGGCAGCAACGAGGACAATCAGGTACCGTTTAATCTTTTTGCCGCTAAATACATAGAACGAGTTCATTTCAATAAGCGCCCCTCTCCCATAAGAAATGCTTGTTTACTCTCCAATGTATGCTCGTACTCCCCAGTTATTCGTAACGGAACCTTGTTTGTCCATCATTTTAGATTCTACAGGAGGTTATTATGTTAAAATTCAGTACATTTTTTAAAGATCTTGGTTCCATCCGCAGTGCATTAATCTGGTCCGTAGTTTTGTTTGCTGTTGGTATAGGGGCAGGGTGGGTGAGTACAGGGCCACTGGAAGAACTGTTGTTGAACCAAATCGGAGGATTACGTGAAGTCAGTGAACGGCTGGAGCAGGGGGGCAATGTGCAATGGAACTTCTTCCTGTTTATCTTTTTCAATAATGCCATCAAAAGTGTACTTGTCATCTATGCCGGTATATTCTTCGGAATTCTGCCTGTCATCTTCCTGCTGATCAATGGGATGGTCCTTGGATTTGTAGTGCACACCACGATGAATTATGGAGCAAGCTTCTATGATATTGTGGTTAAAGGTTTACTTCCACATGGTATTATTGAGATTCCGGTCATTATTATTGCTTGCGCCTTCGGACTGAAGTTTGGTGGTCTGGTTATCAAAAGCCTTGCGCAACTTGGAAGTGACAAGCGAAATACGATGGGTACCCGGTGGAGAGCATTCATGAATAGGACGTTAACGGTATCCTTTTGGGTTGTCATCTTGCTTCTTGTTGCAGCAATCATCGAAAGCACACTTACGTATACTCTGGTGAGAGGATAAAATTTTGTGATGGTTGGCATTCATAAATTTTCAGAAAGTTGACCATAACAATAAAACGGGTTCCAGCAGCACCCACAAAAGCAAGAATGCACGGGGTGTTGCATGAAACTTGTGTAAGTGTGATAAAGAGGCTATGCACAAAAAGGAGAACTCTAATGCTGGGTATGTTGTTTAACGAGAAGGAATGCAAGGAATTAGACTATGTGCTGCGTAAAGAATTAGATGAGATGCTTTTTGATCTAAGTGACAATCGTCTTGACCAAGAGATCAAATATGCTATCGCGAGCCGATATAAGACTGTGTTCCGCATGTATGCACGCTTTGCCCCGCCAAAAGAGTTGTCTAAGTATGCAAGAGGTGGGAAGCTGAAAAAGTCGAAGCCATAATGCTGAAGCTGGTCATATATTCGATTTACAGTAGTGGAAGTGAGGTGCGGCTCTTAATAACGGGTGCTGTACCTCTGAACCATGAGAATGTGAAATTGTTAAGGGGTTCATACTTTTTGTCGAAAAAGGGTTGACCTTTCTTATTTCATATGGTAAATTAATTTTCGTTCCATTTTTAGGAGCGGTTCACCGAAACAAGCATGAAAACAAAGCGATTGAAAATAATCGAAAAATAATGCTTGCAAAGAGAACCTCAACATGATATATTATAAAAGTCGCCGCTGAAACGACGACAACATGAAAAACAGCACTAAATTGAATGTTTGATCTTTGAAAACTGAACAACGAGTGAGTTACGATCTTGCTTGCAAGATCGACGCTGAGAAATTGGTACATGTCTTCGGACTGTATGATTTCGAAGCAAA
>NZ_ANHX01000085.1 GCF_000316035.1 Paenibacillus sp. PAMC 26794
CAGGGGTAGGGGAGCGTTGTATAAGGGTTGAAGGTGTACCGTAAGGAGCGCTGGACATTATACAAGTGAGAATGCCGGTATGAGTAACGAAAAGATCAGTGAGAATCTGATCCGCCGAAAGCCTAAGGGTTCCTGAGGAAGGCTCGTCCGCTCAGGGTAAGTCGGGACCTAAGGCGAGGCCGAAAGGCGTAGTCGAAGGACAACAGGTCGAAATTCCTGTACCACCGTAAGCCGTTATGAGCAATGGGGGGACGCAGTAGGGTAGTGACGCGGACTGATGGATGTCCGTCTAAGCAGTAAGGCTGATGTGTAGGCAAATCCGCACATTGTAAGGCTGAGCTGTGATGGGGAGCGAAAATTGTAGTAGCGAAGGTCATGATCTCACACTGCCAAGAAAAGCCTCTAGCCAGGTGAAGGTGCCCGTACCGCAAACCGACACAGGTAGGCGAGAAGAGTATTCTAAGGCGCGCGGAAGAACTCTCGTTAAGGAACTCGGCAAAATGACCCCGTAACTTCGGGAGAAGGGGTGCCCCGGTAGTGTGAATAGCACGAGGGGGCCGCAGTGAAAAGGCCCAAGCGACTGTTTAGCAAAAACACAGGTCTGTGCGAAGCCGTAAGGCGAAGTATACGGGCTGACGCCTGCCCGGTGCTGGAAGGTTAAGGGGAGTGGTTAGGAGCAATCCGAAGCTGTGAACCGAAGCCCCAGTAAACGGCGGCCGTAACTATAACGGTCCTAAGGTAGCGAAATTCCTTGTCAGGTAAATTCTGACCCGCACGAATGGCGTAACGACTTGGGCGCTGTCTCAACGAGAGATCCGGTGAAATTTTAATACCTGTGAAGATGCAGGTTACCCGCGACAAGACGGAAAGACCCCATGGAGCTTTACTGCAGCTTGATATTGAATTTGGGTACGATCTGTACAGGATAGGTGGGAGCCTGAAGAGACATGAGCGCCAGCTTGCTGTGGAGGCAACGTTGGGATACCACCCTGATCGTATCTAGGTTCTAACCTGGTACCGTAATCCGGTGCGGGGACAGTGTCAGGTGGGCAGTTTGACTGGGGCGGTCGCCTCCTAAAGAGTAACGGAGGCGCCCAAAGGTTCCCTCAGAATGGTTGGAAATCATTCGAAGAGTGCAAAGGCATAAGGGAGCTTGACTGCGAGACCTACAAGTCGAGCAGGGACGAAAGTCGGGCTTAGTGATCCGGTGGTACCGCATGGAAGGGCCATCGCTCAACGGATAAAAGCTACCCTGGGGATAACAGGCTTATCTCCCCCAAGAGTCCACATCGACGGGGAGGTTTGGCACCTCGATGTCGGCTCATCGCATCCTGGGGCTGAAGTAGGTCCCAAGGGTTGGGCTGTTCGCCCATTAAAGCGGTACGCGAGCTGGGTTCAGAACGTCGTGAGACAGTTCGGTCCCTATCTGTCGTGGGCGTAGGAAATTTGAGAGGAGCTGTCCTTAGTACGAGAGGACCGGGATGGACGTACCGCTGGTGTACCAGTTGTTCCGCCAGGAGCACCGCTGGGTAGCTATGTACGGAAGGGATAAACGCTGAAAGCATCTAAGCGTGAAGCCCCCCTCAAGATGAGATTTCCCAGTATGTAAGACCCCTTGAAGACGACGAGGTAGATAGGCTGGGGGTGGAAGTGCAGCAATGCATGGAGCTGACCAGTACTAATCGGTCGAGGGCTTATCCAATAGCAAGTTGTAA
>NZ_ANHX01000086.1 GCF_000316035.1 Paenibacillus sp. PAMC 26794
ATGCATATTATTCCCTGATAGCTCAGTTGGTAGAGCACTCGACTGTTAATCGAGTTGTCACAGGTTCGAGCCCTGTTCGGGGAGCCATTTGCTCTCATAGCTCAGTAGGTAGAGTGCATCCATGGTAAGGATGAGGTCACCGGTTCGATCCCGGTTGAGAGCTTTGGAAATGGGGCCCGTTGGTCAAGGGGTTAAGACACCTCCCTTTCACGGAGGTAACAGGGGTTCGAATCCCCTACGGGTCATATAGTTGGAGGCTTAGCTCAGCTGGGAGAGCATCTGCCTTACAAGCAGAGGGTCGGGGGTTCGATCCCCTCAGCCTCCACCATATTTTTTAATGGGGATTAGCCAAGCGGTAAGGCAACGGACTTTGACTCCGTCATGCATAGGTTCAAATCCTATATCCCCAGCCATTTTAGTATGAGTCATTAGCTCAGTTGGTAGAGCACCTGACTTTTAATCAGGGTGTCGAAGGTTCGAGCCCTTCATGACTCACCATCATATGCGCGTGTGGCGGAATTGGCAGACGCACTAGACTTAGGATCTAGCGTCTTTGACGTGGGGGTTCAAGTCCCTCCACGCGCATCCTTTATTTGCGGAAGTGGCTCAGCGGTAGAGCATCGCCTTGCCAAGGCGAGGGTCGCGGGTTCGATTCCCGTCTTCCGCTCCAATATTTTGCGCCCTTAGCTCAGCTGGATAGAGCGTTTGACTACGAATCAAAAGGCCGGGAGTTCGAATCTCTCAGGGCGCGCCATTATTTTTTTAGTATCGGGATGTAGCTCAGCTTGGTAGAGCACCTGGTTTGGGACCAGGGGGTCGCATGTTCAAATCGTGTCATCCCGATTTTTGTTTATGCGGGTGTAGTTCAATGGTAGAACTTTAGCCTTCCAAGCTAATAGCGTGGGTTCGATTCCCATCACCCGCTTACAGGATATAATGAAAGAGCCTTTGCAGATGCAGAGGTTTTTTTATTTTTATTACCGCAAGAATTAGCAGTTATTTTATGTAATATTTTATGTAAAGTACAGTACAGGTTTATTTAAAAAAGAGCCAAGACCCCTTTACTATCCAAATAGGGAGGTCTTGGCTCTTCTGTTTATCTCTGTGGATGAGCTGCTTCTAAAGCGTAGCAGCTATTGTATCGTGACATGAGTACAATTTAACGTTCGTTGTGATCCGTCACTCTTTTACGCATACCAGCTAAGCCAAGCAGTCCGAGCAAACCGAGCCATCCCCAACTCATACCATTGTCACGGTTGGTTGTCGTGGCGTTTGCACGAACACTGTTGGTACGATAGTCACCATTGTTGCGGTAGTTTCCATCCATATTCAGGTTGGTGTTTGTGCGATCCATGTAGTTGGTGTCCTGATAAGACCGGACACGTGATCCGTTGGTGTTGGTATCCATTCCTTTGGACATATGACCATCAGCAGCAGCAGGGCCAGCCATCGCGGCCACCAGAAGCACGGAAGCAATAATTGATGTACCTTTCTTCATCATTTAGATTCCTCCTTTTTAGTAAGAGCTATAGATTAATCTGCCCAAGAAGACAAGTACATTATGTAGAAATGATGTGTTAAGATATCCCTACGATTACAGTAGGTTAGGAACATACATAAGAAACTCCCCTAATAAGCAGACTGTAGTGGGAAGAAAATTATAATTACATCTTTAATTTATTGCGTCACTGTGGTAAAGTATACAAAAGCTTGCTTTGCCGGTCATGTTTCTTTGTATATCATCTGTTCTCAAACAATGAAATTATGCGGTTTAACCTTAATATCAGGTACATGGGATCATATCTAAATGAACTGTATATTTATAAATTTTTAAGTATAGGTATGAGACATTTGATTTATCTAAAGTACGTGAAAAAGGTATCATGCGACAGCATATGACCATTAATTGAAGCAGAACAAGAAAATGAATAAAAAAGCGTGTTTTTGTGCTGTAAATCGGGGATAATCCCCATTTTTTCTAGTAGAAAAATAAAGATTTTCGTACCATTTTATTGTATGATGTTATGAAGGTGTCAAATTTACGTGTACGAATGGAACGATCAGATGGGAGGATAAGCATGACTGAAACTATGGTAACCGCCAGCAAAAGCCAATCCAACAACCTGCTTCGGCGAGACGTGCGGTTCCTGGGCAATATACTCGGAGAAGTTCTTGTCCATCAAGGCGGCACGGAGCTTCTAGATATCGTTGAGAAGATTCGGGAAACGAGCAAATCGTTGCGTGCAGAATTTCTGCCAGAACTGTATGCAGAGTTCAAAACGATGATCCAGGAATTAGACTCGGACAATCGTCACCAGGTTATTCGGGCTTTCGCTATTTATTTTCAATTAGTTAATATTGCTGAACAAAACCATCGGATCCGGCGTAAACGGGATTATGAACGTTCTGCAGGGAACGCTGTGCAGCCAGGATCGATTGAGAAAGCAGTACAGGATCTTAAGGAACGTGGATTGTCTCATACAGAGGTGGAAGAGATTCTCGACGATTTGTCGTTGGAACTCGTTATGACAGCTCACCCAACCGAAGCCATGCGCCGGGTTATTTTGGACATCCATAAACGGATATCTGAAGATGTCATGCTTCTTGATAATCCTACGCTGACGTTGCGTGAACGTGAACAGTTGCGTGAGAAACTGCTGAATGAGGTTATTACACTCTGGCAGACAGATGAACTTCGCGACCGCAAACCGACTGTACTCGATGAAGTGCGGAACGGGATGTACTACTTTCATGAAACGTTGTTCCACGTACTTCCGGATGTATATCAGGAGCTGGAACGCTGCCTGAACAAATTTTATCCTGACCATGACTGGCATGTGCCGACGTATTTGCGGTTCGGTTCCTGGATCGGTGGAGACCGGGATGGAAATCCTTCGGTAACTTCAGATGTAACATGGCAGACGTTGTTGATGCAGCGCAAGCTCGCTTTGCGTGAATACCAACGGATTATGATTGAACTTATGGGTCATCTCAGCTTCAGCACAAACATCATCCATGTATCGGATGAGCTGGTGCAGTCGATTGAGCAGGACCGTAATTCTGTTACATTGAAAAAAGTGGATATCTGGCGGAATGAAAAAGAGCCATACCGCATCAAATTGGCCTATATGATTGCCAAGCTGAACAATGTACTGGATGAGAACAAATTAGGTCAGCCTGACCGTTATCATAGCGCACAGGATTTGATTGATGAACTGATGATTATTGATCGAAGTCTGCGCCATCATTTTGCCGATTACGTAGCAGATACGACCATTCGCAAAATGATTCGTCAAGTCGAGTTGTTTGGTTTCCATACCGCAGCATTGGATGTGCGTCAGCACAGTAAGGAACATGAAAATGCGATGTCGGAGATTTTGGCGAAAATGAACATTGTAGAGGATTATGCACGTCTGACTGAAGACGGTAAAATCGATCTGCTTGCTCGTTTGCTGGATGATCCGCGTCCGCTTACTTCTCCTTATCACCAATACACGGAGGGTACCAAAGAGTGTCTGGATGTCTTCCGTACCATTAAGCGTGCCCAGAACGAATTTGGGAACGGCTGTATCACAAGTTACCTGATCAGTATGACTCAGGGTGCAAGTGATTTGCTGGAGGTTATGGTATTTGCCAAGGAAGTGGGCTTATTCACCAAAGGACACAACGGTGACGTTGTATCTACTCTTCAAGCGGTACCACTGTTTGAAACGATTGATGATCTACATGAGGCTTCAGATATTATGCAAAAGCTGTTCAACCTTCCTGTATACCGCGCAAGCGTAAAAGGACGGAATGAACTGCATGAAATCATGCTTGGTTATTCAGACAGTAACAAGGATGGCGGCGTGGTTACAGCCAACTGGGAACTACGCGTAGCAATGAATGCCATCACGGCTGTAGGGAATGAACACGGCGTTAAGCTGAAGTTCTTCCATGGACGTGGCGGGGCTCTTGGACGTGGCGGCATGCCACTCAACCGCAGTATTCTTGCTCAACCACCACATACGATTGGTGGGGGCATCAAGATTACGGAGCAGGGAGAGGTTATTTCTTCCCGTTATTCTCTTCAGGGGATTGCATACCGCAGTCTGGAGCAAGCAACTTCGGCTTTGATTACAGCAGCACTCAATGGACTTGAGCCGCAAGAGTCAGCATCCGAACGTCATTGGGACAGCATCATCAAAGAGATTTCGGAAGTATCTCTGACGAAATATCAGGATCTGATTTTCCGTGATCCAGACTTCTTCACCTTCTTCAAAGAATCAACGCCGCTTCCGGAGGTTGGTGAGCTGAATATTGGTTCCCGTCCATCCAAGCGTAAAAATAGCGATAAGTTTGAAGATCTGAGAGCGATCCCTTGGGTATTCGCCTGGACTCAAAGTCGATATCTGCTTCCGGCATGGTATGCGGCCGGAACAGGATTGCAAAGTTACTATCAGGATAAAGAGGAAAATCTGGTTGTCCTGAAAGAAATGTATGCAAGCTTCCCATTCTTCCGTACATTAATTGATACGGTACAGATGGCCGTAGCCAAGGCAGATCTGGTCATTGCCAAAGAATATTCAGCTATGACTTCGAACAAGGAAGCCCGTGATCGCATCTACGGTCAGATTGAAGCCGAATTCAAGCTCACAAAAGAGCTGATTCTGAAAATTACCGGAGAAGCTGAAATTCTGGATGATGTACCGGTTATTCAAGAATCCATTCGCCTTCGTAACCCTTATGTGGATCCGTTATCCTACATGCAGGTTCAACTTCTGAGCGAGCTCAGAGATATGCGTGAACGTGGTGAGGATGATACGGAACTGCTCAGAGAAGTGTTGCTGACAATCAATGGCATCGCTGCAGGACTGCGTAACACAGGTTGATGATTGAACTGGCGCATTTGAATAATTATATGTAACAAAGTACCCATTACCCTGTTAACTAAAAAGCTACATTCTCTGCTCTACGGAGTAAGAGATGAAACGGGACTCCTGCGGGAGTTCCCGTTTTTACTGTTTTTGGCGGATATTTGTCATACAGTCTTGATTTTTGACCAAAGTTGATTTACGATTTGATTGGTGAATTACAAGTGTGGACGGGTATCAGAAGACGGAAGACCCATCAGCATGTCTGGGGGAATAAGGGTGGACAATTTGGAGAACAGGCTTGTGAAACTGGTGCTCAAGGGCGACCAGAGAGCCTTTGCAGAAATCGTTGAACTATATAAGGACAAGCTATTTCATTTGGCATACCGGATGCTGAACAATCGTCATGAAGCTGAAGACGTTGTGCAGGAGACGTTTTTGCGTGTGTTTCGTAATATGGAGAAGTACGATCCGAACCAGAAGTTCTCAACCTGGATCTACCGGATCGCAACGAATCTGTGTATTGACCGACTGCGCAGGAAGAAACCTTCATACTCTTTGGATGCTGAACTGAATGACCAGGAAGGATCTGATGGTTATGCGATGCTCCCGAGTGATGATCGTACACCGGAGAGTGAAGCGCTCCTGTCAGAAACGCAGACACTCATTCGCGAGGCCATTGACAGTTTGCCAGCCAAGTATAAGTCCGTTATGATTCTGAGATATTTACAGGACTTGTCGCTACAGGAAATCAGTGATGTGACAGGTATGCCCGTAACAACGATCAAGACACGCGTTCATCGGGGCCGTGATTTTTTACGTAAAAAATTGGAGTATAAGCTATAAATGTTAAACGCCTTTAAATATGGGCGAAATTATTTGAAACATATCTGAAACGGATGCGTATGTAATGTATGCAAGTCTTATGCGTGCTTTTTAATGGCACATGGACTAAGTGATTTAAGAAAGGATTGGCTCTCATATGGATTGCAACTCGGCCGTCTCTTTAATGCATGAATGTTTGGATGAGTCGTTGTCCCCGGCCCAGAAGGTTGAACTGAAAAGTCACCTTGTGATCTGTCCGGATTGTCGCATGCGCTTTAAAGAGTTGGAACAGACGGAAATGCTACTCTTTGCCATGAAACACTATTCACCGTCTGCCTCTGATGAGCTGACCAATCGAATTATGAATGCTCTGCCCCAGCCCAAGAGACAGCAAGTATGGCTCAAATGGGTCAAAGGACATCCCGCGCTGACGGCGGCAGCCTTCTTTTTGGTCGTGATGCTCTTTAGCGCCTTGAATTTCTGGAATCAGAACAACGAAATGGTCGTTAAGGGAAATAACCTGGACCAGATCGTGATTCAGGGTAACACGGTTATTGTTCCTGAAGGTAAGTCAATTGCTGGCGATCTTACGATAGAAAATGGAACCGCACAAGTATATGGTGATGTGAACGGCAATCTGACGGTTATCGACGGACAACTGTTTCAGGCTTCAACGGCGCATATCTCAGGTCAGGTGAAAAGTATTGATCAGGCGCTGGACTGGTTCTGGTACAAAATAACCAATATGGTAAATGAAGTGGCTTATCGCTAGAACAGGGTAAAATCTTCAATGGTATATACCAAGCAGGGTACCTCCAGATTGCATGGGGTACTCTTTTTTTATACACAAACTTTGTAATTCATGGTAAATGTGATGTTTATGTGCAGTTTGAGACTGCCGTAACTTGCAACCTGAACGTTAACGTTATAACCTAGATACTAAAGAGAACATACTACTACATATAGATAAGCATTTTGCACATATCGAAAGATGCAAAAATGCGAGATAAAGGATTATTTAAAATCCTAATGGGTTAATATGAGATCAGGGTTTACTCATCAATGGGGATAGCGGGGGCTGGCTTATGAATTATTTTGCTGACTTAACGTGGACAGAGTCCATTAAGGACGTTATCGATATATTGATCGTTACCTATATTATGTACAAACTGATTTTGCTTGTTCGGGGGACACGTGCGGTTCAGCTCCTGAAAGGGATTCTGTTCCTTGTGTTGATCTGGGCATTAAGTACGTGGCTAAACCTGTATACGCTCAAATGGTTAATGAACCAGATGTTTACGTTTGGTGTCGTTGCGGTGTTCATTATCTTTCAGCCGGAACTGCGTCGTGGTCTGGAGCAATTGGGACGCGGTAAGTTGTTCGGACGTTCAGCGGCAGCGAGTGATGAAGAATTAACGGTGTTAATTGGTGAGATTATTAAGTCTGTTAATTATTTGTCACGGCGTAAAATTGGCGCATTGGTCGTATTTGAACGTGAAACGGGTCTGAACGATTACACGGAATCGGGCATTAAGATGCATTCTTTGGTCAGCTCGGAGCTGATGATTAACATTTTCATTCCAAATACACCGCTCCATGATGGAGCCGTCATTATACAGGGAAAACAGATTTCGGCGGCAGCTTGTTATTTGCCATTATCAGAGAATCCTTTTATCAGTAAGGAATTGGGAACACGTCACCGTGCAGCAATCGGGATTACCGAAGTTGCAGATGCGATCTGTTTGGTTGTCTCCGAGGAGACAGGACAAGTGTCACTGGCAATGAATGGACAGGTCGTTCGTGATATTAAGGAAGAATCGCTGATCGCCAAACTGTATGAGGAGTTGCGCCCTACATCCAATCTGAAAAAGAATGGCTGGACAACCTTCTGGAAACGGAAGGGAGGACGTAACAATGGATAAGTGGTTTAACAATAATAACTTTGCCAAAATACTTGCGCTTGCGGTGAGCCTGCTGCTCTGGTTCATGATTCATCTGGATGAAGTACCAACCACTCCTACGATTACGACAGGCACAACCAACAAGGTTGTGGAACGTACGGTGCCTGTTCAACCCTATGGATTAGACAGCAACAGCTATGTGCTCACTTCATTAAGTACGGATGAGGTCCGACTGGAGATCAAAGGGCAACGCTCGATGCTAACATCGATTTTTACCAATGATGATTACAAGGTATTGGTCGATCTGAGCCAGGTGAAAGATGGGTCCAATACACTGCCACTTGTACCTGATTTGCCTTCTGGGGTAGAAGTGGTCAGCATGGAACCTTCCATGGTTACGGTGAACGTAGAAAAATTGGGCACCAAATCCTTCAATGTGAATATTGTACCCGAAGGGGAACCATCCGCCGGATACAGCGCTGGAACGCCCGTAATTGAACCTTCGACGCCGGTTAAGGTAACTCTGCCCGAAGGGCAACTCGAGGCTGTAACGAAGGTCCAGGGCAGTGTGAGCGTGAAAGATGCCAAGGAAGATGTCATACAGAAAAAAGTGAAACTTCAAGCATACGATGCTGAAGGCAAGGTCCTTGAAAATGCGATTATAACGCCTCAAACGGTTGAAGTCCGAGTTCCGGTCAATCAGCCCTATACATCTGTACCCTTAAGAATCAAATATTCGGGACAGCTTCCGGAAGGCCTGGTACTCTCCACGGTAGAGCCAAGCGTGAAAGAAGTCTCGGTTTATGGATCAGAGGATGCGCTTGCGGGTATACAGTCCTACGACCAAGTAACCCTTGATCTTACACAGTTTGATCAGTCGGGTACATCGACAGTTAACGTGGACTTGACGCCGCCTTCCGGTTTTGAGAAAATCGAGCCTAGTTCGATTCAGATCAAGGTAACCATATCACCATTTGACGAGGCAGAGGAGACAACCAAAGTCTTTCCAAACGTCCCCATCACACTTACCGGTGCGGGGAATGGACTGGAAGGGACGCTGGTTACGCCTCGAAGCGGCGGTCTGAACCTCACACTTACAGGCTCAGCAAGTATGCTTGAGGGTCTGAGTAGTGATGATCTCACGTTAACCGGGGATCTTGCTGGACTTGCGGTCGGAACGCATGAGATCAAGCTTGAAGCCGACCTGCCCCGTTATGCCAAACTGGATGAACCATCCACTGCATTGAGTGCGACGGTCAAAATTAGCGAAAAGGCTGAAGATACCACGACCACTCCTGGCGAAGAACCGACGGACGAGGGAACGGTAGCACCTGACCCAACACCAGCCGAGGTTGAAAATGGGGAAACAGAGCCTGTTCCTGATGATGAAGAAACGGAATCGAATACGGATACTCAGGATCAGGGTCAACAGGGGAGCACAAGCAGTCGAGGTAATTTAAATAATAATAACAGCGGTACTGGCAGTAAAAGTGGCGCGAATCCGTAAACGTTCTAATTTTAAAATTCTCAAAAAATAATAATAGTGCTCGTATATGATGCGAATAGAAGGAGTTAAATCATGGGGAAATATTTTGGTACAGACGGTGTAAGAGGGGTTGCCAATAAAGAGTTAACGGCAGAGCTGGCTTACAGCATTGGACGTTGTGGGGGTTACGTGCTTGCAGGTGGTGTGGAAAGACCAAAAGTGGTTATCGGCATGGATACTCGTATCTCGGGATTGATGTTGGAATCCGCATTGGTTGCAGGTCTGTTGTCCATTGGCGCTGATGTAATCCGTCTGGGCGTTGTATCCACTCCGGGAGTGGCGTATATTGCACGTTTGTTGAAAGCTGACGCGGGCGTGATGATCTCCGCTTCCCACAATCCGGTTGAGGATAACGGAATCAAGTTCTTTGGCGGAGATGGCTTCAAGCTGTCTGATGAAACAGAGAACCGGATTGAAGAGCTGATGGATGCGGAGACAGATCAATTGCCACGGCCAGTTGGTGGCGGGCTGGGTACTGTAACGACAGATGAAGAATCCCGTTATCGTTACCTTGATTTCCTGAAAACGACTGTAAATGAATCGTTCTCTGGACTTAAAATTGTTTTGGACTGTGCAAACGGAGCAGCTTATGAACTGGCACCGAAATTGTTCAGTGAACTAGGTGCAGAAGTCATTGCCATTGGCGCTGAGCCTAACGGCCTGAATATTAATGAGCAATGTGGATCAACTCATCCAGAGAACCTGAAACAAGAAGTGCTTAAACATAAAGCAGATCTGGGTCTTGCTTTTGATGGGGATGCGGATCGTCTAATTGCTATTGATGAGACTGGCGCTGAAGTGGATGGAGACTTCATTCTGTGTATCTGCGGTGATGCGATGAATCGTGCAGGCAAGTTGAAGGACAGTACTGTTGTATCGACCGTTATGAGTAACATCGGATTCTACAAAGCAACGGAGAAACTTGCACTGAAAACAGCTAAAACGGCAGTAGGTGACCGTTATGTGATGGAGGAAATGCGTCGCGGTGGTTACAACTTGGGTGGAGAGCAATCTGGCCATGTTATTTTCCTGGATTACAATACAACTGGAGACGGTATGCTGACTGCGATTCAACTCGTGGATACGCTCAAGGCTTCCGGTAAAAAACTGAGTGAACTAAAAGCGCTAATGACCCAGTACCCACAAGTATTGGTGAATGTGCGTGTTGAAGATAAGAGCAAATACGAGGGCAATGCTGCAATCGAGCAAGCTATCGCTACAGTAGAACAGCAACTCGGCGATAATGGACGTGTACTCGTTCGTGCTTCAGGTACTGAATCTCTGATCCGTGTTATGGCGGAAGGACCAGATAAAGACGAACTTGAACAATTTGTGTCTCAAATCGCAGATGTAGTGCAAAAAGAACTGGTATAGGACTGGAAGATGTAAGAAATACCTTCTGCATACGGTTTTCTTAAGGGAATTGTTGTGTAGAACGAGGCTTAATATAACATGATTTAGGACTTATGCATGGATATTCCTGCGTCCCGGCTTAATGAGACCATAGGTCCGTTTATCCGGTCGGGATTGTAGGTGAATATGCTAAAATTTTCACAGGTACTTTGCTCCATTGCAAAATGGACCTGACGTGCATATAATGAGTGGAGTCGTCATTCAGACACAGAAAGTGAGGAACGTAAGGTTACAGTTACACAAGCGCCAGAGCTTGGAGTTGCGCGGGATGATGTTGATCAGGATTTCTTCTAAGTTGAAGAACGGCTGATTAAGATCAACGGCAATCAAGCTGACGAGGTGGAGGTGTTCGGATTGTTCGGCGGGGACCTCCCGGTGAAGCACCAGAGCCGTAAACCGGATTGCGGAAAATGGATAGGTGACTGTCCACACAACGCGCCGGTGCAGGTGCAAGAGTTAAACTAAAATTCAAATGAATGTGCGTGAAGAGCGTAAACAGTACGCGGATGGGAAAATGATGTACATTCATGATTGCTTTCATTACAGCTTATGATGACAGCGGGGCGACACGAGGTCGCTCTGATCATTGATAATTGAATAATTACCAAGTATTCATGAAACGCTAGGCAATCACTCATTTTTCCGATATGCCGCCTCTGCCTGTTTCTCTTCGTGACACAGTATTCATATACAAACGGAGGAAATAAATTATGTGCGGTATTGTTGGATATATTGGTAATAAGAACACTCAATCGGTATTGGTCGAAGGATTGAAGAAACTTGAGTATCGTGGGTATGATTCTGCAGGTATCGCGGTATTCACACCGGAAGGTCTGCAAATCACGAAAGCTCTTGGTCGTCTTGCGAACCTTGAAGCCAAGCTGGATGGTGCACCACTGGTAGGTAATGCCGGAATCGGACACACACGTTGGGCAACTCATGGTAAACCATCGGATGAGAACTCTCATCCACACACGGATGGAAGCCAGAAGTTCTCTGTTGTGCATAACGGTATTATTGAGAACTACCTGGATCTGAAGGACGAATTGATGGCTCAAGGGCACACGTTCACTTCCGAGACAGATACTGAGGTTATCTCTCACCTGATCGCACGTGAATACAATGGTGATATCGTCAAAACAGTACAAAAAGTGATCACGTTGTTGCGTGGCGCATTTGCACTGGGTGTATTGACAGAGCATGAGCCTGAGAAACTCGTAGCTGTGCGTCAAGCAAGCCCATTGATTATTGGTATTGGTGAAGGCGAGAACTTCATTGGTTCCGACATCCCGGCAATTCTGGAACATACACGTAATGTGTACATTCTGAATGATGGTGAAATGGCTGTATTGACACATGATGCTGTCGAATTGATGACGATTGAAGGCAACTTTATTTCTCGGGAAATGATTCGTGTCGATTGGGATGCTGTAACCGCAGAAAAAGGCGGATTCGAGCACTTCATGCTGAAAGAAATTCATGAGCAACCAAAAGCATATCGTGATACTATGCTGGGTCGCATCGATAATGAAGGCAAAAAAGTTCAACTTCCTGAGTTGAAAATGACTGAAGAACAAATTAAAAATATCCGTAACGTTCAAATCATTGCATGTGGTACAGCGTACCATGCAGGTCTGGTTGGACGTACAGTGATTGAGCAATTGGTACGTATTCCGGTTGAAACAGATGTGGCTTCCGAGTACCGTTACCGTTCCCCAATCGTTCACAAAGATACACTTGTAATCGTAGTGAGCCAATCCGGTGAAACTGCCGATACGCTTGCTGCATTGCGTGAAGCACAATCCAATGGTGCACATGTACTGGCAATCACAAACGTAGTGGGCAGCTCCATTGCACGTGATGCAGATGATGTTATCGCAACATTGGCAGGTCCTGAAATTGCAGTAGCTTCTACCAAAGCGTATACTTCACAGTTGATCGCGTTCAACTTGCTTGGTCTGTACCTTGCACAAGTTCGTGGTACTCAATCTGCAGAAGAGATTGAACACATGCTGGCAGCGATGCAAGCATTGCCTGAGCAAGTGGAATCCATGTTGGAGCAAGCGGAAGCAATCAAAGGATATGCAGAGCAAATCTCCAAACATGAACATCTCTTCTTCATTGGCCGTGGTCTTGACTATGCAGTAGCTCAAGAAGGATCTTTGAAGCTGAAAGAGATCTCTTATATTCACTCCGAGGCGTATGCTGCGGGTGAGTTGAAACATGGTACGCTTGCATTGATCGAAGACGGTATCCCTGTTATTGCCCTGGCAACGCAGGAGAACGTACTTGAGAAAACAGTGAGCAACATTAAGGAAGTAAAAGCACGTGGCGCAGATGTATTGGCAATTACGTATGAAGAGCACGTAGCACCATTGCTGAAATCCGTAGACCAAGCGTTTGCGATTCCTAAGACGCTACCACTGCTTAGCCCTGCTTTGTCTGTAGTTGCGCTGCAATTGCTGGCATACTATGCTTCCCTGGCACTGGGTCATGATGTGGATAAACCACGTAACCTTGCGAAAAGTGTAACAGTTGAGTAAGGTAAGGAATTCTGTATAATTTACTTTATTGTCTAGTGATAAATAAGTGTAGAACCATTAACAAAAGTATGGAACTACACGAACTATTGCCCAATGACATGGATAACGGGTTGATCAATAGATTCAGTAAACTAATAAAGTATGAACAAAATAATGGTCCTGATGACTTTAAGTCATCAGGACTTTTTTGATGTTTCAGGAGGGTGGTTCTAAATATTAGAACCACCTTATTTGTGTTTTTTCATTGTAAATTGCGGTCATTCATTGGACGAAAATCCATCAGATTATAAAGTATCTTAGGAAGAGTATCCTTTTGTAATTCTCACATTTGAAATATTCTTCGTGCACGAATGTAATCAACTTCTTAAAGAGAATCATTAACCTTCGCAACTCGTAAGTGCAAATATATCCCCAAGAAGGATGCGGATCGGGCATAAAAGATCATTTGAATGGTAAAGGAAGATGACTGAACGTGACGGGTACATCTTTCAGCAACTCACAAAATGGTATGCCAAGAAGCAACAATGCGCTCGATGAAGAAGCTTATTACGCGAAGTAAAATTATTGACCGTTCAATTCGGACTCAGAACGCGATTGTAATCTGCATGTAAATGAGTGAAGGACATCGGAAAGCGTATAAGGGAAAACCTCACCTACGGTTTGACGAGGAGGAGCAGAATATATTTACCCTTTACTCTAACAGAGGCGTAGAGAAGAAGGCGTGATACAAAACGATGTCGGCTACCATCCGTGCGGACGCTGTGACCAGTTTCCAGCCAGGCTTTCAGAAATTGGTCAGGTAATCATGTTGAAAATTACAAAGTGCAAGGAATCGGAACACCGGCAAAGAATATTTAAAGGGAATATATACCAAATTTACCTGTTAAATGACTGGATGTCAACACTCGTCGAATTCCTTGATTGATGTCAAATCATGCCCAACGTTTCTTCTCCATTCACTATTTTTAACGAAAAATGTTAACACATAATGTTTTATGAACCAAATTTAACAATATAATGACTATATTTAACAAAAATTTCACTATACATTCTTGTAAATTTTGATATAATTCAACCTAGGTCTTATTCCCTATTATTCTAATAAATGGAATTGTAGGGTTTTTTATACCCATCCAAGCTGTGTGCGAGAGACCAGTATACTGGCTTACCAACAAGCCGGCATGTGGGGACCAACAATTGTGGAAAATGACAGCCTAGAATATGTTGCTCCATGACGTCAGAAGGTTTAGAAAGGAAGGTTCAGAAAGATGGAGCCAACCTTATCCCAATTCCGATGGAGGATGAAGCGAGTGAGCATTTTTGAAAAGCTGGAATCCAACGTAAGATCTTACTGCAGAAGCTTTCCGGTGGTATTCGACCGGGCCAAGGGAGACCTTTTATATTCTGAGGACGGAAGAGCATATATTGATTTCTTTGCAGGTGCCGGGGCACTCAATTACGGCCATAACAACGATTATATTAAAGACCGGGTTCTCGATTACTTGACCTCCGACCGGATTATGCACGGTCTGGATATGTATACAATGGCCAAGCGTGAATTCATCCAGAGCTTCTCCGAGCGGATCCTGGAGCCGAAGAAGCTGAATTACAAGCTTCAATTCTGCGGTCCAACAGGGACGAATGCGGTGGAAGCGGCCCTGAAGCTCGCACGCAAGGCGAAGAAGAGAAGTGGAATATTCGCATTCATGGGTGGCTTCCACGGCATGTCGCTCGGCAGTCTGTCGGCGACAAGCTCCAAGTCCATGAGAGAAGGGGCGGGGCTTCCTCTGGACGGAGTTACGTTCATGCCGCACCCGAGCGGGGCTTTCGCAGAAATGGATACGCTCGGTTATATCGAGAATATCCTGACTGATTCGCACTCCGGAATCGACAAGCCGGCCGCGATTCTGCTTGAAACGGTACAAGCCGAAGGCGGAATTCACGTTGTCGACGCGCAGTGGCTACGTGAGCTGCAGCAGATTTGCCGCAGGCACGATATTCTGCTCATTACAGACGAGATTCAAGTAGGATGCGGCCGGACAGGCGAATTCTTCTCCTTCGAACGTGCGGGGATCGAGCCGGATCTCATTACCCTGTCGAAGTCGATCAGCGGGTACGGCCTGCCAATGTCCCTCCTGCTGCTGAAGCCCGAACTGGATATCTGGACGCCGGGCGAGCACAACGGCACCTTCCGCGGCAACCAGCTGGCTTTTGTGGCCGCGAAGGCTGCTCTAGAGTTCCGGGACAGAACCGAACTGGAAGCTCAGGTGAAGCAGAAGGAAGAATATGTGCGCTCGTTCCTTGATCAAGAAATTAAGCCTCTGCATCCGTCCATCGCCATCCGCGGACTCGGCCTGATCTGGGGCATTGACGTCTCGGGGTTCATGGATGAAGCCGGGGCGAAGCGGGTGACGGATATCAGCTTCGAGAACGGGCTCATCATTGAAAGAGCAGGCAGAGGAGATTGTGTGCTGAAGATCATGCCTCCGCTGACCGTCTCGATGGAGCATCTGGCCGCCGGCTGCGACATTATCAAGTCCAGTATGCAGCAGGTGATCTCTCAGGAGACCAAGGATTTACTAGTAACGACCTAAGCTTGGCCAAGCCGATGGTCGCCCCCGGCAAGAGGCACGAAAGTGCCTTCCGGAGGGCGTGCGGACTTGATGTTAAGGTAGCGCTTTCACCTCATGCTACCTGCGGTAACGTCAATCAGCATGGAATTCTCCGGCAATCCAAGCGCAGTCCCGTTCGTGCCATACGGAGCATTCTTTGAGCCTCATGCAGTACCCTCGTTAAATTTAATCGTCAGGAAAAGCTCACTACCCCGCAGCCGAATCTTTACTTATCCACACCAGGGCTGTGGGGGAAAAATCAAATCGTACATAGAGTGTATCAATACCCCATAAACATAGGTTTCGTCAAAGGTAGCTCGGGTACCAAATCAGGAGGTACGATCGACTTCCTGCTAGACGGCCGGAACCCTGTGGCAAGCCTTACATCGACAGGAGGAACATTCCTTGTCGTCTATCCCCAAATCCAATTCCGAACCCAAGTTAAACCAAATCCCGTCTTCGGGTGGCTCGTCCGCAGCAATCTTATTGAAGCAGAGGAGTCCAAAGTAGCCGCATCTCTTGCGTAGAACGATGTTTGTTGTCCTCTACGCATGGGAGCCGAGCGGTACAGCTGCTAGGCAGAGGATTGCCGTATGCGGTCAACCGGGCAATCCAAGCGGTGACATGGCGTAAGCCATTGATATTGTTGTCAGATGTTTGAAAAGGAGTGGAGCGTTGCTTCGGCATATGCTCTGCCGGATTGCTTTTACCGATGAAGAGAGGGGAACGATCCAGATGGCTTTTGAAAAAGAAACGTTGTTTTGGAACGAAAAATTCGGTAGTGACGATTATACCTTGACGCGGTTGCCTTACAGCAAAGCTCCAAACTCCCTGGTGCCCAATGTGAAAACCGTTGGCGGTTCGCTTTCGGAGGAAGCGGCGCAGCGGGTCCTTCAAATGAGCAAGGGTGCTCCGCTGGCTGCTTTTATGATTTTGCTCGCAGGTGTTCAGGCACTCTTGCATAAATATACAGGTGCTTCAGACATTCTGGTTGGCATGCCGGTTGTGCCGAAAAAGGGGGAGACGCGTCGATCCGTTAATCATACGGTCATTTTGAAAAACTCGCTTTCGGTGGGGGCAACTTTTAAGACGCTTCTGAGCGAACTGAGGACTTCCTTGCCGGAAGCCATTCAGCATCAACATATTCCGTTCTTGAGAATGACGGAGAAGCTGGATCTGCAATATGCAGAAGGGATACCCTTCGTCCATACGCTAGTATCCCTTAAGGAGTTGCATCTGGACGAAATTGGGCAAAACGTGGTCACGGACTGTTCCTTTGAATTCAGTTTAGCCGGCGGGACGATACAGCTAGCGCTGTCATATAACGAGCACTTATATGACTCCGAGTTCATGAATCGGGTCGTCGGCCATCTGAATCGCCTACTGTCCGTGGGGCTTCATGAGTTGGAGCTGGACATCGTACGAGCGGACATGCTGTCGGAGGACGAAAAATTTCAATTAATACAAAGCTTCAACGATACCGAGAAGGACTATCCTCGTGATCGGACGATTCATCAGCTTGTGGAGGAGCAAGCGAAGCGTGTGCCCGAGGCGACGGCGGTTGTCTTTGAGGGGCAGCGGCTTTCATACGCAGAGTTGAACGAACGGGCGAACCAGCTGGCGCGTACGCTACGATCGGTCGGTGTGCTGCCCAATCAGTTGGTAGGCTTGATGGTTAGGAGATCGCTGGAGACGGTCATTGGTATTTTGGCGGTTCTGAAAGCTGGCGGTGCCTACGTGCCGATCGACCCGGAGTACCCGGAAGAACGTATTCGCTACATTCTGGATAACTCGAACGCGCAGCTGCTGCTGACTCAAAGAGAGCTGTTACAGCAAGTCCCGTTCGAAGGGACCGTATTGGCGCTAGATGACAAGCAGGCCTATAGCGACGATGGCTCGAACCTGGAGGCGGCCAGTGGTCCACATGATCTTGCTTATGTCATTTATACGTCAGGTACAACGGGCAAACCCAAAGGGGTCATGCTGGAGCATCGTGGTTTGGTCAGCTTGAAGTTGATGTTCGCAGACAGGCTGGGCATTACGGAGCATGACCGGATCGTTCAATTTGCGAGCTTGTCCTTCGACGCATCCTGCTGGGAAGTTTTCAAAGCACTCTATTTTGGCGCGGCTTTGTACATCCCGACGGCCGATACAATTCTCGACACTCGTCTGTTCGAGAGTTATATGAACGAGCATGCGATTACGGCGGCGATTCTGCCCCCGACGTACAGCGCTCATTTGAACCCGGACCGTCTTCCCAGCTTAACAAAGCTTGTAACGGGAGGTTCGGCGGTATCGGCCGAATTCGTGCAGCAGTGGAAAGCGAAGGTTCACTATTTCAATGCTTACGGCCCTACCGAAGCTTCGATTGTTACGACGCTTTGGGATGCGGATGAGCAGCAGCCGGAGCGTAGAGTCATTCCAATTGGGCGCCCGCTGTCTAATCATCAGATTTTTATTTTGGATTCCCACCTGCAACTTGTGCCTCCGGGAGTGGACGGCGAGCTGTGCGTTGCAGGCGTGGGGCTTGCGAGAGGTTACCTGAACCAGCCGGAGCTGACGGCAGAGAAATTTGTGGAACATCCGTTTGCGCCGGGAGAACGCCTTTACCGGACAGGAGATCTCGCCCGCTGGCTGCCGGACGGTAATATGGAGTATTTGGGCCGGATCGACCATCAGGTGAAAATCCGTGGATTCCGAATCGAGGTCGGTGAGATTGAAGAGCAACTTCTGAAGATCGACTCGGTGCAGGAGACGATTGTGATTGCGCGGGAAGGCAAAAGTGGGCAAGAACTGTGCGCTTACCTGGTCGCTAGTCTCCCTCTTACGCTCGGCGAGCTGAGAAGCGCGCTGGCGCAAAAATTGCCGAATTACATGATTCCGGCACATTTTGTTCAGCTTCCGCAGATGCCGCTCACCCCGAACGACAAAATCGACCGCAAGGCTTTGCCTGCCCCGGAAGGAAACGCACTGACCGGCGGCGAGTACGTAGCTCCACGCAATGAAGCCGAGCGGACACTTGCCGATGTGTGGCAGGCGGTATTGAACACCGATCGAGTTGGGGTAACGGATCATTTCTTCGAGCTGGGCGGAGATTCGATCAAGTCCATTCAAGTATCTTCGCGGCTTCATCAAGCCGGGTACAAGCTGGAAATCCGGGATTTGTTCAAATATCCGACGATCTCACAGCTTAGCCTGCATGTGATACCGATCGGACGTACCATCGATCAAGGCGAAATTACGGGTGAAACGGCGCTGACGCCGATTCAGCATTGGTTTTTCGAGAGCTCCTTTGCGGACCCACATCATTTCAACCAGTCGGTGATGCTGTACCGGAAGGAACGCTTCGACGAAGAGATGATACGTCAGGTGCTGCAAAAGCTGGCCGAGCATCATGACGCCTTACGGATGGTGTTCCGCAAAACGGAACAAGGGTTTAGCGCACGGAACCGTGCGATTCAGGAAGACGAGCTGTTCACGTTGGACGTGTTCGACTTCAAGGATGCGGAGAATCCCACGCAGGCTGTGGAAGCGAAGGCAACGGACATTCAAGCGGGCATCGATCTGGAGAACGGGCCCCTCATGAAGGCGGGACTGTTCCAGTGCGCGGACGGTGATCATTTGCTGCTCGGGGTTCATCATGCCGTGGTAGATGGCGTGTCTTGGCGCATTTTAATGGAGGATTTCGCTCTAGGTTACGAGCAGACCGGCAAAAGCGAAGAAATCCGTTTCCCGGCGAAAACAGATGCGTACCGCACTTGGTCCGAACAGTTGGCTGCTTATGCGCAAAGCCGTGAGATGGCGAAGGAACGGGCCTATTGGCAGGCCGTGGATCAAATGGAGGTTCCGGCCGTGCCGAAGGATATGGAGGCGGACGTTACGACGCAGCAGGACAGCGAATCGCTGTTTGTCCGTTTGGCTCCCGAAGAAACGGAGCTGCTACTGAAGCGGGTTCACCGTGCCTTCAACACCGAAATGAATGATATTTTGGTAACGGCGCTGGGCATAGCCTTACGCAAATGGACGGGGCACGAACGGGTGCGGATCAATCTCGAAGGACACGGACGTGAATCGATCGGAACGGATATCGACATCACGCGTACAGTCGGCTGGTTTACGACCAAGTTTCCGGTCGTCCTGGAGCCGGAAACCGACCGGGATTTGACCTATCAGATTAAACAGGTCAAGGAAAACTTGCGCCGCATTCCGAACAAGGGGCTTGGGTACGGCATATGCCGCTATCTTTCGAAATCGGAGGATGGTTTGGTTTGGGGCGCAGAGCCGGAAATTAATTTTAACTACCTCGGCCAGTTCGACGATGATGTCAACCAGGGCGAGATCGGCATATCTTCTTATTCCAGTGGCAGCCCGGCTAGCGACCGGCAGGCCCGCAGCTTTGTGCTGGATATCAACGGTATGGTGCTGGACGGTGCTTTATCGCTCGATCTCAGCTACAGCCGGAAGCAGTATCGCAAGGAAACGATGGAAGCCTTCGCTCAGCGGCTTGAGCAAAGTCTCCGAGAGCTCATTACCCACTGCGCAGGCAAAGAGAACACCGAATTGACGCCAAGCGACGTGCAATTTAAAGGCTTGACCATCACAGAATTGGAGCAAATCGCCCAGCGCTCGAGTCATCTCGGGGAAATCGAAAATATTTACTCGCTGACGCCGATGCAGAAGGGTATGTGGTTCCACAGCGCGCTTGACCGGCAAACGGCAGCTTACTTTGAGCAGACGCGGTTTACGATGCGGGGAGCGCTCGACGTCCAGCTTTTTGAGAGGAGCTGGATGGAGCTTGCAAAACGTCATCTGGTGCTGCGGGCGAATTTTGTGAAAGGACCGGCGGGCGAGCCGCTGCAAATCATATACCGCGACAAGCCAGTCGGCTTTGAATATGAAGAGCTGCTTCATTTGCAGGTACACGAGAAACAAGCTTACTTGAATGAAAAGGCCGAGGAGGACAAGCTTCGAAGCTTCGACATGGAACATGATGCGCTCGTTCGGTTTACGATTCTGCGCACCGAAGAGCAAAGTTATCATGTGCTGTGGAGTTTTCAGCATATTTTGATGGACGGCTGGTGCCTGGCTCAGCTGACGCAGGAGTTGTTTGAGATATACTCGGCCCTGACCTCTGGGAAGCAGCCAGCGGGAGGTAAAGGATCGGATTATGGCGCTTATATCGAATGGTTGGAGAAACAGGACGATCAGGCAGCATCCAGCTATTGGACGGCGTTCCTGGCAGGCTACGAAGGGCAAACCGTACTTCCGGGGCAAAAGGAACCAGCGCCGAGCGGCAGATTTACGGCTGATCACGTCACCGCCGAACTGGGCAAGGACTTGAGCAAGCGGATGGACCGGGTGGCGAAACAGCACCTGGTTACAGTCAATACGCTGCTGCAAGCCGTTTGGGGCGTGATGCTGCAAAAATATAACGGAACAAACGATGCCGTATTCGGCAGTGTCGTTGCCGGAAGACCGGCGGAAATCCCGGGCATTGAGTCTATGATCGGGCTGTTCATCAATACGGTGCCGGTCCGCGTCAATAGCGAAGTGGACACCGTGTTCGCCGACCTGATGGCGAAGCTCCAAGAGCGGGGGCTGGATTCCGGGCGTTATGATTACTATCCGCTGTATGAAATTCAAGCTCGCAGCGTGCAAAAGCAGAATCTGATCAACCATATCATCGCTTTCGAGAACTATCCGGTGGACGAGCAGATGGAGCAGGCGGGTGACCGGCAGCACGGCGACCTGACGATCGCTGACGTTCATATGGAGGAGCAGACGAACTATAACTTTAACGTGACTGTGGTGCCGGGAGCCGAGATCGAAATTCGATTCGACTTTAACGCCGAAGTGTTCGATAAAGACAGCATCGAGCGGCTCAAGGGGCATCTCGTGCATCTGCTGGAGCAGGTAACGGATAACCCGGAAATTACCGTGGGCGAGCTGGAACTTGTGAGGGAGGCAGAAAAGTCCGACCTTCTCGGACGTTTTAACGACACCACGACGGAATTTCCGCGCGGGAAGACACTCATTCAATTGTTCGAAGAACAGGCAGAGCGCATACCGGATGCAGCCGCCATCTCCATGAATGAGCAAGAGCTGACCTACCGCGAGCTGAATGAACGCGTCAACCGCCTTGCCCGTACCTTGCGCAGTCACGGGATATCCAAAGGATGTCTGGTCGTCATTATGGCCGAGCGTTCCATTGAAATGGTGGTGGGCATACTCGCGGCACACAAAGCCGGAGCGGCTTACGTACCGATTGACCCGGAATATCCAGAGGAGCGTATCCGTTTCTTAATTGAGGATTCAGGAGGGCAGGTCATACTGACGCAAAGCCGCTTGCTCGAGCGCCTGGCGGGACTGGACTCGTTGATCTTATTGGATGACGAGTCCTTCTATCACGAGGACGGAACAAACCTAAATCCAGGGATTGAAGCGACAGATCTGGCCTGCGTCATCTATACGTCAGGCACGACGGGCAAGCCGAAAGGCAACCTTGTTTCGCACCGCAACATCGTGCGCGTTGTGCAAAATACAAATTATATCGACATCACCAATCGCGATCATGTCCTCCAGCTTTCGAGCTATTCGTTCGACGGAGCGATTTTCGATATTTTTGGTGCTTTGACCAACGGGGCGCGGCTGGTGCTGGTTCCCCGCGAGACGTTGCTGGAAATTGGTCTACTGGCGGATCTCATCCAGCGCCAGCACATATCGGTCATGTTTATTACGACGGCTTTCTTCAACGTGCTTGTAGATGTGAACGTCCATTGTTTTCGGGATGTCCGGGCGATTTTGTTTGGCGGAGAGCGTGTCTCGGTTGGTCATGTACGTAAAGCACTCGCCCATCTTGGAGCGGGTAGGCTCAACCATGTGTACGGACCGACGGAAAGCACGATATTTACCACGTACCTTCCGGTCGACTTCGTTGATGAGTCGGCGCTTACCGTTCCTATCGGACGACCAATCAGCAATACGACGGTGTATATCGTCGACAGCCGGAATAAGCTGCTGCCGATCGGCGTGGTCGGAGAGCTATGTGTCGGCGGAGAAGGTTTGGTACGGGGCTACAATAACCGGCCGGAACTGACGGCGGAGAAATTTGTGCACAATCCTTTTACGTCAGGAGAGCGCATGTACCGGACGGGGGATTTGGCGAAATGGCTACCGGACGGCACGATTGAATATGTGGGACGAACGGACGACCAAGTGAAAATCCGTGGCTTCCGCATAGAGCTTGGCGAGATCGAAGCTCAGCTTCAGAAAGTGGAAGGAATTCGGAAAACGACAGTATTCGCGCGGGAAAACGTGTCCGGCGAAAAGCAGCTTTGCGCCTATTATGAAGCGGACTGTGAGCTTCCGGCGGCCGAGCTGAAGAGCGTGCTGTCTCAGGAACTGCCGGCCTATATGATCCCGGCGTACCTGATCCAGTTGGAGCGTCTCCCGCTGACGACGAATGGCAAGGTAGACCGCCGTTCCCTCCCGGCGCCGGAGGAGAGCTTACAACCGGGCGAAGGACATACTCCGCCTCGGACTCCGCTCGAAGCCAGCTTGGCTGAAATTTGGAAAAGTGTGCTCGGATTGGAGTACATCGGGGTTCATGACAACTTCTTTGACTTGGGCGGTCATTCCCTACGGGCGACGACACTGGTAAGCAAGGTGCATCAGGAACTGAACGTCGAGATGCCTCTGCGCGACGTATTCCGCTACTCGACGATCGAACAGATGGCTCTAGCTATCTCCCGGATCGAAGAACATTCGTTCTCGTCGATTCCGCTGGCAGGCGCAAGAGCGTATTATCCACTTTCCTCAGCTCAGAAGCGACTGTTTATCCTGAATCAGCTGGAAGGGGCTGATCAGAGCTACAACATGCCGATCGTGCTGCTGCTGGAAGGATCGATTGACCGGAGCCTGCTGGAAAAGGCTTTCCGCGGACTGATC
The DNA here is from genome assembly GCF_000316035.1 of Paenibacillus sp. PAMC 26794. GTDB lineage: Bacteria > Bacillota > Bacilli > Paenibacillales > Paenibacillaceae > Paenibacillus. The sequence continues at coordinate 23,641 of NZ_ANHX01000086.1, forward strand.
GCACGGCACGAAACGCTGCGAACCGGCTTTGAGATCGTACAAGGCGAAACAGTACAGCGCATTTACGAGAGTGTTGACTTTGCCGTCGCGTACCGTCATGCGATCGAGGAAGAAGCGCCTGAAGTCGTGCAGGCCTTCATCCGGCCTTTTGACTTGGCGAAGCCTCCGCTGTTGCGGGTGGAGCTTGTAGAGCTGGCAGCCGAACGTTATTTGCTGATGTTCGACATGCACCATATCGTCTCCGACGGGGTTTCGATGGACTTGTTAGTGGAGGAACTCGTTCGTCTGTACGGCGGCGAGTCATTAGAGCCTTTGCGTATTCAATACAAGGACTATGCGGTATGGCAGCAGTCGGACGAGCACAAAGTGCAGTTGCAACGCGAGGAAGCTTACTGGATGGACCGTTACCGGGGTGAGTTGCCGGTTCTGGAAATGTCGACGGACTATCCGCGTCCTGCCGTGCAGAGCTTTGAGGGCCAAACGCTGACGTCCTTCGTGGACGAGGCAACGAACGAAGGTTTGAAACAGCTGGCTGCTCAAAGAGGAACGACGCTGTATATGGTGCTGCTTGCGGCATATACCGTGCTTTTGCATAAATATACAGGTCAGGACGATTTGATCGTCGGAACGTCGATTGCGGGCAGAACGCACGGCGACATACAGCCTTTGATCGGAATGTTTGTCAACACGCTGGCGATCCGCAATTATCCGGCTTCGGAGAAGACCTTCCTGTCGTATTTGGAAGAAGTGAAAGAAACGACTTTAGGCGCTTACGAGCATCAGAATTATCCGTTCGAAGAACTCGTCGATAAAGTGCAGGTTAGCCGGGATTTGAGCCGCAACCCGCTGTTTGACACGATGTTCTCCCTGCAAAACCTGGAGGAGTCAGAGTTTGAGCTGGAAGGGCTGAAATTGTCCCCGTACCCTAGCGAATATGGTATGGCCAAGTTCGACCTGAGTGTGGATGTTACGGAAGAAAATGGCGGACTGGAGTGCAGTTTTGAATTCGCAACGGCTCTTTATAAAGAAAGCACGATCCGGCGGCTGTCGATTCATTTTGGACATTTGCTTGCGGCGATCGTAAGCCGTCCGAATGCAAAGATCGCTGAGCTGAACTTGTTGACGGCAGATGAAAAAGAGAAGATTCTCGGCGCGTTTCACCCGATGCAATCGGAAGTGGCTCCTTTGGCCGCGTTCCACCGACTGTTCGAGGAACAGGCGGAACGCACACCGGAAGAAGAAGCTGTCGTGTACGAGAACGATCGGCTGACGTATGCGGAGCTGAACGAGCGGGCGAACCGCTTGTCGGCTACGCTGCGCGCAAGCGGCATCGGCCGGGAGACGATCGTTGGCATTCTCGCCGAGCGTTCGGTGGACTTGCTGGTGGCTGTGCTGGCCGTCTGGAAAGCGGGAGGGGCGTATGTACCGCTTGACCCGGATTATCCGGTGGACCGCGTGCGGTTTATGCTTGAAGACAGCGGAGCGAAGGTGCTGCTGACACAAACGCTGCTGAGAGAGCGTGCGGAATCCTGGCTCGGCGAAGAGGAACTGGCACTGGAGACGGTGCTGTACCTCGACGACGAAGCGTCGTACAGCGAAGACCGGGAGAATGCACCGCTTGGCTCCAGCATGGTTTCGGGTAAAGTCTCCGGCGAGCTGACGGGTGCTGTGAACGGTGGTGGCGAGAGTCATCCAAATGATGTTGATGTTGTCGGTATGGACAGCTTCCATGAAGCCCGTCCGGAGGATCTGGCATACGTCATCTACACGTCGGGAACGACGGGCAAGCCAAAGGGCGTGATGATCGAGCATCGTAGCCTGGTGAACACGGCAGCGGGCTACCGACGGGAATATCGGTTGGATCAGTTCCCGGTGCGACTGCTGCAACTCGCCAGCTTCTCGTTTGACGTGTTCGTGGGTGATATCGCACGCACGTTGTATAACGGAGGCACCATGGTCATTGTACCGAAGGACGATCGGATTGATCCGTCTCGCCTGCACCACTGGATAGAGCGGGAACAAGTGACGATCTTTGAATCAACACCAGCACTGATCGTACCGTTCATGGAGCATATGCATGAGCAGGGGTTGGAATTAAGCGGTATGGAGCTGTTGATCACAAGCTCGGACAGCTGCAGTGTGGCGGATTACCGGACCTTGCAGGAGCGGTTTGGCTCATCGTTCCGCATTATTAACGCCTACGGCGTGACGGAAGCGGCAATTGACTCCAGTTTCTATGACGAAGAGTTGGAGAAACTGCCGCAGACAGGCCATGTGCCGATTGGCAAAGCGTGGTTGAATGCGAAGTTTTACATCGTGGATGCACATCTGAATCCTGTTCCAGTTGGCGTGCTGGGCGAATTGGTTATCGGCGGCGTTGGGGTAGCACGTGGGTACTTGAACCGTCCAGAGCTGACGGAAGAGAAGTTTGTAGACAGCCCTTTCACCGCGGGTGAGCGGTTGTATCGCACGGGAGACTTGGCGCGGTGGATGGAAGACGGCAACGTGGACTTCATCGGCCGGATCGACAACCAGGCAAAAATCCGGGGCTACCGGATCGAGACGGGTGAGATCGAGTCGCAGCTGCTGCGGGTGGAAGGTGTGCGCGAAGCGGTGGTGCTGGTTCGAAGTGACGCGAACGGGCAGAAGGCGCTATGTGCGTATTACACGCCGGATACCGGTGCGGAGCTGTTGGTGAACGATCTGCGCAGTGCACTGGCACAGGAACTGCCGGGTTACATGATCCCGTCGTACTTTGTGGAGCTGGAGCGCTTACCTCTGACACCGAACGGGAAAATAGACCGGAAGGCGCTGCCAGCGCCGGAAGGGGAAGCGGGAAGCGGAACGGAGTATGTCGCACCGCGCAATGAGCAGGAAACGAAGCTGGCGGCGATTTGGCAGGAGGTGCTGGGGCTTGCGAAGCAGATTGGTGTTCACGACAACTTCTTCGACATCGGTGGCCACTCCCTGCGCGCGACAACGTTGGTCAGCAAGATTCATAAAGAGTTGAACGTGGATCTGCCACTGCGCGACGTGTTCCGCCATTCCACGATCGAGAGCATGGCTACCGCCATTTCTCGGCTGGATCAGCAGATATTTGTTTCCATTCCGGTGACGGATGGCCGGGAGGTGTACCCGCAATCTTTTGCTCAAAAACGTCTCTTTATTCTGAATCAGCTGGAAGTCGCAGAGCTTAGCTACAACATGCCGGAAGCGATGCTGCTGGAGGGTGCTTTGGACCGGGCAAGGTTCGAAGAAACGTTCCGTAAGCTCGTGGCGCGGCATGAAATGTTGCGCACCGGGTTTGAAATGGTGGGTGGAGAAGCATCACAGCGGGTTTACCAGGACGTGAATTTTGCGGTGGAGTTCTATCAAGCGGATGAGCAAGAGGTCGAAGCGGTGGTTCATGGTTTCGTCCGTCCGTTTGATTTGGCTAAGCCACCGCTGTTGAGGGTAGGCCTTGTTGAGCTGGCTCCGGAACACCATATTCTGATGTACGACATGCATCATATTATTTCTGACGGCGTTTCGATGGAAATCTTTGTTGAAGAATTCGTGCGCTTGTATGGTGGAGAGAAATTGGAGCCGCTACGCATTCAGTACAAAGACTACACCGTTTGGCAGCATTCGCAGGAGCAGCAGGAACGGCTTCAGCATCAGGGGGCGTATTGGCTGGACATGTTCCAGGGCGAGCTTCCAGTGCTGGAAATGCCGACCGACTATCCACGTCCGGCTGTACAGAGCTACGAAGGTCAAACGCTGGAGATTTCCTTCGACGCTTCAAAAACCGACGGCCTGAAACAGCTGGCTTCGGAAACGGGCACGACGCTGTTTATGGTGCTGCTTGCGGCGTATAACGTGCTTTTGCATAAATATTCAGGTCAGGAAGACGTGATCGTTGGTACGCCGATTGCTGGAAGGAATCATGGAGATGTGCAGCCGTTAATCGGGATTTTCCTAAACACGTTGGCGATTCGCAGTTATCCGTCTTCAGAGAAGACATTTCTGTCATACCTGAAAGAAGTCAAAGAAACAACTCTGCACGCCTTTGAGCATCAAAACTATCCGTTCGAACAATTGGTGGACAAGGTGCAAGTCACCCGTGACTTAAGCCGTAATCCGCTGTTCGACACGATGTTTACGATGCAAAATACGGAGAACGAGCAATTTGAACTGGAAGGGCTTCGCCTGATTCCTTATCCGAGCGTACTGGATACTGCGAAGTTTGATATCAGCTTGGATGTGGGCGAGGAGAACGGCGGGTTGGATTACAGCTTTGAATATGCGACGGCTCTTTATAAAAGGGAGACGATTGAACGGCTGGCAAAACATTACGAGCAGTTGCTCGTGACAATTGTAAACCGTCCAGATGCGAAGATTGCTGAATTGCACATGTTGACATCGGCGGAAAAAGAACAAGTTCTCAGTGCGTTTAATCCAGCGCAGCTAGAAGCGGCTCCTGCGGCTACGTTCCACCGGCTGTTTGAGAAACAGGCGGAACGCACACCGGAAGCGGAAGCCGTCGTGTACGAGGACGATCGACTGAACTATGTGGAGCTGAACGAGCGGGCGAATCGCTTGGCGGCTACGCTGTGTGCAAGAGGCATCGGCCGGGAGTCAATCGTCGGCATTCTCGCCGAGCGTTCGGTCGATTTGCTGGTGGCCGTGATGGCCGTCTGGAAAGCGGGAGGGGCGTATGTACCGCTTGACCCGGATTATCCGGCGGACCGCGTGCGATTTATGCTCGAAGACAGCGGAGCGAAGGTACTGCTGACACAAACGCCGCTGCGAGAACGTGCCGAGGCCTGGCTCCGCGAAGAGGAGCTGGCGCTGATGTCGGTGCTGTACCTCGACGACGAAGCGTCGTACAGCGAAGATCGGGCAAATGCCCCGATGTACTTTGATCAAGGCTCCAGCATGGCTTCCAGCCGGGTCTCTGGCAAACTAACGGGGGCTGTGAACGGTGCGGATCGGAACCATCTGGATGTTGTGGATGATGTTGATGTTGCTGGCATGGACAGCTTCCATGAAGCCCGCCCAGAGGATCTGGCGTACGTGATCTACACGTCGGGAACGACGGGCAAGCCGAAAGGTGTGATGATCGAGCACCGCAGTCTGGTGAACACGGCGGCGGGTTACCGGCGGGAATACCGATTAGATCAGTTCCCGGTGCGGTTGCTGCAGCTCGCCAGCTTCTCGTTTGACGTGTTCGTGGGCGACATTGCCCGGACGTTGTACAACGGCGGTACCATGGTCATTGTACCGAAGGACGACCGGATCGATCCTTCTCGTCTGCACTACTGGATAGAGTGGGAGCGAGTGACGATCTTCGAATCAACACCGGCGCTGATCATGCCATTTATGGAATATGTGCACGAACAGGGGCTGGATATAAGTGGGATGGAGTTGCTCATTACGAGCTCGGATAGTTACAGCGTGGCGGATTACCGTACCTTGCAGGAACGCTTCGGCTCGTTGTTCCGCATCATTAACGCCTACGGCGTGACGGAAGCGGCAATCGACTCCAGTTTCTATGATGAGGAGTTGACGAAACTGCCGCATACAGGCCATGTGCCGATCGGCAAAGCGTGGCTGAATGCGAAATTTCACATCGTGGACGCACATCTGAATCCCGTACCAGTCGGCGTGCTGGGCGAACTGGTCATCGGCGGCGTCGGTGTGGCGCGTGGGTACTTGAACCGACCGGAGCTGACGGAAGAGAAGTTCGTAGACAGTCCGTTCGCTGTGGGCGAGCGGTTGTACCGCACGGGAGATTTGGCGCGGTGGATGGAGGACGGCAACGTGGACTTCATCGGCCGGATCGACAACCAGGCGAAAATCCGGGGCTACCGGATTGAGACGGGAGAGATCGAGTCGCAGCTGTTGCGGGTGGAAGGTGTGCGCGAAGTGGTGGTGCTGGTTCGAAATGACGCGAACGGGCAGAAGGCGCTATGTGCGTATTACACGCCGGATACCGGAGCGAAGCTGGCAGTGAACGATCTGCGCAGCGCGCTGGCTCAGAAGTTGCCGGGGTATATGATCCCGTCGTACTTTGTGGAGCTGGAGCGCCTGCCTTTGACACCAAACGGGAAGATGGACCGAAAGGCGCTGCCAGCACCGGAAGGGGAAGCGGGAAGTGGAACGGAGTATGTCGCACCGCGCAATGAGCTGGAAACGGAGCTAGCGGTGATTTGGCAGGAGGTGCTGGGGCTTGCGAAGCAGATTGGCGTCCACGACAACTTCTTCGACATCGGCGGTCACTCCCTGCGGGCGACAACGCTGGCAGGCAAGGTATTTAAGGAATTAAACGTCAACCTGCCGCTGCGCGACGTATTCCGTCACTCAACGATTGCGGCGATGGCCCAGGCGATCACCCGGATGGAACGGCGGGAGCATGAGGCCATTCCTCAAGCGGAAGAGAGAGAGTACTACCCTCTGTCCTCCGCGCAGAAACGGCTGTTCATTCAGCACACGCTGGATGGAGCAGATCAGCTTTACAACATGCCGGAACTGGTGCAGGTGGAAGGTGAGTTTGATTTAGACCGATTGGAAGCCGCCTTGCGGAAATTGATAACACGGCATGAATCGCTGCGCACCGGTTTTGAAATGATGAAGGGCGAAGTGGTTCAGCGGATATACCCACAGGTCGATTTTGCTATCGAGCACCATCAAGCGGATACAGAGGATTCAGATCAAATCGAGCAGATCGTCCGCAACTTCGTTCGTCCGTTTGATCTCGGCCAACCGCCGCTGCTGCGCGCCGGGGTCATCGAGCTGGAGCCGCACCTGCGTATTCTCCTTTTCGATATGCACCATATCGTGTCCGACGGTGTATCGATGGCGATTGTGATGGAGGAGTTCTCGAGTTTCTACGCCGGAGAACAGCTGCCACCCCTGCGCATTCATTACAAGGATTATGCCGTTTGGCAGCAGTCGAAGGTCCACCGAGAGCGAATCGGGCGGCAGGAAGCGTACTGGCTGCAAACCTTCGAAGGCGAGCTGCCCACGGCGGACCTGCCGATGGACTACGAACGGTCTGCCGTTCGTAGCTACGAAGGCGCGCATGTGGAGTTCGACATCGAAGCTTCTCTCTCTGCGCGGTTGCGCGAATTGGCTGCCGAGTGTGAAAGCACGCTGTTCATGGTGCTGCTTGCGGCTTATACTGTGTTGCTGTCCAAGTACAGCGGTCAGGAGGACTTGATCGTGGGCACCCCGGTGGCTGGAAGAACTAACGCCGATTTGGAGCCGGTCATCGGCATGTTTGTTAATACGCTGGCGCTCCGCAATCGTCCGTCTGGCGACAAAACGTTCTTGTCCTACCTGGAAGAAGTGAAGGAAACAGCTTTGGGTGCTTTTGAGAACCAGGATTATCCATTCGAGGATCTCGTGGAGCGTTTGAATGTGAAGCGGGAGCCGGGCCGCTTCCCGTTGTTCGATGCCGTTTTCGACTTGCAAAATATCGAAGAACGAGACGCCGAACTGGAAGGGGTCAGCCTGAAGAATTACGAGCTTGACCATTTGGAGGAAGCGAAGTTTGATCTGACGCTGTTTATGTATGAAAACGAAGGGGCGTTGAGCGGGGGCTTCTTCTACGCCACCAAGCTGTTCAAAGAAACGATGATCCGCACCTTGACTGAGGATTACCTGCGGGTACTGTCTCAAATTGCGGAAAATCCACAACTCGAGCTAAGCCGAATTGAATGTCATAAACCGGCGGCAGGCGCAAAGAGTGCCGTCGATACGATCGAATTCGCGTTCTAATGTTACAAGCGCTCCTCCGTCATCAAGCGACAGCGGCGTGTATCCCAAGGAAGACGCGAACAACATGCAAGCCCGTAAATGCGCAGGTCGAAAGCAAGCCTTTCCAGCCCTGCGCCGGGGTATGCGGTCACTTCATTTTTAGGGGAGGTACGAATGAAATCTTTATTTGAAAAGGAAGAACGGTACTGGAGCAGCAAGTTTGACGACGATGACAGCCTGAGCTTCCTTCCCTACAGTCAATCCTCCAAATTATTCGAGGGCGGGGAATCTGCGGCAGAGCCGGACTTGCTTCACCGTACTCTGCCGAGCGAACTCTCGGAGAGAATCATTGGCCTCGCCAGCGGTTCGGATTTGGCTCTGTACATGATTGTTTTGGCAGGAGTCAAAAGCCTGCTGTTCAAATATACCGGGCGGGACCAAGTGCTGGTCGGCATGCCTTCGTATAGCGCAGACCAGGGCGAGACGCCGCCGCATGACATCTTGGTGATCAAGACATCGGTAAGCAGCCAGACTACGCTGAAAACGCTGCTTGGGGGCATCAAAGGCTCCATCGGCGAGGCGCTGGAGCATCAGCACCTGCCTTTTCGAAAAATGGTGGAGCCGCTCCATCTGGACTATACGGGGCATGGCCTCCCGGTCGTCAACACCATCGCATCCTTCGCCCCGATTCATCCGGGACCGCTGGGTAACCGTGTGGCGGCTGATACCGTTTTTCGCTTCGACCGCCAAAACCACTCCATCGAGCTGGAAATAAGCTTTGACGGACAGCGGTACGAGCGGGCATTCATGGAGCAGGCGGCCGACCATCTTGTTCGGTTGCTGTCCATGCTTTTATTTCAGCCAGATCTGGAGCTTGGACAAGTCGATATGCTGTTCCCAGTCGAGAGGGAGATGCTGCTCAAGGGATTTAATGACACCGAAACCGAGTTCGAGCGGGGGAAAACGATTCATGGCTTGTACGAAGAACAGGCGGAGCATCACCCGGATAACGTGGCCGTCGTCATGAACGAGCGGCAATTGACCTACCGCGAGCTGAACGAGCGATCCAACCGCCTTGCGCGGAAGCTGCGGGAAAAAGGAGTAGAAGCAGACCAGCTGGTAGCGATTCTGGTCGAACGCTCGCTTGAAATGGTCGTCGGCATTCTGGCAATTCTTAAAGCGGGCGGAGCCTTCGTACCTGTCGATCCCGACTACCCGGAGGAGCGCATCCGCTTCATGATCGAGGATTCAGGCGCACCGTTATTGCTGATTCAAAAACATCTGCACGAGAAGACCGACTTTGAAGGAACACGCCTTGAATTAGACGATTTTGTTTGGGGCGATAGCGGGGCGGAATCCACTGGTGTGCTGGATGCTTCGAATCTGGAGCCGGCCAGCGGTCCGAATGATCTGGCTTATGTCATCTATACATCAGGTACGACGGGCAAACCCAAAGGGGTCATGCTGGAGCATCACGGTTTGGTCAACTTGAAGCTGATGTTCGCGGATAGGCTGGGCATCACGGAGCATGACCGGATCGTTCAATTCGCCAGCCTGTCATTCGACGCGTCCTGCTGGGAAGTGTTCAAAGCGCTCTATTTTGGCGCGGCTTTGTACATCCCGACGGCCGAGACGATTCTCGACAACCGCCTGTTCGAGAATTATATGAACGAGCATGCGATTACGGCGGCGATTTTGCCTCCGACGTACAGCGCATATTTGAACCCGGACCACCTTCCCAGCTTAACGAAGCTTGTAACGGGAGGTTCGGCGGTATCGGCCGAATTTGTGCAGCAGTGGAAGGAGAAGGTCCACTATTTCAATGCTTACGGCCCTACCGAAGCTTCGATTGTTACGACGCTTTGGGATGCGGATGAGCAGCAGCCGGAGCGCAGAGTTATTCCGATCGGGCGCCCGCTGTCCAATCACCGGATTTTTATTTTGGATGCCCACCTGCAACTTGTGCCTCCGGGAGTGGACGGCGAGTTATGCGTGGCAGGCGTAGGGCTTGCGAGAGGTTACCTGAACCATCTGGAGCTAACGGCAGAGAAGTTTGTGGAACATCCGTTTGCGCCGGGAGAACGCCTTTACCGGACGGGAGATCTCGCCCGCTGGCTGCCGGACGGCAACATCGAATACCGGGGGCGGATCGATCATCAGGTGAAAATCCGCGGCTACCGGATCGAAATCGGCGAGATTGAAGAGCAGCTGCTGAAGATCGCCGCCATGCAAGAAGCGGTGGTGCTCGCCCGCGACGACGCGAACGGCCATAAGCAGCTTGTCGCTTATTACGTTGCGGAAACGAGGCTGGCGGCGCATGAACTCAAGGAGCAGCTCGCCAAGCAGCTTCCGGGATATATGATTCCTTCGTACCTCGTGCAGCTTTCGCGGATGCCGCTGACCCCGAACGGGAAAATCGACCGCAAAGCGCTACCTGCGCCAGAGGAAGCCGCCACTGGAGGAACGGAATATGTCGCGCCGAGAACACTGCTCGAAATGAAGATCGCCCGTGTCTGGCAGGACACACTTGGCATTCCACAGGTCGGCGTAAAGGATAACTTTTTTGAGCTGGGAGGCAATTCCTTAAGTCTGATGAGGCTCGTTCAAGCCGTTTACCATGAAACGGGCATCGAGATACCGCTGAATCGCCAATTCCATCATGTAACCGTTGAAGCCATGGCTTTTGGAGAGGAGGATCTGGGTCTGGATAAAGGGGGAGACTCCTTCATTAAGCTAAATAAAACAGGGGATCTGAACGTGTTCTGCTTCCCTCCAGGCAGCGGCTTCGGCATCGGTTACCGAGAGCTTGCAAGCAGACTAGACGGCCGATTCGTGCTTTACGGCATTGATTTTATCGACGATGTCATCGATTACGAGGCCATGCTGAACCGTTATGTGGATGAGATTGTTCGTATCCAGCCTGAAGGACCTTACGTGCTGCTCGGTTACTGCTTCGGAGGCAACCTGACGTTCGAGGTAGCCAAATCGATGGAAAGAAGAGGGTATTCCGTAACGGACGTGCTCATGGTGGACTCGTGGATTAAGGACACACTCACACCTTATGAAACGTCTGAGAAAGAGCTTGAAGAGATGCTTGCGGATTTCGACGAAGAAGAGAAGGAATTAATGAGCAATCCGCTCGTGCGGGAGCGTGTTCATCGGAAGATCAAATCGACTTTGACGTACGAAGCGCAGCTTATTAATTCAGGCACGATAACTGCCCGGATTTACGAACTGATTGCGAAGGACAGCGAAGCGTTCCGCCTGGAGCACCAGTTGCCGTCCTGGCAGAGGGCAACGACGCAAGTTTACGCCGATTACCGGCTGGAGGGCGCACACGAGGAGTTACTGGAACTCGCGCGCGTGGACGAAACGGCTGTTGTCATCCGTGACATCTTAGTGCAAATCAAGCGGCAGATCGAAGCGGAGGCCGGGGTCCTGCATGGGAGCTGACCGGCAGGCTTCTGTTCAAGAACAAGGCACAGCGGCGCCTTCCAAGCGCCGAACCGCTTATGCCACCTGGAAAGCGTTCCGCTGGCTGATGTCCTATGTAAGACGTCACAAAGGCTGGATGATCGTCGGTATCCTGTCCGCAATTGCCGCCGCGGTTATTGAGATATGGACGGGACGTTTGGTCGAGCAGCTGACCACACAGGCCGAGAATGGGGCGGGGCCAATCGTTCTGCAGATCGTGTACACGGTCTTTGTGGTCATCTTGATCGGTGTGCCGGCGAAGTTTTTCATGAGCTTTGGTGTGGAGCGAAGTAGTGCCTCTGCGGTGCGGGATATCCGCAACCATGTCATGCGTCATATCGGCAAACTTCCGGTCCCCTATTTGGAAAAGCAGCACTCCGGTGACGTATTGTCGCGGATCAACAACGATCTGCAGCTCATCCAGCAATTTATGATTCGGGACCTCGCCCAGTGGTTTTATCATCCGCTATTGTTTATCGGCTGTTTCGCTTATTTGATGTATCTCCAATGGGAGCTGATGCTGTACAGCCTGCTGTTATTTCCCTTAGCACTGCTGGTTTCCCAATGGATCGGCAAGCAGTTGGAACAGTTGACGGAGGAAGCCCAGGCGAACATGGGCCGAATGAACGTCAACCTCCAGGATACGCTTGGGGGGATGCCTATTGTAAAAAGCTACCTGCTATCTGGTATGTTATCTCGCTCCTACCAAGTGCTGCTGCAATTGACGGCTCAAAAAAAGCTGGCCGTGAAAAAGCGGGAAGCCTGGGTCAACCCGCTGCTTTCTACGCTGATGATTAGCCCGATCATTTTCGCCGTCAGTTACGGAAGCTATTTGATCTACAACGGGCAGCTAGGCGCGGGAGAACTGATCGCCTTCCTGTACTTGCTTAATCTGTGTCTGGAGCCACTGGAGCATATTCCCGAGCTCATCACGCGCACGTTCGAAATGACCGGTGCCCTGAGAAGGGTTTCCGAAATCGTCGAGCAGCCGACCGAAACGGAAAATGGCCCTTTGCTTCGAAAAGCAAGCGCCGCCCCCATCCAGTTTCAGAACGTAACCTTCGGGTATGAAGAGAGTTCTCCGATTCTGCGGAATGTTAGCTTCTCGGTGCCGGAAGGCAAGACGATTGCACTTGTCGGAGCGAGCGGCGGAGGGAAGAGCACGGTGTTTAAGCTGGTATGCGGCTTTTATCCGCTTCCGGAGGATCAGGGCGAGATCCGCGTGTTCGGAAGCCTGATCCACGGTGCAGATCCGGAGCAGCTTCGGTCGCATTTTTCCGTGGTAACCCAAGATTCATATTTGTTTAGCGGTACGATCGCCGAAAATGTCGGCAATGGGCGGGAAGAAGCGTCGATGGACGAGATTATCGAAGCCGCCAAAGCCGCTCAGGCTCATTCTTTCATTATGCAGCTTGAGGACGGTTACCAGACGTATGTCGGAGAGCGCGGCGGCTTTTTGTCCGGTGGGCAACGCCAGCGCATTGCAATGGCTCGGGCGTTTCTGAAGGATGCTCCCGTTCTGCTGTTGGACGAGCCCACATCGGCACTTGATCCGGAGTCGGAAAGCGCGGTTCAGGAAGCGTTGGGCGTATTGATGAAGCAGAGAACGACCATGGTTATTGCCCACCGGCTTTCTACGGTACAAAACGCCGATGAAATTTGGGTTATGGAACAAGGAAGTATTGTCGAAAAGGGCACTCATGAACAATTGCTCGAGAGGAAGGGACTGTACGCCCAGTCGTACTACCAGGAATTTACCGAGTCTGCCGAACGCAGGGAGGTGTCGTACACATGAAAAAGGGCGGAAGGCTATCACAAGTGAAAGAACTCGGCTACTTGCTGACGTTTATGAACCGCAAGCGCAAAACCCAGTACGCGATTGGCCTTGCTGTAACGGCGCTCACCCAGACATTGTTTCTGATCGCCTTCAGCTTGGTCGTACATAACTTGGTTGATTTCGCCGTGTCCCGAGATACGTCTCTGATGGTGGAAGCTTTTATTATTTTGGGCGTGGCCCTGTTTCTGGAAAATATAATTTCTCCCTGGTTCATTTACTTATACCAGCGCAGTGTCGAGCTGACTGTGCTGAATATCCGAAAACGTCTTTATGACAAGCTGTGCCGGGTGCGGCCGAGATTCCTGGAGCAGAACCACCATGGGGACTTGCTGTCGCGAGTGAACAACGACGTAACGACCGTTGAGTTTACATTCTCGCAGGTTTACTTCGTTTTGCTGCTTCAAGTTGTCTTCTGCATCGGCTCCATTGTCTCTATGGCGGTGATCGATTGGCGGTTTGCTGGCGTATCCTTCGTCATTCTGCTGCTGTCCTCTCTGGTCAGCCTGAAATTTGCACGGGATATCCGCGCTTTGTCCGAACAAGGCTTGCGTACGCTCGGTAAAATGACCGAAAAATTCAAAGATTTTATGGGCGGCATTCAAATTGTGAAGCTGTTCCGCATCCGCACGATTTACGGCCAGTACGAGGCGTTGAACGAGCAAATGACGCAAACGCTTCGGCAAACGGCGAAGAAGAACGGTATGCAGGCTGCGGTGAACCATTTTATCAGCTACGTCACGTTCTGCGGCATCATCGTCATCGGCAGTCTTCTTTATGCTTACGGATTGATGGGAATGGGAAGTGTCGCCGCTCTGGCAGTTTTGCAAGTGAATCTGACGCACGCCTTGTTGAACCTGGGGATGGTTCTGTCGATGACCCAAAATTCGCTCGCGGGTGCTCACCGGATTCAAGAGGTACTAAGCGAGGAAGAGGAACCGGAGCGTCTGGGATCTTCTCGTAGCGAGCTTGTATCGGAGGCTGCGGTGGAGTTTCGCGATGTGGAATTTTCCTATCAGGCGGATAAAAAGGTACTTGTCGACATGTCCATGCAGGTGTTTCCTGGTCAGGTCGCTGCGATCGTAGGAGCCAGCGGCAGCGGCAAAAGTACGCTAATCAAGCTGCTGCTCGGTTTTTATCCTGTGGACAGCGGAGATATCCTGCTCCAGGGCAAACCGTTCGGACATTACACGCTGGACGAAATCCGCAGGCAGATTGCATACGTTCCGCAGGAACCGTTTTTGTTTACTGGCACGATTGAGGAAAATATCCGCTATGGCAATCCGGATGCAACGGATGAAGAAGTGGTTGAAGCGGCCAAAGCGGCGTACGCTCACCATTTTATTCAGGAACTTCCTGAACAGTATAAAACGCCGGTGGGAGAGAGGGGAGCGTCCTTGTCAGGCGGACAAAGGCAGCGAATTGCGATCGCCCGGGCGATTCTCAAAAATGCCCCGCTTCTGCTGCTGGATGAAGCGACTTCTGCATTGGATAACGAATCCCAGCATTGGGTACAGCAAGCCCTGAACGTATTAATGAAGGGGCGGACCACCATTCTGATTGCCCACCGTCTCAGCACTGTGGAACATGCGGATTTGATTACAGTCATGAATCAAGGAACGGTCGTGGAACGAGGCCGCCATCAGGACCTGCTGGCGCTCGGAGGTTATTACGCGCGGCTGTACGGATAGACCATGACGACGAGTGGCTTCCTGCTGATATCTAGGTACAAAGCCTATCTACAAACAATCTCTAATACGGGAGTGTGTCGATGTGAGAGAGAATACGAACAAGCAATATGGATTAACGCAAGCCCAGCGCCGGATATGGTTCATGGAAATTATGAATCCGGGCACATCCATCACGATGCTTTCCGCGACCTACCAGATTACGGGCGAGATTGACACCAAGCTGCTGGAGAAAGCGGCGGCAGAGATTGTCAAAACTTATGACGCTTTCCGAATCCGCATTAGCGGGGATTTGCAAAATCCAACGCAGTGGTTCGAAGAGCCAGAGAATGTCCAAGCCAGGATAAGCCACCTCGAAATAGGCACAACCGAACAATTCTATGCTTGGGTGAAAGAAGTAACCGAAAAACCGGCGAGTGTGTTCGACGAACACCTCTACCAATTTACGATGATCCATTTTGCGAACGGCCAAGTATGGCTTAATTTGACTGTAAATCATATCATCGCCGATGGCTTGTCCGTCACTGCTTTGCTGCATGCGGTGATGGAAAAATACCTGGAACTGCGCAGAGGCAAAGGCAACTCCGGCAGTGATCAGGCTCCTGCCTATCTGGATTATATTTCTGTGGAGCGTGAATATGAGGAATCACAGCGTTATCAAAAGGGTAAGGAATACTGGCTAAAGAAGTACAGCACTCTGCCTGAAACGACTGGCATTAAATCGGTTCCGCCATTCTCGATCGGTAGCGAATCGAATAAACGTTCCATCACTTTGGCCGGTTCCCGGTATGACCGCATTCTGGCTTTTAGCGAACAATATCAGGTCAGTTTATATACGTTATTTTTGTCCGCCATGTACGTCTTATTGTATAAGCTGACCGACAGCACCGATGTGCCGGTCGGCACGGTTTTTGCCAATCGCACCAGCAAGAAGGAAAAAGAAACGATCGGTATGTTCGTCAGCACCGTAGCTACGCGGATTGGTCTGAATCCAGATGGGTCCGTGCTTTCCTTGATCCAAACGGTTTCCAAGGAAAATACGGCGGATCTGCGGCATCAGAAATATCCTTATAACCAATTAATCCAGGATTTACGCGAACAACACGGCCGCAACGATCTTTCGGAGCTGTTTCGCACGTCTCTGGAATATCTGCCTTTGAAAATCGTGGAGTACGAAGAAATCAAGGTGCGTCTGGAGGCTCACTTCGCTAGGCACGAGATGGACGATTTGCTGCTGCGCTTCGACCATATGCTGAATGAAGGCCATGTCATTCTCCATGCTTCCTATCGTACCGGCCTGTTCGAGACGACCGAGATTGATCGTATTATGGAACAGTATGTAACCGTTTTGGACCAGTTTCTTGAGACTCCCGAACTGCGGGTGCGCGAGATTTCTCTGTTGAGCGATGAGGAGAGACACCGTATTCTGGACGTGTTTAACCCGCCGGTGGCAGCACTGAGCGAGGGAATGGCGTTTCATCGGTATGTCGAAAAGTTTGCCCGAGACATTCCGGATCACCCGGCAGTTGTTTACATGGACAAAAAGCTGACTTACGGCGAATTGAACGAACGCGCCGAGCGGCTGGCTGCGCTCCTTCGTGAACAGGGCGTGGGAAGGGAGACGATTACGGGGATCTGGGCGGAGCGTTCGGTGGAACTGCTGGTAGGTGTGCTCGCCGTATGGAAAGCTGGCGGAGCTTATGTACCGCTGGACCCCGATTATCCGGCGGAGCGGATTGAGTACATGCTCAGCGATAGCGAAGCATCGGTGCTGCTTACGCAGCGTCATCTGTTGGAGGGGGCCGGAGGTTGGTTGGCCGATGACCGGCTGAAGCTTCAAGCTGTCTATGCGATGGACGATGAACAGATGTATAACGGGGATACCTCAGCCGTGGAATTTGAATCTGCTGACAGTGCCCTGCAAGACTTGGCTTATGTGATTTACACCTCCGGTACGACGGGACGCCCAAAAGGCGTCATGATCGAGCATGGTAGTCTCGTGAATACGGCGGATGCGTACCGCCGTGAGTACCGGTTGGATCAGTTCCCGGTGCGGTTGCTGCAACTGGCGAGCTTCTCGTTTGACGTGTTCGTTGGAGACATCGCGCGGACGCTGTATAACGGAGGAACGATGGTAATTGTGCCAAAGGATGACCGGATTGATCCGAACCGCTTATACGGCTGGATTCGGGACCAAAACATTACGGTATTTGAATCGACACCTGCGCTCATCCTGCCGTTCATGCAGCATATTTATGAAGAAGGGCTAGACGTCAGCTCCATGCAGTTGCTGATTACCAGCTCGGATGCTTGCAGTGTCACCGATTACCGATTGCTGCAGGAAAGATTCGGCGGACAATTTCGCATCATTAACAGCTATGGCGTTACCGAAGCGGCCATTGACAGCAGCTTTTACGATGAGCCGCTGGACAAGCTGCCATCATTGGGTCATGTGCCGATCGGCAAAGCCTGGCTGAACGCCCGGTTTTACATTGTCGATGCCGGGTTAAAGCCGGTTCCTGTAGGGGTTCCGGGTGAGCTTGTCATCGGCGGCGCCGGGGTGGCGCGCGGGTATTGGAACCGTCCGGACCTAACCGCCGAGAAGTTTGCAGACAGCCCGTTTGTGTCTGGCGAACGTCTGTATCGGACAGGAGATTTGGCCCGCTGGCTGGAAGACGGCAACGTTGACTTCATCGGTCGGATCGACTATCAGGTGAAAATTCGCGGGTTCCGGATCGAACTCGGCGAAATTGAAACGGCCCTGTTGCGTTTTCCGGGGGTCAAGCAGGCTGTGGTGACTGACCGTACGGATGAGCAGGGGCAAAAGTATTTGTGCGGTTACGTGGCGGGGGATGTTTCCTTGCAGCTGAGCGATCTGCTGTCCCAATTGAAGCAAGAGCTGCCTGCGCATATGGTTCCGGCCCGGCTGGTGTCTCTTGATCAGCTTCCGCTCACACCGAACGGCAAGATTGACCGTAAAACGCTGCCTGAACCGACCGGAGAGATAGAAGCCGGCCGTGAGTATGTGGCTCCTCGCACAACGCTGGAAACAAGACTTGCTCTTATTTGGCAGCAGGTGCTGGGTATTGTGCGAGTTGGAGTCCAAGACGATTTCTTTGACCTGGGTGGTCATTCCTTGCGGGCCTCCGCGCTTGTTTCCAAGATTCGAAAAGAGCTGCAAGTCGAGGTTCCGCTGCGGGACGTTTTCCGCTACACCACGATCGAACAACTTGTCCAAAGAATTAGCGGTTTAAAGCAGCAAGAGACGTATGAGATTACAAAGGCGGCAGAGGTCGAGTACTATCCGGTTTCATCCGAGCAAAAGCGTCTGTACGTCCTGCGCCAGCTTGACGCGGCAGAGCGCAGCTACAATATGTCGGCGGCGCTTCTTCTCGAAGGCAAGCTGGACCGCAAGCGCGTAGAGTACGCGTTCATGGCACTGATTCAGCGCCATGAGACGCTGCGTACCGGGATTGAGCAGGTTCAAGGTGAGCTTGTGCAGCACATCTATGACGAGGTGGAGTTTGCTGTAGATTATTTCCAGGCGAGCGAGCGAGAAGTGGACCAAGTGGTGGAAGCATACTTTCACCCGTTTGATCTGACCAAGCCGCCACTTCTTCGCATCGGCCTGATCGAAGTCGCCGAGGATCGCCACATTCTTCTGTTCGATATGCACCATATCGTCTCGGACGGAATCTCGACAGCGTTGCTTTTCGACGAGTTCAGCCGCCTGTATCGGGGCGAGGAGCTGGCTCCGCTGCATATTCAATACAAAGATTATGCCGTTTGGCAGCATTCCGAAGCCTACGGGCAGTTGATCCAGCCGCAGAAGGAGTACTGGCTGGAACAGCTGTCAGGCGAGCTGCCTGTATTGGAACTTCCGACGGACTTCCCGCGGCCTGCGGTGCAAAGTTTTGACGGCCGGACCGTGAAGTTTGATATTGGGAAAGAACGGACGGAGAAGCTGAAAGAACTGGCCGCACGGACGGGCACGACCCTGTACATGGTGCTGTTGTCTGCTTACTCGATCCTTATGCATAAATATTCGGGTCAGGAAGATCTGATCGTGGGAACGCCGATTGCCGGAAGAACGCAAGAAGAAGTGCAGCCAATTGTAGGTATGTTTATCAACACGCTTGCCATTCGCAGCCATCCGGAGCGTTCCAAGCCGTACCTTAAGTACCTGGAAGAAATGAAGGAAATCACACTCGGGGCTTTTGAACACCAAAATTATTTGTTCGAAGATTTGGTGGAAAGTCTTCACATTCCGCGCGCGACCGGCCGGAATCCGCTCTTTGATACGTTCTTCTCCCTGCAAAATACGGAGAATGAGCAAATTGTCATCGAGGGGCTGGAGCAATCGTTTTATCCGTTGGAAAACCGAACGTCCAAGTTCGAGCTGCTTCTGGACATTTCGGAGCTGGATGGTCAGCTCGAATGCCGGTTGGAGTACGCTACGGCTTTGTATAAACAGGAGACCGCGGAGCGGTTCGCCAGACATTATGACAAGCTACTCGAAACTATCGCAACAGCGCCGGAAGGGGATATTGCTTCGCTGGAAATGCTAACGGAGCAGGAAATCCGTGAACTGGTGCGCGGTTTTAATGATTCGGAGGCAGACTACCCGCGTCAGCAGACGATTCACGGCTTATTCGAAGAGCAGGCGAAGCTTTACCCGGATAACGTGGCCGCCGTCATGAATGAGCGGCAGTTGACTTACCACGAACTGAACGAGCGATCCAACCGGCTTGCACGTAAGCTGCGGGAGACAGGAGTCGAAGCGGATCAGTTGGTAGCGATTCTGGCCGAACGTTCGCTTGATATGGTCGTCGGCATTCTGGCGATTCTCAAAGCGGGCGGAGCCTACGTGCCTGTCGATCCCGACTACCCGGAGGAACGCATCCGCTTCATGATTGAGGATTCGGGCGCACCGTTATTGCTGATTCAAAAGCATTTGCATGAGAAGACCGACTTCGCAGGAACGCGCCTTGAATTGGACGATTTCGTTTGGGGCGACAAAGGGGCGGACTCCGTTGGTGCGCTGGACGCTTCGAATCTGGAGCCAATTTCTGGCCCGGGTAACTTGGCTTATGTCATCTACACATCGGGAACGACCGGCAAACCCAAAGGCACATTGATTGAGCATAAAAACGTCGTGCGCCTTTTGTTCAACGACAAGAACCTGTTCGACTTTGGGCCGTCCGACACGTGGACGTTATTCCACTCGTTCTGCTTCGATTTCTCCGTCTGGGAGATGTACGGAGCACTTCTGAATGGAGGAAAGCTGGTTATCGTACCGCCGCTTACGGCGAAAAATCCGGCCGAGTTCCTGGCACTGCTGAGCCGCGAACGGGTCACGATTTTGAACCAGACGCCAACATATTTCTACCAACTGCTGCGTGAGGTTATAGTGGACCATCCGTACGATCTGCGGATTCGCAACGTCATCTTTGGCGGCGAAGCGCTCAGCCCGCTGTTGCTCAAGGGTTTCAAGACGAAGTACCCGGAGACAAAGCTGATCAATATGTACGGCATTACCGAGACGACGGTTCACGTGACGTATAAGGAAATTACGTGGGTTGAGATGGAGGCGGCGAAGAGTAATATCGGCAAACCGATCCCAACGCTGAGCGTGTACGTTCTGGATGAAAACCGCCGCCCTGTTCCGATCGGCGTAGCAGGCGAAATGTACGTATCCGGTGAAGGCCTGGCGAGAGGATACCTGAATCGACCGGATTTGACGGCGGAAAAGTTCGTTGATTCCCCGTTTGCGGAGGGGGAAAAACTGTATCGCTCAGGCGACTTGGCGGCCTGGCTGCCGGACGGCAACATTGAATACCTCGGCCGGATCGACCATCAGGTCAAAATCCGCGGGTACCGGATTGAGCTGGATGAAATTGAGACGCAGCTTCTGAACGCCCGGGGCGTGGAAGAAGCGGTGGTGCTCGCCCGTCAGGACAACGAGGGAGAGAAGGCACTTGTTGCCTACTTTGTTGCAGACAGGACGCTGACAGTCAGCGAAATGAGAACCTCGCTGGCACAGGGAATGCCGGGATACATGATCCCGTCGTATTTCGTGCAGCTGGAGCGCATGCCGCTGACGTCTAACGGCAAAGTGGACCGCAAAGCGCTGCCGGAGCCGCAAGGAGGCTTGCAAACGGGCGTCGAATACGTAGCGCCGCGTAACCTTACGGAGTCCCAACTTGTGAAAATCTGGGAGGAAGTGCTGGGCAACTCCGGCATTGGAGTCCTGGACAATTTCTTCGAGCTCGGAGGGCATTCCTTGCGGGCGACAAACCTTGTCAGCAAGATTCGTAAGGAAATGAACGTTGAACTTCCGCTGCGCGATGTGTTCCGCTATACGACGGTTGAGTCGATGGCCGGGGCTATTGCCAGCTTGGAAGAAACACGGCACAGCTCGATTCCGAAAGCGGAAGAGAAAGCGTACTACCCGGTTTCCTCGGCGCAAAAAAGGCTGTATGTCCTGCACCAGCTAGATAGCTCGGAGCTGAATTACAACATCCCGAGCGCCTTGCAATTGGGAGGGACTTTGAACGAGGCCAGAGTGGAAAAGGCGCTGACTACTTTGGTGGCCCGGCACGATATGCTGCGCACCGGTTTCGAAATCGTGAATGGAGAGCCGGTTCAGCGTATTCATCCGCTCGTAGATTTCAAGGTCGAGAAGCTTCAAGCAAGCAAAGATCAGGTCGCGGCCATTCTGGAAGGCTTCATTCAGCCTTTTGACTTGACCCAGCCGCCTCTGCTGCGCGCCCTGCTGATCATACTTGAGAAAGAGAAGTTCCTGCTCGCGCTGGATATGCATCATATTGGTTCCGACGGCCTTTCCATGGACGTGCTGCTGCGCGAATTTGTGCGGCTTTACAATGGGGAAGAATTGCCGGAGCTGCGGATTCAATACAAGGATTACGCCGTTTGGCAGCAATCCGACGAGCAATGCCAGCGTATCAAACGGCAGGAGGAATACTGGCGCGGGGTATTCAGCTCCGAGCTTCCGGTTCTTGAGCTGCCTCTTGACTTTTCCCGCCCAGCCGTCCGGCAGTTTGACGGTCAAACGCTCACGTTTGCGCTGGATGCGGAGAAAAGCGAAGCTCTCAAACGGCTTGCCGGCGATTCGGGGGCGACGCTGTACATGCTTCTGCTGGCTGCTTACTCCGTATTGCTTCATAAATACGCGGGACAGGAAGATATCGTAGTCGGCACTCCGATTGCCGCTCGTTCTCACGCCGACCTGCAACCGATTATCGGCATGTTTGTCAATACGCTGGCCCTTCGCTTAGGTCCGACGGCAGAGCAGACGTTCCTGGATTACTTGCAGGAAGTGAAGGAAACGACACTTGGAGCCTACGAGCACCAGGACTATCCGTTCGAGGAGCTGGTAGAAGCTCTTCAGGTGAGCCGGAATTTAAGCCGGAATCCGCTGTTTGACACCATGTTTTCTTTGCAAAAGCACGAAAGCTTGGATTTATCCCTGGAAGGCTTGCAATGGTCGCTGTTCGACATCGAGGAAAAGACGGCAAAGTTTGATCTTAGCTTAGATATCCTGGAAGCGGGTAACGAGCTGGTTTGCAAGATCGAGTACGCCACCTCGTTGTTTAGACAGGAAACGATGGTACGGCTGGCGGGACATTACGAGCAGCTTTTGGCATCGATCCTGGCTCAGCCGGGTGCGAGGATCTCGGATTTGAATATCTTGAAGGACAGCGAAAAGCATGATTTGCTGGTCGGGTTTGCCGTGTCGTCTTCGGCTCTGGCGAAGCAATCCGCCTCAGAGGGTCCAGGCTTGGAAGCGGATGAGTCGTGGAGAGAGAGAACGATCCACGAGCTGTTCGAGGAGCAAGCAGAACGAACGCCGGAGCAGGTGGCCGTTGTCTATGAGGACAGCAGCCTGACTTACCGGGAGTTGAACGAGCGGGCGAACCGGCTGGCGCGATCCTTGCGTGCCTCTGGCGCGCAGGCCGATCAGCCGATCGCGATCATGGCCGAGCGCTCGCTGGAGATGATCGTGGGCATCTATGCGATCTTGAAGGCCGGGGGCGCCTACGTGCCGATCGACCCGCAATTCCCGCAGGAGCGCATCCGCTACATGCTCGAAGATTCGGGCGCTAGGCTGCTGCTGATTCAGAGCCATTTGCGGGAAAGCGCGTCATTTGCCGGGACCGAGCCACTGGGCGGTCTATCGCTCGTCGATCTGAACGATCCATCCGCGTATGACGAAGACGGCTCGAATCTGGAGCTGGCCAGCGGACCGGAGCATCTGGCCTACGTCATTTACACATCGGGCTCGACAGGCAAGCCCAAAGGCGTCATGGTGGAGCACCGTCCGGTGATCAACCGGCTGCTGTGGATGCAGAATGCATACCCGATCGACTCCAGGGATACGATTCTGCAAAAGACGGCGATCACCTTCGACGTTTCCGTGTGGGAGCTGTTTTGGTGGGCTTGGACGGGGGCCAAAGTTTGCTTGCTGCCGTCGGGCGGAGAGAAGAATCCCGAGACGATTCTGGACACGATCGAACGGCAAGCCGTCACCACGATGCACTTTGTGCCGTCGATGCTGCACGCCTTCCTCGAATATGTCGAGCGTCAGCCGAGCGAAGATCTGGGTAACAAGCTGTCTTCGCTGAAACGGGTGTTTGCAAGCGGGGAAGCGCTGGCGACGTCGCATGTGAGCCGGTTCTGGCAGTGGATTGCGTCATCCGTGAATCAAGCGCAGCTGATCAACCTTTATGGGCCTACGGAAGCGACGGTCGATGTCTCGTACTACGATTGCGGACCGGAAGAGGCGCATGTATCGGTGCCGATCGGCAAGCCAATCTCGAACATCCGGCTGCATATTGTCAAGGAAGGGACGACAGCGCTGCAGCCGGTCGGCGTGCCAGGCGAGCTGTGCATCGCGGGCGAAGGCTTGGCTAGAGGCTACTTGAACCGTCCCGAGCTGACCGCGGAGAAATTCGTAGAGTGTCCGTTTGCGCCGGGCGGGCGGATGTACCGGACGGGCGATCTGGCCAGATGGCTGCCGGACGGCAACATCGAGTATATGGGCCGGATCGACCATCAGGTGAAAATCCGCGGGTACCGGATCGAACTCGGCGAGGTGGAGGCCCAGGTCCTGAAAGCGGCGTCCGTCCAAGAGGGGGTTGTCATCGCCAGAGAGGACGAAGCCGGTCAGAAGCAGCTCTGCGCGTACTTCGTGGCGGACAAGCCGCTTGCGGCGAGCGAGCTGCGAAGCGCGCTGGCGGAGGATCTGCCTGCGTACATGATTCCGTCCTACTTCGTGCAGCTGGAGCGGATGCCCCTCACACACAGCGGAAAGCTCGACCGCAAGGCGCTGCCAGCACCGGAAAGCAGTATGCTCGTTGGAACGGAATACGTGGCGCCCCGGACGGCGGCGGAGCAGACGTTGGTTGCGGTGTGGCAAAAGGTGCTGGGAACGGGTCGTCCGATCGGCGTGATGGACAATTTCTTCGAGCTCGGCGGGGATTCAATTAAATCGATTCAGGTGTCGTCCAGGCTATATCAGGCCGGGTACAAGCTGGAAATTAAGCATTTGTTCAAATATCCGACCGTAGCGGAATTAAGCCCGTATCTCCAGTCGGTCTTAAGACGCGCCGATCAGGTGGCAGCTACGGGAGAGACGGGGCTGACGCCGATTCAGCGCTGGTTCTTCGAGCAGTCGTTCGCCGATCTGTACCACTTTAACCAGGCGGTGATGCTGTACCGGGAGGAAGGATATGACGAAGCGGCGCTTCGTCAGGCCGTGCGGAAGCTGTCCGAGCATCACGATGCGCTGCGCCTCGTATTCAGCCGGACCGAGAGCGGGTATGCGGCATGGAACCGGGGCATCGCGGAAAGCGATGGCGAGCTCTACAGCCTGGAAGTGATCGATTTCCGCGGAATGACGGACTGCGCGCAGGTGATCGAAGCCAAGGCGAACGAGCTTCAGCGCAGCATTGACCTGCAGGCAGGGCCTTTGCTGAAGCTCGGCTTGTTCCGCTGTGCGGATGGAGATCATCTGCTGATTGCGATCCACCACTTGGTCGTAGACGGCGTATCCTGGCGGATTCTGCTTGAGGATTTTGCTGCCGGCTATGAGCAGGCGCTGCAAGGGCAGCTGATCCGTCTGCCGCTCAAAACGGATTCATTCCAAACGTGGGCGAAACAGCTCGCTGATTATGCGAACGGTCCGGCGATGGAAAGCGAGAGAGCGTATTGGCAGCATATCGAGCAATTGACCTATGAGCCGCTTCCGAAAGATTTTGAACAAGGCAGATCCAAGCTGAAGGACAGCGGGATCGTGACCGTCCGCTGGACGGCGGAGGAAACCGAACAGCTGCTGAAGCAGGCACACCGTGCTTACCATACAGAAATGAACGATTTGCTGCTTGCTGCGCTGGGCCTCTCAGTACAAGCTTGGAGCGGTCAAGAACGCGTGCTGGTGAATCTCGAAGGCCACGGCCGGGAAGAACTTTTGCCAGATGTGGACATTACACGCACGGTAGGCTGGTTCACAAGCCAATTCCCTGTCGTTCTGGAGCCGGGTCACGCTCAGGCACTCGGTCATCAGGTGAAACAGGTGAAAGAAAACTTGCGCCGCATTCCGAACAAAGGAATCGGCTACGGCATTCAGCGTTATTTGTCGGCGCCGCGTGACGGAGAGCGCTTCGTTTTGGAGCCGGAGATCAGTTTTAACTATCTGGGTCAGTTTGACCAGGATTACGAAAGCAGCGGCTCGCAGCCGTCTCCGTTCAGTCCGGGCTCCGATTCAAGCCCGAATGCTGTGATGAATTATGTCCTCGATATCAACGGTATGGTGTCGGAAGGCATGTTGGAACTCACGATCCGTTATGGGGAAACCCAGTATCAACGGGAGACGGTTGAGCGCTTGGGCACCCTGCTTCAATCGAGCTTGCGTGAAGTCATCAGCCATTGCGTATCGAAAGAGCGGCCGGAGCTTACGCCTAGCGACGTTCTGCTTCCAGATGTGACGGTTGAGGAACTGGAGCGGCTGTCCGAACATACGGTGACCCTCGGTGAACTGGAGAATGTATACACTCTGACTCCGCTGCAAAAAGGGATGTTGTTCCACAGCCTGCTGGATGCCGATTCAGAAGCTTATTTCGAACAGGTGACCTTCGATCTGTTCGGAAACCTGAATGTCGAAGCCTTCATTCATGGGTTGGATACGCTGGTGCAGCGGAATGAGGCGCTGCGGACGAACTTTATTACCGGCT
The DNA here is from genome assembly GCF_000316035.1 of Paenibacillus sp. PAMC 26794. Classification (GTDB taxonomy): domain Bacteria; phylum Bacillota; class Bacilli; order Paenibacillales; family Paenibacillaceae; genus Paenibacillus. The sequence continues at coordinate 49,629 of NZ_ANHX01000086.1, forward strand.
GGAGAGACGAGCCGATTCAAGTGGTATTCCGCGAGCGGAAGTGTGAAGTATACTTCGAAGATATTCGCTTGGTAAGCGATGAAGACCGGGAGAAGACGATAGCCGATTTTGTCAGCGCGGATAAAGCGAACAAGTTCGATTTGGCCCAAGGCTCTCTGATGCGCGTTACAGTTTTGCGTACGGGCGACGATTCCTACCAAGTGATCTGGAGTCACCATCACATTTTGTTGGACGGCTGGTGCATGTCCTTAATGATCAAGGAAGTGTTCGACACCTACTTCGCGTTCCAGGAGCAGCGGACGCTGGAGCTTCCTCCGGTTACCTCGTACTCTCGGTATATCGAATGGCTGGAAGCTCAAGATGCAGCGAAAGCTTCGCGTTATTGGTCCGAGTATTTGGCGGGTTATGATCAGCAGACCAAGCTGCCTCGGGAGAAAACAGGGCTGAAGCAGGGCGCTTTTGAAGCAGCTGAGATCGATGTGGAACTCAGCAAGGAACTGACTGGGCAAATCGAGCGGGTGGCGCGCCAGCATCAGGTGACGCTTAATACATTCATGCAGACCGTATGGGGACTGGTTCTGCAGGTATACAACAACAGCGAAGATGTTGTATTTGGCTCCGTTGTATCCGGGCGTCCGGCGGAGATTCCGGGTATCGAAAGCATGATCGGTCTGTTTATTAATACGATCCCCGTCCGTATTCAAGGCAAAGCCGAGGAGACGGTAGCCGATATTTTGAGAAAAACCCAGGATCAAGCGCTGACATCGGGAGCTTACGAAACGTTCCCGCTGTTCGAAATTCAGTCGCTGAGCGAGCAAAAGCGTGATTTAATTAACCATATTATGGTCTTTGAAAATTATCCGATGGAAGAACAGATTGAGCAGGTTGTAGGCGGAGGACAAGAAGCGCTGAAAATCGCTAATATCCAATCGCCGGAACAAACGAACTACGATCTGGACATTACCGTCATTCCGGAAGAGCATATTTTGCTGCGGTTTACGTACAATGCACTGACATTCAGAGAGCAAGACATCAGGCAGATCCACGGTCATTTTGCCCGTGCATTGGAGCAGGTTGCGGCTAATCCGAATGTTCGTGTACATGAGTTAGAGCTTTTGACGGCGGCGGAAAAAGAAGAAATTGTCGGCGCGTTTAATCCGGTGCAGCCGGAAATGGCTCCTGTGGCAGCGTTCCATCGACTGTTCGAGCAACAGGCGGAGCGCACACCGGAAGAGGAAGCCGTCGTGTACGAGAACGATCGGCTGACGTATGCGGAGTTGAACGAGCGGGCGAATCGCTTGGCGGCCACGCTGCGTGCAAGCGGAATAGGCCGGGAGACGATCGTTGGCATTCTCGCCGAGCGTTCGGTGGACTTGCTGGTGGCCGTGATGGCCGTCTGGAAAGCGGGAGGGGCGTATGTACCGCTTGACCCGGATTATCCGGCGGACCGTGTGCGGTTCATGCTGGAAGACAGCGGAGCAAAGGTGCTGCTGACACAAACGCTGCTGCGAGAGCGTGCCGAATCCTGGCTCGGCGAAGAGGAACTAGCACTGGTGATGGTGCTGTATCTCGATGACGAAACGTCATACAGCGAAGATCGAGCGAATGCACCAATGGACTTCGGCCAAGGCTCCAGCAGTGCTCCCAATCCAATCAACGGCAAGCTAACGGGGGCTGTGAACGACCGTAATGAGAGTCACCCAAATGATGTTGATGTTGTCGGTATGGGCAGCTTCCATGAAGCCCGTCCGGAGGATCTGGCGTACGTCATCTACACGTCGGGAACAACGGGTAAGCCAAAGGGTGTAATGATCGAGCATCGCAGCTTGGTGAACACGGCGGCGGGTTACCGGCGGGAGTACGGATTGGATCAGTTCCCGGTAAGGCTGCTGCAGCTCGCCAGCTTTTCGTTTGACGTGTTCTTGGGTGATATTGCACGCACGTTGTATAACGGAGGCACCATGGTCATTGTACCGAAGGACGACCGGATCGATCCGTCTCGTCTGCACTACTGGATAGAGCGGGAGCAAGTGACGATCTTTGAATCAACACCAGCGCTGATCGTGCCGTTTATGGAGTACGTGCATGAGCAGGGGATGGAGTTGAGCGGGATGGAGCTGTTGATCACAAGCTCGGACAGCTGCAGTGTGGCAGATTACCGTACCTTACAGGAACGGTTTGGCTCGTTGTTCCGCATCATCAACGCCTACGGCGTGACGGAAGCGGCAATTGACTCCAGTTTCTATGACGAGGAGTTGGCGAAGCTGCCGCAGACAGGCCATGTGCCGATTGGCAAAGCGTGGTTGAATGCGAAGTTCTACATCGTGGATGCGTACCTGAACCCGGTACCGGTCGGTGTGTTGGGCGAATTGGTTATCGGCGGAGTCAGTGTGGCGCGCGGGTACTTGAACCGTCCAGAGCTGACGGAAGAGAAGTTTGTAGACAGTCCTTTCACCGCTGGTGAGCGGTTGTATCGCACGGGAGACTTGGCGCGGTGGATGGAGGACAGCAACGTGGACTTCATCGGCCGGATCGATAACCAGGCGAAAATCCGGGGTTACCGGATCGAGACGGGCGAAGTCGAAGCGAAGCTGCTGAGTGTAGGTGGCGTGAAGGAAGCGGTCGTTGTTGTCAGGGAAGATCAAGAAGGGCAGAAAGCGTTGTGCGCTTATTATACAGTGGAAGAAGGCTTGACGGCGGCAGATTTGAAACGGGCGATCTCCAGCGAGCTACCGGGATACATGATTCCGTCGTATTTCGTCGAACTGGAGCAATTGCCTCTAACGCCGAATGGGAAAATTGACCGGAAGGCGCTGCCAGCGCCGGAAGGGGGAGCAGGCGGAAGCCGCGAATACGTGGCGCCGCGCACCGAACTGGAGGCGAAGCTGGCCGCCATTTGGCAGGAAGTGCTTGTTCGGGAGCAGGGGGTAGGCGTAACGGACAACTTCTTCGACCTCGGAGGACACTCCCTGCGGGCGACAACACTTGTCAGCAAAATGCATAAGGAGCTGGGCGCCCAATTCCCGCTTCGCGACGTATTCCGCTACTCGACAGTTGAGGAAATGGCTGTGGCTATGGAGCGTTTGGAGATCGGCTCGTTTACGGCTATTCCGGCTGCGGAACCTAGCGAGTACTACCCGCTCTCTTCTGCGCAGAAACGTCTCTATATCTTGAACCAGCTGGAAGGAGGCGAGCTGAGCTACAACATACCGGGAGCTATGCTGCTCGAAGGGCAGCTCAACCGGCAGCGGTTTGAAGAAGCATTCCGCGGGCTTGTAGCTCGTCATGAAACGCTGCGTACGGGCTTTGAGGTGGTTGAAGGCGAAGCGGTTCAGCGGATTTACGAAGAAGTCGCCTTCCAGGTGGAATATGTGCAGATCAGCGGGGAGCAGGCGGAAGAAATGGTGCGCCAATTCGTTCGTGCGTTTGATCTAGCGAAGCCGCCACTTCTGCGGGTGGGCATTGCCGAACTTGCGCCGGACCGGCACATTCTGATGTTCGATACACATCATATCGTATCTGACGGCGTTTCAATGGACGTACTGATCGAAGAGTTCGTGCACTTGTACAGCGGGGAGCCGCTCAAGCCACTCCGCATTCAGTACAAAGATTATGCAGTATGGCAGCAATCGGACGAGCAGAAAACGCAGCTTGCCAAGCAGGAAGCCTACTGGATTGACATGTTCCGCGGAGAACTGCCAGTTCTGGAAATGCCAACGGACTATCCGCGCCCGGCTATGCAGAGCTATGAGGGCCGCACGCTGCAATTGTTTATGAATATTGAGAAAAGCGAAGGTCTGAAACGGCTTGCAGCTGAAAACGGCGCAACGCTTTACATGGTTCTGCTTGCGGCATATAACGTGCTTCTGCATAAATATTCAGGTCAGGAAGACGTGGTGGTTGGTACGCCGATTGCGGGCAGAAATCATAGCGACGTTCAACCGCTAATCGGGATGTTCGTTAATACATTGGCCATCCGCAGTTACCCGGCTGCCGGTAAAACGTTCCTTGACTACTTGAAGGAAATCAAGGAGACAACGCTGGGTGCTTTTGAACATCAGAATTATCCGTTTGAGGAACTGGTGGATAAGGTAAATGTAGCTCGTGATTTAAGCCGAAATCCGCTGTTTGATACGATGTTTGCTTTGCAGAATACAGAAAATGTGGAAATCCAGCTTCCGGGACTGCATTTGTCGACGTATGCCAGCGAAGACATTGTTTCTAAATTCGATCTCAGCTTGGACGTTACGGAGATTGAGGGCGGCTTGGAATATCTGTTTGAATACGCCACGGCTCTATATAAAACCGAAACGGTGGAGAAGTTGGCTGCCCACTACCTGCAGTTGCTTGAATCCATTCTCTGCAACCCGTCAGCGATGATCTCCGAGTTGGATATTTTGACGGCGGCGGAAAAAGAAGAAATTGTCGGCGTGTTTAACCCGATCCAGCCGGAAGTGGCTCCTGTGGCAGCGTTCCATCGACTGTTCGAGGAACAGGCGGAACACACGCCAGAAGAGGAAGCCATCGTATACGAGAACGATCGGCTGACGTATGCGGAGCTGAACGAGCGGGCGAACCGCTTGGCGGCTAAGCTGCGCGGAAGCGGCATTGGCCGAGAGGAGATTGTTGGCATTCTCGCCGAGCGTTCGGTCGATTTGCTGGTGGCCGTGCTGGCCGTATGGAAAGCGGGCGGGGCGTATGTACCACTCGACCCGGATTATCCGGCGGACCGCGTGCGTTTTATGCTCGAAGACAGCGGAGCGAAGGTGCTGCTAACGCAAACGCTCCTGCGAGAGCGTGCTGAAGCCTGGCTCAGCGAAGAGGAACTGGCACTGACGACGGTGCTATATCTCGACGACGAAACGTCATACAGCGAGGAACGAAGCAATGCGCCAATGGACTTCGGCCAAGGCTCCAGCAGTGCTCCAGATACAGTCAACGGCAAGCTAACGGGGACTGTGAACGGTGGTGACGAGAGTCATCCAAATGATGTTGATGTTGTCGGTATGGACAGCTTCCATGAAGCCCGTCCGGAGGATCTGGCGTACGTCATCTACACGTCGGGAACGACGGGCAAGCCAAAAGGCGTGATGATCGAGCATCGTAGCCTGGTGAACACGGCAGCGGGTTACCGACGGGAATACCGGTTGGATCAGTTCCCGGTGCGACTGCTGCAACTCGCCAGCTTCTCGTTTGACGTGTTCGTGGGTGATATTGCGCGGACGTTGTACAACGGCGGCAGCATGGTCATTGTACCAAAGGACGACCGGATTGATCCGTCTCGTCTGCACTACTGGATAGAGCGGGAGCAAGTGACGATCTTTGAATCAACACCAGCACTGATCGTGCCGTTTATGGAATACGTACACGAGCAGGGGCTGGAGTTAAGCGGTATGGAGCTGCTCATCACAAGCTCGGACAGTTGCAGCGTGGCAGATTACCGGACCTTGCAAGAGCGTTTTGGCTCGTCGTTCCGCATTATTAACGCCTACGGTGTGACGGAAGCGGCAATTGACTCCAGTTTCTATGACGAGGAGTTGGCGAAACTGCCGCAGACAGGCCATGTGCCGATTGGCAAAGCGTGGTTGAATGCGAAGTTCTACATCGTGGATGCACATCTGAATCCCGTACCCGTCGGCGTGCTGGGCGAATTGGTTATTGGCGGAGTCAGTGTGGCGCGCGGGTACTTGAACCGTCCAGAGCTGACGGAAGAGAAGTTTGTAGATAGTCCGTTCGCCGCGGGTGAACGGCTGTACCGGACGGGAGACTTGGCGCGGTGGATGGAGGATGGCAACGTGGACTTCATCGGCCGGCTCGACAACCAAGCGAAAATCCGGGGCTACCGGATCGAGACGGGTGAGATTGAGTCGCAACTGCTGCGGGTGGTAGGTATACGCGAAGCGGTGGTGCTGGTTCGAAGTGATGCTAACGGGCAAAAGGCGCTGTGCGCGTACTACACAACGGATATAGAAATGAAGGCGGCCGACCTGAAACGAGCGATCTCCAACGAGCTGCCAGGTTACATGATCCCGTCGTACTTCGTGGAATTGGAGCATTTACCTCTGACGCCAAACGGGAAAATCGACCGGAAAGCGCTGCCGGCGCCGGAAGAGGGAGCAAGTGCAGGGCGCGAATACGTGGCGCCGCGCACCGATCTGGAGACGAAACTGGTCTCCATCTGGCAGGACGTGCTTGGGTCAGTTACGATTGGTGTGACGGACAACTTCTTCGACCTCGGCGGTCACTCGCTGCGGGCGACGACGCTGGTCAGCAAGGTGCACAAGGAGCTGCACGTGGACCTGCCACTGCGCGATGTATTCCGGTACTCGACTATTGAAGCGATGGCTGAAGTGATTAGCCGATTGGAGCAGCAGGAATTCCTCTCCATTCCGGTTCTGGATAAAAGGGAGTATTATCCGCTTTCCTCTGTGCAAAAACGGCTGTACATCCAGCAACAGATGGAAGGCGCCGAGCTTAGCTACAACATGTCCGGCATGACGGTTCTCGTCGGGCGCTTGGAGCGGAATCAATTCGAGGCGGCGCTCCAAGGATTAATCGCTCGTCACGAAGTTTTGCGAACTGGCTTTCAAATGGTCGACGGCGAACCGGTACAACGGATTTATTCGGACTTGGAGTTTGCCGTCGAGTATACAAAAGCGACGGAAAGTGAAACGAAAAGCATTGCAGATGCCTTTGTACGTGTCTTTGATTTGGAGCGGCCGCCGCTGCTGCGTGTGGGCTTAGTTGAATGGGAAGCGGAACGTCATCTGCTTATGCTGGACATTCATCATATCGTCACGGATGGAATGTCTATGGGCATCTTCATCGAAGAGCTGCTGCGCCTGTATAACGGTGAGACGTTGGAACCGCTTCGGATTCAATACAAGGAATTCGCCGCTTGGCAGCAGTCCGAACCTGTAAAAGAACGGCTGAAACGCCAGGAAGCCTACTGGCTGGACATGCTGGAAGGTGAACTGCCAACGCTTGAGCTGCCTACGGACTTTGTCAGACCTGCTGCTCGCAGCTTTGAGGGAGATGTGCTGCCTTTCAGTATCGACAAGCAGATGACTGACAACTTGCAGCGCATTGCCGATGAGAACGGTGCTACCCTATATATGGTGTTATCGGCAGCCTATTCAATCCTGCTCAGCAAGTACTCGGGACAAGAAGACTTCATTGTAGGTACGCCGGTTTCGGGCCGCACACATGCCGACCTGGAGCCGCTCATCGGAATGTTTGTCAACACGTTGGCGATTCGCCATTATCCATCCGGGGAGAAGACGTTCCTCGCTTACTTGAACGAAGTCAAAGAAACGATGCTGGGGGCCTACGACCACCAGGATTATCCGTTTGAAGAGCTTGTTAAAAAGCTGCAGGTGCCGCGAGATCAAAGCCGCAATCCTGTATTTGATGTCATGTTTGCACTGGAAACGAAGGAAGATAACGTTCAAAGCTTCGGGGATATCCAGATCGAATCTTATCCGGAAACACATGCGGTTTCCCAATTTGACCTTACCTTGGTCATTTCGTTGCTGGATGAGGGAATGAACGGGCAGTTTGAATATGCGACCAAGTTGTTTACGTGCAATCTGATCGACAATTTCGCTCAGGACCTGCTCGTGATCATCAACCAAATTGGCGAACAGCCTTCGGTGCTGTTAAAGGATATTTCCCTGAACGGGCAATCCGAACAGGAGCAAGATGAGCTAGAGGCTATTGATATTATTTTCTAATCTTTAACCCGGCCCGAAAAACGAAAAGAAGTAATTGCTGATCGTTGCAGATGCACACATATTTTTGCTGCATATCAGTGTAATATTAGTAAGAGATGAGTTGAATAAATTCAAGTCATGGAAGCCGAGTGAGGTCAGGATCATATTCCTGAGTTCATTCGGCTTTTGTAGTTGTTCTTCTTTAATTAGATACAATGGAGTACAGGCCGTACTGTAAATGTAGACTACCGGTCTGCTCCGTTTCAACCTTAACCTCCGTAGCAAATACACCGGGCATACGCCCGTCTGGGAACCAGGGCTTCTGTTTATCAATGACAATAAACATGCCTTCTGCATCACCCGTGGGGGAGAATTGTTTTCCGTCTCCGGCAAATGGTTCAAGTTGATAATGCTCATTCAATGTGTTCATCGTCTCAGGAACATCATCGACAGGCAGACCGATTTCACTAATGCATAACAGATGCTTCACTTCAAAAGCTTCATCAACTGCATTATCGAGTGAATGGTGAGCGATGAATTCCATCAAGTTGCCGCTTGGATCATAAAAATAGAAGGCTGTTGCATCCCAGTAGGGGAAATAAAATTCATCCTGTCCATCTTTCGAGAGCAATGGAATGTTACGGTCTTGAGCCCACCTTTTCGCATCAGCAAGTTTATTCGTTGGAATCGTAAACGCTACATGATAGTATGGCTTCTCTTGTTCTGGCGCCTTCTTGAAAGATAGGACCGAGTTCCCCACACGAAATGAAACGCATGTTGTACCATCCTCCACAAGATCCAGTTCCAGTAGTGTACCGTAAAACTCTTTTATGGCCTCGACCTGATGTGTCAACAAACCAACTTCTCTTATTATCATTTCATTATCCTCCTTTTAATCTCACCTTTGATTGAAATACTCGATTGTCTTCTCAATAAATGCCTTGGCCGATTGCGTCAGGTAACGGTCGGACCGATGGATGATCTCAAAGTGTCGGTATGGCGGATCGTCTGTAATTCGGATGCAACGTAGCGTGGGCTCATTCATGGCTTGGATCAGAGGATAAGGCAGCAGTGTTCCACCGACGTTGGCTTTGACCAGGCTAATGATGGAGGTTGCCGAACTGGTCTCCATGATGGTATTTAGGGTAAAGCCATATTTACGGCAATAGCCGTCGACCAATTCCCTTCCTGTAAATCCTTCGGGAAACATCACCGTTTGGATATCACGCAGCTCCTGAATTTCAATTGTGCTTCGTTCAGCCCAATCATGATTCTCGGAAACGACGAGTACATATTCTTCACTGCACAAAGGAATGCGTACAAGCCGCCTATCAGGGGCAGACGTGATCTCGATGCCGATGTCGACTTCATTGTCCAACACTTGATTCACGACATAGATCGAAGAGATAACCTTCAATTGCACCTTGGGGAATCGGGCATGAAAATCAACAAGCAGTGGAGTGAGACGGTAATCCAAATCGGATGGAAGGACACCAATAACCAATCGTCCCCGCTGATCATTCCGGAATTCAGCTAGCGCATCCTGGGTATTCTGTAAATGCCGGATCATCTGTACACAGTGCTCCAGAAACAGAGTCCCTGCCTGGGTCATCACAATCTTTTTGCCGACGCGGTCAAACAAAGGAACACCAAGTTCATCTTCCAACCCACGTATTTGTTGACTCAACGTAGGTTGAGATATGCCAAGTTTCTCAGCTGCCCGTGTAAAATGAAGCTCCTCACACACTGTAATAAAGTTTTCCATCTGACGAATCTCCATGAGTTCACCTCCAATCATTGGTTTTAGTAATCATTTTAATAGAAACAATAGTATTGTTCAATCATTATATTAAATCTATACTTAATCGTGCAACACTCAAAGATCCTGACATTAACAAATAGGATCTTTGGTGAAGGCAAGAATACTACTCCCATGAGGTGATTCATAATGAAACTTTTTTATATTGTATTGGCGCTTATTCTGGCTTCACTGAACTTAAGACCACCGATTACTTCCATTTCTCCTCTGATGAGTACCATACAGAATGATCTGGGTTTGAGCGGCATGACCGCCAGTCTGTTAACTACACTACCGGTATTATGTATGGGCATATTCGCTCCATTCTCTGTAAGACTAAGTAGAAGGTGGGGGAACGAAGGTGCCATTGTACTGGCTTTAATCCTTATTGGGATAGGTACGGGATTACGATTGTTCGTAGGTGCAACTCCGTTGATGATGTTCACTTCTTTTCTGTCAGGTGTAGGGATTGCATTGGCAGGGCCGCTGTTGTCCAGCTTCATTAAGCAGTATTTCCCTAACCGAGTGGCAGCCATGGTGGGCATCTACTCTACAGCAATGGTGATGGGGGCCAGCATTAGTGTGGGATTATCGGTTCCGCTTCAGCAGACGTTGGGTGGATCTTGGAGAGGTTCTTTGGCTACATGGGCATTACTCGCAGCCATTGCATTGCCAATCTGGTTAAAATTAGCTTGGTCTGCGCGTACAGAGCGGCAAGCCGGACAAACTTCGGCTGTAGTCCATGCACCACTTCCGGTGAAGAACAGGCGTGCATGGGTGCTGACACTGTTCTTCGGACTGATGGCCGCGATCTTCTATTCATTAACCGCTTGGCTTGCGCCAGCCATTCAGAGCCATGGATATAGCCAAGAGACTGCTGGCAACATCCAAACGTTATTTACATTGATATCACTGCCCTCAACGTTATTCATTCCGATGCTTGTACACCGATACCAAAGACGTGTCTTCTGGCTTGTTGGATGTGCGATGTTGGAGTTAATAGGTGTCCTGATGCTGAATCTCTCTGTCAGTCCGTGGCTCGCGGCGATCCCGCTCGGTATTGGTGCAGGTGGACTGTTCCCGATTGCACTCATGTTACCGATTGATGAGACAAACAATGCTCAGGAAGCTAGTAGCTGGTCCGCTATGACTCAATCTGGTGGCTACATTCTTGGAGCACTTGGACCGCTGGCGATTGGTTGGCTCCGCGATCTAACAGGCAGCTTCGTGCAAGCATTTTATGGTTTGGCTATCATCATCGTGTTGCAGATTATCGTTCAATTGGCTATTGGCAATAAAAAAAGTTTAAAAGTTAGCCAGGAGCAGAGCTAAAAGGCATGTAAAGTAAAATGGATATAAAATATGATCTTTATACATGATCTAACAAGTCCAGATAGTACTGCCTTAATGCTTTCTGTAAGATGACGGGCTCTATAATCTTAATCGATTTACCATAGCCCGCAAGATATCTCACTATGAAATCAAGTTCGTGAGGTTCGTACGAACCGACAAGATACATGTGTCCCATCTTCTCGATGATCTCCATAGATGGGAAATGTTCTTGCTGGAATAGCTCAATCCCGGCTTCATCAATCAGACATTTGAATGGAATTGCTTGTTCCGATGGTTTCCATAGAGATTGGGCATCCTGTGCATGAAGGTTAATAACATGAGCGAAAGGTTCAATGTCGGGTACTTCGGCTGAAATGATCCGGTCGCAGCGGAATACACGATACGCCTGTTTATTCAGATCATACGCCTGGCAATACCAGTAGCCTTTCCTCGCATAGAGCGCGATGGGTTGAATGGTGCGGATATTGGTGTTAGATGTACGAGATGATGGATCTGATTGCTCAGAATAAGGAAGGTTCGCAGGAGATGGCCTTTGATCAGTAGTTCTCCGCTGATCAGGATACGTAATCTGGATCACTATATTCTGCACAGCAGCCATCAACAGAAACTCCAAATGCGCACTATCGCGAATCTGCTCCGTATGTTGAAAGGATACCCGGTGTTGGATGTTCTCAATATCCTGTCGTTGCTTGTCGGATAACGCGCTCATAAATTTCTCATGTATGGTCCGGAAAGAGACCTGAAAGGGTAAGCTGGAGAAGCTGCGGAGGGCCTGCATCGCAAAATAAAGGGCATGAAGCTCACCCGTATTAAACGAAATGGGAGGCAGCTGCATCTGCTGCAGCAGTCGATATCCGCCGTAGCGTCCATATTCGACATAGATGGGCGCACCTAACTCTTCCAATGAAGCGATATCTCTTAACGCGGTTCGTTTGGAGATCTGGAACTCCTGCATGAGATCTTGCAGGGTGAACTGTTGTTTTTGATTAATAAAGCGCAGCATCTGGTTCATGCGTTCTGATTTTTTCATATCGAACCTTCTTAATGGTGCCACAGATTGGCACCTTTCGTTGTTATAGTGATAAGTGTAATCCAATAGGAAAAAGGAGGCAATATAATGAATTTTGAAGTGATACCATTTTTGTCGATGAACGGGGATGCGGCGGAAGCCATTGCTTTTTATGAGCAGTTTCTGGGTGCCAAGGTGATATTCAAGAAAAGTTATAAAGAGATGAAGGAAATGAACCCGGGCTTCGAGTACCCTGCCGGTCAAGATGAGTATATTACACATTCGGTGCTGGAGATTGGGGTTAACAAAGTCATGATTGCGGAAGAAGCAATGGACACGGAGAGAGCATGGCAGCTTGGAAACAGCACGTCACTATGTATTCAATCCAAGGATAAAAATACAATCGATCAACTGTATCATTCTTTGGTGCAACATGAGGGCGTGAAGGTACTGGTACCTTACGAACAAAATGAATTCAGCCCAGGTTATGGCATTGTGCGGGACCCGTTTGGCATTGCGATTCAGCTATGTGTGACGGTGTACGATTTTTGAAATGGATTTAGAACCCCGGGTACGCTGATCTCCTATCCTGCGGGCATTCAGTATCCGAATCACAGTGGAGCGAAGCGCTGGACACCACGAAAAAAATAATAAAGATGAGACTGTATAAGAAACAGGACGATGCACGACAAATCGTCCTGTTTTTCTTGTATATAGGGGCTAAACGGTTACTAAAAAACAGAAAAAATGTTACAAATACAGAAGTGTATACTTCTTTGCTTTATGTTACGATACGTAAAAGTAGATACAGAGATATTTTACGGATGGGATAAGCCATTGCCAGCGGATGAGGTGCAGCAGATTTTCTTTTAAAAATAAATGACAACAGGTGATCCAAAAAGCTGCAAATCGGGTATCAATAGTAGAGTCATTAGAACCTGATGGATACATATGTTGTTATGATCGTTTTTACTAGTTAAAGGCTGTCTATTATGGAATGAACTGTGGGGGTTATCAAGTGTCTATATTAGATATGGAAAAGAAAGATGTTGTCACCGATGCAATGGTCATCAAGGCGATGGAGAAAAGTCTTGCTATTATTCGATTCGATCTGGATCGGCGGGGAACCTACGTGAATGAAGTCTTTGCCCAGACGATGGGATATACGGTAGATGAGATGTATGGCATGAAGCATCAGCAACTATGCTTCGGTCAATTTGCGAATACCCCGGACTATGATGCTTTTTGGAATAGCCTATTTAATGGTGTCAGCTTTCAGGACAAGGTTGAACGCAAGGATGCAAGAGGGAATTCCGTATGGCTTGAGGCGACATATATGCCGGTGTACGATGAGACGAATCAGAAGATACTGGGTGTCTCCAAAATCGCCACCAACATTACCAACCGTCAGAACAACATTTCGGTCGTAGTGAATGAGCTGAAAACGATGTCTCATGAGCTGAATGGGCAGGCAGATGTAGGGATTGAACGCAGCCAGGAATTAATGTCCAGTATCTCCTATATCTCAGAGGTGTCGACTTCTAACCGTGCAACGTTGACTCATTTGCAGGAACAGGCTGGATCGATTCAGGGCGTGGTACGAACGATACGTGAGATTTCGTCGCAGACGCAACTGCTCGCGTTGAATGCTGCCATTGAGGCTGCACATGCAGGAGAATACGGACGAGGATTCGATATCGTGGCCAAGGAAGTTAAGAAACTATCCGCAATGGTGGAGAGTTCGATTAATGAGATTCGTGATAGCGTTACCGGAATAACAAAGGAGATTGGTAATATCACAGGCGGTACCAAAAAGGTAGAAGAATATGTCGAGCAGAGCCAGAAGCAGATTGAGATCGCATTGAATGATTTTACAGCAATTGCTGCCTCAGCTCACTTGTTAGATACCAAAGCGGAGCATGTGACCAGAATCGTATAACAATATATAGTAATAGCGGTTCCTTACACAGGAACCGTTTTTTTGTCGTTCAGTACTCAAAAAAACGGGAATTATTGTGATCAAACGGGGACACAATACTTGGGAATACCTGCAGCTTTGTCATGCAGAGAAATGTTGGGGTGAGGGTGATGTGGTCAAAAATCGTGTCATACATACCTGAGGGGTCTGTGTGGTTTCAAGCTTTTATGGTTGTTGTTGTGCCTATCTTCATCTTTATGGCAACCCGTTGGTTTCATAATTCCGTAAAAAGAGGAAGCTTCAGCAAGAATAATCATCATAGCATGGAGAAAACAAACAAATCATTGTCTGATATGAGTGAACAGGGTCAGCAAGCGGAAACGGGGAAATATGCCAATATTAAGCTTACTGGAAACTATGCTACGGATCTGATCAGTTCAAGAGAAACGTTTGGTAAGAATGCTGACGTACATATCCGGGAATTTACTATTCGCGGCACGAATACATCGGTTGCTGTCATGTATGTTGATGGTCTTGTGGATCAGGATATGATTGATGAACATCTGATCACACCACTTATGTTACGAGGTGTACCGGAACTGCAGCAGGCTGGTTTCTTGCTTCCGGAAAACGCACATCTTCTCAAGGATTATTTAATCAATCACATGTTGCCCGTTAGTCAGGTGCAGGAAACCCAGTCTCTGCAGGAGTTAGCCATAGGTGTACTTCTTGGCAAAAATGCGCTGCTGGTAGATGGTCTGCCAAGCGCTCTGTTAATCGGGACTGCCAAAGGGGAAACCCGAAGCCCGGAGGAGCCTTTGTCGGAGGGATTGCTGAGAGGCCCTCGTATTGGATTTACTGAAGAGTTAAGTGACAATACAGGTATATTACGTCGGTATGGAAGCGAACAAAGTCTGTTTATTGAGAAGTTTGAAGTAGGTGAACGGATCAAAAAGAATCTGGCGATTGCTTATATAGAGGATATTGCGAACCCTGAACTTGTAGAGGAAGTCCGGAAGCGAATTCAAGCGATGAATATGGATGCGATGCTGGAATCGGGGTATGTTGAACAATTGATCGAAGATAACACTCTGAGTCCTTTTCAGCAAGTGCTCAATACAGAAAGACCAGACCGTGTCATGGGTGCATTATTAGAAGGAAGAGTTGCTATTTTGCTGGACGGAACTCCATTTGTATTGGTTGTGCCCGTAACCTTCAGTATGCTGCTACAATCACCGGAAGATTATTATGAACGATGGATTCCAGGTACGTTTTTGAGAATTCTGCGTTTTGTTTCGGCCATGCTGGCATTACTCGCACCCGCACTATATATTTCCTTCATTTCGTTTAACCCAGGGCTCATTCCCACTAAGCTAGTGTTAACGATTATTGAAACGAGAACCGGAGTGCCATTCCCTTCCATTATTGAAGTGTTAATTATGGAGTTGTCCATTGAAATTTTGCGGGAGGCAGGGATACGTTTGCCCAAACCGATTGGTCCTGCGATGGGGATCGTTGGGGGTCTGATTATTGGACAGGCGGCAGTTCAAGCGGGAATTATAAGCCAATTTTTAGTGATTGTAGTTGCCGTTACAGCCATATCTTCTTTCACTATTCCGGTCTATAGTGCGGGACTCACGCTGCGCATTTTGCGCTTTGCTGCTATGTTCAGCGCCGCAGTGCTCGGATTGTTTGGAGTGGTCATGTTCTTCCTGCTTGTCTGCACCCATGTTGCAAGACTCACCAGTTTTGGGGTGCCTTATGTTGCGCCGGCTGTACCTTACAGTTTCAGGGAATGGAAAGATTTTGTTATTCGTGCCCCTCTCAGCATGATGAGATTACGTCCGGATATGACGAAACCGATAGATGAAGACCGAAAACCAAAAGAATCCTAAAGGCATGGAGGTGAAAAGGAATGAACGGCTCCCAAGGAAAGATTAGCACCACACAGGCGGTCGTGATTATCGTTAATTACATGTTAGGCGCCGGAATACTGACCCTCCCCCGAACGACCGGTGATGCAGTCGGAACCCCTGATGTATGGATCTCGATTATTCTGTCCGGGCTGATCATCACAGGAGTCGGACTCATTATGGTCACCCTATGCCGAAGATTTCCGAAGAAAACGGTATTTGAGTTCACTCGCGAGATCACAGGAACATGGGTAGCCTACATTCTGGGACTCGCAATCATCCTGTACTTTATGGTGATTGCTGCATTCGAAATCAGGGTCATGGCCGAAGTTACCGGGATGTATCTGCTTGAACGGACGCCCAACTGGGCAATTGTGATGGTCTTCATGTGGATTGGCATCTATCTGATCACGGGTGGATTGGCTGTCATTGTGCGAGTATTTGAGATCATTTTGCCCATTACGTTGATTATATTTGTCATTGAAATCCTGCTGGGTAACCAACTGTTTGAGATCAATAATCTGAGACCGGTGCTAGGTGAGGGGATTATGCCGGTTCTCAAAGGACTCAAGCCTTCACTCCTGTCGTATACGGGCTATGAGGTGATGTTCGTCATGACTGCCTATATGAAAAATCCGAAAAAAAGCAACAAGGCAATGATTTGGGGCATCTTCGTATCCACGATAGTCTATCTAATTACGGTTGTTATGGTTGTGGGCAGTTTGTCTCTGGATGGCATAAAAACCAGGACCTGGCCAACGCTTGATCTGGTAAGAAGCTTTGAAATTCAGGGGTTGATATTCGAGCGTTTTGAATCCCTGTTACTGGTGATCTGGATTATGCAAATTTTCTCAACATTCACCATTACTCATTATTGCGCTTCGGTTGGGATTCGTGATCTTTTTCGTACGAAGAAGATGCAGATTATTATATACAGTCTGGTACCGTTCATTTATATCGCGGCGGTGATGCCCAAAAACGTGTATGAAACCTTTGCATTGGGTGACATGTTGGGGAATGTATCCGTGTTGTTATTCGGCATCATGCCTCTGCTGTTATTGCTGCTAAGTCTTATTCGAAAAAAAGGAGGGAGGTATGTATGAAAGGGGTACGTGTCTTTTTACGCATCATCATTGTCTTGTCACTTCTCCTGATCATATCCGGATGTTGGAGCAGCCGGGAAATTGAGGATCTGAGTGTTTATGTTGGTCTTGGGATTGACGTTGCGCGGGAGACACGCTTTGAGAAAGATATCGCCTCGAAGGGAGGTTCATATTCCAAGGAAAACAACGTGACAACAACGGTACAAATTGCTCCAGGCAATTCCAGTTCCCAAAAGAGTCAACAATCCGGTTCCCCTGCTTCGGGTAAGACCTCATATTCCAATGAACAGCTCACAGGAGACTCGATGCTGCAAATCTTTCGGCAGTTCGCTCTACGACGGGATCGTCCACTCATAGGACACCATCTGAAAGTTATTGTGATCTCCAAAGAAATATCCAAAAAATATGGCCTGGATCAGTTACTTGATTTTGTGCTGCGAGATAATGACATTCGTCCCAATTGTCTTGTTCTGGTTAGTCACGATCGTGCTGAAGACGTACTCACTTCACAGGACCCCTCACAAATTCCGGCGTTTTATCTTACGGGTATCACCAAAAATTCGTACTTGACCAGCAAAATGCTGGAACCGATGACCCTGGCCAAACTGGATGCAAAAATACAATCGGGTGCCAGTTTCCTTTTACAAAATGTGTTGAGTTATGATGGAGAGGACAAATTTTCGGGTGCCAGCATTTACGATGGGAAAAAAACGAAATTTATCGGTGAGCTTAGTCAGACCGATCTGGAAGGTCTTGCATGGGTCTTGCTCAAAAAAAGTGGAGGCGTGTTAAAGACACATAACAAAGAAGGATTTACCGTTGTATATGAAATGAAGGACAAAAAAACAAAAATAATTCCAAAGGTCAAAGATGATGAAATTTCATTCCATGTTCAAGTCGAATCCAAAGGTTGGATGATGGAGGATTGGAGTGAGCCTGAAAGAGAGGAAAAGGGAGCTTACCTCAAGGAACTGGAAAATGATTTTTCTGATATGGCGGAACAGCAAATTCGTCAGGTCCTATACAAGTTGCAGCATACCTACAAAGTAGATGTTGGTGATTTTGCAGAGATCTTTCGAATAAAGTACCCTAGAAAGTGGAAAGAGCTCGAGAAGGATTGGGATAAAATTTTTAGCACCGTGCCGATCACGTATGAGGTAAAGACCACCATCACCAATCCGGGTTCTTCCACCGAATAGCGAGGTGTGCCATTTATTATTTAAATGTTGACACATTCATGATAGATCGCTATATTAGTAAAAAATCATTTTCTTATCCAGAGAGGTGGAGGGACTGGCCCTTAGAAACCTCAGCAACAGATCTGAAGGATACTGTGCTAATTCCAGCGGGTGAAAGCCTGATAGATAGGAGCGTTTGTTTTTATTTGTCAGTAACGGCGCACTCTTTAGGAAGAGTGGGTCTTTTTTGTTTTTTCTGGATGAAGAAGTAGGGGAGCAGCAGGTATGGAGAACAACAACGACAAAGGGCATTTCCAGCGGAAAATGCAGGCACGGCATGTGGTCATGCTCTCTCTCGGAGGAGTCATTGGAACGGGATTATTCCTCAGCTCAGGTTACACCATTCAGCAAGCGGGACCACTGGGAACCATTCTGTCCTATCTGATCGGAGCCATCGTTGTATATCTGGTGATGCTCTGTCTTGGTGAACTGTCTGTTCATATGCCAGAGACGGGAGCATTTCATAGTTATGCAGCCAAATATATCGGACCGGCAACAGGTTACACGGTGGCTTGGTTATACTGGTTAACCTGGACTGTTGCGCTTGGCTCCGAATTCACAGCCGCCGGATTGCTGATGCAGCGCTGGTTCCCATCGGTAAACGTATGGATATGGAGCGCGGTTTTTGCACTGATGATCTTTCTGTTCAATGCATTAACGGTAAAATTATTTGCGGAATCCGAGTTCTGGTTCTCATCTGTGAAAGTAGTTACTATCGTAATCTTCATTATTATCGGTGGCGCAGCCATGTTTGGGTTCATTCCCATGGCGGATTCTGAACCGGCTCCATTTCTATCGAATATTACCGCATCCGGGTGGTTCCCTCATGGGGCTACAGCGATATTGATGACCATGCTTGCTGTAAACTTTGCCTTCTCAGGCACCGAGTTAATCGGCATTGCCGCCGGTGAGACGGAGAACCCGGAAAAGACGATACCAAAGGCTATTCATACAACGCTGTGGCGTTTGATTATTTTCTTCATCGGAACGATTATTATCTTGTCGGCCTTGCTGCCCATGTCGGATGCCAGTGTACTGGAAAGTCCGTTTGTAGCGGTAATGGAGCGGGTGGGTATACCCTATGCAGCAGACATTATGAACTTTGTTATTCTGACGGCGATTCTCTCTGCTGCCAATTCAGGCCTGTATGCATCTTCACGGATGCTCTGGTCTCTGGCTGACAAAAGAACGATCTCTCCGTGGTTTGCCAAATTGACCAAAAGCGGGGTACCGCTGAATGCACTTCTGATTAGTATGGTGGGTGGTGCGTTGGCATTGCTGTCCAGTATTATTGCGCCAGGTACGGTGTATATTACGCTGGTTTCCATTTCAGGTCTGGCTGTCGTTGCGGTATGGATGAGCATCAGTGCCTCCCAATACATGTTCCGCAGACAATATATCCGGGAAGGACATGCGGTCAAAGATCTGGTCTACCGCACACCGCTGTATCCGGTGGTACCGATTGTTTCATTTATATTATGTTTGGCTTCATGCATAGGTATTGCCTTTGACCCGACACAGCGGATTGCGCTGTATTGTGGGGTTCCATTTATCGCAGTATGTTACGCCGCTTATTATCTGACAGAACGTGTGAATAAGAAAAGAGGACAAGTACATGACGCAAGCACAACAGACTAACCCCATAGAACAGATCCTGCGTGAACATCCGGTCATGATTCTGGATGGAGCGTTGGCAACGGAACTCGAACAGCATGGATGTGATCTGGATGATCCACTATGGTCGGCTCGTGTGTTGCTTGAGAATCCGGATGTTATTGTTCAGGTCCATGCCGATTATTTTCGTGCAGGAGC
Organism: Paenibacillus sp. PAMC 26794; assembly: GCF_000316035.1. Classification (GTDB taxonomy): domain Bacteria; phylum Bacillota; class Bacilli; order Paenibacillales; family Paenibacillaceae; genus Paenibacillus. Next base: position 69,485 of record NZ_ANHX01000086.1, read on the forward strand.
CGACTGTGCAATTACATCCAGTTATCAGGCGACGGTGGATGGTTTCCGCAAGAGAGGGGTTGGTGAACAGGCAGCACTGGAGCTGATTCGCAAGACGGTGGAACTGGCAGCACAGGCGAGAGATGACGTATGGACGGAAGTGCAGAGTGGTTTAGTAGGGAGAGAAAGCTCGACAGGTCAGCTTGTAGAAGCTCCTTCGGTACGTGCCGAGACGGTGGAGAATGAGGAGCATATAACAGATCGTAAAGTGGATCGCGAAGCAGACAGTCTTCGTCCACGTCCAATTATTGCCGGGTCCGTTGGACCGTACGGCGCCTATCTGGCGGATGGTTCAGAGTATGTGGGACATTACGGCGTGTCGGATGAGACACTTGCTGCATTTCACCGTCCGCGTATGGCGGCGCTGATTGAAGCGGGGGCTGACATTTTGGCGTTTGAGACGATTCCTTCCTTGCAGGAAGCACAGGTGCTGGTTGATGTACTGAAGGAGTTTCCTCATGCGTATGCCTGGTTATCTTTTTCTTTAAAAGACGGGACAAGCATCAGCGAAGGCACACTGCTTGAAGTATGTGCACAGACGTTTGGCTCCGAGCCGCAGATTGCTGCAATTGGCCTGAACTGTGCTCCGATGGAAGTGGTGACGGAAGCCGTAGGTATTCTGAGTCGTGCCAGCGACAAACCTGTCATTGTCTACCCGAACTCGGGTGAGACGTATGATGCAGTGACGAAGACGTGGAGTGGACAGGGTACTTGTGGCAGCATGTTTGATGCTTCGGAACAGTGGGTTGCTGCGGGCGCGAAAATTATTGGCGGCTGTTGCCGTACTACGCCCCATCAGATTGGTGCACTTGCGAAGAAATGGCGGAATTAAAAGACTTGATGTAGAGTTGTACCCCGAAAAGCTAGAGATACAACCAAATATGAAGAAGCCCTCACGACCCATTACTGGATTGGTGAGGGCTTCTTCAGTGTGATTTAGCGTTAACATCAACATGAGGACATTCCTCTTCTGATGCTTCTGATTATGCTATTTAATTAACTGAGTGCTAACTAAGGTCCGACCTTCGTCACTCAGGATGTACAGACCGGTTGTGTTATTTAAAAATAGAAATTCCTTTTCAAGATCAAATTCTCCTTTCTTGTAGGTGAACAGAACCTTCAGATTACTTGCGTCCATAATAACAAGTTCGTCATTGCCATTCTTTTTAGCTGTAAACATAAAACTTGTACCATCAACTGCCATATGAAGAGGCATCCAATAGCTGTTATAGGTGGTTGGTATCGGCAGATATGTCTTCTCAGCGATTAACTTACCCGCAGATGAATATAATTTAAATCGTTTATTTTTAGCATCCACAAACAAAAAACGATCCTTCAATGCAACAATTTCTGTTGAATAATCAATATAAGGAAGTTCTTTTGTCCATCTGATTTTCCCCGTACTGTTGTATGCTTTTAGCGTCATCATTTTTTTGTGAATACTATAATGCAACAATGTATCATCGGATAGACCCATAATCTGGTTATATCCTTTTCCGCCAGCAATCGTTTTTATTTTTTTTCCTGTAGTCAGGCTGCTCATGTAGAAATCGGGATGATCACTAAATTTTTTGCCGAAGATCACATTTCCTGTAATCTGTTCAATTAAATATGGAACCTTGAACTTTTGGATTGAATTTCCTTTTGTATCGTAATAGTAGAGTGTACTACTTTTTGAATCGTCAGCGTGCATAACCACATACAAACTTCCATTCTCTCTTGGATAGGCTGACTCAGGTCCGTAGTATCTCAAAAAATCTTCTGGCGGCCCGGGCAGAGGTGCTGTCCAACGGATTTCACCTGTGGCTATATGCTTGGCACTGACTTGATTATCGGCAAAAATAAACATATATCCATCATCGGAAAGTGTGTACTCGTTGTCCGTTGGAATGGACCAGAGGAGTTTCCCCGTTTTGGCATCTACACTGTCGATATAATAATCATTATTCTTGTTTACTTTAGTTACGAGCAGACTTTCATTCCCCATGGCATCTGTAACACTCTTCATTGAATATGAGCTTGTTGCATTCTGTCCACCGTTGGTAATGTCATACCCCCATTGCAATTGCAGCAGATCTTTAGCCAGAGCTGGCTCGGATGGGATTGCAAGGAAGAAGCATAGGCTAGCTATAAGCCAATAGTTGATTCGTTTTAAACTCATGATGGGTAGACTCCTTATGTAATGTTCTCTGGATTATGGAAGTAACTGATACTTTCTTATCATCTGCCCGTCGGGAGGCAGGAAAAATAATTCATTTTGCTTATTGAGGAACAATTCATCTCGATTAAACTTTACATCGTTCCAATCGTTCTGTGACACCCGATAGAGCTCTCTCAGATTATTTGAATCTCTAATCACGAGTTCTATTCCCTGTTCAGTGTATTGTATGTACATAAAACTCTGTAAATCGATTGCCATTTTCAGAGGGCTATTTGGCTCACCTTGCATGTAGAAGGGATTTTCATTAACTCCTGTAATGAATTTTCCATCTGAACTCATAAGCATGATATTGCCTGCGGTTTGTTCCAGATACAGCACACGATCATGGATGATAAATATCTCGGGAGGCCCCTTTTTAAAAGAAAAATCATACTTCCATTTCAAAGCTCCCGTAGGCGAGTATGCCCTCAGCTCAAGTTCACGGTTATTGATAAACTTCCGGGTTATTAGGGTTCCATCGTCCGTAACCCTATTCCCGTAGGGCAAGGTTGTTTCATTGGTCAGCACCGTTAGCTTCTTACCTGTAGAAAGATCAAAAACGTGAGTATACGGACTTTTGTTGCCTGGTTGACCTAAAATAAAATTGCCTTCTATTGTGTAGTATTGCATGTAGGGGAGAATGAACTTTTTGCTTCGGTTTCCCTGTTCATCATAATAATAAAGAGTTACATATTTGTTTTTGTGATAAGTGAAAGAATAAGCTGTTCCGTTTTTGGTGAATTCTGAAGACCGACCTTCACGAAAGTAAGGGTTTATTGAGGACCATATCGGTTTACCGGTTGTCAGATCCGAGACCGTAATAATATCATCAAATCTTCTTTCATAGTCATCAGTCTCAGCGGGTTTGAAAGTATACATGTAACCATCCCTAGTTAACCCATAATCAGATTCTGGCTTGGACCATCGGATGTCCCCGGTTTCACCACTAATGTTCTCCACATATATGAGGTCCTCATTCACAACCTTTCTCACCAGAATGTTTAGGTTGCCGGACGAATCCAGTCTGAAGTAATGCGGAGTGAATCCATCCCCCCATTGGCCAGAATCGACCTGCTTGACCCATTCAAGCTGTGGCACGGTCTTGGCTTTAGCCGACGCTGAGGGTGTGTCTACTGACAACAATCCTAGACTCAGGATGCTGATCCACAAACAAAATCGAATACAAAACCATTTCAAAATAAACAGCTCCTTAAGAAAGATCGAGGTCAAACTTAATCTGGACCTACCGTTTCATTTTTAATATCCTGCACCAACCGTATGATCTCCGCAACACCTAGTAACAATAGTCCTGCTATAATACCGTTCATCATAACTGGAAGAGCCAAAGACCATTGAAAGCCATTGAACTCATTTTGCCCAACGAGGATACCGGCAATAATGGATAGAATGATGCTAATCCAAGCTATCCACTTCAACAATTTACTCGTTTTATTTTTGTTGTACAAAGAAATTAACTCCTTTACCATAGTATGCCATTAAGTCTATCATATCTATCATTGCTAGGTATATAGGACTATTTTTTTGTCGGATTTAGAGTTTTGTTGAAATATATTGTCATGTGTTTTAATGTCTGTCTGCTGTATGTTATTCAATGACAAAAATGCGTGGGGATGCCTGACGAATCACCTTGGATGATCTCCAGGAGCCAAAAGCTGCTGATGGGGATATTGTTGCGCCTTCTGATCTCTCCACAGACCTCGATTCCGTCCATGTCCGGAAGCATAATATCCAGAATGATGTAGTCTGGTTGAATAAGCTCCATAATCTGAAGTCCATCTTGTCCAGTGGCTGCCACGGCGGCTTCATATTGATTTTTGGTTAAATAATCTCGCAGAATGCGCGAAATATCTGATTCATCCTCGATGATGAGGACTTTGCGTTTAGAGTTCATTCTGATCGCGCTCCAGTAAAAGGATAATAAGCTAAGGCCATGACTGTAATTATGTATATCCTTAGTTTATGTCATTTTTAGTTATAGAGGAATCAAGTTATTGGTTTAGCTATTTATTTTGTTTAGGAAAGTATGATAACTTCTCATTAAATTAATAATACCAATGTATTGTTCCGATATTTGATAAAACATCACATTTGGAATGACAAAATGACAAAGATCAGCAAGGAAAATATGAATGATCAGAAGGGTGATCTCTTGTTCCTTGATCGGCATTGGCAGTTTCAGTAATACAGTAACGGTTTACCTTGACACAGTATATATAGCGTGACATAATACATTTCATACTAAATTACTATGTTAAGTTGGACATCGTATTTTTTCCGTTGATAAACGAGGGGGCAGTTAAAATGAAAAAGAAATTTTTGCCGGTTGTTTTTGTATTATTGTTAGGGGTTGTCATTGCAGGTTGTGGAAACAAAAATGAGACAGGCTCAGGAGCAGAATCCGGTGCAACACCAGGCCAAAAGACGATTGTAGCTGGCACGAGCGGAGTTAGCAATCCGTTCAGTTATGATAAGGACGGCCAATTGACGGGATACGATGTTGAAGTCATGAAAGCTGTTTTTGAAGGTCTTCCTGAATATAAGTTGGAAGTACAAGCTATTGAATTTGAAGGCATTTTGACTGGCCTTGATAATGGACGTTTCCAATTGGGCGCAAATAATTTCAGCTCCAACGCAGAAAGACGCAATAAATATGATTTTTCTTTGCCTATCATTGAAAATGCAAATGTGTTTGTTGTTCGCAAGGACGATAATACACTTAAATCGATAGAAGATCTCAAGGGCTACAAAGCCGTGACTGAAGTAGGGAATTCCGGAGCAACGCTACTTGAAAATTATAATGCGGAACATGCGGATGCCAAAGCGGACATTATGTACACCGAAGAAAACTTCGTTAAGCAGTTTGAAGGTATTGAAGCAGGACGATACGATGTAAGAATCATTTCTCGCGTTTCTGCTGAAAAGGCGATTAAAGAGCATGGCTTTACCAATTTGAAGGTGGTTCCGTTCTCTACTGAAAATAGTGATCCAGGCTCTTACCTTCTGTTCGCCAAATCCGCTGACAGTACACTGCTCGATGCAGTGAACAAGAGAATCAAAGAAATGTACAACGATGGAACGTTGCTGAAAATTAGCGAAGAACAACTTGGTGGCGATTATCTGCCTAAGAAAGAACTAATGGAGCAATAAGAAAAGGGTGATTGTATGAAATTTATCGTTACAGGGGATGCGTTATTTTCCAGTCGTAATGTAGATAAAACCATGGACCCCAATCTGTTGTCCCTGTTGAAGGGAGCAGATGAGGTCTTTACCAATGCGGAATTTGTCACCCCGCGAAAACATACAGCTCCGGCGGCAGGCCGGGGTTATCAGACGAGTGTACGTCCCAATACACTGGATGAATTCGGACGTTTGAACATTCGTTATGTCGGCTTTGCCAACAACCATACCGGTGACTATGGAATAGAAGGACTTACGGACACCCTTGAGGAAGCGGAGCAACGCGGGCTGATTCCTCTTGGGGTGGGCATGAGTCTGCATGATGCACGTAAGCCGGTTTTTATTGATACAGCAGATGGACGAATTGCTATCATTACGATAGGTGTGACACGAAGCGAAGTTTTCGCCGCATCCAATCCGGGGAATGGCGTTCCCGCACGTCCAGGTCTGAATCCGCTTCGGTGGTCACGCACGTACGTGGTTAACGATCAGGACTTCGAGGCTCTGAAGGGTATCAGTGAACGAATCGGTATCGCCGCAAGCATGGAAGTAGGCAAACGGATTGAGACGTTTAAGAGCAAGTCCGAGAATCATTATGAGTTCGGATCGTTGTTTGAAGGGTATCTGACCTTTGAAAAAGGCGAGAACCCGCGTGTCAAAACGACAGCGCATGAACAGGATCAACAGGACATCTTTGAGACCATTCGTGACGCTAAAGAGCGCAGTGATTTTGTTTTTGTCAACCTGCATACACATGAGGGAGAGAATGAAGACTGGTATTCCGATTATCCTGCTGCATTTATCGAAAGTTTTGCTCGTGGAGCTGTGGATGCAGGAGCTCATTGTGTATTCGGGCATGGTGCCCACTTTACAAGAGGTGTAGAACTTTACCAGGGACAGCCGATTTTCTACAACATTGGCAGCTTGCTCATGGAATTTGAGGCAGGAGAATCGATTGTTTCTCCGGAAATGTTCACTGCCTATGGTTATGAAGAGAACGAGTCTCCGTCTACACTGCACAAGAACAGAACAAAAGACAGTGAAGGGAACTGGCAGGGCTTCTACAGTGATCGGAAGTTCTCGGAGAACTTTGTAATCTCATTTGATCTGGATGTGGAGCAGCAGAGGTTTGATTATGAATTGATCCCGATTGATCTCCAGCTGACTCATTCAACCGTGACCAAGCGGGGGTTGCCTGTGCTCGCATCTGAAGAGGCTACATCGTCTTTGCTTGATAGGCTGAATACAGTGAGCAAGGACAGATATAATACCGAAATTGTACGCCAAGGCGAACGTATAACCGTTAAAGAGTGGAAGTAATTCCACTTTGACGGTCTGTGGAAAATGAACGTGGAAGGAATGTAAACTTCATGGGAGAGATTTTTGATATCAACGCGGTGTTCACATCAATTCCTCGTCTGTTAGAGGTTCTTCCTGTGAGTCTGCAAATCACTGCTATTTCAATGATCGTTGGTCTTGTTTTTGCTTTGTTATTTGCGATTATTCGCATGAAAAAAGTCCCTGTTCTGAGTCAGCTTGTCACTGTCTTTATCTCGTTTATACGAGGAACACCAATTATTGTACAGTTGTATCTAACCTATAACGGGATTCCGTTGTTATTAAAATTCATTAATCAACAGTACGGGACAGACTACAACATTAATGCTGTGCCTGCTATGCTTTTTGTTTTGGTTACTTTCGCATTTAATGAAGCTGCCTACAATTCGGAAACGATTCGTGCTGCTCTACAATCGGTGAATAAAGGACAGATCGAGGCTGCCGAATCGCTGGGCATGACCTATCTTCAGGTTTTGAGAAGAGTCATCGTTCCTGAAGCGCTTGTCGTTGCGATTCCACCGCTTGGAAATGCATTGATTGGTTTGTTAAAGGGAACGTCCTTGGCGTTTGTTGCCGGAGTTATCGAAATGACCGCACAAGGGAAAATTATTGCCGGAAGCACGTTTAGATTTTTTGAAGTCTATCTCGCTCTTGCAATTATCTATTGGGTCATGACGATTATCATTGAACAAATTCTTCGATATCTGGAGAAGAGATTCTCCATTCCAGACCCGGTTCAACAAACGATCAACGGAGGCGGTTGGTTTAATTGGGGAAGGAGGGGCATCTGATGATTAAGGTAAACCATTTGTCCAAGTCCTTTCACAGCAATTTAATCCTTGACGATATTTCAGTTGAGATTGAAAAGGGAGATGTTGTGGCTCTAATCGGTTCGTCAGGCGCAGGCAAGTCCACCTTTTTGCGTGCGTTGAACTGTCTGGAAACAGCGGATCGAGGTACGCTGGATCTCGAAGGGTTCAAGATTGATTTTAGTACGATTACCAATAAACAGCGGCTGGAGCTCCGGAAGCAAACGGCGATGGTTTTTCAGCACTTCAATCTATTTCAACATCGAACTGCGCTAGATAATGTCAAAGAAGGCTTAAAGATCGTCAAAAAAATGAATGATCGTGAAGCTACGCAACTTGCCAAAGAACAGTTGGAACAAGTAGGGCTTTCCGAACGGAGTCATTATTATCCGAAGCACTTATCTGGAGGCCAACAGCAACGTGTTGGGATCGCTCGTGCTCTTGCGATGAAACCTAAACTGTTGTTGCTGGACGAGCCAACCTCTGCTCTGGATCCGGAACTCGTGGGTGAGGTACTGCAAACCATCAAAAGAACAGCGGCTACGGGTCAAACGATGCTCCTTGTTTCACATGAGATGAGTTTTGTATATGAAGTAGCGAATAAAGTTCTCTTTTTGGATAAAGGGAAAATTGTTGAAGAAGGGACTCCGGATGAGGTATTCAATCACCCTAAATCGGAGCGGGCAAAAGAATTCCTTCAAAACTATTTCCGTAACAAAGGTGATAATCGCTGATGCGAGCCTTAATCTGTAAGCCATGATTGGACGCTCAAACGTTATTTATGGATAGCGAACCAATGGGCATTCTTTAAATATAAATAACACCTTGGGCAGACACGATATGCGTGTATTGACCAAGGTGTTATTTGTATCTATCGTTTCCTGAAGTGTGAGAGTATCTTATATAGCATCCTCATACATGCTCCAGATCATCGCTAGGCTCATGCTGCTTGGATTTGAGATACTCCGCCGGAGATACACCGAAGTGAGCCCGGAATACCCGGTGGAAATAGGAGTAACTTGCAAAACCGCAAGATTCCGCAATATGCTCCAGTGTCATTTCACTGTATTTCATTCGTTCCAGCGCCGCATTCAGACGGATCTCAATCGCATATTGAATCATGGTCTGATTGTAGTGCTCCTTAAATAAACGGACTGCACGTGACAGGCTGAGGCCCGCATAACGTGCCGCTTCCTCAAGCTTGAACGTAACCGAGGCATGTTCCTCAATAAAACGTTTTAACTTCAGCGCAGAGGACACTGCCCGATCGGTCTGAATATTCTCTTTAATTGCCCGGTCGATATACAGACATAATCCGCGCAGTAACGCATCCTTTAGCTCCGCATTTTCCTCAAGAGGTCCGCGACGTTTCTCAAGTAACATATTTCTCCACAGGCTGATGAGCTTGTCATCCAGTCCAATTCGGCTCACGGTAGATCGATGCTGCCGTTTCCACCAGTTCTCGATCCAACTGCCCTCGCAGAACAGATAATAATCTCCGCTGGACAAGCGTCCTTCCTTATGTGGTTCATCGACCACGAGATGATAATCGTCGCCAGGCTTGAGCAGCAACAAATCCCCGCTAGTCATCCTGAATTCTTTATCCTGTACATACACTTTGCACGAGCCTTCGGTCTGCAGACGGAACAGATAGGTTTGCAGCTCGCCCTTCATATTATGAGTGAACGCTTTATAGTGGTATGAGTAGTCACAGATCAGTACAGATGTCTCTAACGTATCCAAAGATAAAATCCCCCAATATGTACATCCTGCATGCATTCAAATGGGTACATTCAATAGATGCAAAATGATGGAAATAAAAATTGACCAGATAGTTCATGTTCTGACTATATTGTATATGTTCATTCTAGCCTGTTTTACGTTAGGATGATACCAGATAGAGCAATGAAAGCAAATTTGAGAACAGAGGTGTATCCTACATGAAAAAACTTAATATTGGTTTGCAATTGTTTACACTCCGTGATGAAACTGCAGCAGATTTTCGTGGTACGTTGCGTAAGGTAGCGGCCCTTGGATATGAAGGTGTGGAGTTTGCCGGATATGGCGATATTCCAGCTGAGGAAATGAAAGCGCTACTAGATGAACTTGGACTGAAAGGATTCAGCAGCCACGTTTCATTACATGCGATGCGCGAAGACTTGCAAAAACAAATCGATTACCTGAAAACAATTGGTGCACAATATATCATTTGTCCTTACCTGATGCCAGAAGATCGTCCTGAGAATGCAGAAGGATGGACCAAGCTATTCGCTGAGTTACAACAATATGGAGCTGAAGCTGCGAAACAAGGATTGATCTTCGGATACCATAATCATGACTTTGAATTCCATGGTCAGGTTGGGGATGCGAATGCCTTTGATGCTATGTTCGCTCAAACGACGACGGAAGCGGTAAAAGTGGAAATGGACGTATGTTGGGTACAATTTGCGGGACAAAATCCGATCGAGTATATTAATAAATATGCGGGCCGCTTGCCGCTGCTTCATCTGAAGGACTTCAGCAAAGACGAACAGGGCCAGATGAAAACACTAGAACTTGGACAAGGTTCGGTTGACTTGCCAGCTGTTATTAAAGAGGCTACAAATGCAGGCGTGGAATGGCTGATCGTGGAACAGGACGTATGTCAGAATCCACCGCTTGAGAGCGTATCCAACAGCTATAACTGGCTGAAAGAAAACTATCTGAACCAGTTCTAAGTGCATCATCAAGCTTAAACTAAAAACGTTAATCTATTTGTCAAAGGAGACTTATGTACATGAGTAAAATTAAAGTTGCTGTATTCGGCTGTGGAGCCATTGCCGAGCGCAGACATATTCCAGAGTACGCTGCCAATGAGAACGTAGAACTTGTCGCTTTTGCCGATCCGATTGTGGAGCGTGCGGAGAAGATGGCCGAGACTTACGGTGGTAAAGCGTACTCCAGTTACGAAGAGTTGCTTGCAAATGAAACCGTTGATGCCGTTAGTGTGTGTACACCAAACTATCTGCATGCCCCAATGGCGATTGCTGCTGCAAATGCAGGCAAGCATGTATTGGTTGAGAAACCAATGGCAGTATCTACTGAAGAAGGCGAGCAAATGATCGAAGCTGCCAAGAAAAATGGCGTGTATTTGATGGTTGGACACAACCAGCGTCTGATGCCTCCTCACGTAAAAGCAAAAGAAATTCTCGACTCCGGCAAACTCGGTAAAGTTCTGAATTTCCGTACATCGTTTGGTCACCCAGGTCCGGAAGGATGGAGTGTGGACGGAGCTGAGAGCTGGTTCTTCCGTAAAGAAGAAGCTATTATGGGCGCTATGGGCGACCTGGGCGTGCACAAATCAGACTTTATCCGTTACTTGCTGAATGATGAAGTATCTGAAGTGGCTGGTTTTATCAGCACACTGCATAAGGAAAATACCAAAGTGGATGATAACGCGACTTGCCTGCTGCGTATGAAGAGCGGTGCAATCGGTACGCTGGTAGCCAGTTGGACTCAATACAGAGCTGGAGACAACAGTACGGTTCTGTGGTGCGAGAACGGTGTTATGAAGATCGGAACAGTGGAAGGCGATGAAGTTATCGTTGAACTGACCAACGGTACGGTGGAGACGTACAAAGTGGGTGCTATGGCTACCAATGAAAAACAAGTGCCGAGCGGTGTAATTGACGCCTTTGTGGAATCCATTGTGACTCAAACACCTCCAGCGATTTCTGGCGAAGAGGGCTTGCGTTCCCTGCAAGTCATTCTGGCAGCATTCGAATCCGAGAAGACAGGTCAGATCATTAAGCTGTAATCGTGATTATGAGATAGCGTTCTATATCTATGATATCGATAATGCTCAACAAAGGGCTGATTCCTGTACGTATCTCAGGAATCAGCCCCTTGTTTTAATGTGGATAAAATGACCATTTTGGGTATTATCTCATCAAACCAAAAGAACCGCATCCTAATGCGGCTCTAAAGATCGCAATCTTATTGTCCAGTTGTATTTGAAGCCCAGACAGGATACCAACCTCTATCCAGATTCACGGTGTTATAAAGGACCAGGTTTCCATCCTCTTGAACGATTAGAAGGTCACCCTTCAGGTTTGCGGGTTCATTACCTTGTCCATACCATGCCGTTGCCCATGCTTTATTATCTGACGTCCAATAGGGAGTCTTATTAACATCCGTTAGAGTGAGTTTGCCACTGTATTGATCAATTCTGAACTGGAATATGTTCAGATTTTTGGTATTGGTGTTCCATAAAATTTTGTGTGAGCGAACGTTCCGCAGTTGAATGTCTCCACTTGGAGTAAAATACAAGGCATACGCAAGATTGCTGGATACCAGCGGACTTACAGCAATGTTAAAGGTTTCGCGCGTCGTTAAACGATCTCCAGCAGCAAACGTTGAAGGGGCAACGGAGAGCAGGAGCATGAAAAACGCAACGGCTAGTATAATGGTTTTTTTCATAATGGCCTCTTTTCTGTGTTCAATTTTATACCAATTATACCATATTTTTTTCTTTTTGATGTAAAATAATTCCATTAAATGTGTATGTATAAGGTCTTTGATTATAGGTTCTATGATGTCATAGCTGGATAGAGTGGTTAAATGGTTAAGTGTCATCTAGAAAAGGACTGACCACTCCGCTAAGATGCGGAAGAGCCAGTCCCTTACCTGTTATCGGTGTGAATTTATTTCAGTAATAGTTGGGCCAGCCTTCATGAAGTCTAAACGAAAGGCTTCACTTCACTACCCAGATCCAGCCATGCTCTTTCAGCAGGAGTCAACGTGATGCGTGACCCTTCGTCACAGGAGAGCAGTTCCGCCTGATTTTGGGCACCGATCAACGCACAGGTTGGAAATGGCTGATTCAATACATAAGCAAGTGCAATTTGGATCGGTGTTGTCTTCTTGGTAGCGGCCAATTGTTCAGCCCGGCGCAACCGTTCCCAGTTGCCATCACTGTAGAATACACGCACCAGATCTTCGTTATCCCGAACTTCAGGTGTGAATCGTCCAGTGAAGAAACCACGCGCTTGGGAGGACCAGGATAGCAATGGTAGTTTGGTTTGCTCATGCCATGCCAGCGTCTCTGCATCTGCTGACACACAGCCTTCCCAGAAAGGTTCATTTGCTTTGGCGAGACTGAGATTTGGACTGCTGAATGTGAAACCCTTCAATCCATTCGCCGCAGCGTACGCATTGGCTTCCTCGAGCCGCTGCCAAGTCCAGTTGGAGGCACCAATTGCGCCGATTTTGCCGGATTTAATATGTTCGTTCAATGCTTCAAGAATAACACTGACAGGGGTATTGGGGTCATCACGGTGCAAGGCATACATCTCTACGTGATCTGTCTGAAGACGCTCCAGACTTTCCATCAAGTCACTGCGGATGGCATCAGCGTTCACGCGTGGCCCATTCTGGTCATGATGTGCGCCTTTGGTGAGAATGACGATCTGGTCGCGGTTACCGCGTTCCTTCATGTAACGACCAAGGACTTCTTCACTCTGTCCACCACAATAGATATGTGCTGTATCTACAGTGTTACCGCCAATCGACAGAAAAGCATCCATGTTCGTAGCTGCTTTATCGTAGGCATCATGCACGAAATAATCGGTTCCTTTAATCAATCTGGAGACGCGTTTACCTGCACCAGCAATTTCGATATATTCCATAAGTCAGTTCATCCTCTCAATTATAGTGTAATTCGTGTACGTTCTTCAGCTGAACGAAGGCAAGCTTCCAGTACTTTCATATTAGCTACCGCATCGGAAGGGGAGAAGCGCAGATCCTTACCCTGAAGTACAGCACGTGCCATATCATCTCCCTGTAGAGAGTAGTGGTTCACTTGCGGGACTTCAATCTCTCTGCGTTCACCACCAGCCGTTACATAGAAGTTGGAACTGCGGTCCTGCCCGCTGATAAATGCCGAAGGGACTTCAATAATCCCGTCGGATCCCAATACCTCTAGCGTGTTGCGGAAGGCTGCCCACATGCTGCTGTCAAACGTCACGCCAACGTGATTATCGAATTCCAGCAGTCCGGAAGCCATCATATCGACTTGATCGTGCTCTGGGGAGAACATGCCAATAACGGTAACTGCGCTTGGTTCTTGACCAAGCAACAGACGTGCTACGCTGATGGAATAACATCCGATATCATACAGTGCACCTCCGCCCCAATCCCGCCGAAAGCGGACATTGCCGGATGCATTGGAGTTATTAAATGAAAATGTGCTGTGCATACCACGAATCTCACCAATCTCACCGCTGGCAATGATATCCCGGATCTGCTCATATCGTGGATGATGGCGGTACATGAATGCTTCAGCCAGATGCACACCTGCATCTGCACAAGCTTGAACCATCTCCTGAGCTTCCTGCTCTGTCAGAGCCAGTGGTTTTTCGCACAAAATATGTTTGCCTGCTTCAGCAGCCCGGATCGTCCATTCCCGATGCAGATGATTCGGCAGTGGGATATATACGGCATCAATGGAATCATCAGCGAGCAAAGCTTCATAACTGCCATAAGCCTTGTCGATCCCAAGTTGCTCGGCCGTCTGTTTGGCTTTATCTTCGTCACGACTGGCAATCGCGGTTACTTCATTCAACTCGGATTGCTGCAGGCCAGGAATGACGGATTCCACAGCAATGCTAGCGCTACCAAGAATGCCCCAACGCAATTTTTGAACTGAATTCATGTGTTGTATCCTCCTGTGTATGAATGTATATTGTGATTATAATGAATAGACCAACGAATTAAAATGATAATATATTGAAGTTAGTTAACACAATATTGTTGATCAAGGAGAACCGGCTATGATGAGACAAACCGTATTGCTTACCCTGCAGGATATTCCATATTTTTGTTATCCCGAGTCCGTTGGACATTATATGGACCACGTCCAGCATTCCGTGTTGCGTGAGGCCGGCGCACTGAACAACTTTAATATTCACTACGTCGCTTCGGGCAAGGGATATGTGGAAGTGGACGGGGTGGTGCATGAGCTTCGCACAGGTCAGGCGTTTCTCTATTTCCCGCAGCAGCGACAGCATTATTATAGTAGTGAAGATGATCCATGGGATGTACGATGGGTTCATTTTTACGGTGAACGTCTGCATGATTATATGATCGAGCGGGGGTTACATCGCAATCTATTGTGGACACTGCGGCAACGCAGCTCTTGGGAAGAGGCTCATCTGGCCTTACTCACTGAAGCGGAACAGAACACGATGCTGCGTCCGGCTCAGCTATCCACATTGACCTATGCCGTACTCGCCGAGTTCGTGCAGCATGCAGTACCTTTAAAGAGCACACGTACCACAAGTAAGGCGGAGAGTCGGGTTCTTGCACTTCTTCCACAGATGCAGCAAGAGGCCTGTCAACCTTTCCTGTTACAGGACTGGGCGGATCTCGCAGGTGTGAGTTCGTATTACTTTTGCAAAATGTTCAAGAGTGCTGTGGAGATGACGCCCATGGAGTTTATCACTCGTTCACGACTACAGATGGCGAAGCAATGGTTACTCGAACGGCCTACGGCCAACATTGGACAAATCGCGGAGGAAGCGGGGTATCCCAATGCCAGTTATTTTAACCGCCAGTTCATGGCCCATGAGGGGATGACACCTACGGATTACCGTGGATTGTATCACAATTAACCCGTATCCTGTCGATGTTGCCAGCGCTTGAGGCATAGTGGTTTGACAGAGAGCTCAATCAAGTCTATTATGGATAAATTAAATCCGTGTATAATGAGGTGCCCTCATGAAATATTCAAAAGCGACAAATTATGCTTTGCATACGATGCTTCATCTTGTAAGCACTGCCCCCGAACAGCTGGTTAGTGTACACCAACTTGCAGAATTGCAGAAGGTATCACCAACCTATCTGTCCAAAATATTGACCAAGTTGGTCAAGGCGGGCATGATCGAATCGACTTCTGGCGCCAATGGTGGCTACCGGCTTAGTCGTAAAAATCCTGATCCTTCTTTCCTGGAGATCATTCATGCGATTGAAGGTCAGGCGTCCCTGTTCGAATGTTCCCAGAATCATAACGCAGGCTGCTTGATCCAGCAGGTGATGGTGCAGGCGGAAGAAGAGATGGAAAGTTTTTTGAACAATAAAAAAATGTCAGAACTGGCTTCCCAGATGAAGGGTGCACATTCCCTGTAACTTGCACTAGAAGTGAAGTTTCGATGGAGGCTGTTAACTCGTCTGGCACATAGGTATATCCAGATCTTTCCCCAACCTCGTGAGAGGTAAGGAAAGATTTTTTTGTATCGTTGTACCTAATAGAAGGCGAATGGTACAATAAGGAAGGTATAGTATGCATACATACATACATGATCCTAATCTTACATCACATTTTACATCTCTGGAGGGACAACACATGAGCCAATCAACGATCACAGGACTGGAACAATTGCTCGCGCTGGAAAACATTCGGAATACCAAGGCGCGTTATTGCCGCTATATTGATACGAAGCAGTGGGATACCTTGGGTGATGTGTTTGCTCCGGATGCAGTGGCCGATTTCAGCACAGAAGGCAATCCAATTCCGGTATTAACAGGCCGTGATACCATCGTACAAGTATTCCGTGATCTGGTGGATGTTGCCGTAACCGTGCATCATGTTCATAGCGCCGAAGTTGAATTTGTATCTGAGAACGAAGCAAAGGTCATCTCCCCAATGGAAGATTGGGTCACGTTCCCGGAGGGCAATGAGAACAAATCCTTCCACGGATTTGGGCACTACCACGAAACTTTTGTCAAAATCGACGGCCAGTGGTACATCAAACATACAAGTCTGCGACGTCTTCGTTTGGACCTGTTTGAATAGTATAATCAGTGTAGAAGAATAGAGAAGTTGGTCAACCATAAAATAATGGCCTCGAGGAGCGTGATGAACGCGTCCTTGGGGCTTTTTTGTGTTTGTGGGAGAGGGCAGCTGACACATGCATGATGCATAGAAAATGGGTAGAAAAAAAGCCAGGTTCAGAACCCGAGGGTCCCTTCCTGACTTCTTTTGGTTAAATGAGATGTTAGATCCGGCTACTTGTTTCCGTGACTTTCCGTGACTGCATTCTCAGATACACCTGAGAGAAAATAACGGATGCCAGTGCGACCACAGTCATGCCCCAGAAAATATTGGTGTATGCTGAGGACAGTGGCATGTTTTGCATCGCCGTCAATGCTACACCAGTAACAGCAACACTGAAAGCACCGCTGAAGAACTGACTGAGTTGGAACAGCCCCATACCTGCGCCCACCTGATCCATGGTCAGATTGCCAGACAATTCATTGGACACGCTGGTGGTTAGGGAAGAGAAACCTACGCTGAGCAGGACATACACGGCCATGATGGCGTAGATGCTATTGTCTGCAAATAAGGCGAATAACCCGGCAGCGGCCAGTAGCAACCATGGTGCAAATTTCAACAGCAACGTATTGCCATGTCGGTCAATCATGCGGCCGATCCGGTTGGACAGCAGCATGGACACGACTGCACCCGGGAAGATGACAAGCCCGGATTGAGCAGGTGTCAGCCCATATAGATGCGCCAAAATTTGCGGTAACAGGAACAACGTTGAGAAGTTATTAATGTACGATACAATCCCCAGCGAGCTGAGCATCATATATTTTTTGTCTTTGAACAAAGCTGGTTGAACAAACGGATCTGCCGCGCGCCGAATTCGGAGCCAGAACAGAAGCAGTGCCGCTGCACCGATAACAAGTGTGTACCACTGACGGGAAGTCAGGAATAACAGCACACCCGTAGTACCAATGGCAAGAAGCACGGCACCCAGCAGGTCAAATGAACCTTTTTGCGGTGTTTCCCGAGGAAGCAGTTTGAAGAATACAGGAATCAAGAATAACGTTAATCCCGTAACGATAAACAGATCATGCCATCCCAAAAACTGAGTAATACTCCCGCCGATGACGGGACCAAGTCCAAGCCCGAGTGAACTCGCGGACATGATGACAGCCATTGATTTACCCCGGCGATCATGTGGAATGTACCGGGTAATCAGCACAATGGCGAGCCCCGGAACCGAAGCAGCACCCGCAGCCTGGATCAGACGTGCAATGAGCAAAATGATGAAATGATTACTGAAGAACCCGAGAACGGATGCCGCACCAAGTAACGTAAGCCCGGTCGTGAATAATGTACGAATAGGTATGAAATCCGATAGACGTGAGAACGTAATCGAGGAAATGGCAAATACAATGGAATACCCTGTAACAATCCATGAGGAAGCGACGGATGTAAGCATAAATTCGGCTGCAATTTTGGGCAGGGCCAGATTAAACATCATTGTATTCATAACAACGAGTACAACGGTGAAGCCAAGCAAGCTTACAATTAATCCTTCCTGTATTCCGGTCCGTTCCCCTGATGATGCGGTTGCGGTGTTGTTCATAAAAACCTCCTGGAGTGATGTGTATTTCGCAACATTTCAGAAACGGTGTGTAACATTTGCAAAATGTAGTATGATGTCAATCCCGTGCCTAACAGCAGGGGTTACATAACGAAATCATTAAAGTTCGATTGGTGTCGAACATTAGAAATATATCATGGATCTGTGTTAAAATACAATGGATAGTCTGAAAAAAGGAGACTACAATATGAAGATTTTACATCATCCACAAGTATCAGATATTGAACTTTCCTCCGTATTGTACGCATTAAGCGACCCGACCCGTCTTGGGATTGTTGCCGAAGCAGCGAGAAGCGGGGAGCAGCCGTGCAGTCATTTTCATGCACCTGTTGTGAAGTCAACGATGTCGCATCACATTCGGACCCTGCGGGAAGCTGGAGTCATTCGGGTCAGAGTGCAGGGCACACAGCATTTTCTCACCCTGCGGTCCGAAGATCTGGAAACACGATTTCCAGGACTCTTGCAACCTTTATTGCAGGCCGCAGCTCAGACGAGCAGAGAGCTTTCCTAAATGTTGTCCTTTCTTCAGGTCGAAGAGGGGACATTTTTATTTTCTATTACTGAACAACCTCTGATACTGCTGCGACATTCTGTGTCGTACCATACCCTATATAATAACGGTGAACACACAAACCATATCGAAAAGAGGTTCATAACCGTTGGCAAAAACCAAAAGAGGACGCATCCTGTGGAGTCTTCCTTCCAGAGGCCGGGGAACATGCCCGGTGTGCAGCAGTACCCGAATTAAATTGTTGTATACGCAAACAAAAACAGACGGTACAAGTCTGAAAGTATGCAAGAAATGCTTCAAAGCTGTGCAATCCAGAGTGGATATGGCACACGTATAACATAACTGGCCTGTTCTTCGGAACGGGCCATGTCTTTTGATATAATGGAATATATTAGGTTTGGATGAGGTGGGGGCGGGAAGATGAGCAACATGCATCGGATTCATTGGTTTGATGAACAGATTCGGGGTGGACGATTTCCGAACAGCAGCTGGCTTGCCCGTGAATTTGAAATCTCCCGTCGTCAGGCTCAGCGTGATATTGAATATATGGCAAGCTCCTTGCGAGCCCCCTTGGTATATATGGCGAAATATCGGGGCTATTGTTATGAGGATCAGACTTTTCGATTGCCCCATTTGTATATGACCGAAGAAGAGCAGCGTGTGCTGAAATATCTGGCACATCGATATCGACATTACGATTATGATCAAGCAGATGCGGTGAAACGTGTAGCACATTTGCTGGAGCGTTTTACGTTGGAGGAACAACAGATGGGAAGTAGTGAGCTCCCAGTGTTTTCGGCGCAACCGAAGCAACTGCAATTCTTTGAATTGTTGTCCCACGCCATAACTGACTTACGCAGAGTACATATTCATTACAGGGATCACGATGGAGAACGACAGTTTTCCTTGTGTCCATTAAAGATGATATCCCAGTTTAACGCCGATTACGTGGTGGGTTATGAAGCAGACCCTGTACAGCAAGTGGCCATTCGCTTGGAGGGCATTGTTCATGTATCGATCTTGAATGAGAGATTTGAGTACAGGTCAGATGTTCTCTTAGGTGGATGGGAAGAAACACTGCCTGTGCGTAAACCGTTTGTAGCTGAGATCCGCTTGAAGGAATTGCAGCAAATGGACCTATGGCAAGGGTATCGTATTCGGGCTAGGCAAGATCAGATTTATTCAATTGAATTTTATGACACGGACGCTTTCTTGCAGCATTTGTTTATTAGCGAATGGGAGGAACTCTTGTCTCCTGGGTGGCTTAGACGCAAGCTTCAGCAAAGCGCAGAAGGATTAATTGACAGGCTCGCGATACAACGTAAGCAAAACGTGGAATAAAGCAGCATAGAGAGGAGAAGATCCGTCCTTGGCTGAAAATATTTTAGATAACCTCATCATGAAGCGGGAGTCCAAATCGTACGTGGATAGTCTGCATGCAATACTCACCCATACGGGCCAGTTTCAAGGTTCCAAGGTTGTACTTGCCGGATATACGGGCATGGCTTTCAAGCTGTCGGTACATCGCAGACTACTTCCCATGTCGGTTACAGCGTATGGACAATGGGGGGAAGCACATCGTCCGGGAATTGATAACTTGGGGATATTCACGATCTGGGATGGGGGACGTACACGTCATTCCACGTTTGGTTATTACCAGCAGGATGCAGTGAATTGGGTGAGACGGAGTATTGATGAAGGCACTGGTGTGATTTACTGGATTCCTGAGTTCGGTGTTATTCATGGATATGATAACAGTGACCGCATCTTTTATGTGCAAGACGGATGGAGCAAGGAACCGCAGATTTTGTTATATGATAATTTCGGCCTGAACTTTACTGGATTTTGGTATTGTCAGATGTTTGGTGATCAGGTCCGCATCCCTGAACAGCAGATGCTGCTGGAATCCCTGAGACTGGCGATTGAGGATTGGGATATCCCCCATCGACTGTTACCTGATCATAATATTGCTTCAGGTAAAAAGGCATATGATGTGTGGGTGGAGCCCTGCGTAGTGGGGATTTCGATGAGTCGGGTGCGGGTTATATTTTGGAATCCTTCTGCCATTCTCGAACCGAAATACGAATGTATTTGCAGGATGTTCGAGGGATATGGAACGAACTGGACCGGGCTTATACATGTTATGAACAGATTGGGACGTTAATTGACCAAATGAAAGGATATATAGTTCAGCAGGAGAATAGACGTATCTTGCGACCAGACACCACAGAAGATCTAGCACAGGTACTCGTGAAGGCGAAAGCACTGGAAGAGCAGGCTATTGATTATTTTCGAGTGATATCCAGGAAGTATCCTGACCGTAAAAGGTCCACTATACCACGGTGGGGAGCGCATTCCGCACGATAGGATGAGAGAGGAAGGGAGTGAAGGATGATGGCGACAAAAGTAGTATTGCAGGACTGGATTCAATCCCCGCAATCTGTGAATTCTGCTGATGCATATAGATCATGGAGCGGTGTGAGCGCGTATACAGATGCGTTGTATCGCATTTTATTACATAAACAGTGGACGGTTTTCCCACACCACATGATTGCAGGTATGACAGCAAGTGCATTCCGATTAGTGGTGGATCGGTGTCTGACGTCAGAATCAATTTCGACATACAACTGGATGGCAGAGAACTTTGTCGCAGCTGACTTCATTGGCGTAACAACGGGACAACATGGTGGATTTTCATTTGAATCGACTTTTCCGCTCTATCAGAAGCAGGCTCTGCTGGACATCAAGGCGTCCATTGACCGGGGCGTAGGTGTGATTCTCTGGCACGATCAATTTGTCATTGTTACTGGATATGATGATGTGGAAAGGGTGCTATTCATCTGTGAAAGTAAAGGACATGAAGTCATTCGTCTGCCCTATGATTCGTTTGGGAGGAACAGTACACCCTACTGGTACTATCAGGTTCTGGAAGCCTGTGCACCTATAGATCTATGGGAAGTCTGCAAGGAATCGTTAATCCAGGCCGTGTACAAATGGGAAACCCATGACTATATGCTGCCGCCCCAAGATTATGCCTGTGGAGCGGCTGGGTATGCCGCTATTGCTGCTGCTTTGCAGTCAGGAACATATGACGCAGAACAAGCGGCAACTGTACTTCGCTATTATGCTAAATCAAGATGGGATATTGCCTCTTATGTTGCAGGACTTAAGCATCTGTCCATTCAAATGGATCAGGTTATAGACGAGTATGAGCTACTCGCAAACCTGTATACAATGATCGTTGAGGTGATAGATGACTCCATCTCTTGGGATTCGAGAGAACCAGAATGCGTGCAAAGCGTGATTGAGCTTATCAGGAAGGCAGGGGCTACGGAACAACGTGCCATTGATGGCATTAAACGTGCGTTTCCAGAGACGATAGGCAATCGCTTTGAGGATGTTGGATTAAGATGAATGGAGGATGATAGAGAAAATTGAAAAAGTCAGCATGAATAAAACCGGACAGGCCGCAGCCGATCCGGTTTATTGGCATTGAACATAAATGCACATCAGGTTATGTGATCCACGCTAATAATAACTTTTACAAGAAAAAATAACCAAAATTTTAATTTTGGGGTAATTCAAACCCCCTCTTGTTCCGAATATTATATTAGATGGTCTTTTTTGGATGATGATATTCAAGGACAACAGGGGGCGGGAGTATGGTACATAATCCGGAAACCATTCAGGAATGTATCGAACATGCACGGCAAAGGCTCTACCAGGTTGCAGCTCAATACCCGGAACTATGGCATCCGGAGGTTATTCGCCAATCCATGGTGCTGGATGAGTTAATTAATGAATATAACAACGCAACTCGCGGGAGAACGATCTCGAATCAACTGAAATCATGATCTTTCTGAACAAAGAATTCCAAGAAGGGATTCCGTGTGTTTGCCTTACTCTTTTACCGCCCCGAGCACAATTCCCTTTACGAAGAAACGCTGCAAGAACGGATATACGAGCAGAATCGGCAGAGCACCAATAAAGATCTGAGCCGCGTTCACCGTACGTTGAGACATGTTCTGGAGCTGCGTTGCATCCACGTTCATGTTGGAGAAATCTTGCTGTACAATTATGGTCTGCATTAACGTGGCGAGTGGATATTTGGAAGCATCATTCATATAGATCAGCCCGTCAAACCAGGAATTCCATTGACCTACCATCGTGAATAAGGAGATCGTGGCAATGGCGGGCATGGATACAGGCAGATAGATTTTGAACAGGGTCGTGATATGGTTGGCTCCATCAATGAATGCGGCTTCTTCCAGCTCTTTTGGCACGTTGCGGAAAAAGTTCATCATGAGAATCAGGTTCCAGACAGCCACCGCTCCCGGCAAAATGAGAGCCCACATCGTATTGATCAGTCCAAGCTTCTGGATCAAAATATAGGATGGAATCAATCCCCCGCTGAACAGCATCGTGAAGATGAAAAACCACGCATATAACGAGCGCCCCTTGAAGTGCAGACTCTCCTTGGATAACGGATAAGCCGTCAAGAAGACAAGTGTCATACTGAGCAGTGTTCCCAGAACGGTACGCTGGACTGAAATCCAGAGTGCACTGAGAAAGTTACTGTTACCAAATGTTTTGGTATAGGCGTCCACCGTAAAATCAATGGGCCATAGTGTCACCAGATTGGCGGATGCTGCCGCTTTACCACTGAAGGAAACCGCCAGAATATGGACCAGCGGCAGGATGCACAGGATCGAGACGGCCGCGATGAATATCAGGTTGAAACCATTGAATATACGGTACCCGGTTGTTTTGTGATACACCTTGATTCCTCCTTTGCAAATCTTGCTTATTGAAAGTCGCTGTCTGGATGTATGCAAAATGCCCCTCAAAAAATACGATAATTGGCGATTTTGTACGCCATCCGGTACGCAGAGATGACCAGGAACATCGCGACAAATGATTTGAATAATCCAACGGCGGTCGCAAAGCTCATTTTGCCATTCAGAATCCCCATCCGGTAAACAAAGGTATCGATAATATCGCCTTTCTCATATACCAGCGGATTGTACAGGTTAAAGATCTGGTCAAAGCCTGCATTCAGGATATTGCCCAGCGATAACGTACCTACCACGATAATCATCGGCACGAGTGCAGGCAGGGTAATGTGCAATGTCTGTCTGAGTCGTGTTGCCCCATCTACCTCTGAAGCCTCGTACAATGCAGGGTTAATGCCCGCAAGTGCTGCCAGAAATACAATCGTACCGAATCCAAACTCCTTCCATACATCACTGACAACCACCGTTACACGAAACCAGTCGCCATCCCCCAGAAAAAAGATCGGTTCAACGCCAGCCGCGGCTAACACCTGGTTTACCAGCCCACCTTCCGGTGATAACATATCGAGCAGAATGCCGCCCAGGACAACCCAGGACAGGAAATGGGGCAGATACACCAAGGTCTGTGAGAAACGTTTGAACGTAGAGTTCCGAACCTCATTCAGCAAAATGGCAAACACCACGGGGGCCAGAAGTCCGGCCACAATTTTCATCGAAGCAATCAGTACCGTGTTCCAGATGACCTGGACGCTGTCGGGATATTCGAACATGAACCGGAAGTTATCCCAGCCCACCCATTTGGAGCCAGTGAACCCCAGCCACGGTTTGAAGTCTTGAAAAGCAATAATAATGCCGCCCATGGGCACATAGGCGAACAGTAAAGTGAGCAGTACAGCAGGCAGCAACATCAGATGCAGCGGCCATGTACGTTTGAAATTCCAGCGGGTACGTTTGCGTGGATGGGATGTCTTTTTTCGCACCGGCGTATTGGTTGTTAACGGTTGTTCGATAGCCATCAGGGTCCCTCCTTTATCTCGTCCAGCCCCGGGCAACATGAGGCGAGCAAGCCTCTGCACGGAGTGGAGCAACTGAATTATAGCAATGGAAAAGGGCGGACTATAGAACAACATTTCAATGCGGATGTTGAAATATTAACTTGTTGATGAAAACAGCAAAAAGAGCATCCGACTGTAAAGTCCAATGCTCCTGTGATCAGGTTGTGCTCCTGCCATATGTTATCTGCTTCCAATATGCTCTTCATGCTGAACGTGCCTATATCATCTCACAATCGAGCCATCATACTGCGTATCAACGGTACGCACCGCTGACTGTACCTCGGCCACTAAACGTTCCCGTTCTTCATAGAGCGGTGCTTCCTCTTCTTCAAAATCAAACTGAATCGCCCGAACGCTGCCTGGGGATAAGGTTAATTCCTGAAGCTGTAACTCAAACAGGAATGAAGCATCAAAAGCCATGCCATCTAGGTCCCTGTAACAGTACAAGCTAGAAACATCACCTTCCTCAATATGCAAAATGCCTTGTTCTGTCAGTTGCATCACAGAGCCCCCTCACGAAATGTTGATTCACTCCCAGTATAAGGGAATTACAAGTTGCAGGAAAGCGGGCGAATATAAAATCATATAGAAATGTAAGGGTTTTCAATATAAAATAGGACTTCGGTACAGAAGGACTTCAAATTCAGGGACAGGGTGAAATGATGAAATTCACAGTATTTGCGAAGACGGTCATTCTCTTAATCTGCTTGCTCGTACCCATTCTGCTGCTCTATACGTACGCGAACCAGGCTAATGTGGATATGGTCGTTGAAGAGAAACAACAGTCGAGTCTGAACCAGTTCAATTATTTCAGTTCCCAGGTGGATAAAAATATTGAGCAGCTCTCGCTGTATGGCCTGACATTGCTGCGAGATCCCAGTATCCTGCATTACCGCTACATGACGGAATCAACCAGTCAATATGAGAAAAACAGCATCTATCTGGATATCCTCGACAAATTATCATTGTACCAGTCCACCAGCCGCTGGAAGAACGATATTACCATTGTGCTGCCACAAGCCGAACTTGTGTTATCCACCATGTCCAGCCGGACGGTCTACGATGAGAAGATGTTGACGTTCCCGCAACCGGGCCAATGGCAGCTGGAGCAGGGTAGTTTCACCTACTTTTTCACGGATAACTATGAGTGGAATGAAAAACCGGTGAACACAGGCGTGCGAACGGTGATGGAGATTAATTTTGACCCGATGAACGTGGTTGCCATGTTGGATGATTTCAAAGAAACGCAGGGAGGAGATCCTTTCTTGCTCGTACCAGGTAAAGATCCGTTGCTGAACCGTACGGCGGACCCCGAACTGGTCGAAGCGATTATGCGAGATATCCCCTTTGACGGACCGGAGCAGGAAGGTAATCATCAGCTGGAGGTGGGTGACAAACAGTATCTGGTCAGTTACGTACACTCGAAACAACTGCAAGCGGTATACGTGAACCCGGTGGTATTGGATGATCTGTTGAACCCGATGGATAAGAGCCGAAATATGTTTATTACCTCCATTCTGTTACTGCTCGTACTGAGTATCGGGGCTGCACTGCTCTTGTATCGAAAAGTCCAGGTGCCAATCCATCGCTTGATGAGAGGGCTGCAACAGATTCGCAAAGGCCAGTTGTCCACTCGGATTCCAGTCGATCACTCCCGTGATGAATTCGCGTACCTGACCCAGAGCTTCAACCATATGGCGGAACAGATTCAGGAATTGATCGAGAAGGTATACGAGGAACGTATCCGCTCACGGGAAGCCACACTGAAACATCTGCAATCACAGATCAATCCGCATTTCCTGTACAACTGCCTGTTTTATATCAAAAATATGACCCAGCTTGGCAACCGCGAAGCGGTTATTGCCATGTCGCTAAGTCTGGGAGACTACTATCGCTACATTACGCGGGGCGAGAATGACATGACAACGGTGGAAGAAGAGATCCGGCTGCTGGACCATTACTTGTCCATTCAACAGATGCGGACCAACCGGCTGACCTACGAGATCGCTGTACCACAGCAACTGATGCAGCTCCACATTCCACGGCTTCTCATTCAACCGATCGTAGAGAATGCAGTGATCCACGGCATCGAGCCGATGGAAGGCAGTGGGCATGTCGTCGTAACGGGGATGGCGGTACCCGAACATATTGAGGGTCGGAAATATACAAGATATAGCCTGTTTGTTGATAATGATGGTGTCACGCTGACAGCGGAAGAGATTGCCGAATTGGAACGGGAGATCAATGAACCAATGGGTGAGGAGATTGGAACAGGAACGTGGAATGTGCACCAGCGTCTCGTTACGCGATATGGGTTGTCGTCGGGGCTTCATTTTGGAGCGATTCCCTATGGTGGACTTAGTGTAGAAATTCGATGGTTTGAGGAGGAACAAACGCATGATGAATCTGATGGTCGTGGATGATGAACATTCCGCAGTAGAGTCGATCGCTGTCTCCATACCGTGGAGGGAACACGGGATTGGTCAGGTGTTCAAAGCCTATTCAGTCAAAGAAGCCTTGGAACATATGGCAACACAACAGGTCCATATTATTATCACGGATATTCGCATGCCGGGTCTGTCCGGTCTGGATCTGGTCAGTCATATCCGGCAAAAGTGGGAACAGACCAAATGTATTATTTTATCGGGGCATGCTTCCTTCGATTATGCGAAGCAGGCGCTCAAACATGGGACGGTTAGTTATCTGCTCAAACCGGTCCGTGATGAGGAACTGATCGAATCCGTGCAGCAGGCTGCCGTGCAGATTCGCTTGGAGGGTGAGAAACAAATGCTGCATCAGCGGGCCATGTATTCGGTAAGGGAACATCTGCCTGAGAAGCGGGCGGAGCTGATGAAGGATGTACTGTTAGGGCATAAATTTGCGGATGCTGAACTCGAAGGCAAGCTGGAGCAACTGGAGATCGGGTTCCGTCCACAAGATAAAATGCAACTGCTGCTCATCCGGTATGATGACCATCAACCCACACATAAAGCGTTTCGACTGATGAAGTACGCCATCTCAAATGTGGTGGAAGAGATCTACGGCAGTACCTATCATCTCTGCCATACAGATGACGCCTATGATGATCTGGTCTTCATGGCCAGTCCCAAACAAACCCAAGCCGAACCGGAAATGTTAATGGGCCGACTTGGAGAGCGGTTAATCCACAGTGTGAGGCAGTATCTGAACGCGACCATTTCCCTGTCCGTTAGTCGTATGGGGCGTTTCCCAGATCAGGTGCCGCAGCTATATCATCAAGCCGTCAGTGCACTTCGCAAGCAGGCCGAGGCGGGCAAAGGATTACATCTGAATGCGGCTGCGGGAACCAATGGGGCCACGTTGAAGTCACTTGCAGCACTGTATGAACCGCCGGGTCTAACGGCGTTGCTGGAAGCCGGGCGCATGGAGGATGCACACCGCAAGATTGATCAGATCTTTGCCGAACTGTCGAACAGTGTGTTCCCGGAGCATGTGTATGTGGCCTTTCATTATCTGGCGGCGGCATTCTCATATATGGCTCATCGGGAAGGAAGACAGTTAGCCGAAGTGCTTGGCGAGCAGTACCAGCAGTTGCTCAAGGATGGTTATGGCATCTCGCTGCGCAGTCTGGAAACGTGGACCAGAAGTGTGATGCAGCAGTGGGCAGAGAGTACAAGCGATGCGGGACAGGATGCCGGATCAACGCTGATCCGGCAGGTGCAGCAATGGATCGACCATCATCTGGGTGAGGATCTATCGTTGCAGGTCATTGCCGGAGAGGTGCATTTGCACCCCGTATATCTGTCGAAAATGTACAAACAATCCACAGGTGAAGGCATTAGTGATTATATTATCCGTTCCAGAATGGAACGTGCGGTTCATTTGCTCAAGCATACGGCAATGAAGATCTATGAAGTCGGTCAGGAAGTGGGGTACAATAACACGCCTTATTTCATTCAGGTGTTCCGCAAACATTATGGACTGACCCCGCAGGATTTTCGGAACGGTTAACAAATCAATATGAACATTGAAATTGTGATATATGTTTGCCTCCCCGGCTGCACTATCCTTTTCATGTAAGGTGCATAATGCCACATGCAGAGGTGCATTTGGCACATAAGGGTATCCAAGTTACCTGAGGAGGGGTTAGTTCATGTATAGAAAAATGATGACGGCATTACTCGCAATCACGATGGTTGCTGTAACGGCATGCAGTTCGGGGGCCAAGGAAGAACCAACGAAGGAAGCCGCTGCACCACTTGCTCTGCAAGACGGGAAGTATGAACCCGCGGTACAGATGAGTTATTTGCGGGCCTGGAATGATGATACGAAATTCAAGAATGGGGAAACGGCACAGAACAATGTGCATACCAAATGGGCCAAGGAACGACTTGGCATCGATCTGACCACGCCATGGGCTGTATCGGTAACCAATGATGCATTTTACACGAAATTGCGCTTGTCCCTGTCCGCTAACGAAGAACTGCCGGATATTGTCTCCATTCGAGGGGACTACAATCTGGTAAGGGAATTAATTGAGTCCGGCAAGTTTGCCAATGCAGGCGAGCTGTTTGACAAGTATGCTTCGGACACATGGAAACAGGCATCCGAATCGGCACCGGAAGAATGGTATCCTTACATGTATGAGGGCGAGCGTTACGGCATTCCAATCTTCGATTATGCGTATAACGGCGATTCGGTCATGTTTATCCGGGAAGACTGGCTGAAGAAGCTGGGGCTGGAAGAACCGAAAACTATCGATGAGCTGGTTACGGTCATGGATGCTTTTACAAATCAAGACCCGGATGGGAACGGCAAAAAAGATACGTATGGTCTGACCGTCGGCATGAAGAATGCACTTAATACCTGGATGACGGAATCTGGCTGGATCTTCGGCATGTACAACACGATGCCTGGACAGTGGAATGATGCCGGAGACGGAACACTGCAATATGGTTCCATTCAGCCAGGTGTGAAGGAAGGCCTAGCAACGATGAAAGATTGGTTGTCCAAAGGTTATCTGCCCAAAGAAGCAGGCGTATATGACGAGATCAAAGCAGCAGAATTATTCACCGCAGGTAAAGCAGGAATTATCGTGGGACCACACTGGATGCCAAACTGGCCGATTGATGATGTGAAGAAAAATGTGGATGGTGCCACGTATAAGGCCATTGCCTTACCTACAGGGCCAACAGGCGAGAGCCACCAACATGGTTCTGGTGCAAGCAACGGGGTGGTGCTGATTAACAAGGATATGGCGAACCCGGAGATTTTCTTCACGTATCAGAATTATCTGTTCGACAACTTTGCCAACCCGGAAGTGGGCAGCGAGTTCGAACATGGCTTCGCGCAAGGATATGACTATGATATTGTGGACGGCGAAGTGGTTGGTGAAGCTGAAGTGAAGGATGGCGTATCACCACTCAAATATACAATTACGTATGATGGTGCACGGATTCCGAATCTGATGATGGAGACGCTGGCGGAACTTGCGAAGGGCAAAGAGTCGGAGACTCCTTTTGAGAAAAATACGAAGATTGCCAACAAACCGGAAGTGTTTGTAGCCGCTGAGGTGGTCGTTGCGAATAAAGATAATGCCATCAAGAACAAGTTCACGGGAGCACCAACCGAGACGATTAAAATGAAAAAGGACGCGATCGACAAGCTGGAGAAGGATACGTTCAGCAAGATCATCTATGGTCAGGTAGGCATTGAGGAATTTGATGCGTTTGTGACAAAGTGGAAATCCATGGGCGGGGATGATATTACCGCCGAAGTAAACGAGTGGTATAAGACAGTTAATTAATAAACAAAAGCAGGGTAGAACGATGAATTCATCGGATCTACCCTGCTTTTTTGTCTCGAATAACATTTATGGAAAAATAGAGTCTTAGGAGTTATAGCTACCAATCTATATCGGACAGATCGGCTATGACTCACAGCGGACAAAAGTAACGTTTTTCCCTAAAACCACATTATCCACCTTCCATCCGGCATTTAACCAGGATAATGCTTGTGTATGATTCATGGAATTATTCACCCACCATTGTTCGCGATTATACGCTGTAGGGGGTAACGTAAATCCGAGAATTTCCTCAAGCTCTGCATATGTAAGGGTGATTGAAACCTGATTCAAATAGTTTTCCAAGGGGAAGTATTTGCTGTAGCTCATTTATTCGAACCTCCTGAAAAGGAATACAATAATTATACAACGTAGGGATGATGATAGCGAGGGCAAGCCGAGAGTGTACATAGATATGAAAAAAAGGAATCCGTATCCGTAGATCTCTTTGACTAGGGCATGTCTTAAATACCACTTATGGGCATCTTTCACCACCTTTTCTCCCCCTGCTGCCTTATTGTTCCGGGTGTGCTGGAGAGAGTAAAATAATAGGTAGTATACGAACATCAATACGTATTTATAACATAGATGCCCCGGATTGATCCGGGATTCATAGAGGTTCAAGTGTGGTTGATGAACATCATAAGATGCATGGGAAGGCAGGAGATTAGATGAGTACACTTTATGATCAGGCGATGGAAGAGATGATAACGACGATTCATGAATGGTTTGATGAACAGGAAAAGCGGGATGACTTGGAAAGTGTTGTGAAGCGAACCACGCTGCAAATGGGTATTGTTAATGATATTGTGCTGGATTACAAACCTGGACGGACCACGGTAGACAGCCTGGATCTGGGTTTGGATGATGATGTGAAATCAAAGCAGGCAGTAGCCTTTACCGAGGAGCAGGTACGGAATGAGATCGGGCCTAAGCTTGTAGAGGTTGTCCAAGCTAGATTGGACAAGCTGGCAGATACTCCGTTGATTGACTACCGCTTCACCTTGCGTGGGAAATTCCCAACAACCGAAGGCAAGCTGCAACTGACTTTATTGGAATGGATAAACGAAGAGAAAAGAAAGCAGCTCCTTGAGCGTATTCATACCTATGTAGACAAGAATCTGGAGAACAGTACATATCCAACAAAGCCGTTGGAATCCTTCTTTTTGACGCGTCATCTGCTTGACCCTAAACTGTTTCCTGAACTGGATGTAGCATGGATCCTCAGGCAGTATGACCGGATTCAAGAGTTGAATCAGGGTCGCCCGGAGGCACTTGCCGAACATCGGGGTGATATTACTCGTGCGTTGACGGCATGGGCGGAGAATCAGTTTTTGCCACAGTATTTTGATGTGCAGTCCTCGGCTTATCGTACCAATGAATATTCCCTTAAGCCAGGAGTTACGCTTCAATCGAACATCGATACACAGACAGGCCAATATTCGGACGAGCAGGGGAAGGCGCAAACATTCGGGACTCAACCAATAGATCTGCTGTTATACGCGGCGGTCATGATTCTACGATTTGAGCCGAGTTATAGCAAAGCCCAAGGTCAGACTTTCCTGGAACTCGCGAAGCAACTCGGCAGCAGACGTGCGGCACGTATGATGACAGAAGGCAGCGGAACGTATGCGAAGGACGATATTCATGTGAAAACGGAAGAAGTAGAATGCAAAGCAAATGATGTATTTGCTCTGATGAACATTCACATTCGTAAGGAGGAGGCGGGTGCCTATCAACAGGCACTTACCTTTATCATTCATTTATTGAAACAGGGATTTCCAAAAGGTTATAAGATCAAGCTGAAATCTGCCGTAAAGCAGTATTTGCCGATCAAGGGACTCGCGAAGTCGGATACCCACCGATTCTTTGCGAATGCACTGGAATACCCGGAGCTGCATCCACTCCTGGAAGAGTATGCGCGTGAGGCTATCCAGGAGTTTGAGTTCTACGAGGATACCGAGGGAGAGAAAAGCTGTATGCCAGGCAGTTATGCAACCTTTGGACTGGGGCTTGTGGATGAGCGGTATTTCCCGCTGGTTGAATATTACATGGGCGAAGTGGATGATGAGCATCAGTTAATTCAGGATAAGTTTATTGCGGCATTTGTAGAAAAACAGGGTGTCACGGCTCAATCCATACCTGCTTTAGTCGCCAGCTTGCGTCGTTCTACGGACAGTCTGAAGCTGAAGATTCAGACTGAGCTGGAGAATGAGGAAATACTCGAACTGTTGGTTAGACAGATTCAAGAACTTGAGTATTATGAAGCGGAACATGTACTCTATCCGATCTTTGGCAAGGTGGAGAAGCTCTCAATGCTCGCTCGCAAAGCGGAGGGAAGACGGAAGGAATTATTGCTGGAACTGTTGCAGGCTGCAGGGAAGTGAAAATGTAAACAACACAAGTAAGATTGTGCTGTGCCAGCCAGTGAAGCATTTTAGAGAAGTGAAAGTGTATAAGGAAAGGTGGGGAGAGTTATGGAAACATTGAGACGAAACATGTGGCAGGGGTTGAATGCTCAGGACAAAGAGGCTTGGATGCGTAAGCTTGTTCGTCAGTTACCAGATGGTATGGTATATGAGGGTCTCGAGACATTTGAACGATTCGGGTTGCGGATGGAGACAGGTGTATTTACGGAGGATGGGCTGAGATTTGTATTTGTGCCTGGGGATCAAGTAACACTCGGCTGGGATCGTTGGCAGCATGGTATGAACGAAGAGACATCAGCCGACCTGCATGAAACGGTCAGTGAGTATGGTGTGGAGGACGTGGATTCGTTTCTGGCGAGTCAAATGTCACCTGTAAGAACGGTCAACATTGCGCCGATGCTTGTGGAATGCGAACTGATCTCACTTGGCTGGATTGAAGTGTCCAAGGAGGAAGCATTTGCACAGGAAAATCCTGATTTCCCGTCAGCACTGGAGCAGTTTAAGCAGTCGGAGATCCGTGAATATGAATTGCATCAACAATTTCGTCTGATTCGCCAGAGTGAGAATGAAGTCCGAATCCTGTGGTTCAACGAAGGAATAGAATTGGAAGACGTTGTGAGGGAGGAAGCTGCGGCGGGTTT
The DNA here is from genome assembly GCF_000316035.1 of Paenibacillus sp. PAMC 26794. Taxonomy (GTDB): domain Bacteria; phylum Bacillota; class Bacilli; order Paenibacillales; family Paenibacillaceae; genus Paenibacillus. Next base: position 102,749 of record NZ_ANHX01000086.1, read on the forward strand.
TGGTTTGCTGACCGAAGACGAATGGGAGTATATCTATGGCGGCGGTTGTCGCACGTTATTTCCCTGGGGTGACAGCTTCGACTATACGATGAGATTGAAGCACTTTGGCAGTCTGGAAGGCGTGGATGAGATTGTGGATGGATCTGCAGAGACGGCCTCTTCACGGGTTGAAGAAAAGGATTATCGTCCTTATGATCTAGAACTGCCGAATTTCTTCGGAGTGCAATTTGCCGGAGACCCCTACAAGTATGAGCTTACGCTCAATTCGTCTGGGGATGTGATACCCAAAGGCGGAGACGGTGGTAGCCTGATATGTGGTGGTACAGGGCCTCTGGTTGGTTTCTTGCCTGCTGCTGCGGTCTATTATCGAGACGTTAATGCCAGTGAACTCGACTGGGAGGATCTGATGGATGCGATGGTCTATCGCAGGGTTGTTCGTTTAACGGAAATGGCACTGTAATTATGACGAAACGTATCTATCAAGCTGTAGTTGCATATAGGGATGAGGAAGAGGTCTTTGTGCAGAGTTTGAGCATACGTAACACACATCAAATCAGCCCCAGCTCATAGAGCGGGACCGAAATGATGTGTGTTTATTTTTGTTTATTTCACTTTTTGTACGGATACCGCCATTTGCTCCAGTTGAGTATGAGTCAATTGGTTATTCGGTGAGCTGATAGTAACATAACGATCATCCAGCTTGAACGTGAGCATATCCGTTTGATCTGGTGTGTACCATTTGGCTGATACGCCATTAGGCAGTTTTACCGTTTTGCCATCATAGCTGAACGAGTAATCTTTAGGGGATACCGTTACATTCATACGATTGAAAACAAAGTTTACACCATCGCCGCCTGCACCTACGCTTTTGAACGTATCTCCAGCAACCATGTGTTGTGGGGCATAGGCTGTTGTGAACCCGTCAAACTTCGCAAATGCTTTACGAATGTTATCCAATTGTTGTTTGCTATAGTTCACATCTGCAAATGCAGTGATCCCTTGATCGTTGTTGCCAGTTGCCTTCTGAACAGAGACAGCGACTTGTTGCAGCTGAGCTTGACTCAGCTTATGATCCGGGGAGCTAAGCGTAACGTAGCGATCATCCAGTTGGAATGTGAGCATACCCGTTTGATCTGGTGTATACCATTTGGCGATAACGCCATTGGACAGTTTCACGTCTTTGCTTGTATAACCGTCCGAATAATCTCTTGGAGACACATCCACTTTCATATGGTTGAAAACAAAACTGACGCCGTCGCCACCCGCACCTACACTTTTGAACGTGTCACCTGCGATCATCTGCTGAGGGGCATAAGCGGTCTCGAACCCATCGAATTGTGCAAAAGCTTTTTGAATCGCCTCTTTTTGTGCTGCGCTATACGTTACATTTGTCAAAGCTGATGGGTTGCTTGTCGCTTGGCCGATAATGACCTGTCCTTTTTTGCCGTCATAGGATACAGGCACATGCAGTGCATCGGCAAGCGCTCGTACGGGCAGATAAGTAGAGTTATTATAAGTAATTGGCGCAAGTTTGTTGCCATTGCCATCCGTTGGTGAGTAAGCCGCGCCATCGACATTAAAGCTGATTCCATGGTTAAGGTATGCAGAGATTTTCTCCAGTTGCGTTCCGGCAAATACACCCGTTGCTCCTGTTAATGTCATGCCCAGTACCATCATCGTTGCTACGGATTTCTTCATGTTTTTTTTCATCATATATCTCTCCTTCAAGTTGGGGGTTAGTTTTGTTTAATGGGCTCGCTGTCCCTTATGGCTTTATATTAAACCCCGAACATATCCAGAATAATTCTGAATTATCTCCAACTTGTAAACATGTGTATATATACGGAGAATGTAGAACGAAAACTGAAGCTACTTGGTGTGTTTGAACGTATTCTTTGCCAAATCGAAACATTTTAGTTAAAAAGATAGAGGATTAGTCCGCCAAAACCAAGGACAATAGCACCAACGTATACATAGGAAAGTTTGCTTAGGTTTTGCTTTGTGCGGCGGTCATATTCGGGGTTGCTGGTCTGATTGGCTTTGGAATTTCCGATGATCATGGTAGCAATACCTCCAAACAAGGCGATACCCACAATTAAAACATAAGGCAACCAGGTCATGAATGGACCTCCTTCGCGAATAATATGATATGTCCTTATTGTACTTCAGGATAACCTTTGATGTAAGCTTTAGTTGAGAAATAAAGGAAAATGAAGTATCTATATTACAGTATGTATGTGGTATTGGATCGGAAAGATCACTATAATTTTATATTTTTTTAATTCAAAAAAACCTTGATACAACAGGCATTCGCAGCTTTCTTCACTGAAGGTTGCGAATTTTTTTTGCCCACAGAGTGATCCAGAATAGAGAACCCTGCGTTACACCCTATGAAGACAACGACGAGGAAAGAAATTATACACAAAACATAATCGAGGAGTGAACACGTAATGAAAATGAAAATGAAGAAGTTTATCGCACCTGTACTTAGCTTGACACTGTTGATGCCGGGGATCGCTGGAGCAGCTTCCGCACCACAGACACCAATGACAATGATGAAAGCATCCGTGAACACACCGGCGGCTGACCTGAGAGCGAACCTGGACCACCTGCTGTCCGAGCATTTTGCACTCGCAGTAACAGCAATGGCGAAAGCCTATGACGGAGCAAAAGATGCAGATGCAGCTTACAAAGCACTCGACCAGAATGCACTGGATATGCAACCAGCAATCGCTTCCCTATACGGTGACGCAGGTGCCAAAGAATTCGAACGCATCTTCCGCGCTCATAACAAATACACAGATGATCTGGTGAAAGCAACCAAAATGGGCAACCAAGCTGGAATCAAACAAGCACAAGCAAACATCAACGGTTTCGTGGATGAGTTCTCCACATTCCTGAGCACAGCTACCGAAGGCAAGTTGCCAAAAGCAGCAGCCAAACAGGCGCTGCAAGTACATGAAGATCTCGTGCAAAAAGTATTCGATGAGTATGTAGCTGGAGATTACGCTGATGCATACAAGGCTTACCGTGAAGGTTTCAAAGAAATGTTCGACGTAAGTAAGGCACTCTCCACGGCCATTACTACACAAATGCCTGAGAAATTCGAAAATACCAAAGCGGATACAAAAGCAGCTGATCTGAGATCTGCACTCAACCACTTGGCTTCCGAACACTTTGCGCTTTCGGCTCTGCAAATGCAAGAGCAATTTGATGGACGTACAGCCGCTTCCAACGCACTGATTACAGCTGAAGCTGGAAACACAGCTGACTTCAAAGCAGCGATTGCTTCCGTTTACGGTAACGATGGTGCCAATGCTTTCGAGAAAATTTGGGTAACGAACCACGTTAATGCACAAAGCGACTATGTAAAAGCTGTTAAAAACAACGATGCTGCGGCTCGTGCGGCAGTAGAGAAACGTATTGAAGGATTTACAACAGAATTTGCTACATTCCTGGATTCAGCAACAGCTGGAAATCTGCCAAAAGCAGCAGGACAACAAGCGCTGACAACACATGAAAATCAAGTACAAAACGTATTGAATCAATATGCAGCAGGTAACTATGATGCTTCTTACACAACAAATCGTGAAGGCTTCAAAGTTATGTTTGGTGTAGGTCAAGCCCTTGGTAACGCCATCGTGACTCAATTCAATGACAAATTCCAAGAGTCAGCAACACCCGCACCAGCGCCAGAAATGACAACGGTGTGGATGCAACTGAACAGCAAAATGCTGAAAATTAACGACAAAACAACCAACATGGACACTACACCAGTGCTTTGGAAAAACACAACATACATTCCACTGCGTTTCCTGAGTGAAGGTATTGGTGCAACGGTGAAATGGGACAAAAAAGCACAGCAAGTAACGGTAATGGCTGGCGACGATACCCTTGAATTCTGGGTGAACAACAACGTTATGGAAGTGAACGGTGTGAAGAAAAACGTGGGTTCAACTGTATTTGTAAACAAAGATGGACGTACGCAAGTACCTCTGCGCTTCATTGCTGAACTTCTGAACTGGGACGTGAAATGGGCACAAAAAGATGGTTCCATTACGCTGACTAAATCGATGTAATACAGCCTTTTATATATGAATCAAACAAAAGAGCTGCCCCATACGGCAGCTTTTTTGTATTCACCCAAAAGTTCCAAATATTTGGTATAATCATCGAGTAATGACCTACATAACAGCTTGAATAGCCGATGGAGTCTAGAATGATGTATGATAATTTGGTATAAGCAAAATGAAGAGGGGGACAGAGGAATGAGTACATCATCACAATCGGAGCGCCCAGCGAGAAATGTGGATACCCGGTTATTTGTTGCTTGGGCCGTTTCCGTTATTGCAACAGGGGGGAGTCTCTATTTCAGTGAGATCAAGGGATATCTTCCATGTGATCTATGCTGGTACCAGCGTATATTCATGTATCCACTAACCATCTTGCTGGGCATTGCCTACTTTAAGGATGACGTGGGCATCACCAAATACGTACTCCCACTTAGTTTCGTCGGTGGCGGCATTTCGTTATATCATGTAACAATCCAGCGTATTTTTTCGGCTACAGGTAATGCCGTTGCGTGCGGTAAGGTTCCATGTTATACCGACTATTTGAACTGGTTTGGTTTCATCACGATTCCATTACTGGCACTGATCGCCTTTATTATCATCATCGTGATGCTGTGGGGTATCGGCAAAACACCAAAATCTTCTTAATAAGAAAGGATAGATGGTGATGAGCGGACAAGCTCGTTGGTTCATGCCCTTCATAATTCTGCTCCTCCTGACGGTGGGATGCTCTTATGAGGAACAGTCACAATCAGGCGAGATGCCAGAGATGATTAAAGTGAAACTTGACGTTCCAGAGAAGGCTTCTCTTCATGAACCAACACGGTTGCAGGTGAAGCTTACACAGGGAGATGCACCGTTAAGTCATGCTGACCATGTGCAATTCCAGATCTGGAATGAGCTTGATGATCCGCCTTCTGTATCTCCGGAACAAGGTATGATGACAGCGGACGAACTGGAGAATCAGGGGGCTATTACTGCCAATGAGTCAGAGGAAGGGCTGTATGAAATCCAACATACCTTTGAAGAACCAGGTACGTATGTGGTACAGGTCCATGTTACGCACGGAGCTATGCATAGCATGCCGAGAGCGAGAATTGTAGCGGAATGAAGCAGCAGGCGGGTTCCAAGGGTTTGGTTCAGGGTTAGCAATAGGTTTATAATGTTAAATGTATGAAGAATGTTGTAGGAAAAGAGGGTGTTATGGCAACTATTCATGATGTTGCACTCAGGGCAGGAGTTTCTGTAACTACCGTCTCGCGTGTATTAAACAACCGGGGATATATCAGTCAGAAGACTCGGGACAAAGTGTATCAAACCATGGACGAACTGAACTATCGACCCAACGAAATTGCCCGTTCTCTTCTGCGTAAGCAATCCAATGTTATAGGCTTGATTATTCCCGATGTATCCCATCCGTTTTTTGGAGAACTGGCTAGCTATGTTGAGTATCATGCTTACCAGAATGGATTTAAAATTATGTTATGCAATTCCCACATGGACCCTTCCAAAGAGCGTGAATATGTGGAAATGCTCAAGGGTAATCGCGTGGATGGCATTATTATGGGAAGTCATACACTGGAAGTTGATGAGTATATGAATCTGCATTCCCCAATCGTGACCTTTGATCGTAAGATCGGTGAAGACATCCCGTTTATTTCATCTGATAACTATCAGGGAGGGGTTATGGCTGCCGAACTGCTGCTCTCAAAGAATAGACGGCATTTGGCACATATCTGCGGTAATTTGGAATTGCAAATGCTGTCCAATCGCCGGACGACAGGTTTCGTTGATACATTGCAGGCTCATGGAGTCAAACCGGTCATGATTCATGAAACCGATCTGAATGTGTTTGATCAGCATCAGTATACGGAACTGGTGGATAAGCTGCTTGCACAACACCCCGAGGTGGACGGACTCTTTGTAACGAGTGATCTGATGGCGGTGCATGCGCTGAAGCAGATCGTGTTAGGTGGGCGCAAGGTACCCGATGATATTGCTATTATAGGTTATGATGACAGTCGTGCGGCAGCGTATACGGTGCCTGGCATTACAACGATCAGGCAGCCGGTGGAGGCCATGGCTAAGCTGGCGATTGATCTGATTCGGCACCAGCTCGCGGAAGAGAAGATCGGAATGGAGCATATTTTGCCAGTTACCATCGTGGAGAGAGAGACGACCTGATACAGGTCGTTTTTTCCTATTCGTCCTTTTGCCACGAAGAAGAAAAAAATTTTTTTGAATGGTATGTCAAACGATTGACATGTCAAACCTTTGACATTATAATTCGATTTGTAAGCGTTTCCTTTTAAACTATTGATCGGGGGCCATAACAAGATGAAAAGAGAACAGAGATGGATGAAATTATCGGTATTGTCATTAATTATGATGCTTGTATTGTCGGCATGTGGAAGTAAAGCAGCGACGGAGTCCAACTCCTCCTCAGAGGGTAGCAGCAGTGAGAGTGTCAAAATCACCTTGCTTAATTCCAAGTCGGAAATTAACAGTCAGTTGGAACAAGCAGCTAAAGACTTCCATGCTGAAAATCCAAATATCACACTCGAAATTGTACCTGTAGGCAGTGGACAGTCTCCGTTTGAAAAAGCGTCCGCCTTGTATGCCTCCGGCAGCCCTACAACGATGATGATGCTGGATACAGGGGATGTCGAGAAGTTCAAGGATCGTGTTCTGGATCTTACATCCGAGTCTTGGATGAAGGATGCTGTGGAGAACAGCACAGCGGCTACAACGTTTGATGGCAAAAATTATGCCTTTCCGTTCTCTATTGAAGGATATGGATTCATCTATAACCAGAATGTATTGGATCAGGCGGTAGGTGGGACATTCGATCCAAAGTCTGTACAGACCACTGCACAGCTTGATGAGCTGTTCCAAAAGATCGCTGCTACTGGAAAATCACCTTTGATTGTATCTCCGATGGATTGGTCGCTTGGTGCGCACTATCTGGGGCTTGCATATGGTGGGCAGTCGCCAGACCGTGCGAAGGTGGATCAATTCATTACTGATCTGAAGGCAGGTCAAGTGGACCTTGCTTCCAATGCCGTGTTTAATGGCTTGTTAGATACATTTGATCTGATGAAAACCTACAATATTGACAAGGCTTCTCCACTGTCCGGAACCTATGAGCGTGGACCTGAGGTGCTTGGCAAGGGTGAGGTAGGTATCTGGTTCCAGGGCAACTGGGCATGGCCGCAAATTTCAAGCTTTGATACAGCAGATGGAAAATATGGCTTCCTCCCGGTACCTGTGAGCAATAATCCAGATGATTTCGGTAATACGCAAATCTCTGCTGCTGTATCCAAACGAATATTGCTGGATAAGGAAAAGAGCACACCAGCGCAGCAGGAAGCAGCGAAGAAATTTTTGGATTGGATCGTTTATAACGAAAAAGGTCAGGATTTCCTGGTGAATCAAGCCAGTATTATTCCGGCATTCAGCAACATTACATTGGAGCCAACCAATCCACTTGGCAAATCCATTAGTGAATACATCAAGGCAGGCAAAATCGAAGAATCAATGAGTACACTTCCTGCGGATCACTGGTCCAAACTGGGTGCATCCATGCAGAAATATTTGGCTGATGTCATTGACCGTGCCGGACTTGCCAGCGAAATTCAGGCATACTGGAGCAACGTGAAATAAAAGATTTAATCTTAGCCCTGTGCAGCACATAGAGAGAGACTTGCGGTACGCCGGAGATGATGAACGTACTGCTTCCACATGAGGTCTGTTCGACTTGTTTCCGGTATAACCGCCAGGCTAATCATTTGGATAGAGTGGAGGATGACAATGCTGACCGAAAAAGGATTATGGACACGTCTGCGCACCCGTCTGATCTTTACTGGCCCGACATTATTTGCGTTTGCTACGGTGATGATTATTCCATTTTTGTATGGTATTTATTTGACGTTTACGAACTGGGATGGCATTGCAGTCGATCAAAACTTTGTTGGCTGGGATAATTACATCGGTGTGTTCAAGGACACGGTGTTCTGGAAATCATTCGGGATGACGCTGGAGTACGTATTTATTACCGTTGTGCTGACCAATGCTGTTGCTTTCCTGCTCGCTTACACAGTAACCCGGGGGATGAAGGCACAGGGCTGGTTCCGGGCTGGATTTTTCCTGCCGAATCTGGTGGGCGGAATCGTGCTTGGTTTCATCTGGCAGTTTATTTTTAATCAGGTACTCGTTTTTGCAGGACAAAAAATGAATCTCACGCTGTTTTCCACCTCTTGGTTGGCTGATCCGGATAAAGCGTTCTGGGCTCTGGTTGTGGTGACCGTTTGGCAGTATGCCGGTTATATGATGGTTATCTACATTGCAGGACTGATGAATGTGCCGAAGGATGTTATGGAGGCAGCCAGCATTGATGGGGCAAGTAATCGCAAAATGCTGGCTCGCATTGTATTGCCACTGATGGTTCCTTCGTTTATTGTATGCATCTTTTTGTCACTGCAACGGGGATTCATGGTATATGATCTGAACGTCTCCTTGACCAGTGGTGGGCCCTTCAAGAGCACAGAGATGGTATCCATGCATGTTTATGAGCAGGCCTTTCTTGCTCGTGACTACGGATTGGGTCAGGCAGAAGCCTTTGTTCTGTTTATCCTTGTAGCCGCCATTACATTGCTCCAGGTCTATTTCAGCAAAAAACTGGAGGTCGAGGCATGATGGCTGGACAATCGCGCATTCTCAACTGGATGAAGTTTATTGCATTAATCATTGTGATGATTTTGTTTGTATTTCCTTTTGTGCTTCTAATCGTCAATTCGTTCAAGGCTAACCAGGCAATTACCTCCGATCCGCTGGGCTTGCCAAGCTCCTTCCAATTCGATAATTACGTCAATGCGTTTGACAAAATGGGATATGTATCCGCCTTCAGCAATTCGTTGCTCATTACCATTGCAGGTGTATTACTGATTGCTCTTTTTGCGGCGATGACAGCACATTACTTTGTTCGTCACAAAAGCAAGCTGAATCAGTATCTCTTTTTCCTGATGGTAGCTGCGATGATTATTCCGTTCCAGGCCATTATGATTCCACTGGTTAAAATATATGGCTCGCTCAGCCTGCTGGATAACAAGTGGTCGCTGATCTACATGTATATTGGCTTCGGCAGTCCGCTCGCCGTATTTATCTACCATGGCTTTATCAAAAGTATTCCCCTGGAGCTTGAAGAAGCGGCTCTAATGGATGGCTGCGGCAGAGTGCAGACCTTTTTCCGTATCGTACTGCCGGTGTTACTGCCAACAACCGTAACGATTAGTGTACTGAATGTATTGTGGATATGGAATGATTTTTTGCTGCCTTCCCTGGTGCTGACTTCGTCCGAGCAGCGAACGCTGCCACTGTCCACATTTTATTTTTATGGAACCTACACAGTGGATTACGGTCCATTGATGGCTGGTCTGGTGTTGACCCTGCTGCCTGTCCTGATCGTTTATCTGTTTGCGCAGAAGTACATTATTCAGGGGGTCATGCAAGGGGCAATCAAATAAGTTAAGTCGGGTGATATAGAGAGAGACAGGAGTGAAGGACATATGAACCAGGAACGACACGAGAAGCAGGAAATAGACACAAGGCAAGAGACTGACCTTGGACTGACGAGTTCTTCGGCTCAAACAAAAGAGAGTTATACACTCGCCCGGGCCAACGCATATATCAAGGCGCATCGACATCAGGTTGATCCAACCTATCGAATGGCCTATCATTTGATGCCAGAGGTGGGCTGGATGAATGATCCCAACGGTTTCATATACTTCAAAGGGATGTATCATATGTTCTATCAGCATTATCCCTACGAACCGGTATGGGGGCCGATGCACTGGGGCCATGCGGTGAGCCGTGATTTGGTTACGTGGTCTTATCTGCCTGTTGCACTGGCACCCGATCAGAGCTACGACAGTGGAGGCTGTTTCTCTGGAAGTGCAATCGTGCAGGATGGCAAGTTGGTGCTGATGTACACGGGACATGTCGTGACTGGACCCGACAAGGATAACGATTACTTGCAGACACAGAATATCGCTGTCTCGGACAATGGGATTGATTTTGTCAAAAGCGCGATGAATCCGGTCATTCGGCTGGATCAGATCCCAGAGCATACCAGTCCGAAGGACTTCCGTGATCCGAAAGTGTTTGAACGAAACTGTGTGTACTATTGTGTACTTGGATCAAATGATGCTGCTGGCAAAGGTGTCATTCTGTTATACCGTTCAACGGACTTGCTGGATTGGAGTTATGTCAACATTATGGCCCAGAGTGACGGGACGCTTGGTGACAATTGGGAATGTCCAGATCTATTCACACTGGATGGACAAGATGTGCTGATCATGTCTCCGCAGCGCATGCCTGCACAGGGAGACAACTATCGCAACTTGCATTCGACCGTTTATATGATGGGAACGCTGGATGAAGACCAGGGTGTGCTGAAGTACGAGCAGTACGTTCCGCTGGACTGTGGCTTCGACTTTTACGCACCTCAGACGATGGAGGATGCACAGGGACGACGAATCATGGTGGCCTGGATGGATACGTGGGAAACGGAAATCCCGACACAACAGTCCCATGCGTGGGCTGGAGCGATGACTTTGCCGAGACAACTAATTCGTAGGGGAGAACGCTTGATATTCCAGCCGCTTCCCGAACTTATACAGTACAGGTCGGAAGGCACCGAGCAGTATGGTATACATTTAAACGGTGATGAACATGATCTTGATCTTGGAATCAGTGGAGACCGTTACGAACTGTATGCTGTATTTGAAGCGGAACAGGCACAACACTTCGGGTTGAAGCTGCGCACGGGTGAGGATGAAGAAACCGTGATTTCCTATGATGTAGAGCAGCGTCGTTTATGCTTGAATCGCGAGCAGGCCGGACAAGGGCCGGGGGGCGAACGAGCTGCGACAGTGGAACTGCTTGACGGGAAACTGGAACTTCATATTTTTATGGATGTCAGCTCCGTTGAGGTGTTCATTCAGCAGGGAGAACAGGTCATGACAGGGCGGATCTATCCTGGGCCGAACTCAACAGGTATCAAGGCTTTCTCATCCGGAACGTGTACGTTGACCGAACTTCGCAAATGGGATTTACGAATTCCCCGATAAAATTCTATCTAAAATTCAGCCTTGACCTTGAAGTATACTTCAAGGTTTATTCTTTTTTTATCAAGGAATATTGGAGGCTGAATAATGAGAATTTTAGAATGGATTTTGGTATTGGTAACCGTAGCTGCTACGTTACTTATGCTGGTGTTTCCGAAGCGCCGGGCAATGACAGTGGGGATACTCTCAGCTCTGGTTCTGGCAGTGCTTCTGCATGGCTTAATCAATTCATTTCGCGTGCAGATGATACCCACCTATATCGTTACACTTGTATTATTCATTACGTTAATGATTCAACTCATGAAATCATACCGCAGTGGCCGTTATGTTCAGAGTGCGCAGAAACCCAACCGTCGTTCATGGATTAAGATGACGCTGGCATCGATTCTGGTTCTGGCCTTCAGTGCAGGTTCAATCATACTGACCTGGCTGTTACCTGCCTTTACGATGCCTGAACCAACCGGTACCTATGCCATTGGCACGTTCTCTCAACACCTGGTGGATGAATCTCGTGAAGAGACCAAAACACCCGAGGCCGGGGACAAGCGTGAACTTATGATTAATGTGTGGTACCCGGTGGATCAGAAGGCCGCCCAAGGGCTGCCGCTGGAGCATTACCCTAGTGAACTGGGAGAAGCGATCAGTCTGGTGTTCGGCATTCCGTCTCAGGTGTTCAGTTATCTGGATACCATTCCAACACATGTGGTGAAAGGAGCTGAGATGTCCGCCGACCAGAGCAAGTATCCGGTATTACTATTCTCGCCGGGTATCCGCTCAGCCCGTTTTCAGAGCATGACGATGATTGAGGAACTGGTTAGCCACGGTTACATTGTCGTGGGGATAGATCACCCTTATACGTCAGCACAAGTGACATTCCCCGATGGACATGCAGCTTCCTATCAGGCTGACCCTGAATTTGCAACGTCAGCGGAATTATATCAATATAATGTAGAAGGCATAGGCATACGTGCAGATGATGCAAGCTTTGTTCTCGATACGCTTACCCAGTGGAATTCACATGACCCGAATCAACTGCTGCAAGGCAAGCTTGATCTGGATCACGTCGGCATCATGGGACATTCGTATGGTGGGGCAACAACAGCGGAAGTACTGGCGCAGGATGAACGTTTCCAGGCAGGAATGAGTTTGGAAGGCGGATTCTGGGGATCGGTATCCACGACAGCCCTGAAACAGCCGTTTATGTATATCATGTCGGGTGGAACCGCCAAAAGTCTGGAACCGGAAGCCACCGAAACGGAAAAAGTAGCCTATCCCGAGTTTGAGCCGGATCTGGATCGAGTGATGACGAGTAGTCTTAATGATACCTATTATCTGACGGTGGATAATTTCTTCCATCAAAGCTTTACGGATATTTCATTAATTTCACCGAAACTATTTGCCAGAGGCATGACCCCAGAACATAATGTGGATATAACCAGATCCTATGCGCTGGCATTCTTTGACCGTTATCTGAAAGGGGAAGAGCAGCCATTGCTGCAAGGATCTTCAGCACAATTTCCCGAGGTCACCTATGATGCCACATATACCAAGATACGCAACGAACAAACACAATAAGTCCGCAGAAGGGTGGAGGAGTAGACATGGAAACCATGACAAGAGGAACGTTGGCCAAGCGTACCGGTGTAAGTATGGCAACCCTCCGTTATTACGAGGATAGTGGAATTCTGCCTGCTCCCCGTCGTTCCTCCAACGGATATCGGGTGTATACCGAGGATTATTTGGTCAAAATTAAGTTCATTAAGGATGCCCAGCTGCTGGGTTACTCCTTAAAGGAGATACAAGAGACCCTGCAACTGCTCAGCCAGGAAGACATGGAAAAGGATACGTTAAAAACCCTTGTACGCGAACGCATCGCTGACATTCAGAAACATATTGACCATCTGGAACAGATGCAGATTCATCTGGCACGACTGTTGCATACACCGGAGGACGATATCGACAATTATATTCAATCGTTCAGGGTGCAGAAGAAAGAGCCGTAATCGCGGCTCTTTTCCTGTTTAGCAGAAAACAGGAGTTGACTAACGAGCAGGGAATCGGAGATTTAGAACGAATACATAGTGTAGTTTGCCAATACATAATGGTGGTTAACGTGATTTCAATAATTTCAATAATGAAACTCACACTACAAAAGGAGTAACATTTTCTATGAGGGATTTACAAGGTTTTGTATCCGATTACATCAAAGGAAAGAAACATCTACATCTTGAGATTGGCGTTATTACAAAGGGAGATATCGAATATCATTCATTGGGCAATCCCAAAAAGAAGAGCGTGGCTGCTCCTGAACATAGGTTGTTCGAAATCGGCTCTGTAACCAAACTTTTTACATCTATCCTTCTATTAGAATTGGAGCGTCAACAGCAGCTTTCCACGGATGACACGGTTGGCAAGTACATACACAATGGCAAAAACGATTATTTGAATAAGGTAACCTTAAAAAGTCTTGCGACGCATACCTCTGGATTACCCGGAGTTGCCACAAACCTGTCCTCGAAGAAAAATCGATACAATCCGTATTCAAATTATACGGAGGATGATTTACTTGCTTTTTTATCGGATGCTGACTTTACGGATCAGATGGGTTCATTTGAGTATTCCAATACCGGCGTGGGCTTACTGGGCTATATCCTATGTAAAGTATCAGGCAGTACATATGACGATCTGCTGAAAAAATATATCACAGGTCCATTAAATATGACGGAGACAGCAGCTATGCTGAATGCAGAACAGAATGGCAGATTTGTAGATGGACATACGTCAACGGGGAAAAAGATGCCTCACTGGGATACGGGTGTACATGAAGGCGCAGGGGCGATCAAGTCATCTCTTCACGATATGTGTTTATTTGTACAGGCCAATCTGAATGAAGATCATCCGCCAGCCTCTGCAATACAACAAAGTCACATGCCTGTGATGATTGGAGATTCAACCCATCATTACGCATGGTTTAGTGATAATATCTCAGATCAGAATATACTCTGGCATAACGGGGGCACATTTGGTTTCTCCAGTTATTTGGCTATAAATAAGGAACAGAGTATAGGCGTTGTATTATTGTCCAATTATTGTTTTGGATCAGCCTCTATTGTGGATGAGTATCTGGATGCGATATTCAAGTTTATAACTAAAAAAGACCTTTATCCACTCATGCCGCTGGACCCTGTGGGTAATAAAATACTGGAAGCCATGATGCAGAGATAAAAAAACACCTCTAATAGAGAGCACCTAAAGATGTACTTCGGGTGCTCTCGGTTGGAGGTTTCTTTTAGTTCTAACTTAATGGTCTTGATCATAACATGCCTGCTTCACGCAGAAAATGGTGCACAATCTTCGTCTGATGCTTGATACGGGTTGAGCGTTTCAGACTCCAACAGGTCTCCACCGTTACGGAACGGGCTTGTAATAGTCTTGAAGCCGCTGTACGGGCAGATCCCGGCAATTCATGCTGCTTGAGGTTAAAATGACGATCACGAATGGCAATCGATCGATTCATCCGTTCGATAACTCTTCTGCAAGCTGGAATCGTCCGACTGCCGGGATTGGTGATCAACGTCTGTCCAAGCACTCGTGAACTCAGTTGAGACAGGCCGTTGGCTTCATGCAGATCGTGCCACCAGTCGGCCCGTTGTTCACGCGCCAGCTGAAAAATTGCCGCAGCGAACGGATGCTTGGCCTTGCCTGACATCCGGCGTGGAAACGTACGATTCAGATCGGGCTTGCCTCTGATTTTCTTTGCGTAGGCTTGCTGGTTCACGCGTGGCACGATAATTAACAGCCCTCGCTGAATGACGTGACGACCTGTCGCAATATCATCTGCGAGTTTTTGCGCAGCGGCCATACTCGCCGTTTCATTCCCGTGAACCCCGGATGTAATGAACATCACGGGTCCCGGCATCATGCCACGTACGATGTAATAGGGAGTGGCGTGTGCGCTGGATGCTGCAAGGACATGTTTGGTCACAAGCATGACGCTTCACCTCCGTTATTACAGTACGCCATGTCCATCTTTCATGTAACGGCGTAAGAAAAGGTCTTCATCCTATTTCCTCACAAAATAGGCCAACTAGTACACCCGGTGGATGATATCTTCGAAATCGGGTTCTTTCATCTCTACATCTTCGATCTGACCCCAGTGCTCCAACTGTTTCAGAATGTCCATTGTGCTCCATTCCTTCCGGTTCACTTCAACGGTGACAATCTGTCCTTCCATTCCAGTAATATATATCGCGGACGACACAACATCCGGGATATGAAACGCTCCTCGGAACGTTACCCGAATCAGCGTAGGTAGTCCGATGGTTTCGCGAAGTGACGAGATCGTGCCGTCATATGTCAGTTGACCATGGTTAATCACCATGACCCGGCTGCATAACTGCTCAATGTCGTCCATATCATGTGTGGTCAGCAGAATCGTTTTGCCAAACGTTTCATTTAATGTACGTAGAAACTGGCGAATGTTCCGCTTTGCGTTCACATCCAGTCCAATCGTCGGTTCATCGAGAAAAAGCAGTTCCGGATCATGCAGCATGGAAGCTGCGAGATCCGCACGCATGCGTTGTCCAAGCGAGAGCTTGCGGACAGGCGTGGCCCAGAACGATTCAAGGTCCAGCAACTCGGCGAACTGGGACAGCCGTCTCTTTTTGTCCTCGGCACGGACGCCGTACATCTCGGCCAGAATATCATATGAATCTTTCACGGGCAGATCCCACCAGAGCTGACTGCGCTGTCCAAACACAACGCCCAGTCGACCAACGGTCCTGCGCCTGTCCTGATGGGGGTTCATACCGCCAAGCTGTACCTCACCCGAGGTTGGGTGGAGGATACCTGTCAGCATTTTGATCGTGGTAGACTTGCCAGCCCCGTTCGGACCGATGTAGCCCACAAATTCCCCTGGGCCGATATCAAAACTGATATCACGTACCGCTTCCTTGGACACATACTTACGTGAAAATAACGTACGTAAACCGGAGAAACGCCCTTCGTGAATAACAGGAGTTTTGAATTCCTTTTGCAGATGCCTTGCTGTGATCATGTTCATGATTCGTTACGCCTCCTTAGCTACCTGTACTTTGATATTTGGTCATGCCGAATTGCCAGAAACGCAGACTTGCAGCCAAGCTCAGTACGGCAATCGCCGCAACAGCAACAAGAATCCACGCTCCTCCTTCACCCCGTAGCAGGTAAAGTGACGGAATGTAGTTGACGAATCCCACGGGAATCACCGTTAGCAGAATGCCAGACATCCATTTGGGATATAACGTTAGCGGATATTGGGCAGCCGTTCGTGCGGCATCTTCAGTGATCGTCTGTAATTCCTCAATACGTGTGGTCCAGAATCCGAGTGTGGCGGTAGCAAGTCCGATGGAAAAGAGAATGACTGCGCCCGTCAGAATAATGAGCAGGGAGAAGGGAATGGCAGTCCAGCCAATCTGTCCGCTGTGCATCATGCCTGCCAATGACCAGCAGAGAATGAACCCGCCTTGCAGGACTTCTCCAGCCATGATGCGAAAGTTTTGCGGCAGCAGTGCCAGCAATACGGGCATAGGACGTGTTAACAGTTGATCAAGCTCACCATTAACCAGATATTTTTCCAGATGGTGAACCTCATTGCCGAACGTTCGATACAGTGTTTTGGATAACGTCATGATGGCGAAGAGATAACCGATCTCATGGAGGGACCAGCCTTTAATTGCACCGAATTTGTGCAGCACGAGAGCAACCATCAGAAACTCGGAGATCTGGATTAAAGCGGCCAGTACGGACGCCATGATGAAATTGAACTTGTATTGCATCCGGCTGCGGATGCTTGTTCGAATGAGCATTTTATATAAATTGAACCAGGAAGTCCGTTTCATCCGCCCTGCACCTCCACTTTACGACGTAACACTTGGGTGATCACAAGACAGATCAACGTCATAAAGACGCACCAAAGCAAGGTTCCCCATAACAAGGAGCCATCTTCGAAACCAAGATAGATTCGGGTAGGTACATAGAGTAGGAAAGGGTAGGGTGATATCCAGGCAAGTTGTTCAAGCCAGTTCGGTAGCCATTCCAGCGGAATGAAAAAACCTGCCAGCAGATTCATCATCGCGTGATTACCCCAGTGAAGCCAGGAGGACTCCGTGGTCCACATCGACGTGGCACCAATGATGTAGTTCATGCAGATGGACAAGTATGCGGCGCCGGCAAGACCAAGTGCGGCATGGAACAGTGTTGAAACGTCTGAGGGCCAATGCAGGGAAAAGACAATGGAGAAGAGCAGGTAGATCGGAATACTTTTGTACACGAACTGGTAGGCAATCTGCCCCCATTCGCGTGCCATCAGGTGGGTAAACAGGTGAACAGGCCTCATCAGATCCAGTGCGATCTGCCCTGTCCTGACGGATAAGGGAATACCCAATCCGTTCGTGAGAAAACCCGAGATCCAGAGAGAGGATTGCGTGAATGCAATGTAACTGATCATCCCCTGTGTCCCGTATTCCCCGAGAGTATGGTCGGCCCCGATGCCGATCCAGAGGCAGGCATACATGTAACCAAACATGGCGCTTGCCAAGTTATGTACCATGTGTGCCCCGCGGTATTGCAGATTCCGGGAGTAGGCTTTGGAAGCCAGAGTGAAATAAAGCATGTGACACCTCCGATAAGTGGATTGAACGGCGTTTCCGTTCACTTCAGTCAAGGCGAAAAGAGAGAAGGACAACAGCATACCAATTTATTCCTTCACAGGCAAGACATTTTTTTAGCTAATAATGGTATTAACAGGGGTGTTCATGATTGCGCCACAAGACAACGGTCTGTCCGTTCATTTATAATTGAGAGGTAGTATCGCAAACGTTTACAATGTGAAATATTCAAATTTTAAATAAACCGCCGGGCTTGTGCTTGACGATTGAAGATACAGAACGAACAATCCGGCAAGAGAGAAGGATGTCATGAAGAAAATTGCATGGGTCACCGATAGTACCAGTACACTGGATCCCGTTTTTGCGGAGCAAAATCATATCTACATCGTACCGCTGCGCATCGTATTTGGAGAGGAATGTTACCGGGAAACCGATGACATTACATCTGAAATGTTCTATGAGAAACTTGCGGAGGCTTCACGTGCGAGCAGTTCGCAGCCACCCATTGGCGAGTTCATTGAACTGTATGAATCGCTCAAAGACAAGTACGATGAGATTATTACGATTCATTGCTCTACAGCGCTTAGTGGAACGCTGCATACGTCTATGCAGGCTGCAGAGATTGCAGGGGTGAAGGTGACCGCAATTGATTCAAAGGCAGGTGCCTATCCTCACCGTGAGATGATTATGCAAGGACTGGAATGGCAGAAGCAGGGATGTTCAGCTGCAGAGATCAAAGTAAACATTGAACAGATGATTGATAACATGTCCTTTTACCTCATACCGGCCAGTCTTCAACATCTTCACCGCAGTGGCCGGGTGTCGGGCACACAGCTGATCATCAGTCAACTGCTAAAGATCCATCTGCTGCTTCGATTTGAAGAGGGCAAAGTGGTTGTGAATGAGAAGATTCGCACGTTCAAGCGGACAAAAGAGCGCATGCTGGATATGCTCAAGCTGGATATGGAGAAAGTAAAGCATGTGTGCATTATGCATGCGAACAATCAGGAAGAAGCCGTTACGATCAAGAAGCAGATTGCCAATCTGCTCCCTAAATTAAAGACCGAAATCATGCCGTTTATCCCTGTGGTGAGTATTCATGCAGGTGCAGGAACCATTGGACTGTGCTGGATACACAGCGAGAACGGATATAGAGATTAGACGCACAGCATTCATCTATAGACTCTCATAGACCTGGCAGGAAACACACTTGATGTCAAAGTGGTGCTCCTGTCAGGTTTTTTCGTATGTCATTGCTAATTCATACACCAAAGATGTGAACTGAATCATCCTGAAAACCATGCTCTGTATGGCTTCAGATGCCATTGACATCCGCTCGTACAAGGGATAGGATAATGTCAACTGAGACACGAAGGAGAATGCAACTACCATGACGATTCCAAAAACATTAACAATAGCTGGTTCGGACACGAGCGGCGGTGCAGGTATTCAAGCTGATTTGAAAACTTTTCAGGAGCTGGGTGTGTATGGCATGACCGTACTGACTACGGTTGTGGCAATGGAGCCCGAAACATGGGATCACCAGGTCTTTCCTGTGGAATTAAATGTAGTTGAAGCGCAGCTTCGCACTGTTCTGGACGGTATAGGTTTCGATGCCATGAAGACAGGTATGCTCGGTTCTGTAGATATTATTGAACTGGTAGCAAAACATATTCGCCGTAGCGGTCTGCCACAGATCGTTATCGATCCGGTAATGGTATGCAAAGGTACAGACGAAGTGTTACAACCGGAAAATACGGAAGCGATGATCGAATTCCTGTTGCCAGGTGCTGATCTGGTTACACCTAATCTGTTCGAAGCATCCCAACTGGCGAAGAGTGGACCGATTCGTTCCAAGGAACAGATGGAAGCAGCGGCAGCAGCAATTCATGCCCATGGCTCGAAACATGTTCTGATCAAGGACAGAGGTGTCATTAGCCCGGGTAAAGCAATGGATCTACTCTATGATGGAACCAACTACGAATGGTTTGAAGCCGATGTTGTCGGCTCCGGATATACGCATGGTGCGGGCTGCACGACGTCTGCGGCGATTACCGCAGGATTGGCTCGTGGTCTTTCAGTGAAAGAGGCTGTTCGTGAAGGTAAAGCCTTCGTGACCAAAGCGATTGCCGGCGGATTCCCGCTGAACCGTTTTGTTGGCCCTACACTGCATGTGGCACACCGTCTGGAGCAACAACGTTAAGTGTTGCCAGGGAGCGCGCAGTAGCGCATCAATTCTGGATAACACACTTCGATTTCATTCAAGTAGCTGTCAATGAGCAGGAGCTTGCTCGTTGATGGCTTCTTTTTTATGCGAATTTTTATAAAAATTAGTAACTTTTGTCTTATATTAATCGTATATATCATGGGAGCATTCCAAAACATGTGTGGACACATGAACGACACATGGAATAGGTATGTTATCATCAGAAATCTAAAAAGGAGAGTCGGCCATGATCAGAACAGTGCTTCTGGTGGAAGATGAAAGCCGCATTCGTGAGATTGTGGCCGATTATTTCATAAAAGAACAATGGAACGTCATAGAAGCAGAACATGGAGTACAGGCACTGGAACTGTTGGCTCTGCATGAGGTGGATTTGGTTATTTTGGATGTTTTGATGCCTGAAATGGATGGATGGACGTTATGTGGGCATATTCGATCCCAATCCACCGTACCTATTATCATGCTGACTGCACGGTCCGAGGATGACGATAAAATTCATGGATTTCAGCTGGGCGTAGACGATTACGTCACCAAGCCGTTTAGTCCACGTGTGCTGGTTGCACGTGCAGAGACATTAATGAAGCGTGTTGAAGGTGCATTTGGACGAGAGCAAGGTGTGATTCGCTTTGGACAGGTAACCCTTGATCCATGGGCCAGACGTCTGGAGAAGGACGGAATTGAAGTGGAACTTGCACCAAAGGAATATGATCTGTTGCTTTATCTGGTACGTAATGCAGGCATTGTGTTGTCTCGGGATGCCATTTTGAATCGGATCTGGGGATTTGATTTTGAAGGGGACTCACGTGTTGTGGATACCCACATCAAGAAGTTGCGCAGCAAACTGGGTGATGAAGCCAAGTGTATCCGGACGGTGATTGGCACTGGATATCGTTTCGAGGCAGAAACATGAGAAGAAATGGCGTAACGATGAAGCTTTTCCTGGTCATGGCAGGATGTCTGGTTCTTCTATATGGGACGACGGTTTTTGCCCAGTTGTTCTGGTTCCCCGACTTCTATCAGCATCAAAAGGTCAGCAGTATGAAGAAAAAGCTGTCCAAGTTCGAACAGCAATACTCCAATGGGCATTGGAGTGATTTACAGCTAGCCAAGGAGACCGGGAAGTTCATGCGTCAGAATCAATCACATCTGGTCATTTTGACGAATACCGGAAGATTGGTTAATGACCCGTTCCACATTACGTTGCTTCAAGAGGATGGAAGTCACGTGAAAGTGTCCTTGTCCTTGTTTATTAATAGTGAGAATGCTGGCTGGATTACATCCCATCTGAAATATGGGCAAGAACTGACGGTGAGAGGTCCGGCCAGCGGGTCCATGATCTATCCATTCAAAATCCAGGATGCCACTTCTGCCGCATGGGGAACAGAAAGCTTTCAGGAATCGATTGAACCGGTAAAGGAATGGTCAGGCGTATTGACCGAAGTAGTTCTTCCCAATCTGGCAACGTGGAGTCAGAGGCAGGGACTGCTGGTGCAAGCACTGGATAGCCGGTTCCCTTTGTCCAACGAAGACCAACTGGCCCTGGCGAATGGCAAAATGCTCAATGAAGAATGGATGGATAGCTGGAGCGGTGTTCGCAATGTCATCACCATTGCTCCAGTGCATCGTTCCGGACCCGAGCAACAACTGATCTTCTCGCTCACCTCTCTACAGGAGATGAGGGAAGCGAATGAGGCAACACGTTTGTTCTATGCGTATTTTGGCATTGGGGCATTTATATTGATTCTGTTGCTGGCGTTACTCCTGTCCCGAATTGTAACGAAGCCGCTCTTGGCCTTGAACCATGTCGCCAAGAAAATGTCTACGCTGGATTTCACGGTGAAATCACCCATCCGGCGTAATGATGAGATCGGCAGTCTGTCTAACAGCCTTAATGCCTTATCGGGAACCTTGGGTCAGACACTGGAAGAGCTGAGACAGGCCAACACGCAGATGCGTACAGATATGGAAATGAAGCAGGAGATTGAACAGCGTCAGCGCAAGTTTTTTGCCGATGCATCACATGAACTTAAGACGCCAATCAGCATTATTAAGGGATATTCTGAAGGGCTGAAGGATGGCGTGAGTGAGAGCAAACGGGAGCGTTACATTGAGATCATTGCCGATGAGGCGATCAAAATGGAAACGATGGTTGAAGAGATGCTGGATCTGGTGCGACTGGAATCCTCAGCGGTTCAATTGAATACGGATGCTGTTGCACTGGCTGACATGATTGAAGATATCGCCGGCCGTCTGGGTCCGCAACTGAAGGACAAAGGATTGGATGTGGTGCTTGTATCCACAACAGAACAGACGGTTGAGGGTGACCGAAGCAAGCTGGAGCAAGTTATTTTCAATATCATGATGAATGCTATACGTCATGCGATACCACATACCGATATAACTATTGAGATTAGCAGGCGTGAAGGTTTTGTCCATATTTTCATTGAGAACAAGGGCGAGCAGATAGCTGAAGCTGAGCGGCAATATATATGGGAGAGGTTCTATCGGGTAGAGCGCTCGCGTAATCGTAAAATGGGGGGGACCGGGCTCGGTCTGGCCATTGCGAAGCAGATTCTTGATCTGCATGGGTGCAGTTATGGAGTGGAGAATACACCGGATGGAGTCCGTTTTTATATTATTTTTCCTAAAGCCTAGTACGAAAGGGAGTCAAATCTTATGAAGTCTTTACCATCGATTTTAACCTTGGGGAATCTGAGTTCAGGCATGCTGGCAATCATTATGGCTATTCATGGTGAATTTGCCCTGGCTGTGATGATGATATGGGTAGCGATGTTCTTTGATCTGTTTGACGGGTATGCGGCTCGCAAATTGCATTGTGAGGGTGAGTTCGGCAAGTCCCTGGACTCGCTTGCGGATGTAGTTTCATTCGGAACAGCACCCGTGCTGATTCTGTACCTGAATTCCATGATTGAAGTGAGTGTGCTGGGGATGGCACTGACTGCATTGTTTCCGATTTGCGGTGCTTTACGTCTGGCCCGTTATAACTGTCAGAAGACAGCAAGCAGTGGTTTTGTCGGAATGCCGATTACATTTGCGGGAGGTCTGATGTCCTTTTTCGCACTCTGGAGTCCTTATTTCACACATGGTGTAGCCTATCTTGTCATTATTGTATTATCCAGTCTCATGGTGAGCCAAATCCGATTCCCGTCTCTAAAACAAGTGCTAGCCTCACATGAGAAGGATATTGTGGAACCGAAATAAGGAGCGAGTCAGTATGGAATTTGCAAAAGAATTTATTGGTCAATATGGTTATTTCGCAATATACGGACTACTGGCTCTTGGCGTTATTGGCATGCCAATTCCGGATGAGGTGATGATGACGTTTGTCGGTTATCTCGCCTCCATCTCGGTATTGAATTACTCCGTATCCATCGCCGTCAGTTTCGGTGGCGCGTTTACCGGAGGGCTGCTCAGCTACATGATCGGCAAGAAGGCGGGCAGGCCGCTGGTTGAAAAATACGGCAAATGGGTCGGCGTCAACGCCAAACGATTCGGCAGGGTGGAGTCGTGGTTCCTCAAATATGGGTATTGGTCCATCATCCTGGGTTACTTCATTCCAGGCATTCGTCATCTGATGTGCTGTTTCTCCGGGATTAGTCGCATGGCAATTGGCAGGTACGTAGTTGTATCCAGCATCGGTGCATTCGTCTGGTGTGTTGTCTTTATCTCCATTGGTTTTTATATTGGAGTGTTAACTTAAAATGGGACAGCCTGTTGCAACAACAGGCAAAGATGGAAGACCTCTTGAGTGTAAGGTGGTCTTTTTTTGTTTTTCTATATATGGTCGGAGACCTCATTCTAAGTAATTTAATCGACTACACGTAACTTACCCTTGGAGCTGTAGGCTAGCCCGCAAGCTATTTTAAGTAAATTCAAAGCTCAGAGCTATTCCTACGAGTAATTCTTCATGTAACTTGTTATTGACGCAAGTATCTGACACTCCAGTATATAAAGTGGTTCGCAATTAGGTTTAATAGTAGTAACTCCAAAAGTTTCTGAGTCATTTCTAAAATTCTAACGAACTCAGATGAGCTTATTATCGAGATAAGAGGCATGTTGAAATTCTAAAGAATCTCAGCAACCTTATTTCACGAAAAAGCCCGAATAAGTGCCCAGATTTACTCCATATCATCACAATAAGCTGTCCTGAGTTCGTTAAAATATGGATATGTACGATATCGGCGAAATAGAGTGTCTCATGTTCGTAAGATATACGTTCGATATCGTTGAACGCCACTAGCGACATGTAATACTTGTTGATCAATCAGGCTGTGAAGAACTCTTCGAGCATGCTGATCTGTGATTCGCAGGTGTGTTGCTAGTTCCGAGGGAGCAAATGGACGGATGATGCGTCTGGCATAACGTACAGTCTCGGCTTCAATCCAATTTAAGGATGTCGTTACGTCCGTAGCAATGAATTTTCCCATAAAAGAGAGCACAAGCTGTTGGCACCGTTTCGGTTCGTCTTTAATGGAGAGATACGCGATCGGCAGAAAAATCCAATCATCAAGCGTTAGCAGACAATGCCGCCAGCATAAATCTTTAAAGCGCCGTACGTCCAGATCACGGGCATGCGGCCCGTATCCCTGAATCTCAATACCTCCTTTAACGCCGTTACCTGGCATGTATGCTAGATCCAGATACCGATAGCCGTTATGAAAGTCCCGTACCTCCCATTCGGGTTGCAAATGGTTAAAGTTTTTCATCACCGGAAACCAGACTGAACGCAAAAATTCCAATGTGCCATGTTCAAGTCCATTTTCTAGTCTGGAAAGCACTCTGGGGTTCGTTTCCTTCTCCAGAAGGGAGTGTATCCAAACTTCGTAAGCCTCATCAAAATCAATCCTCATCGTCTCCATCTCCTCTAAAAAAATAAACGAACGTTAACGGGGCTTCAGGTCGTCATGTAAAAATACAAAAAGCCGCTCTGACCATTTCCAACCTTCGCGTTGAAGGGGAGGAATAGATCAAAGCGGCGTGTGCTTCACGACCGATATATTACATTTCTAGATCAAGTATAGCTTTTAATACGGAATGATTTCAATACCTTTCAACTAGAACAATCTCAAGCCTCGGCAAAAGCCCAAACGAGACTGAGCGTATTTCGAGATGGTAATGGTAAGTGCTACATTTTGAACGTGTGAGAACGCGTCCTTAATGTGCGAGTAAGCAATATAGACGCTGTAAAAGTAGATTATTCTCCCTTTCAAGGCGGTTTACATTTAAATCAAGTTCTTCGTACCGCGGGTATGTGTCGTCCCTCGTTCATGCTTGGAAAGAAGCGTAGAGCAGCAATGAGAGCTAAGGAATCTGAGACGTCTTATTCAGGGATTTGAAGCACTCGCAGAAATATAAGGAACCTGAGAAACGCTATATCGGAATATACAGCCATTTTCAGCATTTTGTTATGGAGATTTTGGAAATAAGGTGTCTGATGTTTCTTACAATTGAAAAAGAGAGCCAGAGGACCCAATAAGACGTCCTGGGTTCCTTAGGAAAATTGTATGGTCAATCTTAAGGCCCAGCCAGCCTGCATTTCAGGAATTTTAGCCCGCTGATGCTTCAAGACCGTGTTAGTATGTGCGACAACTGGGTACTTTGGGTTGGGTGTGCGAAATGCGAAAAATGCAGTATATCATCAAGACATAGTTTACCTGAGTTGCAAGACACTCCTAATAATTCCAGGGAACACAACTGAAGTCTAGAGTTCAGAGTGCCACACTGGAATCTTTATTGTTAAGTTTTAAACGGAGACATACCCTTACCCACTTAAATGAGACTCTTCAATTCCTCTTTCGACTTGCTTTTCCCCTTTTTTGCGGGCAAAGGTAATTTTGAGAAGCGGTGGCGTGACCAGTGTAGTGATTATGACCATGATCACGACGCTCGTGAAGTATTCCGGATCAAGTAATCCGGAAGCAAGTCCGGTCGAAGCGATAATGAGCGCAACTTCACCTCTTGATATCATTCCTGAGCCAATGGCCAATGAAGATGACATATTAAATCCGGTTAGTCGTGCACCAGCTCCACCACCGATAAGTTTGGTAACAATAGCGATGAGGCTTATGACGACAATAAACCAAATTTGTGAACCCACACCATCAAAGGTGACATTTAAGCCGATACTGACAAAGAACACTGGAACAAAAATTCCGTAGGCGATCGGTTCCAATTTGGTTTCGACTTCATGTTTGAAGTTAGTTTGGGAGATGGCGATACCAGCGGCAAATGCACCAATGATTCCAGCAACACCCATCCACTCTGCAAAGTAGGAGAAGCCAAAACAAATAATTAATCCCGCAGTAATAACGGTCTCGGTTACTTTCAGTGGTGCCATCCACTTCATGATGCGTGGAACAAGAAACCAGCTGGCAGCGATGATGATCACAAAGAACAACAGCTTTTTACCAATAAGCAAAGAGATCGAAGTGTCTCCTCCACCAGTACCCAGCAAGCTCATCATAACGGCAAGAATGACAACGACCAGGACATCATCTACGACAGCTGCACCAAGGATTGTTGTACCCTCACGCGAGCTGAGTTGATCCATATCTTTCAGTGTCTGAACCGATATGCTGACGGAAGTGGCACAGAATAAAAGTCCAAAGAACAGCGCGTGTGTCTGTGACATACCAAAGGCTATGGCCGAACCGTATCCTCCGATAAAAGGCAAAATAATACCGCCGACCGCTACGGCAAAGGCCGCCTTCCAGTTTTTCTTTAACTGCTCCAGATCGGTTTCCAGTCCGGCAATAAACATTAACAGCAATACCCCGATCTCAGCCATATAATGCACGAAATCACTTTGCTGAACCCAACCGAGAATTGCAGGCCCGAGGATGACACCCACAATCAATTTTCCCAGAACCGATGGCTGACCCAATCTTACGGATAGATCACCAGCAAGTTTGGTAAAGATCAAAATAAGTGCAAGAACCAAAATGAATTCCATAGGTGTACTCCCCTCCAGTAGTAGCGTTTATAGGTTAACCAACCCAAGGGCGATCCATCCTCAGCTTCAAAGAGACAAAAAGGCACAGAAAGGCATTAAGAAAGTGCCGTTCTGTGCCTGAAAAAAGACAAAGAGGGGCCCTTGGTGACAGGCTCCTCCAGTTTTCAACGCGTATGTGATTAATTGCATTAATTATACCACAAATACGGACTCGGGTAAATGGGAACCGGCTTCAATTTGATTGAAAACGGCCATAAAGGGGCATTTTATAGGGGAGTGCAGTGGTTTTTGTTCAGAGTGTTGTCACTTAACAGCCCGGAATTGGCGAGATATAATGATATAGAACATAGAAGTTAGGATATGAGGAGGATTTTGCATTGGGCAAAAATAACAAAGGGGAGCCGAACATTCCATCCCCGACGAGCAATAAAAATTTCGCAGGCATCATTATCACGATTTCCATTCTTGCTAATGTCATTATTTTATTATTGTTCTTCGCACCGTCGATTGGTTACAAAGGTGATGTAACCTTTGATATTACGGTGTTGCCGCGGTTTAATGCCGTGTTTAACAGCTTTACCTTCATCTTCCTGCTCGCAGCGCTTATTGCTATTATCAAGCGGAATGTGAAGCTGCACAAACGATTTATTCTTGCTGCATTCTCAACGACACTGTTATTCCTCGTGACCTATCTGACGTTTCATTACCTCTCACCAGAGACGTCCAAATACGGCGGCGAGGGCATCATTCGTTCGATCTATTTCTTCATTCTGATTACCCATAGTATACTGGCAGCCCTGATTGTTCCATTGGCGTTGTTCACACTTGTGTGGGGTTGGACGAATCAATTGAAGAAACACCGCAAAATTGCACGTTGGACGATGCCAATCTGGCTGTACGTCAGTTCTACAGGTGTTGTGGTATACCTAATGATGGCACCATATTATTAATGTGATGAACGTTTCACTGTGCTAATTAGTTTGACTTGCGGGTAATGTTTCCATGGAAGGAGGGTTCACGTTTATGTACAAAGTTGTTTTGATTCGCCATGGACAGAGCATGTGGAATGTAGAGAATCGTTTTACCGGATGGACAGATGTGGATCTGACGACGGATGGTTACGCAGAAGCTCGTAAAGCAGGGAAGATCATGAAGGAACAGGGATTTGATTTTGATTACGCCTATGCGTCCGTGCTGAAACGTTCTATCCGAACACTCGATATTGCGCTGGATGAAATGGACCTCATGTGGATTCCCATTACGAAGACTTGGAAGCTGAATGAACGCCATTATGGTGCGCTGCAAGGACTGAACAAACAGCAGACTGCTCTGAAGTATGGGGAAGACCAAGTAAAGGAATGGAGACGCTCCGTTAACGTATCTCCCCCGGCACTGGACGAAACCGATGACCGATATGTGCAGGATCTGGACAAGTATAAGCGGCTCGGATGCACCATCCCGTATACGGAGAACCTGATGGATACCTCGAAGCGTGTACTGGAGTACTGGAATGCGGAGATTAAACCGATGGTGTCTGCTGGCAAAAGAGTGCTGATCTCTGCGCATGGGAACACGCTCCGTTCACTCGTCATGCATCTGGACCAATTGTCCGAAGCAGACGTGATGGCGCTCAACATCCCGACAGGCATTCCGCTTGTCTACGAATTGGATGAAGATCTGCATCCCATCGGACACTTCTATCTGACCGCCGATGGATCGACCTACAAACATGAAGAAATGACCCATGTGGCAACGCCATCTGATTAAACGGGTGTGAACGTTTATGCCTCAACAGAGCAAGTGAAAGATGACCGCTGAATTTTAATTCGGAGGTCATCTTTTTTTCTGCGATCAAGCCTGTACTTCGTTTCGTTTTGCTCCCACAGGGTAATTGTCAAACAAGACACGATGTACATTTATCCTGAAGGAGGAGAAGCACATGTCTAAAAGAAGAGGAATTATCATGACGGCTATCGGCGCAGGTGTGACTTATCTGATGAGGAACAAACAAGCAAGAGATAAGCTGTTTAGCACTGTCTCGGGTATGATGAAAAACTCCAATTCGTCCAATGGAACAAGTAAAACCAGACCACGTGTGGAAGTGAAATAGATTGCGATAGTTCGTTTATCGTTGAATTAAAATGATGATCATGAGAAACCTGGAGATGAAGTCGTTCCAGGTTTTTTTGTGCAATCAAAAGCAATCCCTTGCTTTTTTGTGTAATGCGATTTTTGGCAGCAAGAATGATACAATGGATACTTGCAGAACGTATGGAGGGAGATGCACATATGAAGAAAAATCGTCTGGGTACATCCGAACTGATGGTGTCTGAGATTGGGCTGGGATGTATGTCACTTGGAACTGAAATGGAACATGCAATGGGCCTGATTCATGAGGCTCTGGATCATGGGGTTAATCTGCTAGATACAGCCGATCTGTACGACGCAGGGCGTAATGAAGAGATTGTAGGACAAGCTATTAAAGGGCGTCGGGACCAGGTCATTGTGGCGACCAAAGTAGGTAATCGTCGTATGCCCGGCAAAGAGGGCTGGTCATGGGACCCGTCCAAAGCCTACATTAAGCAGGCTGTACATGAAAGTCTGAAGCGGTTGCAGACCGATTACATCGATCTGTATCAGCTGCATGGCGGGACCTTGGACGACCCCATCGAAGAGACGATCGAAGCGTTTGAGGAACTGAAGAAGGAAGGACTTATCCGATATTACGGAATTTCCTCCATTCGTCCCAATGTGATTCGGGAGTACGTAAAGAGGGCATCCATCGTCAGTGTGATGAACCAGTACAGCATTGCTGACCGCAGAGCGGAAGAAGAAATATTACCTTTATTGGAACAAAAGGGGATCAGCGTAATTGCCCGTGGGCCCGTAGCTAGCGGTGTGCTTGCCGATTCCGGATCTGCCAAGGCAGACAAAGGTTATCTGGACTATACGCCAGAGCAACTATATACCATTCGGCAAGGGCTAAGTCGTCTTGTTACAGACCAACGCAGTATGGCTCAGACAGCTATCCGCTACGCGTTATCCCATCCTGCCGTAGCAGCTGTTGTCCCTGGTGCCAGTTCAAGAGACCAGTTGCTGCACAATATTGCTGCTTCGAACTCGCCTGCGCTCACCGCTGCGGAAATCCAGGAAATACGAAAGCTCAGTCCCGCTAATCTGTACAAGCAACATCGTTAACTCCATTAAGCCTATTTTCAATTGTAACTATACGAGGTACAATGAAGATCAGCCAAAAAAGGAACATATAAGGGAGAGAAGACATATGGAAAGAATTCAAAGTGAACAACAGTATTTGGATACAATTAACTCTGATGGTTTTACCGTCATTAAATTTGATACAACCTGGTGTCCAGATTGCAAAAACCTGGATCGTTTTATCGGGGATGTTATCGACCAACATACGGACAAAACCTTTTATGCTCTGGATGCAGAAAAGTTCCAGCCGTTTGCCGAAGAGAATGGTGTACGCGGCATTCCAAGCCTGCTCGTCTTC
Organism: Paenibacillus sp. PAMC 26794; assembly: GCF_000316035.1. Lineage (GTDB taxonomy): Bacteria > Bacillota > Bacilli > Paenibacillales > Paenibacillaceae > Paenibacillus. Next base: position 133,301 of record NZ_ANHX01000086.1, read on the forward strand.
CAGAACGGCAAGAAAATCGCACATCTGCATAGCAAATGGGCTAAAACACCTGCTCAAATCTCCGAGTATCTGGAGACGCTTGAATCCAAAGTTTAAACGTACGAAGGCATCAGCAGTTTGTCTAATTAATTTAGCTAAGGAGACCTCTTCTTGTCCTGCGACAGGAAGGGGTTTTTCTGTTTCATTCCAGCACGCATGATGTGCATTCAAATGTGCATTTGAATAACTGAAGTTGAGAAACAACGCTTGTTTAGAATTTGTTCAGTGCTCCCATGTATACTGTGAGAACAAACTGAATATTTGGAGTGAACAAGATCCGTATGAAGAATGAAATTTTTGAAGAAATGCATCAATTAAGTCACAATGATGACCGGAGATACCGATTGTTGATGATCGGGGTGAAGCAATTGCTGCAGGAACAAAAGGAGAATAGATATAATCTGCGTGAGAGATTAAAGAATCGGAAGAAACACCGGAACATTCAAGTAAAAGAGTGGTATTAGACAGACTGCTTTTCAGAAGTGAACATGAATATGGTTGTCCATGATACATAGTAAACCTAGTCTGCATCACCAATGATCTGACCCAGCAAAGAAGGAAGTAATGAAAAGTCAGACTTCTTCTAATTACAGATATTCCTGTCTCTGAAGCAGTAACAGAATCGTGAAGCAACAGAAACATAGCACAGAATATAAAATATGACGGCCTCGCTTCCCAAGGGAACGTGAGGCCGCCATTGATTTTGCCTGTCTAATTACTTGAATTGTAATGATTACATCAAAATAATAAAGAACACGGCTGCCAAGACAAAGCGATATACAGCAAAGACGGTCAGGCTCAATTTTTTCAAAATGGACAGGAACGTCTTGATCGCAAGCATGGCGACGATGAAAGCAGCGATGAATCCAATCGCAAAGATTGGGAAATCACTGCCGTTCAGGTGATCGATACTTTTGTACAGGTCATATCCCGTAGCACCAATCATAATTGGCACAGACACGAGGAATGTGAACTCTGCAGCGGCTACACGGCTTACCCCTGCAAAGAGACCGCCTGAGATCGTTGACCCGGAACGAGAGAAGCCTGGCCACAATGCCAAGATCTGAAATATACCCACCGCGAATGCCTGTTTGTAGGAAATATCATCGACATCATGGGTAGTAATCCGCCCACTCTTCCGACTCCAGCGTTCGGCTACGATCATCAATATACCACCTATAACGAGGCTGTACAGCACTGTTTCCGGACCAAACAAATGTGCCTTGATCCAGTCGCGGAATACAAGTCCGATGACTACGGCAGGAACCATCGCCAGGAAGATATGTCCCAGATTGAGGCGGCGGGAGTAAGGTCTGCTCCCTCCGGTGAAGCGGAACATATCAATAAATTTGTTCCAGTACAGTACAACAACAGCAAGTACAGCTCCGAGTTGAACAACCACCTCAAACGTTTTGACTGACTCGTTGTCCTCCGATAAACCCAGCAAGTGGGCAGTCAGAATCATGTGTCCAGTGGAGGACACGGGCAAAAACTCAGTCAAACCTTCGATGATGCCCATAATAATGGATGATATAATGTCCAATTCTCTTCCTCCTTGAAATGCAGGTGACAGCAAGAGGGCTGTCCTGCTTTTGACAATGCCTGCTCTTCCGAACAAGACTAACCTCTATTATGCTCACAATTGTACTCCACTTCAACTCTATGCTTGTAACACGTTATTTAAAACGATATTGACAAAAGCCTAGTTATCCAATAGGATATACATTAACTGACTGACTGATCAATCGGGAGGGTTACATGAATGACCAAAATCAACGGTTTGGAACCCGGTGAAGAACGCCGGGACCAAATAATACGCATAGCGATGGAGCGTTTTGCAACCCAAGGCTACCATCAGACGAAAATTTCCGATATCGTGCGCGAGGCTGGTGTGGCGCAAGGGACGTTCTACTGGCACTTCAAGAGTAAAGAAGCCATTGCTTCGGAGATTGTCTTAACGGGCAAGGAGGAGTTACTTGAGGCGATCGGACAAGGGTACCGCAAGGATGCAGGATCGGTAGAGGATATGGTGAAAGCATCGGAAAGGCTGTTCACCGACATGTTTTCCTTTGCTGCAAAGAACCGTTATTTTATGGAATTGTTGCTCAGAGGCATCGTGACAGAAGAGTCCGTACAACGCTTGGTTGAGGAGACACGTAATGCCGTCGAAACTGCGTTCCGCCACAATATGGAACGTGCCATCGAACTCGGCATGTTGCCTCAGGGCATGGATGTGCCACTTCGAGCAGCGCTGTTGGTAAGCATGATTGAAGGCATGATATCACGCTGGTTGTTTGGTTCCGATGAGTTGCACAGCAAATTCTCAGCCATGACAGCTTCATCGCTGGCAGCTGAGGCCGCAAGCTTTGAGTTTTACGGACTCCTAGGCACATAAGATTCACATGATTAAACAAGTAGCAGGGAATAATGGGTACAACTGCAGTTTAGTCACAATAAAGTAACCAAATGTACACCCAGATTAATACACGACTGAGAGGAAGTTAACGTAATGAACAACACATATGGATCGAAAACTCGTAAAGGCTGGTCTTTGACAGCAATTCTGCTGATGACCGTGCTGGTACTTAGTGCTTGTGGAAGTAAAGCAACAGACAATGGAAGCACAAATGGTGCACAGGCAAGCAATGAACTGGAGCAAATCAAGTCGGCTGGCGTTATCAAAGTGGGCATGATGGGCACATACGCACCGTACAACTTCCTGAACGATAAGAAAGAAATGGACGGCTACGATGCTGATATCGCACGTGAAGTTGCGAAGCGTCTTGGGGTTGAGGTTGAATTTGTATCCCAAGAGTTCTCCGGTCTGACACCAAGTCTGCAAGCGAAGAAGCTGGATGCGATCATTAGCCAGATGACCATTACCGATGATCGTAAGAAAGTACTGGATTTCAGTGATCCGTATATTACAAACCAAGTTAAAATTATTGTTAAAGAAGACAATAACGATATTACCAAGCTGGAAGACTTCAAAGGAAAAACGATTGGCGTGGGTCTGGGTACAAATGATGAATCATATCTGCGTAATGAAGTGTTGCCAAAAGTGGGAGACTTCACGATTAAAACCTATGACGATGTCATCTCTTCACTCAAAGACCTGAATGCTGGGCGGATTGACGCCACAATCAACAATATGTACGCTCTGAAACCGATTGTGGATGCCAACGGATTGAATATCAAAGCTGTAGGTGAAGCGATTAAGAGTGACCAGGCAGGTATTGCTGTTCGCAAAGACAATCCGGAACTCGTAGCAGCACTGAATGATGCTCTCAAAGGCATGAAAGATGATGGCACGTACAATACCATTTTCAAAAAATGGTTTGGTGAAGAGCCTGCGCAATAATGAACCTGCAAGGCGAAGGGAAGATTTGACCCATGGAACTGGTATTTGAGAATATCCCCTTCTTTCTGAAGGGGGCTTATTATACGCTGTATGTAACTGTGATCTCCATGTTTTTTGCGTTCATCATCGGGGTGCTTGTTGCGATTGCTCGTCTGAAGGGACCGATGTGGCTTAGGTTGATCGCAAGGTTTTATGTATCCATCATGCGGGGAACTCCGCTGCTGGTGCAATTATTCGTTATTTATTACGGATTGGTCGATTATGGAGTGACCTTGGGATCACTCACCGCTGCATGTCTGGGACTGAGTCTCAATGCAGGTGCGTTTCTGTCGGAGACGTTCCGTGGAGCCATTCAGGCTGTGCCTAAAGGACAGACGGAAGCTGCATATGCAACGGGAATGACCCCGGCTCAAGCGATGAGACGGATTATCTTCCCGCAGGCTGTGCGCATTGCGATTCCGCCGATGGGGAACACCTTTATTGGCATGTTGAAGGAAACATCACTTGTGGCGGCCATCGGTGTTACCGAGTTGTTGCGTTCAGCACAACTGCTGGTATCACAATATGCATTGAACATGCCATTTTATCTGGCGATTGGTGTGATCTACTGGATTATGAGTATCGGCTTCTCGGCCATTCTGGAACAAGTGGAGCGCCGGTTGGCCCGGGCTTACTGATGGGAGGGGAGAACCGATGATTACAACAACTGGACTTACCAAACGTTTTCAGAAAAATGAAGTACTTACGAACATCGATCTTCATGTCGATGCCAAAGATATTGTTGTATTGCTCGGACCGAGTGGTTCTGGCAAAAGTACCTTGCTGCGCTGTCTGAATGGACTTGAAGAGTTGTCCGGAGGACAGATCGAAGTGAACGGCATTGTGGTTAACAGCGCAGATCCGCTGCGAGTCCAGCGTACCCGGGTACTGGAGATTCGTCGCCAGACCGGCATGGTATTCCAGCAATTCAATCTGTATCCGCACAAGACGGTGCTTGGTAATGTGATGGAAGGTCTCGTTACGGTGAAAAAAATCAAGCGGGACGAAGCGGCTGAACGCGGCCGGATTCTGCTGGATCGGGTCGGCTTGTCGGACAAGCAGGATGCGTATCCATCCCGATTGTCCGGTGGACAACAGCAGCGGGTGGCCATTGCACGTGCACTTGCGATGGAGCCAGAAGTGATGCTGTTTGATGAGCCGACTTCAGCTCTTGACCCTGAACTGGTCGGAGAGGTACTTTCCGTCATGAAGGAGCTGGCAGAGGAAGGTATGACGATGCTGGTTGTGACGCATGAATTGAAGTTTGCCCGTAATGTGGCGAACAAAATCGTCTTTATGGCGGATGGATCGATTGTAGAAGAGGCAAGTCCACAAGCCTTTTTTGAACATCCAACGCAAGAACGCACCCGTCGTTTCTTGCAACAGATTACTGAATTCTAATTACATTACTACAATTTATACTGATTGATACGATGATTACAGAGATAAGCTGCTGAGTGAAGGGGACGGAATCGATTCTGAAGAAGCGTAGCGCTCGCCTTTGTCTCCGAATATTGTCCTTTGTGAATAAAAATCAAAAATATTTGGAGACAACAGCGATCGGAAGAACGAGCCGTACCCGGAACGGAGTTCTGCAAATCGTAAACTATTGTGAGAAAGAAGGATAACATCATGAATGTAACAACTGTATGGAAAGGCAAACGTGCGTTTACTTCCGAAGGACCCTCTGGCTACGCCGTTGGCATGGATGCCACTGCTGCTTATGGTGGTGACAGCAAGGGTGCGACCCCGATGGAATTGCTACTGGCGGGTCTCGGCGGCTGTATGGGAATAGATATTACGATGATTCTGGACGCTTTCCTGGACAAAATTGAATCGATTGAGATTGAAGCGCAAGGCACACGCAGCGAGGAGATGCCTAAAGGCTTCACATCCATTGATCTGATCTTCAAAGTCGATGGGGATATCCCGGATTATCGCATCTGGAAAGCCATCCAGATGGCTGAGGAAAAATATTGTGCAGTTTCCGCTTCGCTGAACGCCGATATTCATCCTAAACTGATCCTTAATGGGGTAAGTACACCTCGTCCTTAATAGCACACGAGCAGATTCTATACTGAGCAGGCACTTCCAATCGTGGGAGTGCCTTTTTGGTTTTTCTAACACTTCAACAGGGATTTCGCCCATCTAGGAGTCACTAAACTTCTGTCAGTAGAAAATAATTCGGTAAGCCCGGTCGCCATGTTAAAGGCGGCCTCTTCTACTAGAGGTAGGCAGGCTGGCTTAATATAGTACCCACTGCAATGACAATCCGAATTCTGGCGGTTATGTGGTATGATTAATTCTGAGGACAGAACATCCTGATCCTGCTCTTTATATGTAAGCGCTTATACAGATGACGGAAGGTGCAGACATGTTGAAAAGGCTGATACGAACCACTAATAATCTCAAATTAAAGCATAAATTGCTCATTTCCTATGTACTGGTTGTCATGATTCCGGTCCTGATTGTTGGTCTTGCTGTGACCAGTTATTTTCGCCAGCAAGCCCTGGACAATGCGATAGGACAGACGATCATCAATGTGGACAAGATCAAGAGCCAGACGGCAACCATGCTGCGTGTACCAACCGATATATCCAATCTTTTAATGTTTAATGCGGATCTCAAGGAGATCGTGAATAAACGGTACAAGAGCGTTGTAGAGTTAACCTCAGCGTATCTTGCATACAAAGACTTTCAGGAGTACAGGCGTTTGTACCGTGAGATAGCCGGCATTCGTTTTTACTCAACTAACCCAACATTGATCAATAACCTCGAATTCATCCCAGTAGACAAGCAGACGGAAGAGAGTTATTGGTACCAACAGGCACTGAAAACAACCAGCATCGGGTGGTTCTACATCCCAGACAAGGAAGATAATCCTGTACACAAGCTCAGCCTGGTGCGCAAAGTACCTTTTGCCGAGTATCGGACAGAGGGCGTGTTGATGATTGTGATCAATCAGGATGAGCTGAATGGATTGTTGCGTCAGGAACAGTTCGAGACGATGATTACGGACGAGCAGGGGTATGTGGTTGCAGCCAAGAATACCGAGCTGGTAGGGAAAACGCTGAACGAACTTGATTTTGGCGTTGATCTGCAGAATCAGGCAAAAGGCACGATTGAAGCTGATTTTCGGGGGGAGCCATCTAATATTGTTATTGATGAGCTGGGCCCTGGATCGAGTATGAACAGCCTGAAGGTGATTTCGGTTTTTGCCACTAAAAATATAGTTAAAGATGCCAACACCGTCAGCTTGATCGGCATGATTTTTATTATACTGGTGCTGGTGATCGCCCTACTATTCGTATATATCATCTCGTTCCTCACTTCGAACCGATTGCTCCGGCTGAGTAAACACCTCAACAAGCTTGCATTAGGAGACCTGAACGTGACTTCTCGAATTGATGGAAATGATGAGATTGGACAATTGTCACGACAGTTCAACTATATGGTGAAAAGTATCAATGAACTCATGACGCAGGTGGTAGAAGCGACCGAACAGAACAATCAATTGGAAATCGCCCAAAAAGAGATTAAATTGAAAATGATGGCGAGCCAGATCAATCCCCATTTCTTGTTTAATGCACTGGAGTCCATTCGGATGAAAGCGCATATTAAGGGAGAAGCAGAGATTGCTAACATCGTCAGGCTGTTGGGTAAGCTGATGCGCAAGAGTCTGGAGATTGGCAGTGGAAAAACAACCTTCCGGGCTGAACTTGAAATGGTACGTTCCTATTTGGAAATTCAGAAATTTCGTTACGGCGACCGCCTTGCATTCCAGATCCATATCGATCCCGAGGTGGAGAAGATGTACATTCCGCCTTTGATTATTCAACCTTTGGTTGAGAATGCGATTGTCCATGGTCTGGAGAACAAAGAGGGCACAGTCCGTGTTCATATAAGTATTCGTTTAGTAGAAAACATCGTGCAGATCCGTGTGGATGACAATGGTGCAGGCATAACGCCAGAACGACTGGCTGAGGTGATGCAGTTTATCTGTGGACCGGAGGAACAGGAGAAGAGCCGGATCGGCATGCGTAATGTACATCAACGCTTAACATTGACGTACGGCGAGCCATATGGAATACAGATTAAGAGTGTATATGGGGAAGGAACAGAGGTTTCTTTCACTTTGCCAGCAGGAGGGGACCAACATGTATAAAGTGTTTTTGGTGGATGACGAACCGAGCATACGTGAGGGACTAACAACCATTATCGAATGGGAAAAATACGGATTCCAGGTCATCGCTACAGCTGCCAGCGGGCGTGAGGCCATCTCCCGGTTTGAGGAGTTGGAGCCTGATCTGACGATTATTGATATTCGCATGCCCGGTATGACCGGGCTGGATGTGATTGAAGAAGTGCGCCGGAATCGTCCGGATTCGCACTTTTTGATATTGAGCGGTTATGCGGATTTTGATTATGCCAAGAAAGCCATCAGTTTTGGTGTGGATGGTTATCTGCTCAAACCGGTGGATGAAGAAGAGATCATTGGTGAACTGGAGAGGATTGCTACAATCCTGACCCGTGAACGAGAGACAATGGCACGTCAAGCTGGTGAAGATACCGTCTTTAGGGAGCATCAGATCGAAGCTTTGCTCTTTGACAGTCTGGAGGGTGCGGGTAGCATGGAAGAAGATAGCCTGGGGCTGCACTGGCCTCACTATCAGATTGTACTGCTTGAGATGCATGCGGCCCCCGACCTGCAACGGGGAAGTGTTATGAAACGCAAACTGATTGAAGCATTTGACCATAAAGACCGAGGTATTGTATTCTCGTTCCATTCAGGTCTGGGGCTGTTAAGTAAGGAAACAATCACATCCGAGTCATCTGCAAGAAATCTGTATGATGAGCTGGAAGGACTTCTGGGAGAATGGGAGGTTCACATGTACGGTGCTGCAGGAGAACCCGTACATTCCACTTCTGAAATTGCGCGGTCATACACGCAGGCGAATCGTTTACTCGGGGAACGCTTCTTGTTCACGGAGCAACGCATCATTCTGTGGACTGAAGGTAGCGAAGGCGAAAGCGAAAGCGTTGTTAAGCCAGAAGTTGAAGCTGTGGACGGAGCACATGAGCCAGTTGAGGACGAACTCGCGGACAAGCTGTATTATGCGTTAGACATCCGCAGTAGTGAGTCCGTTATGCGGGTACTGGTTGAGATGGAAGAGCGTCTGGTTCCATATCACCGAACAGAGCAAGCGATCAAGACGGCGTTCTCACAGGTATTTTCCCTGGCGTTCAACAAGCTTGCAGCGACGAATCAACATATGCACTCCATTATGCAGGAGCATTCGGTTCTAATTAATGAAGTCTATCATCAATTCACGATGTCTGATCTCAAAGTCATGGCAGCGGAACATTTTAATCGACTTATTCAACGTATGGGTGGGGGAAGCAAGGATACTGTATTGAAACAGATGATTGAATTTATCCAGCGTAACCCTGGCGAAAATCTCAAGCTAGAGGTACTTGCTGAAGTGTTTAACTATAACAGCAGTTACTTGGGTAAGTTGTTCAAGAATCATACTGGAGAGTATTTCAATGCATTTCTGGACAAGGTTCGTATGGAAAAGGCCAAGGAATTACTGGACGAAGGACTGAAGGTCCATCAGGTCGCGGCGAGAGTGGGGTATGCGAATGTGGACTACTTCCACGGTAAATTCAAGAAATATGTAGGGGAATCCCCTTCCGCTTACAAACAGGCCAGAACCCAATCATCGTTGAAAGGAACGGCTACGGATATAAACGAGGAATAAGTACGGAGTGCTGGGCCTTGCCCATGCCTACTATGTAAAACGTTTTTGGTATTCCTGAGAAATTTCCAGATTCATCATATTGTCCATGCACTTCCCATGATAAACAATGGTCACGGAAAGCTTCACATTTTAGACTGGATTTACAAGAATCCAGATGAAGGGATGGCCATACGATATGAATTTGTCCGATATAGGTGCTGTACGTCATACATTGAACTTAAATGGAACATGGCAGTTTTGTTTGGATCTGGAGTCCGATAAACTCGTTGAACAAGAGATATTACCACCTTCACAGTGTGAAAATACATCATGGGAGACCATTCAGATTCCCGGTTCATGGGAAGAGCAAGGATACGGAGATGAGCCTGAATACGAAAGGCTCGACACCTGGACCAAGGTACGCGAATATGAAGGCTCAGCTTGGTATGCTCAGGATGTTCATGTTCCATCAGACGATCCGGGATGCCACTATGTATTCAGATTGGAAGGTGTCCGATGGACAACGAATCTCTGGATCAATGGACAGTATGCCGGACAGCAGGATAGTCTGGTGAATCAACAGAAGTGGGATGTTACATCTCTGGTGGAGCAGGGAGAAGTGAATCGGGTGGAGATCCGCGTGGATAATACGATGAAACTTCCGCTGGCGGGTAGCCATATTCATTCATTGCATACGGCCACAGCCTGGGGTGGAATCACGGGTGGTGTTTATCTGGACATTCTGCCCCCATGCCGATTACAGACGTTACGGATTCAACCAGATGCTGAAACTGGAACCCTTCTGATTGATTGTACTGTAAGCGCTCCCGCAAATGAATCGGCTAGATCGATGCAATTGCATGTGGATATTCAGCATCCAGACGGCACATGGCTTGATCGATATAGTTGTAATGTTAATCTGAGTGTTCAAGCGCATGTGGATATAAGCTCAGCAGGTGTAACTGAAAGCAACGCTTTAATAGATCAGTGGCGATTGGAACTGGGGACAGGGAAATCTATCGCAAGATGGTCGGATGAATCCCCTGAATTATACAAAGCAGTGATCCGTCTGCATAACGGTGAACAGGAACTGGATCGGCTGGAGCAATCATTTGGTGTACGCTCCTTTGCAACAAACGGGAAGCAGCTCGAATTGAATGGGACACCAGTATATCTGCGCGGGTACGTCGATTGCTGTATCTTTCCACTGACGGGGTATCCCGTCTGGGACAAGGAGCATTATCTTCAGCAGTTTCGAGTCGCCAGATCGTATGGATTCAATCATGTCCGTCTGCATGGGTGGAGCGCGCCGGAGCCTTTCTGGGACGCGGCAGATGAAGAGGGCATGTTGGTGCAGGCAGAACTTCCACATTGGTCTCGTTTCTTTGAGCAATCGGATCAGTCTGCGCCAGCTGAAGTGTTGTCTTATCTGACACAAGAACTGGACGGGTTGCTCCAGTCGCTGCACAGACATCCTTCATTCGTCATGTTCTCCATGGGGAATGAACTTGTTGGTCCGAATGGCCATCCTGAACTCAATGCATTGGTATCGAGGGCAAGGGATATGGACCCGACCCGGTTATATACGGACAATACAGGTTTTGGACAGCTTCCGGCGCAAGGGCGGGAAGGTGATTATTATATTCAGTCGTTGAACTGGCATCCCCCATTGGAGTCCACTTTATCTGCTGTACCGGATACCACGCTGGATTATCATGCAGTCACCCGGCTTGCGGAGCATCCCATCATAGGGCACGAACATGCACAGTACACGATGTATGTGCGGCCCCAAGAGCGAGCCAAGTATACTGGCGTATTGCGTCCTAGCTGGTTACGACCGATCGTAGAATCGTTGACAAACAAAGGGATGATGGCGGATCTGGAACATTTTCAACAGGTCAGTGGTACACATCTGGTACGATCCTTAAAAGAAGCCATGGAGCGGATTCGGCGAACACCGGACGCTGCGGGCGTACAGCTGCTGGACATTCGTGATTTTCCAGGGCAGGGACATGCAACGACGGGCATTCTGGATGTATTTTGGGATGACAAAGGCATTACAACACCTGAAGAATTCATGCGTTTCAACGCAGATGTGGTGCTGTTGTTAAGTTGCAAGGAGCGTACATTTTACGCCGGAGAACCCATTCATGTCCATGTACACATCTCTCACTATGGTAAAGACCCGCTCAAAGATGCATCCATTCAGTGGAGGTTAATAAGCAATGATGTGATACTTACTGAAGGGGCATGGAAGACCAGAGATATCCAATGTGGGTCCGTCATGTCACTGGGAAGTATCGTCGCTACAGCACCTCGTGAAGCAGCAGCAGCTTATCGCATTGAAGCGGAGCTGATATCAGGCGATTCGGAAAGAACTGTAGCGAATGTATGGCAGGGCTGGTCGTTTCCTTTTTATCAGTCACATCCGAGTTCGAATCGGTTCTGGAATACCGTGGCAGAGTTGAAGCCATTCCTGGGTGAAGCGCATGATGATTGCGTAGATCGTATCGATGGATTTCAGTTGTTGAAAAATCGGGAGATTGACTTGGTTATCGCTCAGTCGTTAACACCCAATGTCGTTGATTATGTGGTCAACGGGGGGAGTGTTTGGCTACAGCCAACCGCAGAAGGGTTATATGATTCAGTGGAGACCAAGTATCTACCTGTATTCTGGAATTACCTGATGTTTGCTACACAGCCTGGTGCAACGATGGGCATGTATTTGAGAGAACAGTTAGCACTACTAGGCTCTTTCCCGCATGATGGGGCTTCGGACTGGCATTGGTATCACTTGGTGAACGGTACACCAGCGATATGTTTGGATACGTTGCCCGGGGTGGAGCCGTTGATCGAAGTGGTGGACCATTTCCATCGGGCCAAACGACTCGCTTATGCCTTTGAGGCAAAAGTAGGGAAGGGCAAGATTTTGATATCCTCACTTCCGTTTGCTGATCTGGCTGTAATGAAGCGTCCGGAAGCCGCCTACTTGTTTCAGGAGATACTTGCGTATCTGAATGGAGAGCAATTCCGTCCAGCAACCTCCATATCCGTAGCGCAATTACTCGGCATCGCTAAACTGCAAACGATTCAATTCACATTGTAATCAGATGGACCCGAAAGGGTCCTTTTTGTATGCCATGTAATTGAAGTAAACGATTACTATAAAACGTTTTCGATATTTACCACTTTAGATAATATTTTACCTTAATATTACTTTTATATCATTTGAAAGTAGAATTTATCACTAATTTTAACGAATTAATGTCTGATTATATATGTCTATATCTAATTTTTATATGATTTTCTCTAAAATCCAGATGGTATTTTGAAAACGCTCTATCGAGTATGATTATTTTATAAAACAGAGGAGGGGGAACGGAGATGGAAACGCTAACAAAAAAATCCGCTTCCGCGAACAGAAGCAGTGACCCCAAACCGCCTTTAAAGAATCGGCGGAACGGAATTTGGGACAGAATGAAACAGCAGAAATATCTCTATCTCATGTCATTGCCATTCGTAGCTTGGGTTTTCGTATTTAACTATCTGCCACTATGGGGATGGACGATGGCTTTCCAAAATTATAAACCTGCCAGATCGTTTGGTGATCAAGAGTGGGTTGGTTTTAAACACTTTGTAGACCTGTTCAGTGATGATCGTTTCTATCTGGTACTTCGGAATACGCTTGCAATGAGCTTGATGGGACTAGTTGTTGGTTTTATCGTGCCGATTTTCTTCGCTATTCTCTTGAATGAAATGAAAGGCATGTTCTTCAAGCGTGCAGTGCAAACGGTATCATATCTGCCTCACTTTGTATCATGGGTCGTTGTGGCAGGGATTATCACTAAGATGCTCTCCACCGATGGCGGGATTATCAATGATATTTTGGTAGGCCTGAACATTATCGATCAGCCGATCCAATTCATGGCCAAGGGGAACTTGTTCTGGTACATTGTAACCGCTTCAGATATGTGGAAGGAAACCGGTTGGAATGCGATTATCTATCTTGCAGCAATTACCGGTATCGACCAAGAGCTGTATGAAGCTTCCCGTGTAGATGGAGCCAACCGCTGGAGACAAATGTGGCACATCACGCTGCCTGGCATACGGACCACGATTTCCGTACTTTTCATCATGTCGATTGGACATCTGATCAGTATCGGTTTCGAGAAGCAGTTTTTGCTGCAGAACAGTCTAGTCTTAGACTACTCGGAAGTGCTTGATCTGTACGCGCTCAATTATGGTTTGAATATGGGACGATTCTCATATGGTACAGCCATAGGTATATTCAACTCCGTTGTCAGTATCATCCTTCTGTTTACTGCGAACGGCTTGTTCAAAAAATTCACAAAAGAAAGCATCATGTAGGGAGGGGACGACATTATGGCGAACAAAGCATTCAATGCTAGTCGAGGCGATAAACTGTTCGATATATTCAACATCCTCGCGATGACCATGGTGCTGATCGTAACACTATATCCATTCCTTAACGTACTAGCCATCTCACTTAATAACTCAACGGATACAGTACGTGGCGGGATTTACTTGTGGCCTCGCGAATTCACATTACAGAACTACAAAACGATCTTCCAATATGATGGATTGATACAAGGTTTACAGATCTCCATTCTGCGTACACTTGTAGGTACTGTGCTCGGATTGATCAGTTCATCCATGATCGCCTTTACACTGAGCAGACCTGACTTTGGACTTAGAAAATTTGTTTCCACTACGCTTGCACTCACGATGTATTTCTCCGGTGGTCTGATTCCAGTATACATCCTGATGCGTGACCTGCACCTGATCGGTACATTCTGGGTATATGTATTGCCAGGCATGATCAGTGCGTTTAACGTGTTCATCATCCGTTCATTCATTGATGGTCTGCCGTATGCATTGCAGGAATCAGCGAAGCTGGACGGTGCGAATGACTTTACAATCTATTACAGAATCATCCTGCCACTGTGTAAACCAGTACTCGCAACCATCGCGTTGTTCCTGGCTGTAGGTCAATGGAATGCTTGGTTCGATACGTACCTGTATAATGGTTCAAAGGCACATCTGACCACACTCCAGTACGAGTTGATGAAAGTACTGCAAAGTACACAGCAAGGCTCAGGTGCTGGAAGGAATACCAATGATATGGCACAGCAAATGACACAGATTTCACCGGAATCGATCAAGATGGCGATTACGATCGTTGTAACGGTTCCAATCCTCATTGTATATCCGTTCCTTCAGAAGTACTTTGTTGGCGGTATGACACTGGGCGCAGTAAAAGCATAAGCAAGCTTGTACAGGCTGCCACATAGAGCGGCCGTACATCTTACAAATGAAGCATCAGGATACCCGAAGCGCAGCCATTTGGTCTGCGCTTCACCGTATAGGGCTGCGGTGTGGTATTCATGAAGCTATAGACAGGGACAAAAAAGTCCCGGATAAGACAGACATATGAAACAGGGAGGATTACCATAATGGCAAGTTCCAAAATGAAGATTGCACTGGCACCAGTGCTTGCAATGTCTTTACTCGCAGGTTGCGGTGGAGGAAGCGGCAGTGATACGTCGTTCAAGGATACAAGCGCAGAGACAACTCCACTTACTTTTGATTTCTTCAGCGTTGACCCCAGTCCGAACTGGAATGGCATGAAGGATGAAGTAGGTAAAGTCCTTACGGAAAAAACAGGGATAACCCTTAACGGTGAGTTTGCCGTTAGTGGTGGTCAAGATAAAATATCCTTAATGGCGGCGAGCGGAGACTATCCGGATATCGTGTCACCCAAAGGAGAACTTAGCAAACTGGTGGATGCCGGGGCAATGCTCGATCTGACAGATCTGATCGACCAATATGCTCCCAATCTGAAGAAGCTGTATGGTAATTACATGGACCGGTTGAAATACAGTAATGAAGATCAGGCTATTTATGTGCTGCCAACGTATTATGCGGTAGACCAAAAGTACTTTGATGCAGGTGGCGGATTTGGTATTCAGCACCGTGTACTGAAAGAACTCGGATACCCGGAAGTAAGTACGCTTCAGGATTACAAGAATGTATTGAAGGCTTACAAAGAGAAACACCCAACGATTGATGGTCAGCCCACCATCCCGTTAACACTGGACGCGGATGATTGGAGAATCATGATTACCGTAACGAACCCGGCCTTCCAGGCAACGGGTGCACCGGATGATGGTGAATATTACATCGATCCAGAGACGTATGAAGCAAGTCTGCATTACAAACGTCCAGAGGAAAAAGAGTACTTCCGCTGGTTGAACCATATGTACAATGAGGGACTGCTTGATCAGGACAGCTTCATCCAGAAAACAGACCAATACAAATCCAAAATTGCAAGTGGACGTGTTCTTGGTGTCATTGATCAGGATTGGGGTTATTCCGATGCAGAAAATGCGTTGAAATCCGCGGGCAAGACTGAAGCAACGTATTCACACTTCCCGGTAACCCTGTCCGAGGATATCAAGGATCATGCCTACCAAGACCCTGGTTTTGTATCCGGTTGGGGTGTAGGGATTACAACATCGAATCCTGACCCGGTTCGTACGATCAAATTCTTCGATTACCTGGCTTCTGAAGAAGGGCAAGTGCTGATGAACTGGGGAATTGAGGGCAAACAGTACGAAGTGAAGGACGGCAAACGTGTCATTCCTGCCGACATTCTGGATCAGAAAACCAATAATGCAGCCGTATTCCAGAAAGAAACGGGTATTGGACTGTACACCAATATGTCCGGTCACTATGGAGACGGTGTGAAGGATTCAACGGATAACTACTACACTACGAATTTCCCTGAACAGATCGTGGCAGCATATTCCGATGCAGAGAAAGAAACACTCAAAGCTTACGGCGCTACGACGTGGAAAGATCTGTTCCCGAATGAAGACGAGTTCCCAATCAAGCCATGGGGAGCAGCATACAATCTGCCAACACCAGGTGACTCCAACTACAACGTCATCTTCAAGAAAACACAGGATATCATTCGGAAACGTATCCCGGAAGCTATTCTGAGTACTCCTGAACAGTTCGATGCGATCTATGACGGCATGATTGCAGAAGTGAACCAAGCAGGAGCAGAGGATATGGAGAAACAATATACAGAACTCGTTCAAAACCGTGTTCAATTGTGGAGCGGTGAAGAGGCTAAATAAACGTTTAGCCAGTCAGATTTAAAACGAAAAAGAATCCAGAATATCTGGGTTCTTTTTTTATCTAAAACGTTTTCTAAAAAACGTTTTCAATTTTAGAAATTCACTATTGACAAGGGATATAGGAGCGATTATTATTCAATTATGAAAGCACTTACATTTGCTTGTACATCATGTGATATACACCTGAACTTCAAAGTAAACACGTACAGGAATGAAGAAGAAATAAGGCAAGAGAAGAGCCACTTTTTGTTTTTCTGAAAACGCTTCTAATGTTATAAAACAAGAAAATTTCATTCGTTTCATCTGGTCACGGTATGTTCAGGTCAGCCTGTTATACAAATATACAGCTTCATTAATATCCATAAGGGGGATTACACATGAAGGGCAAAACACCAAAAACATTCGCAATGCTTCTGTTAGCCAGTGCTCTTGCAATTACAGCAGGATGCAGCGGCAGTGGAGGAGGAACTAACGCTTCAGAGAAACCGGTTGATTCCGGAGATACAACCAGTCCAGTGACCTTTACATTCTTTGGTGCAGACGCGAGTCCGAACTGGAATAACATGAAGGATGCTGTCGGTCAAGAGATTACTAAGGCAACGGGAGTTACAATTGAAGCTGAGTATGATGTGAATAATGGTGGTGACCAAAAGATTCCTTTGATGGCTGCCAGTGGTGATTACCCTGATATTATCTATCCTAAAGGCAACCTGTCTAAGCTTGTGGATGCAGGCGCGATGCTGGACCTGACCGATCTAATTGAGGAGCATGCTCCCAACTTGAAAAAAATCTATGGTGATCAGACGAACCGTCTGAAATACAGTCTTGAAGATCGAGCCATTTACACGATCCCGACTAATATGGGTGTAGATAACGTTGAGTTTGACGCTAGGGGCGGATTCGAAATTCAACAAAGAGTATTGAAAGAGCTCGGCTACCCTGAAGTAAAAACGCTTGAGGACTACGAGAACGTACTGAGAACGTATTATGAAAAACATCCAACGATTGATGGTCAACCGACTATTCCGTTAACATTGAATGCAGATGACTGGAAAATTATGATTACGGTAACGAACCCTGCATTCCAAGCTACGGGTGGACCGGATGATGGTGAGTATTATATTAATCCTGAGACCTATGAAGCCGTTCTACACTACAAACGCCCTGAAGAAAAGGAATATTTCCGTTGGTTGAACAAAATGTACAATGAGGGTCTGCTTGACAAAGATACATTTGTTCAAAAGGATGACCAATACAAATCCAAAATTGCCAGTGGCCGTGTACTCGGTCTAATCGACCAGGAGTGGAACTATGGTGAGGCGGAGAATGCTTTGAAATCGTCTAACGGTGGCGATAAAACATATGCCCACTTCTCCGTATCCTTGAATAAGGATATTGTGGATCATACGTTCCAACCGACGGGATTTGACGGTTATGGTATCGGAATCACAACTTCGGCCAAAGATCCGGTACGTATTATCAAATTCATGGATTGGCTTGCTTCCGATGAAGGTCAGGTCCTGAGAAACTGGGGCGTTGAAGGCCAACATTACCAAGTCGAGAATGGGAAACGCATCATTCCGGATGACGTACAAGATCGCAAAACCAATGATAACTCAGCTTTTACCAAAGAATCAGGCGTAGGCATGTATAACATATTTAGCGCCAGATACGGTGATGGTGTGAAAGATGCCACGGATAACTACTATACAACGAACTTCCCTGAACAGATTCAAGCTGGTTACACTGCCGCTGAGAAGGAAACGTTGAAAGCCTATGGTATTACAACATGGAAAGATTTCTATCCTTCCGAAGATGATCTGAAGCTAAAAGATTGGGGCGCAGCATACAACATGCCTGTACCATCTGACACGGATTACAACGTAACGTTCCAGAAAACACAGGATATCGTACGTAAACGTATTCCAGAGGCGATCCTTGCCAAACCTGAAAACTTCGACAGCGTATACGATGGTCTTCTGGCTGAACTCGATAAAGCGGGTGCAGTGGAGATGGAGAAACAATACACGGTTTGGATCAAAGAACGTGTAGCTCTCTGGACTGGAAAAGATGTGAAATAAGCTTGAAAACCAAGCATTAAAGTTAAGGATTTTCATAGCGGAAAAAGCCCTTGAGAAAGGGCTTTTTTTATTGTTGACGTGAGGTGATGGATAGCCTATAATCTATCATGTAAGCACTTTCAGTAAGCGGTTTATTTCATTTTCGAAAACGTTTTATGTCTGTTAGGAGAATCTTTCTTTTTGCAGAATTGAAACGTCAGCTTCAGTAAACACGTCGGAATGAACAATACCGAAAGCGCATTCAAAAAAAAGTGGTATCCTCAGGCCTAAAGCCTGTTATACAGATAAAACCTTCATAAATAATAGGGGGAACTAGACAATGAGAGGCAAAATGAAAGGCAATACACCCAAGACGTTTGCAATGTTGATGCTCGCAAGTGCAATGTTGGTTACAGCTGGCTGCGGGAATTCGGGAACCAAAGAGACTTCGGAGTCCAGCGGAACCGAACCGATCACAGTTACATTCTTCGGGGCGGATGCTAGTCCAACCTGGAACAAGATGCAAGATGCTGTTGGTAAAAAGATTACGGAGCAAACAGGTGTTACCATTGAAGCAGAGTATGATGTAAACGATGGTGGTAACCAGAAGATTGCGCTAATGGCTGCCAGTGGTGACTTTCCTGATATGATCTACCCTAAAGGTAACTTATCTAAGCTTGTGGATGCAGGCGCGATGCTGGATCTCACGGATCTGATTGAGGAGCATGCTCCCAATCTGAAAAAAATCTATGGGGAACAGATGAACCGTTTGAAATACAGTTTGGAAGATCAAGCGATATATACGATTCCAACCAATATGGGTGTTGATAATGTTACGTTTGACGCTACAGGTGGATTTGAAATTCAGCAAAGAGTATTGAAAGAGCTCGGATACCCTGAAGTGAAGACACTTGAGGATTACGAGAATGTACTCAGAGCTTATTATGAAAAACATCCAACCATTGATGGTCAGCCAACCATTCCATTAACATTGAATGCAGATGACTGGAAGATCATGATCACGGTAACGAATCCAGCTTTCCAGGCAACAGGTGCACCGGATGATGGTGAATATTACATTGACCCTGAAACGTATGAAGCAAAATTGCACTACAAACGTCCAGAGGAAAGAGAATATTTCCGCTGGTTGAATAAAATGTACAATGAAGGCCTACTGGACAAAGATGCCTTTGTTCAAAAGGATGACCAATACAAGTCCAAAATTGCCAGTGGCCGTGTCCTCGGTCTGATTGACCAAGAGTGGAACTATCAAGAAGCGGAGAACGCGCTTAAATCATCGGGCAAGGATGATGCCACATATGCTCACTTCTCTGTATCACTTAACGATGAAATTGTGGATCACACGTTCCAACCAGCCGGATTTGACGGTTATGGCATCGGGATTACAACTTCGGCCAAAGATCCAGTGCGTATCATCAAATTCATGGATTGGCTTGCTTCCGATGAAGGACAGGTTCTGAGAAACTGGGGTATCGAAGGTGAACATTACAACGTAGAAGATGGTAAACGCGTGATTCCAGATGACGTTCAGGACCGTAAAACGAATGACAACTCCAATTTCAGCAAGGAAACAGGAATTGGGATGTATAACGTATTTAGCGCAAGATACGGTGATGGTGTAAAAGATTCAACGGATAACTACTACACAACAAACTTCCCTGAGCAGATTGTAGCTGGTTACACGGCTGCAGAGAAAGAAACGCTGAAAGCTTATGGTATCACGACTTGGAAAGAGTTCTATCCGGCTGAAGAAGATCTGCCAGTTAAGGATTGGGGCGCAGCATATAACATGTCCGTACCTTCCGGTACAGACTATGAGGTAACGTTCCAGAAAACGCAGGATATCATCCGTAAACGGATTCCGGAAGCTGTTCTGACTACACCAGCAAACTTTGATGCAACCTATGATGCTTTACTGGCTGATTTGGACAAAGCAGGTGCAGTTGAAATGGAGAAACAATTTACGGTTTGGGTTAAGGAACGTGTCTCTCTGTGGACAGGAAAAGACGTAAAATAATATGGATTGTCTGTGATCCATGGTTACACAAGGAAAGGGCCCTATATGGGGCCTTTTTTTTGTAGAATGATGTGATGATTTGCATTGACGCAAATTTTGAAATCACATATAATTTTATTATTGTAAGCACTTACCGAAAACGTTTTATATCATAAGAAATATACAGCTGATTTAGGAACAGGAGCTAATCATGTCCCAACACAATAACCAAACTAAAATCAATCGTCTATGGTATCGACAACCGGCAAAACGCTGGGAAGAAGCATTGCCTATCGGAAACGGCCGTCTTGGAGGCATGGTGTACGGTGGCGCAGCAGATGAACGAATTCAGCTCAATGAAGATACATTATGGTCAGGGTTTCCACGGGATACGATTCAATACAGCAGTCAGCGGTATTTGAAGCAGACGCGAGAGTTGATCATGTCTGGACAGTATGGTGAAGCTGAGGATTTGTTGAACCGTGAAATGCTTGGTCGTGATGTAGAGGCCTACCAGCCGATGGGTCATTTTCTATTGCACCATGAGGGTTTGAAGGATCTTTCATATGATGCATTTGAACGGGAGCTTGATCTGGAATCGGGTATTGCAACCACAACCTACTCATTGGAAGGAACTCAATACGTACGTGAAATGTATTCCAGTGCTTCGGATGATCTAATGGTCTGCACATTGACTGCTGATCAGAAGGGCGCTGTGAGTGTAAGTGTTACGCTAGACAGTCCCCATCCTTATCGCGTTGAGACTTCGGGAGATGCTCTAACCATGTTCAGTCGGTGCCCAAGTCATGTGGAGTCCAATTACTTCAGGGATCACCCGGAATCCGTCCTCTATGAAGAGGATCGGGGAACGGCTTATGCTGTCCGTGTAGCTTTTGCGGCATCTGGCGATCAGGTGAAGGTCTCCAAACTGGAAGGCAAGTTACATATTCAGGGTGCTGATCAGGTTGTGTTTTATCTGGCAGCAGCTACGTCTTTTGAAAGTTACGATGTGTTACCTGTGAAGGATCATTTTGTATTGGAAGAGGAATGCAAGGAGATGATCTCCAAAGCGACCAGACATGGCGCGGAAGCGCTTCGTGACCGACATATTCAGGATCATAGCGCGTTGTTTAACAGAGTCTCTATTGATTTAGGGGTATCGGCTAACGCCGAATTACCTACAGATGAGCGGCTGCAGGCTTATCAGGCAGGGCAACAAGACCCTGGATTGGAGGCACTTTATTTTCAATATGGAAGATATCTGTTAATGGCTAGTTCGCGTCCGGGCAGCCAGCCTGCCAATCTGCAGGGAATCTGGAATCATCAGGTAGAGCCGCCATGGCACAGTGATTACACGATCAACATCAACACGGAGATGAATTACTGGCCGGCAGAAGTCTGCAATCTCAGTGAATGTCATGAGCCGCTGTTCGATATGCTGACCGATCTCAGTGATACAGGACGAAGAACGGCGCGGATTCTGTATGGAGCCCGTGGATGGACTGCCCATCATAACGTGGATATCTGGAGAACCTCTACACCGACAGGTGGAGATGCAAGCTGGGCTTTCTGGCCGATGGGTGGCGTGTGGCTGACCTCGCATCTGTGGGAGCATTACCAATTTACCGGTGATCAGCGTTTTCTTGAGGAACGCGCGTATCCCATCATGAAAGAGGCGGCGCTGTTCTGTCTCGATTGGCTGGTGGAAGGGCCCGATGGTTATCTGGTTACGATTCCATCCACTTCACCAGAGAACAAGTTTCTCACAGATGCTGGGGAGGCACGCAGTATATCCATGGCTTCAACGATGGATATGACGTTAATTCGTGAACTGTTCAGCCGTTGTATTGAGGCTGCGAAGCAACTGGGCATTGATCAGTCATTGGTGAGCGAGTGGGGTGAGGCTCTGGAGAAACTCTATCCATTCCGAATTGGAAGCGAAGGACAATTGCTGGAGTGGTTTAAAGATTTTGCCGAATCTGAACCAGGGCATCGTCACGTTTCCCATCTATATGGGTTATATCCGGGGGAGCAGATCAATCGAGTGCACACACCGGAATTGGTGGAAGCAGCACGGGTATCGCTTGAACGTCGTATCTCACAAGGTGGCGGGCATACAGGATGGAGCTGTGCATGGTTGATCAATCTGTATGCACGACTGCTGGATAGCAGCCAGGCACATCAGTTTGTGCGCACGTTGCTGGCCCGATCCACACATCCGAATCTGTTTGATGACCATCCACCATTCCAGATCGATGGTAATTTTGGAGGCACGGCTGGAATCGCGGAGATGTTATTGCAGAGCCACTTGAACGAGTTACATTTACTGCCTGCACTGCCTGAACTCTGGACTCAAGGTCGTGTTGAAGGCCTTCGTGCAAGAGGTGGTTATACGGTAGCGATAACGTGGACGGACAACAAGCTTGCGTCAGCGGTTATTAAGGCAGATCGAAATGAGTCGCTGACCCTTCGCAGTGTTTATCCACTGCGTGTGGAAGGAAACGAAGAAGCCAAGGCAGAGCTTACGCCTCAGGGCGATTATGTAATTATTTTAACCATGACCGCAGGACAGACGATCCGCGTGTCATCATGAGACGGAGGAGCCAACCATGACCATTTTTAGATTTCCGCAAGATTTTCGCTGGGGTACAGCAACAGCTTCCTATCAGATAGAAGGAGCGGCACAGGAAGGTGGACGCGGGGTATCCATCTGGGATACGTTTGCGCGCACACCTGGCAAAGTATATAACGGAGATAATGGAGATGTCGCGTGTGACAGTTACCACCGTTACGAGGAAGACATCGAACTGATGAAGAAACTCGGGATTAATACATACCGGTTCTCCATTGCCTGGCCGCGTATTATTCCTGACGGAGATGGTGAGATCAATCAGGAAGGTCTGGACTTCTACCACCGCTTCGTGGATGCATTGATCGAGGCTGGAATTGAACCGTTCCTCACACTGTATCACTGGGATCTTCCGCAAACGCTGGAGGATGACGGCGGCTGGGGCAACCGCAGAACAGTAGACGCTTTTGTGAAATATGCCGAAGTGATTTTCAAAGAATTCTCGGGCAAGATCAATTTTTGGCTGACATTCAACGAACCATGGTGTATTGCGTTCCTGTCGAACCTTCTCGGGATTCATGCGCCAGGAAACAAAGACCTGCAAACGTCAATTAATGTGGCACATGGATTGCTGGTTGCTCATGGTAAAGCCGTTCAATCCTTCCGTCGCTTGGGAACAACCGGTCAGATTGGTATTGCTCCGAACGTATGCTGGGCTGAGCCGTACAGCAAATCTCCTGAGGACCAAGCTGCGTGTGACCGATCGATTGCGCTTAATACCGATTGGTTCCTTGATCCAATCTACAAAGGTTCATATCCTCAGTTTATGGTGGATTGGTTTGCAGAAGCGGGTGCTACCGTACCAATTCAGGAAGGCGATATGGAGATCATCTCACAACCGATCGATCTGCTCGGCATTAACTATTACACGATGGGGATCAATCGCTTCAATCCGGAAGCAGGTGCTCTGCAATCGGAAGAAGTTGATATGGGCCTCACCAAAACCGATATTGGCTGGCCTGTGGAATCACGTGGTTTGTATGAATTTATGCATTACTTGCAAAAGTACGGCAATGTGGATGTATATATCACAGAGAATGGTGCCTGCATCAATGATGACCTGGAGAACGGAAAAATTAACGATGATCGCCGAATTTCATACTATGAGCAGCATTTGGCTCAAATTCACCGCATCATTAATGACGGTATTAACCTGAAAGGGTACATGGCATGGTCACTGATGGATAATTTCGAGTGGGCAGAAGGCTACCGCATGCGTTTTGGTCTTGTTCATGTGGACTATCGTTCTCTCGTGAGAACGCCGAAGGAGAGTTATTACTGGTATCAGAACATCATCAAGAATAATTGGTTGGAGACACGGAACGAACATAATCCCCAATAGTTTGGGTGGTAGGTTTTAAGGGTGAAGCAGTTCCTCATTATATATGGTTCCCTTATTAAAGATGAGGATGACGGTAGCATTGGAATATTCCAATGTGCCGTCTTTTTTTGTATTTTTTACAATTGAAAATGAGTAGTTCATAAAGGTTTTATAAGGTCAAGTGCAGTTTCTGTTATGAAGAGACGTTTTTTGGGTTATAAGAAGTATGAATGAATTGAAATTTTTTTGTCAATGGTATAAATCGAAATAAAGTGTCCAAATTGAGAATAAAATTTGAACATTTGTTGACTAAAAATCATACTGATGTGGTATATTGGTATAAGGAAAGCACTTACAAAAAGGGAAAAGGAAGTGTTTACTATGGCATCGAAGACAGCAATGGTTAGCCAATTGGAGCGCAAAGACAAAAATATGCGGCGCGCCGTCTTGACGATGACAGTTCTGGCATGGGTCGCACTCATTACGGGAGTGGTCATGTGTCTGTTCAATCTGAATGACTTTAATGATCGTAATCTTGGCTTGATGGTTGGTATTGGATTCCTTGTAGGTAGTGTGTTTATTTACGTTATTGCCAAAGCGATTGGCCTTGTTCATACACGCCGGGAAGACGAAGGCGCCGATTGATTATAATCCTGCGTTAATTCGTTCATAATAAGACTGGATAAGTTCCCGGAATCCAGTCAATAAAGCCCTTTGCGGATTCGTTGACATTGTTCAACGGGACTGCAAAGGGTTTTATTTTGTGACTTGATGTGTAAAGATTACGAAGTACAAATATCAAGCACGCAAGCGATTTGTGAGAAAAAATTCACACATTTAAGGTGTAAAATCGACAAATTTGTTAACAAGAACAAAAAAGTTGTTCATTTCTGATATCTTTAGTAGGAAGAGAGTAGTATACTGATTTTTCAGTATGAGCGAATTTAAGGAGAGGGGATCAAAATGAACAAGAAACCTAGGTCGCTAATCCGGATTATCATTCCGGTTGTCCTGACGTTGGTTACAATTGCATTGATTGTCTGGCCAATGCTGGCAGGCGGACAGTACGTTGTTCTGGATCCGAAGGGGCCAATTGGCGCTTCGCAGAGAGATTTGATTGTCATCTCGACAATTTTGTGTGCTGTTATCATTGTGCCAGTACTCATTTTGGCTGCCGTAATCGTATGGCGTTACCGCGATAAACCGGACAACAAAGCAGCATATGAACCTAACTGGGCTCATAGCACCAAAGCGGAGGTTGTATGGTGGACCATTCCAATTATTATTATTGGAATACTTGCAATTGTAACGATTCGTTACACTTATGTTCTGGAACCTTCGAAGCCGTTGGCTCACGAGAAAGCACCAATTACCATCCAAGTGTCTTCACTGGACTGGAAATGGCTGTTTATGTATCCAGAACAAGGAATTGCAACGGTTAATACGTTGAATATTCCGGCAGATCGGCCTGTGAAATTTGAGCTCACCGCGGATTCACCGATGAACTCATTCTGGATTCCGCAACTTGGAGGACAGATTTATACGATGTCGGGTATGGCGATGACCTTGTATCTGCAGGCAGATCATGAAGGCAAGTACTGGGGTTCAGGCGCTAACTTCACAGGTGAGCATTTTGGAGAAATGCGTTTTGATGTGAATGCTACATCGGACGAAGATTTTGACAAATGGGTAACTGAAGTGAAACAAAGTTCCCAGGAATTGACCACAGAAGGTTACAAGGCACTGGCTGAACCAGGAACAAGCAATGTTGCTTATTATTCTGCCTTCCCAGAAGGATTGTTCCAAGATATTGTAACCAAGTATGTTGTAGATGGTCAAAGTGCTCACAGCAAGCATGGAACTTCCAACGAAGCTGCTGGAGCCATTCAAAATGCAACTGATACTTCCAATCAAGACGAGGACAAGAGTGCTAACTAAAGATTCGAAAGGAGGCCCCCAATGTTAGAGGGACTTAAAGAGTTTGCATCGGAGTTTTTCGTAACCGGTGATCCGCTCATTTATGGTGCGATGGTAGCTATTGGAATTACCATGATTACTATTGTAGCGGTGCTAACTTATTTCAAAAAATGGGGCTGGCTCTGGCGTAACTGGTTAACGACTGTCGATCACAAAAAGATCGGTATCATGTATATCATCGCTTCCATTATCATGTTATTCCGTGGTGGTGTGGATGCGCTAATGATGCGCCTTCAGCTAGCTATGCCTAACAATGAATTTCTGAATCCTGAGCATTATAATCAGGTGTTCACAACTCACGGCACGATCATGATTCTGTTCATGGCGATGCCATTTATGTTTGGTCTATTTAACGTTATCGTGCCATTACAGATCGGAGCAAGGGACGTTGCGTTCCCGTTCCTGAATGCACTGAGCTTCTGGTTATTCTTCCTGGGAGCAATGCTGTTTAACCTGTCATTCGTTATCGGTGGTTCACCGGATGCAGGATGGCTGAGTTATCCGCCTCTATCGGAGCTGTCGCACAGCCCTGGGGTAGGACAGAACTTCTATATATGGGGTATTCAGATATCGGGTATCGGTTCCCTGGCTACCGGTATCAACTTCCTGGTTACCATCATTAAAATGCGTGCGCCAGGTATGAGATGGATGAAAATGCCGATGTTCACATGGTCGGTATTCTCCACTTGTATCATTATCTTGTTTGCTTTCCCGATCTTGACCGTGACACTTGCATTGTTATTCCTCGACAGGTTTGCCGGGGCGCATTTCTTCACACTTGATCTGGGTGGTAACCCAATGATGTATATCAACTTGATCTGGATGTGGGGTCACCCTGAGGTATACATTGTCGTCTTGCCGGCATTCGGTGTGTTCTCCGAGATTGTAAGTACCTTCTCTCGGAAAAAACTGTTTGGTTACAAGTCAATGGTATTTGCAATGTTAATCATCAGCTTCCTGTCCTTCTTCACATGGGCGCATCACTTCTTCACGATGGGTTCAGGAGCGGACGTGAATGCATTCTTCGCCGTAACTACGATGTTGATTGCTATTCCAACAGGGGTTAAGATATTTAACTGGCTGTTTACCATGTATCGAGGAAGGATTCGCATGGCGACTCCGATGATGTGGACACTTGCCTTTATCCCGTGCTTTATTGTCGGGGGTATGACAGGCGTTCTGTTATCCGTTGCTCCTGCTGACTTCCAGTTCCATAACAGTTACTTCCTGATTGCCCACTTCCACCAAGTATTGATCGGTGGCGTAGTATTCGGATACTTCGCAGGTCTGTACTACTGGTGGCCTAAAATGTTCGGTTTCCAACTTCCAGAGAAACTGGGCAAATGGGCATTCTGGACTTGGAATATTGGTTTCTATGTCTGCTTCATGCCGCAGTACGCTGTCGGTCTGATGGGTATGACACGTCGTCTGAGCACATACGGCTGGGATACTGGCTGGTGGGAACTGAACTTCGTATCCACAATCGGGGCATTCCTGATGGGTGTCGGATTCTTGTTCCAAGTTGCACAAATTGCAGACGGTATTCGCAAATACAAAACACTTAAAGCTTCCGGCGATCCATGGGATGGTCGTACGCTCGAGTGGTCGATTCCTTCACCAGCTCCCGAATATAACTTCGCTGTTACACCGCGCGGAGATGATATTGATGAGTGGTGGGAAGAGAAAGAACGTCGTGCCAAAGGCATCTATCCGCCTGAGCAACCGCTTGAGCCGATTCATATGCCGAAGAACTCCGGAATTCCGTTCATCATGTCTGTCTTCTGGTTCATCGCCGGTTTCGGCTTTGTCTTCGGATGGCTGTGGATGGCAATTCTCGGACTCGCTGGCGTAGGGATCTGCATGATCGCCCGTTCATTCTCATACGATACGGATTATTACATTCCGGTCGACGAAATTAAACGTACCGAAGCGTCGTTAAGGGGGTCGGTATAGATGGCTCAAGCAGCCGCTAAGCACGGTGAGAATCATGCACATGGTCACGACCATGGACATCATGATCCACAGGAAATGAAAATTCTCGGTTTCTGGTTCTTCCTGATTTCCGACGTTATCCTGTTCTCCGTATTGTTCGCAACCTTCATTGTGTTGCGTGACAATACGGCGGGCGGACCAATTTTGTCTGAATTGATCAAAATGCCTGGCGTTATTGCCGAAACGTTTATCTTGCTCACAAGTTCATTTACGAGCGGACTCGCGGTTCTGGCGATGAATCAGGGCAAAGTAAAACAATTAATCAGTTGGCTGGCCGTTACAGCCGTTCTGGGTGCAAGCTTTATTGCACTGGAAGTATATGAGTTTATTGAGTTGATTCACGAAGGGTTTAGCTTTACAACGAGTGCTGCTTCTGGCGCATTCTTCACCCTCGTGGGTACTCACGGACTTCACGTATCGCTTGGTCTGATCTGGATGATTGGACTTATGTTACAACTGAAAAAACGTGGAATTACTGATGTCACTCGCGGTAAAATCAACGTTATCAGCTTGTACTGGCACTTCTTGGACGTCGTATGGATCTTCCTCCTGTCGATCGTCTATCTCTTGGGGGTGATGTAGATGGCAGAGCACAACTCACATGATTCCCACGGCCATGAACAACATGGCTCACTGAAGTCTTATGTCATCGGCTTCATTCTGTCCGTCGTACTGACAATCATTCCACTTGTGGTGGTTTTGAACGACATGATGGGCAAAACAGGAACACTCGTTGTGATTCTTGGTACAGCAGCACTTCAGTTTGTGGTTCAACTCTTCTTCTTCATGCATATCCGTGAAACAGGGAAACCACGCTGGAATGTGATGGCACTTATTTTCGGATTACTGATTATGATGACTATCGTGATTGGTTCGATCTGGATCATGCTTAACAACGCTGTTGCACATTAATTCATATGATGAAAGATCCTCACGACCTTGGAATTCAAGGTTGTGGGGCTCTTTTTTTTTCTAAGCAAATATTTTCGAATGTTTTTATGAAAAAAAAGTTGTTTTATATCATAATAAGTCGTTGATGAAATAATTTACCAGTGATACTATTGTTATACACTCTGGAAATATATTCAATATTTTATTTGGAGTTATTTTAGCAAAATTATTTTAGGAGATGTACCAATGAAAGCTAGGATAATCCGTTACTATCGTTTTGGCGAACCAAGTGAAGTGTTATGTATGGAAGAAAAAGATGTGATACCCCCTGGCCCCGGTGAATTAGCAGTGAGGATGTATGCTCGGCCTATTAATCCCTCCGATCTCATTCCTGTTCGAGGAGCTTACCCGCATCGTACCCGATTACCAGCTGTTCCCGGTTTTGAGGGTGTGGGGGTGGTAGAAGCAGTAGGACCGGGAGTATCCAATCAAATGTTGGGGCGCCGTGTCTTGCCGCTAAAAGGCGAGAATACTTGGCAGGACGTCGTGAAGACCTTGGATCGTCATACAATCATCGTGCCTAATGATATCGATGATCAATCAGCCAGTCAGCTCTATATTAACCCGATTACGGCTTGGTTGATCTGTACAGAGATGCTTAATCTTACGTATGGTAATACCCTGATTGTGAATGCGGGGGGATCTGCGATCGGGCGAATCTTTGCACAGATCTCAAAAATCTATGGATTTAAATTGATTGCGCTTACGAGAGGTGATCGTCATACTGCTGAACTGTATCGTCTTGGAGCAGTTTCTGTTATCAATACGACGAAAGAGTTGCTACAGGATAGAATCGCGGAATTAACAGAGGGGTGCTGTGCTGATGCAGCCGTGGATTGTATTGGAGGGACAGACGGGGAACAGTTGGTCAGTTGTCTTAAGCCAAATGGTACGGTCATCAGTGTAGGGCTGCTTTCGGGGATCACACCGTTATGGCATGAAGTAACCCGTGGAACACAAGTTCATGTGAAACTTTTCTGGTTAAAGCATTGGGTGGAACGCTGTTCGCAACAACGCTGGGAACAGGTATTTCATGAGGTGATGGAGCTGGTCAGAGCAGGAAGGCTTGTCATGGCAAACGTTGGGGCGACGTATGAACTAACGAATGTACAACAGGCTATTGCAACGGCTGAATGGGGTATCGATGGGAAGGTTCTCTTAATACAGTAGTACATAAGACTTGGAAAAAAGTCTTAATCTCATTATCACATAAATTACTTTTTCGAAAATAAAGGTACACAAAAGATACATAATGAACTAAAATGAACTTATATGAACATTATCAAACTCAATCCCAACTAATTTAAATGACGAAAGGAATGGATTAAGAATGGAAAATCGTTATGCTGCACATCCCAATGAAGTGAAAACATATGATACATCTCGCCTGCGTGAGGAATTTTTGATGGAGCAACTGTTTGCAACCGATGAACTGGTAACCGTATATTCTCATGTGGATCGTTATATTGTGGGAACGGCTGTACCTGAGAGCAAGGATATTACCCTTGAAGTAAACCTGAAAGATATCGGAACGAACTTTTTCCTGGAACGTCGTGAAATCGGTATCATTAACGTTGGTGGTCACGGAACAGTGACAGCGGATGGTCAAGGGTATGAGATTGGAGCGAAGGAATGTCTCTACATCGGTAGAGGTGTGAAGGAAGTTGTGTTCACGAGCAGTGACAAGGCTCAACCTGCCCAATTCTATTTTGTATCCACACCGGCTCACCACACCTATCCAACGGTAAAAGCAACACAAGAACAAGCCCAGCCGAATCATCTCGGCAGCATTGAAAGCTCGAACGAGCGTACAATCTATCGGTACATTCACCAGGGTGAGGGTGGAATTAAGAGCTGTCAACTCGTGATGGGGATCACGGAGTTGAACAAGGGTAACATGTGGAACACGATGCCTGCACATACCCATAACCGCCGTTCCGAAGTATACTTGTACTGGAACTTGCCTGAAGACGGTGTTGTATTCCATATGATGGGTGAGCCAAACGAAACACGCCATCTGGTTGTACGTGATCGCCAGGCGATCATTTCCCCAAGCTGGTCCATTCACAGTGGTGTGGGTACAAGCAATTACACCTTCTGTTGGGCGATGGCTGGTGAGAACCAGACGTTCGAAGATATGGACGGCGTAGCGATGAAAGACCTGAAATAATAAATTACAGATGTCTGAGTTAAATTGACAGGGTAGACACTATAACTCATTTATTTTGACTCAGGTGGTATAGGAAGTTGATTATGATGAATCCATTGAAAAGACATGAAAAAATTATGGAGGCTCTGCTGGAGCGCCAGGAAGTAACCGTCAGTGATCTTAGTGAGTTGCTGCAGGTGACTGGGAAGACTGTGCGAGAGGATCTCGACAAGTTGGAGAGTATGGGGTTGCTCGTACGTGTCCATGGTGGTGCTATGCTGGCTCAGAATGACCAGTATGGCATCTTGAATAGCCGCGGAGTTACCGAGAAGCATCATTCGGAGAAGACGGAAATTGCTGAACGTGCCCTTGCTTACATTCGACCTGGAGATATTGTTGCTCTCGATGGTGGCAGCACCACGCTAGAGATGGCCAAACGTCTCGATAATCAGCCACTGACGGTGGTGACCAATGACCTGTTCATTATTGCGGAGTTGACCAAAAAGGAGCAAGTGCGACTGGTTGTGCCTGGCGGGGCTCGTGTACGGAATATGCTGGTGGGGGATGATACGGCTGCGTTTATATCCAGCCTTAACATTCATAAAGCCTTTATATCTACGACAGCCCTTCATCCGGAATTCGGATTATCCATATATACGGGAGATCTGGTTCCTTTGAAAAAAGCAATGATATCTGCCTCGCAGCAAGTATACGGCGTTGTGGATCATTATAAATTCGGACAATTTGCACTGCGAACTTTCGCCCAGTGTTCGGAACTGGACTACATTATCAGTGATAGTCGTTTGGATGAAGAGACGGCTGCCTTATACGAGCAGAGCGGTGTCACAGTGGATTATCAAAGTTAACCTCATTCATTATTCATGGGATTAAAGAACGGACGGATCTAAGGATTGCATATCAAAACCATGCGGAGGAATCATTCATGAACCCATTTGATTTAAGCGGACAAGTTGCACTGGTGACAGGTACCTCGGGAGGACTTGGACAAGGGATGGCCATTGGTTTGGCAGAAGCAGGTGCTGATGTGGTGCTGGTCTCTTATTCCAAGCCTGCGGCAACGGCAAGTGCCATTGAAGCACTCGGACGCAAAGCTTATGTGATTGAAGCGGATTTAAGTCGTGAAGATGAGTTGTCGGCTGTGTTCGAACAGGCGCTTGCGTTCCA
Source organism: Paenibacillus sp. PAMC 26794 (assembly GCF_000316035.1). Classification (GTDB taxonomy): domain Bacteria; phylum Bacillota; class Bacilli; order Paenibacillales; family Paenibacillaceae; genus Paenibacillus. The sequence continues at coordinate 165,925 of NZ_ANHX01000086.1, forward strand.
GGGCAGAATTGACATTCTCGTCAACAATGCCGGAATCATTCGTCGCACACCTGCGGCTGATCATGCAGGGCAGGACTGGCATGATGTAATTGGACTGAACCTGAATACTGTATTTTTCCTAAGCCAATTGGCAGGCAGACATATGATTGAACGCGGAAGTGGCAAAATCATTAATATTGCATCCATGTTGTCCTATCAAGGTGGGATCAACGTGCCAGGGTATACAGCCAGTAAACATGGCGTTGCTGGTTTAACCAAAGCACTCGCCAATGAATGGGCAGGGAAGGGAATCCAGATTAACGGTATCGCACCGGGTTATATGGAAACCGATAATACTACCCAGATCCGTGCGGACGAGAATCGTTACCGGGATATTACAGCCCGTATTCCTGCGGGGCGTTGGGGAACACCTCAAGATCTGAAAGGCCCGGTTGTCTTTCTGGCATCTGCCGCTTCGGATTATCTGAATGGTCATGTGCTGAATGTCGATGGCGGCTGGATGGCACGTTAATCACTTGATCATCGGATTAGCATAAGGAGGCAGTGAGATGAAACTTGGTATTCTGGCACATACATTTGGCAAACAGCCTACAGCACAGCTTGCACAGACAATTGCGGATAACGGATTTAATTCCGTACAGCTGGCGCTGGCCAAAGCATTATCAGATGTGGACTCATCGAATGGCAAGCTCAGCCCTGGGCTGGCGAATGAGATCGGAGATCAATTTGCACAGCGCGGGGTGAAGATTGCGGTACTGGGCTGTTATATTAATCCGATTGACCCTGATCCGGTAAGCCGACGTGCAGACATTGATCGATTCAAGGAGCATTTGCGTTATGCCCGGGATTTTGGTTGCAGCATGGTGGCAACGGAGACCGGAAGCTTGGACACCTATCAGCATACGCATCCGGATGGATATGAAGAGAAGGCATGGAGTGTGCTGAAAGAAACGGTTGAGGAGTTGGCTGAGGAAGCGGAGAAATGGGGCGTGCATGCGGCGATTGAGCCTGTGTCTACCCATACCCTTCATACCCATGAACATATGACACGTTTGTTTGAAGAGATTCCTTCATCCAATCTGGGGATGCTGTTCGACCCGTGTAATCTGATCAAACAGCCACATGTTGCAGATCAAGGGGCTTTCTTGCGTGAGGTGATGGAAGCACTGTATCAGCGCATGATTGTGATCCATGCCAAGGACGTAGCCTTCGATGCACAGGGAGAGAAGTTCAATCCGGTACCTGGGGCAGGCATACTGGATTACCCGTTATTTTTTGAATTGCTAAAAACGTATAAGCCACATATCGATATTTCACTTGAAGGCGTAACTGCGGAGCAAGCTGTGCCTGCGGCCAAACATTTGCGTGAAGTATGGAGCGCAGTTCGGGACTAACCAAAGCCCGGATGAGCTATTGCATACCGAAGTCAAAGTAGCTGAAAAACCTTTGCGAGGGCAAAGGTTTTTTTGGCACAGAAATTGATAATCTACATATTTATTATTTCTTATCGGAACAATCGGAAATAATTCTTTTCAAATGCGACATCTTGTGAGAGAATATGAAAAACATACGCCACCATGCGAAGACATCAGGGAATCAAAGAACGTATATACCAAGGGAGGATTTAGATTTATGTCAAACGAACGTGAGCTTTCATTTGAAACATTGGCAATTCATGCAGGCCAGGAGATTGATCCAACCACCAACGCACGAGCTGTACCCTTGTATCAGACAACATCCTATGGATTCAAGGATACCGAGCATGCAGCTAATCTGTTTGGTTTGAAAGAGTTTGGCAACATCTATACCCGTCTGATGAATCCAACAACCGACGTGTTTGAGCAACGGATTGCGGCGTTGGAAGGCGGAGCTGGGGCGCTGGCTACAGCTTCTGGTCAGGCAGCCATTACGTTTTCACTTCTGAATATTGCTGGTGCAGGCGATGAGATCGTGTCTTCGGCGAGTTTGTATGGAGGTACATACAATCTGTTCTCGACGACTTTGCCGAAACTGGGTCTGGACGTGAAATTTGTGGATTCCAGTGATCCTGAGAATTTCCGGGCAGCGATTACGGAGAAAACGAAAGCATTGTATGCCGAAACGATCGGTAATCCAAAGGGGAATGTACTTGATATTGAAGCGGTGGCAGCGATTGCCCATGAACATGGAATTCCTTTGATAGTGGATAATACGTTCCCAAGTCCGTACCTGCTTCGTCCCATCGAACATGGCGCAGATATTGTCGTTCACTCTGCAACGAAATTTATTGGCGGTCATGGTACATCCATTGGTGGCGTTATCGTGGATAGCGGAAAATTTGATTGGAAAGCAAGTGGCAAGTTCCCTGGATTGACGGAGCCGGATGCCAGTTATAACGGTGTAGTATATACGGAAGCGGTTGGACCGATTGCTTATATTATCAAAGCTCGTGTACAACTTCTGCGTGACTTTGGTGCAACAATCTCTCCATTTAATTCCTGGTTGCTGATTCAAGGACTGGAGACGTTGCATCTACGTGTGGAACGTCATAGCACCAATGCACTGGCTGTCGCGCAATATCTGGAGAAGCATGAGGATGTGCAGTGGGTGAGCTATGCAGGCTTGCCAAGCCACCCGTCCTATGAACTGGCGCAGAAGTATTTGCCGAGAGGCCAGGGAGCGATTCTGACGTTTGGTATTAAAGGTGGAGTAGAAGCGGGACGCAAATTGATTGAAAGTGTCAAACTGTTCTCTCACCTTGCAAACGTGGGCGATTCCAAGTCACTGATCATTCACCCGGCAAGTACAACTCACGCGCAGTTGACCGAAGATGAACAAACTGCCGCAGGCGTTAATCCGGAGTTGATTCGTCTGTCTGTGGGTACAGAGAACATTCAAGACATTATCTATGATTTGGAGCAAGCGATCAAAGCAAGTCAGGGAGCAAGTGTAGGCGCGTAAATGGCATGGGGTGGATGTGTAAACAATCACTTAAGCGATATGCCATAAACAGGTCAAATGAATATCAATAGATGGTTAAAGCCGTTGTCCTCTGGGACAGCGGCTTTTTGTCTTTTTGAACACGTATTTATGAGTAACCATCGAAAAAAGGCCATTTACAAATGAGGATCACAGGCATATACTGATTAAAAGTTGTATTAGGTAAAAATAATTGCATAATCACAAAAATGATTATCATTCTCATTCGAGATTATTGCAAAATCATTCATAAAACCATGCTGCTGCGGGAATCCCGCAGCAGCATGTGTCATTTTTAGGGCATTAACAATGGCTCTCATTCTCAATACAACTTCATTTCTGGAAGCGGAACTTGAGCACACTCACTATCCGCAAACCTACCATTTGAAAGGAACGTGATTTATATGCAAGCGATACATCAACCTCTACACAGACAGCAACAAGCAGAACAACGCTCATCCCAAACACCCGGCCCCAATCGGGGCAAGAAGCCTGATTTTCGAGCCATGGTCCAGAATAAAGAGATGCAATCTGCATTGGGCAGCGGGCTGTTGATGCTGATTGCCTGGGGAACTGCACCGTATTTTGGTACCTTATCCATCATGCTCTACATTGTGGCGTATGCCGTGGGCGGTTGGACCAAAGCGAAGGAAGGTATCGAGACACTGGTCAAGAACCGTGATCTGGATGTAAACCTGCTGATGATTGCCGCATCCCTTGGGGCAGCAACCATCGGTTACTGGAATGAAGGTGCGATGCTGATCTTTATTTTTGCACTCAGTGGTGCGTTGGAAAGTTATGCGACAGAGCGCAGTCATAAAGATATTTCATCTTTACTGGCGCTCAAGCCAGAGACTGCACTGCGTATTGAGGATGGACAGATGAACCTCGTGGCTATTGATGATCTGCAACCGGGTGATCTGCTGTTGGTAAAACCTGGAGAGCTAATTCCTGCGGATGGCGTGGTGTACCGTGGGAGTTCTTTTATCAATCAGTCGTCCATCACCGGAGAATCCCTGCCTGTGGACAAAGTTGCAGGGGATGAAGTCTATGCAGGTACTGTAAATGGGGAGGGCGCATTATACGTAGAGGTCACAAAATCGGCTGAAGGGTCACTGTTCGGCAAGATCATTAAAATGGTGGAAGAAGCGCAGGCGGAAGTACCGGATTCTCAGCGTTTCATGGAGCGGTTTGAAGGAATTTATGCACGTATTGTTGTAGGGGTGACCTTACTTGTCATTGCAGGAACTCCGCTGCTGCTTGGCTGGACATGGAATGAGGCATTTTATAAAGCGATGGTATTTCTGGTGGTTGCTTCGCCTTGTGCACTGGTGTCTTCCATCATGCCTGTTATGCTGTCCGCGATGTCCAGCAGTGCCCGCCGTGGCATTCTCTTTAAGGGAGGTGCCCATATGGAGAATATGGCTCGCACGCGAGTCGTGGCTTTTGACAAGACAGGTACATTGACCATGGGCACCCCGCAAGTCACCGATATTATTACGGCTGAAAATGTAGATCGCGCCCAGCTATTAGCTGCGGTAGCGGCAATTGAGAACCTCTCGATGCATCCTTTGGCTCGTGCCATCGTAGATCAGGCGAACAAGGAGAACATTACACTTCACGAAGCCGATCACGTACAGGCTCTAACAGGCTGGGGCATCGAAGGAACTGTAAACGATGTGGTCTGGAGCATTGGCAAAACAGATGTACTGGGATCAATGCAGTCAGAGGAGATGACAGGCAGAAACGTTGATACAGATGAACATGGTGCTAACCATATGAAGGGTTCTTCTGAGTGGGGCGATGTATGCTCCCGTCTTGAGGGGGAGGGGAAAACCGTATCCGCTGTTATGGCTGATGGTGAATTAGTCGGCCTGATCGCGATGCGGGATACGGTACGGCCAGAGGCAGCAGCTGCAGTGAAAAAGCTTGAAGCGATGGGTGTAAAAGTTGCCATGTTAACAGGAGACCGAGCCAGATCAGCTTCTGTAATTGCGCGTGAAACTGGAGTAAGCATGGTCTATGCAGACTTGTTGCCTGGAGATAAGGTGAAGCAGGTACAAGCACTCCGCAAACAGTATGGTCCTGTGCTGATGGTAGGGGACGGTGTAAATGATGCACCGGCACTTGCAGCAGCTACTGTGGGTATGGGGATGGGATTGTCCGGCAGCGGAACTGCACTGGAGGTCGCTGATGCGGTACTAATGAACGATAACATTGAAGAGATCGCTTGGGTGATTGGGCAGGCCCGGCGAGCTCAGCGTACAGTGAAGCAAAATATGTTTTTTGCCATCACCGTTATTCTGGCTTTAATTGCGGGTAACTTCCTCCAGGATGTCGCATTGCCTTTGGGTGTGGTAGGTCATGAAGGAAGTACAATTCTGGTTATTCTAAATGGGCTTAGACTGCTACGGTAATCAGATATGGAGAGGAAAATAGTTAATTGGTTTCGCTGGTAGTATGCGGCTGGTGGAACGGCTCACGTTTGAACCTGGGGTCAGCGGGTAATGATTCGAAGAGACGATTCGATACTAAGGGAGCTGTGAAATATGGGACGTTATGTACAAGTGGAACCAAATGTAAAGGTATATGTTGAAGATATTGGCGAAGGAACCCCGGTTGTCTTTTTGCACGGCTGGCCTGTTAATTATAAAATGTTTGAATATCAATTGAACGTATTGCCGAACCATGGCATTCGTGCTATTGCGATAGATTTTAGAGGATATGGCTTATCGGATAAGCCTTCCACAGGATATGATTATGATCGCATGGCAGACGATGTTCGTGCCGTTATTGATGATCTGGAGCTGAAAGACGCGGTACTCGCAGGGTTCTCCATGGGTGGAGCGATTGCAGTACATTACATGGCTCGCCATAAGGGACATGGTGTCTCCAAGCTGGCCTTGTTATCTGCGGCAGCACCTGTGTTCACACAGCGCGAAGGTTATCCGTATGGATTGACTCCAGAGCAGCTGAACGAGCAGATCATTGAGCCGATCTTCGCAGATCGTCCGAAGTTACTGGAGACGTTTGGCGGCATGTTCTTCGCGAAGAAACACAGCCAGCCATTCATGGATTGGTTCCACGCCCTCGGCATGGAAGCTTCATCTTATGGTACCATTCGCAGTGCAATTGCGTTGCGGGATGAGGACTTGCGAGGTGACCTGAGTTCGATTCAGGTGCCGACAGCCATTTTGCACGGGAAAAAGGATGAGATCTGTCCGTTCGAATTCGCGGAGCAGATGCACAAGGGCATCGCTTCCTCTCAACTGATTGCTTTTGAAGAGAGTGGTCATGGTGCATTCTATGATGAATTGGAAAAATTCAATTCGGAATTGATTCGTTTCATCCAATCCTGATCAGGAGAGGGCGCAATACCTCTGACAGACGATCCGGTAATTTCATGGAATCTTCATTTGTGGCTAAACAAAGAACCTGGTCGACAGTCTTGGACTGTTCGCTCGGGTTCTTTAGTCTGCAATCAGAACAATTCCGTCAGACCGATCATTGTGATGAGTCCAAGTAAAAACGAGATAGTCGCTACACGTGCATTGCCATCACCGTGACTCTCAGGAATGAGTTCCTTATAGACAATGAACATCATCGCACCGGCTGCAAAGGCCAAACCATAAGGCACAAGACCAGCTACGAGACTGCTTAATGTGTAACCAATCATAGCTGTAATAATCTCTACCGCTCCGGTCAGGGTGGCAATACCCAGCGCTTTGAAGCGGCCAATGTTCTGGTTTACTAGGAAAAGGGCCACCAAAAATCCTTCCGGAGCATTCTGCAATCCAATGGAAAAGGCAATGAGATTGCCCAGGTTCTCATCCGAGCTTGCATAGCTGACTCCAACGGATAACCCTTCTGGCAGGTTATGCATGGTAATGGCTGCAATAATCATGAAGGCTTTGGCTTCAATTTTGAAAGGCATTTTCTCGGGATTCTCCAGATCGACGTGTGGAATCTTCATCTCCAGCACCAGTAGCACCAGGCTACCAAGCATAATACCAAATGCGAGTACAAAGAGGTTCGATTGGCCAAGCGCTTCCGGAATGAGATTATACACCGAGGCCGAGGTCATAATACCTGCGGCGTATGCCAGCAAGATATCACGCAGACGGTGCGATATTTTGCGCATAAATAGAATCGGTACGGCCCCTAGGCCGGTAGACATGGCTGATATAAAACTGCCAATGAGTGCATCGTTCATGCTTCCATTTTCCCTCCTGATGAAGACTTCTTCATAATCGCTGCCGAGCATTGACACCGTACATAAAAGAGATCATAATGAACAACAGATTAGAATGATTATAAATTAGAATTCCGTTTCTGCATAGGGCAATTGTCATTACACGGGCAGGTCTTGTGGACATGATGTAGGCTTTTCGTTCTAGTGTATGCAAAAGCCTAAGCTTTTGATGCCGGAGGGCCCGACCTTTTTGCAGAACCCGGGGGAGGAACTATACATGTATAAATCAATCATTATCGGAACAGGCCCTGCAGGGCTGACAGCAGCAATCTATCTGGCACGTGCCAACATGAACCCACTCGTTATTGAAGGACCACAACCTGGTGGCCAACTGACAACAACGACTGAAGTGGAGAACTTCCCAGGTTTCCCTGATGGTATTATGGGTCCTGAACTGATGGACAACATGCGTAAACAAGCTGAGCGCTTCGGTGCTGAATTCCGCACAGGCTGGGTGAACAACATCGACATGAGCGAGCGTCCATTCAAGATTCAAGTTGAAGGTATGGGTGAACTCGTATCGGAAACATTGATCCTGTCCACAGGCGCAACTGCTAAATACCTGGGTATCCCTGGCGAAGAAACGAATATAGGCCGCGGTGTCAGCACATGTGCAACATGTGATGGATTCTTCTTCCGTAACAAAGAAATCATCGTCATAGGCGGTGGTGACTCTGCTCTTGAGGAAGCAAGTTTCCTGTCCCGTTTCGGTTCCAAAGTAACGCTGGTACACCGTCGTGAAGAACTGCGTGGCTCCAAAATCATGCAGGATCGTGCACGCAGCAACGAAAAAGTAGAAATGTCTTTGAACCGTACACCACTCGAAGTACTTGCTGGCGACAACGGCGTAACCGGATTGAAAGTGTTGAACAACGAAACAGGTGAAGAAGAAGTGATTCCAGCAAGCGGCGTATTCGTAGCTATCGGTCACACACCAAACACGGGATTCCTTGGCGGACAAATCACTACGGACGAACATGGTTATATCCTGACTACACCAGGCACATCCGAGACAAACATCCCAGGCGTATTCGCATGTGGTGACGTTCAAGATACTCGTTACAAACAAGCGATCACAGCTGCAGGTAGCGGATGTATGGCTGCTATGGACACAGAGAAATACATTGAAAGCTTGGAGCACAGCGCAGTTGTTCTGTAATAGAATGAGCTGATTCCAACCAAACGATAGATTAATAAAAAACATATGAGGTGAATTAAACATGGAAAACGTAATTTTATATACATCTACCAACTGCCCGAACTGCAAATCCGTAAAAACGTTCCTGGCTGACAAAGGTATCTCTTATGAAGAGCGCAACATCGAAACCAGCGATGAATATGCGCAACAAGTATGGGACATGGGCGTACGTGCTGTGCCATTGACTGTCATTGGTGAACATCGCATTCTGGGTATGAACAAAACCCAATTTGCCAAAGCATTGGACGCTTAAATCTGGCTGATCATCTGGATCATCATGTGTTGAAAGAAATTTTCAATTCATATGCAATTCCGGTTTTCGCGAGCCGTTAGGATATAGAAAGAACCGTACCCGGAAGGGTACGGTTTTTTGTGCAAACGCTGAATATGATCTAGAAAAAAATACTCATGAAAGTCTGAAATACAACATACACCAGCAATCCTGACAGCATGTACATGAAACCAGCCTTCTTTTTGCTCTGGAACAATCGGAGTATGCCAAGGCTGAACAGGGGCGCAAGCACAATCAGGAACAGGAGGACGGTGACAAACATTTGCGCCGAGATATCTGAAGTATCCACGTAGGTCACGCTTTTTTTTCACTCCGTTTCATTATCGGAATTAACACAGCTATATTCACACAGCCATGACAAAAATCACATAACCCCATTATACATCTGGATTTCTTTAACAAAAAGGGAGGAAATGGGGCGAAATGATGTCCATTTTCATCTGTTATTAGACAGACACCCTGATTTTTCCTAAAAACTGGGATATTGCAGAGTAAGCGGCACCAACGCGGGTGGAACGGCTGCCCAGAGCTGCCCATTCAATCTGCAAACTGCGGCGGTGATAAGGCAATGTACGTTCCTCGACAACTTGTTTTAACGCTGTTTCAATCCATGGACCTGCTTCAGAGAGCGGACCGCCAATGATAATACGTTCCGGGTTGAAACTGTTAACGATATTGGTAATGCCAATCCCCAGTTTGCGTCCAATCGTGTTGTATAATTCCTGAACAGCATCGTGGCCTTGCTCCGCATAATGAATAAGCTCTCGTGTGGTATGAGCAGGTAATTTTAGCTGATGATCCGGGTGCTCGTAGGCTTTTTCCGATGCGTATAACTCCCAGCAACCACGATTACCACAGGAGCAGGGCAGACCTTCCGCTTCAATGGACATATGACCTGTTTCCCCTGCGTAGCCCCACGCGCCTTTGTATAATTCACCATCTACCATGATGCCTGAACCAATCCCCATGCCTGCACTGATGTAGATCATGTGACGGACACCGATACCTGCCCCAAAATTCAACTCTCCATGAGCACCAGCATTGGCTTCATTATCGATCGTTACAGGCAGTTCAAATTCTTCTTCAAGCATCGAGCGCAGAGCTACCTTCTCCCACCCCAAGTTGGGTGCAAACAGGACCGTTCCTGCCTCATCCACCATGCCGGGCACCCCGATGCCAATACCAATGACTCCATGAGGGGAAGGAGGAGCTGCTTCAATGAGCTGTTTTGCTGCCAATTTCAATTGCTCCAGTACAGAGGACACGTCATGATGTTCCAAGGTCACTGCGTATTCTGTAATGATGTGTCCTTCGAGATCTGTAAGCACGCCTTTCAAATGGGTCACACTGAGTTCCAGCCCGACTGCATAGCCTGATGTCCCTCGAAACAGCAGCATGAGTGGTTTACGACCGCCGCTGGATTCCCCAGGGCCAATCTCCTGCACCAGGTCATCACTGATCAGATCAGCAACCAGGTTGGATACCGTTGCTTTGTTCAGCCCCGTAACCTCGGACACTCGTGCGCGAGAAAGAGGGGCATGGCGACGGATCGTATCCAGAACGATCGACTTGTTTATTTTTTTGACCAGCATCTGGTCTCCGGTAATTTTCATATGGTTTAGGCACTCCTATTCTTCTGATAAAAGGGTTCTGACCCACATCCGAAACAAGTTATTCGACTATTATAGCGCAAACAACCGTGTAAAAAACATTTTTATTTTTACTTTGTTTAACCAATAGACAAAGTAAAATCGATGTGATAGGATAACGTTGTAAACGATTTCTTAAAACTATTGAGGAGGCATTTTACACATGGCCTATTTTGAATCCGTTAATAAAATTGCATTCGAAGGTAAAGATTCCAAGAATCCTTTTGCTTTTAAACATTATAATCCGGAAGAAGTGGTAGCCGGCAAATCGATGGAAGAACATTTCCGTTTTGGCATGGCTTACTGGCATACATTAACTGCAGGCGGCAGTGACCCGTTTGGCGCGGAGACAGCTGTTCGTTCGTGGGATAAATACTCGGGTCTGGACCTCGCGAAAGTACGCGTGGAAGCGGCATTTGAATTTTTGGAAAAAATGAATCTCCCGTTCTTCTGTTTCCACGATGTGGACATTGCACCAGAAGGCAATAACCTGCGCGAGTTCTACAGCAACATTGATACCATCGTTGACCTGATTGAAGATCATATGAAATCCAGCGGCAAAAAACTGCTCTGGAACACGGCGAACATGTTCTCGAACCCACGCTTCATGTTTGGTGCAGCATCCACTTGCAACGCAGACGTGTATGCTCACGCAGCAGCACAGATCAAAAAAGGTCTGGAAGTTGGTAAACGTCTGGGCGCTGAAAACTATGTATTCTGGGGCGGTCGTGAAGGTTACGACACATTGCTGAACACAGATATGCAACTGGAGCAAGACAACATTGCTCGCATGTTCCACATGGCTGTAGACTACGCGAAGGAAATTGGCTTTGATGCACAATTCCTGATCGAGCCTAAACCAAAAGAGCCAACGAAACACCAATATGATTATGATGCAGCAACTTCCATTGCTTTCTTGCAAAAATACGGTTTGGACAAACATTTCAAACTCAACCTGGAAGCGAACCACGCGACACTGGCTGGTCATACATTTGATCACGAAATCCGCGTTGCGCGTACAAACGGCATGCTCGGTTCCCTCGATGCGAACCAAGGCGATATGCTGATCGGTTGGGATACGGATGAGTTCCCGGTTGATATGTACGATGCTACGTTGACAATGTATGAAGTATTGAAAAACGGCGGTATCGGCCGTGGTGGTGTGAACTTTGACGCGAAAGTGCGTCGTGGTTCCTTCGAAGCTGACGATCTGTTCCTGGCACACATCGCAGGTATGGACACGTATGCCAAAGGTCTGAAAGTAGCAGCAAAACTGATCGAAGATCGCGTATTCGATGACTTCATCGAAAAACGTTACAGCAGCTTCAGCGAAGGCATTGGCGCAGATGTAGTTGCAGGTAAAGCAACACTGACCTCCCTTGCTGAGTACGCACTCAACAACGAAAGCCCACGCAAAAACCAATCTGGACGTCAGGAATTGCTGAGAGCACAACTTAACCAGTACATTCTGGCTGACTAATATCGGATTAAGTTTAGCTTGTACCACGGAACGCCTGAACAAGCATGACATTCGGACCGTCCCCGACTTTCCCTTGGGAAGACGGGGGCGGTTTTTTGGTTAAACAAATAACGCGGTTTTTAAATTTTGGATATAAATGAATAATTTGCATGCTAAACGAAGTGAGCAGAAAGGACCCGAGGAAGCGGAGCGTGCGCATTTATCCCCGGATTTC
>NZ_ANHX01000087.1 GCF_000316035.1 Paenibacillus sp. PAMC 26794
CCTCAAGGTTTCATTTATACAATCTTGTTACAAACGAGAGGAGTTAACCTATGAGTTACGTAATTGGCGTCGATCTTGGAACCAGCGCGGTCAAAACCGTGTTGGTCAATCGTGAAGGAAAAGTGGCATTTGAAGCATCCGAAGCATATCCGTTGTACCAGCCCAAGGCTGGATACAGTGAACAAAATCCCGAAGATTGGGTAGAGCAGACCATTGTTTCCTTGCACAAGTTGCTGGAAGTGTCTGGCGTGCAGCCTTCGGAAATCGAGGGATTGAGCTTCTCCGGTCAGATGCACGGACTGGTCTTGGTGGATGCAGAAGGTAAACCGCTGCGGAATGCAATCCTGTGGAACGATACACGCACAACGGCTCAGTGCCGCCGGATCGAAAAAGTGCTGGACAGCAAGCTGTTAAGTATTGCCCGGAACCGCGCACTGGAAGGCTTTACCTTGCCAAAAATTCTGTGGGTTCAGGAGAACGAGCCTGAATTGTTACAGCAAGCATCCTTGTTCCTGTTGCCAAAAGACTATGTGCGTTATCGCCTCACCGGGGATTACGCTATGGATTATTCTGATGCAGCGGGAACTTTGCTGCTGGACGTTGCAGGCAAGCAGTGGAGCAACGAGATTGCAGAAGCATTCGAGCTACCGATCTCCCTTTGTCCACGTCTTGTGGAATCGTTTGAGGAAGTGGGCACGTTGCTGCCTGAGATTGCGGATCAAACGGGTCTGGCGGCTGCGACGAAAGTATATGCAGGTGGTGCGGACAATGCATGCGGTGCGATTGGCGCAGGCATTCTGAGTGAAGGACAGACGATGTGCAGCATCGGCACATCCGGGGTTGTGCTTTCTTACGAAGAGCGTAAAGATCTCGACTTCGAAGGCAAAGTACACTTTTTCAATCACGGGGAGAAAGATGCCTTCTATATTATGGGTGTAACGCTTGCCGCAGGATATAGCCTGTCCTGGTTCAAGGATACGTTTGCAGCGGACAAATCATTTGATGTGCTCTTACAGGGCATTGATCAGGTTCCGGCGGGCAGCAATGGATTGTTGTTCACACCATATATCGTTGGGGAGCGTACACCTCATCCGGATGCGAATATCCGTGGCAGCTTCATCGGTATGGATGCAGGACACAAGCTGGAGCACTTTGGACGTGCGGTGATGGAGGGCATTACCTTCTCGCTGCGCGAGTCCATTGATATTCTGCGTGATGCAGGCAAAGCAGTCAATGAAGTCATCTCCATTGGTGGCGGTGCCAAGAACGAAGCTTGGTTGCAAATGCAGGCGGATGTCTTTAACGCCACGATTGTGAAGCTGGAGAGCGAACAGGGTCCTGCGATGGGTGCAGCAATGCTGGCTGCCTATGGCTGTGGCTGGTTCCCGTCACTGCAGGAATGTGCAACAGCGTTTATTCGTCCAGCGAAGTCTTATGAGCCGAACCCGGAAACGGTTGCCGTCTATGATGGACTGTTCGCACTGTACCAGGAAGTCTATGGACAGACTCGTAGTCTCAATGATCGTTTGGCGGAATACCGTTAATTCATTTATTTCACTCCATTAACCTTGTGATTACATTTAAAAGCATCCGCGAAGGCGGGTGCTTTTTTGTCGTTCATCAAGATTAACCCCATGAAAGGTTTCCTTGACCTGCATATCCGCATTCCGGCTCTGCATAGATTGGAAATAGAGGATTGTGATTCGTCCAGGCATCGTGTGTCCGACATTTTAATAGGTAGAAGCTTAAGCATGGGGGTGAAGCTTTGGATGGACATGAGGAACATGGAAGACCACATATTACCTTGTCGATGATCGTTCGTAATGAAGAGAATCGCTATCTCAGGCAGGCACTGGAGAGACATCGTCCCTGGATTGATCGCGCAGTAATCATTGATGACGGAAGCACGGATGGAACGGTCGCACTGTGCAGGGAACTTCTGGACGGTATTCCACTCGTATTAGTGGAGAACGCTGCTTCACGTTTTGCAGACGAGGTAAGCCTGAGAAAACAACAATGGGAAGAGACGGTGGCGACCAATCCGGAGTGGATTTTGAATCTGGATGCGGATGAGATTCTAACCCGTGACTTTGGGGTGGTACGGGATCTGCTGCTCAGTGGCAATGAAGATGCGATCTATTTCAGATTGTTTGATATGTGGAGTGAGACGCATTACCGGGAAGATGAGTTCTGGCAGGCGCATGCCTATTATCGGCCCTTTCTGATTCGTTATCACCCGGGGATGAGCTATGAATGGAAGGAGACACCCCAGCATTGTGGTCGTTTTCCGTTAACGATCCAGCATTGGTCCTATGGATGTCATGCTCCCCGGGTGAAGCACTATGGTTGGGCGCGGGAAGAAGACCGTATCCGCAAATATGAACGCTATCAAGCACTGGACCCTGAAGCAAGATACGGTTGGAAGGAACAGTACGAATCGATATTGGATCAAGAGCCACGACTGTTGGCATGGTTCGAATAAGGAGAGGGGGAGTGAGCACATTGAAGAAAGACCCTTTACGCAAATCGCAAGAAGAATCCCAACCTCAAATAGAGCCGATTTCCCAAGAAAAAGAGAATCAGAAAGAGAATCAAAAAGAGGAGCAACATGAGAGCCAGAAAGAGAGCCAGAGTAATCATCCACCGTCCAGAGGTTCTGCTAAATCGCAAGAAATTCGCCATTCGGAAAACCTTGAAGCGCTTGTGCAAGAAAGAATACTGATCGCCAGCCCGGTTCGCCAGACAACTCCGGTGCTCCGTGAATTTCTGGATTCTCTGCATGCACTGGAACGAACAACAGTGAAGACGGACTATCTGTTTGTAGACGATAACGTGGAAGAAGCCGCATCGAATATATTGCATGAATTTGTGCTTCAGCATGAAGGGACGGTTATTCAAGCAGATGAACATGGTAGCGGTAGTCCTGACAACAAAGGGGTGTACAGCAAGGATGAGGGAGGACACTATTGGCAGGATGAGCAGATTTGGCGTGTAGCCGGTTTGAAAAATCGCATATTGCAATATGCACGCGATAATCACTACGATGCGGTTTTCCTGATTGATTCTGACTTGGTGCTGCATCCGCGGACGCTGGAGCAACTTGTATCGAGTGGCAAAGACATTGTATCCAATATCTTTTGGACCCGCTGGCAGCCGGATGCCAGGGAAATGCCACAGGTATGGCTGCAAGATGAGTATGCTTTGTTTCGCCG
Source organism: Paenibacillus sp. PAMC 26794 (assembly GCF_000316035.1). GTDB lineage: Bacteria > Bacillota > Bacilli > Paenibacillales > Paenibacillaceae > Paenibacillus. Next base: position 3,213 of record NZ_ANHX01000087.1, read on the forward strand.
CGGTGGCAAAACAGTAGACGGAACCGAGACGGAGGACGAGGGCACACAAACGACTGCTTTTCTAAATCAGCTACGGATCCCGGGTTGTTATGAAGTTGGAGGGCTAGGGGCGTGTACCCTTATTCGCAAAAATGTTCTGGCAGCTGGAGTTTCATATGACCAGATTTCCAATGTATCCTTCTGGGGCGAAGATCGTCATTTCTGCATCCGTGCTCAGGCACTGGGTTTTCGTTTGTTCGTTGATACTCATCTCCCCGCGTACCACATCTATCGATTGTCCGAACTGCCGGGGGTATCTGCCTTTAATCGCAGGGCGAGACGAGGTGAGGAGACGATCAGTATTACCTTGTGTATGATTGTGAAAAATGAAGAAGCTTCCCTCGCCAGATGTCTGGACTCGGTCAACGACATTGCCGATGAGATTGTAATCGTGGATACCGGTTCGACGGATCGTACCCGTCAGATCGCTTCCAGATATACGGATCGTATCGTTGATTTTGAATGGGTGGATGACTTTGCAGCAGCACGAAACTTTGCCTTCGATCAGGCGAAGAGTGAATATATTCTGTGGCTGGATGCCGACGATGTGTTCGAACCGGAAGATCGGGGGAAACTGATCGCCTTGAAACGTTCGCTGGATCCGGATGTCGATAGTGTCACGATGGATTACAATCTGTCATACACAGCAGATGGCAAGGTAGCCTACAGCCTGCGCCGGAATCGTCTGGTGCGTCGCGATCGGCAATTTCGCTGGATTGGCGCGGTGCATGAATATCTGGCTGTAGCGGGCAATCTGCTGCATAGTGATATAGCGGTTACCCACAAGAAAGATAAGGAGTATACCGATCGTAATCTGCGGATCTATCGCAAAAGGGAACAGGCCGGAGAGGAATTCGGGCCGCGTGACTTGTACTATTTCGGTAATGAACTGAAGGACCATGGACAGCATGAGGATGCGGTAAAGTACTATGAGAAGTTTCTGGATACCGGGCTGGGCTGGGTGGAAGATCAGATTGCCGCTTGCCAGAAAATTGCGGATTGTGAAGCTGCACTTGAACGTCCGGAGCAGGAAGTCACGGCGTTGTTCCGATCATTTGCCTATGATTTGCCACGAGCCGAGATTTGCTGTCGATTGGGTGGTTATTTTGCCGACCGTGAAGATTATCGCAAGGCCCTGTTCTGGTATGAACAGGCGACTCGTGCTGTACGTCCTGATGATCCTATGGTAGTGCTGAATGAAGCAGCCTGGACCTGGATGCCGCATCTGCAACTATGTGTGTGTTATGACCGGATGGGGAACCGTGCCAAGGCCCGAGAACATAATGATATCGCACTCGCCTATCATCCAACACATCCGAGCATGTTATATAACGATCGATACTTTAAAGATTTGGAGAAGGATAACGTATTGGAAAATGCCTAAAGCATGCATATAGATTGAAACTGTAGGTATAGATATTGCTGGAACAGTTGTTTGTGACAAGAGCCTCCTCTGATGAAGGAGTGGACGCAATGTGCCACTTTTATGAGAGGGGGTTATTGACGTAATTGCATTAAAGGGGTTATTGTAGATATATTAAGTCTTTTATTAGGGAGGATTGAGATGATGAAGTATTCCAAAGCTACCAATTACGCCCTGCACACAATGCTTTTTCTTGCGGCATCCAATTCAGATAAACCTGTGGGTGTGCAGCAACTTTCAAAGTGGCAGAATGTTTCACCCACATATCTGTCCAAAATTTTAACCAAATTGACGAAAGAGGGGATGATTCATTCTTCATCTGGTGCCCATGGCGGGTATACACTTCAGGAGAAGTGGGAGGATCTTACGTTTTTGGACATCATACAGGCCATTGAGGGTACAGCCTCTCTGTTTGATTGCTGTCACAATCATAAACAGGGATGCTTAATTCAAGAAACCATGATCACTGCCGAAGTACAGATGGAAGAAGTGCTTAAAAACCGAAAATTATCTTCGATTGCCAGTAAAATATCAATGATGCATTAAGTATTTTTTTGCATTAATGAAAGATATAATTTGTCTTTTATATCTATTATAATTTTCAACAAACGAATATATCCAAAAGATTTCACACACTATTCTTTTGAATAAAGGAGACTGAAATGAATTCATTTATTATCTATTTATTGGCTTTAGGAGCCTTTGTTGTGGGAACAGCCGAATTTGTCGTATCTGGTGTTTTAGATATCATTGCCCGCGATTTACAGGTTTCGATCTCATTAGCAGGACAATTGGTCACCGTATATGCACTATCTCATGCATTGGGAGCCTGGGCTCTGGTCATGCTGACTTCCAAGTTACAACGTAAAAAAGTACTTCTGTATTCCATGCTTATTTTTATCTTGGGAAATATCATTGCATTCTTCAGTTTGAACTTTGGCATGCTTATGTTCTCACGCATCGTATTGGCCATGAGTGGTGGTCTGTATTTTGTCCTAGCCACGAACTATGCTGCAAGACTAGCTCCTTCTGGCAAACAGGGTAGTGCCATTGCAACTGTCATCACAGGATTCACCGTTTCATTGGTATTAGGAGTGCCGATTGGTACCTTCATTGCTGCCTACATGGATTGGCACTATGTTTATATCATGATTGCAATTATCGCATTTATTAATTTCATGCTGTTGTACAGATTTATTCCTCGAATGGAGGGTAACCCGTCTCTCTCCCTGAAGCAACAATTGTTGATTATCAAAGATAAAAAGGTTATTACTGGATTATTAACGACTGTATTCTGGATTCTGGGGTACACCATGGTATTTGCTTATATCGCTCCACTTTTAAGTTCAGTAGCCGATTTTTCAATAGAAATGATTAGTACGGCGTTACTTGTATTGGGTGTATTTGCATTCATAGGTTCCCGTCTTGGTGGCTATGCGGTAGATCGATGGGGACCTGTTCGCACGATTCCAATCAGTTTGATTATTCATGCTGGTGCCCTCTTTATTTTGCCAATCACAGCAAGTTCCACAATAGGTATTCTTCTGACCATCATGATTTGGGGCACAGCTGCCTGGATAACAACGCCCGCGAATCAGTTCTATTTGATTACATTGAGACCACAGTCTTCTGAAACAGTCCTGAGTTACAATACGGCAGTAATGAACATAGGTATGACTTTCGGTGCCGGATTGGGAGGTGTAGTTGTGAAATACAATTCCGTTCAAAATTTGGGGTGGATTGGTGGTATGGTCCTGCTGTTGGCGTTGGCGATTGCCCTTGTTTCCTTCAGGTTGACTACAAAGCCAAGTTAAATCCAATGTCTTTTTAAAAGGAAGAAGTGAATATTGGATCAAATGATTTCATCCAGGAGAGGATATGCTTTACAATAATAGTAACGGAAAAGCGGTGAACATGATTGTCTGTCTTCGGCTGCCGATTTGATGAAGCAAGGGGAACTGGATATGAATCTCACGGAAGTATTATTGGAGTCAAGGCTGGTCGCGATTGTGCGTGGCATTAGCCGTGAAGCGGCGGTAACAGCCGGACAAGGTATGACAGATGGTGGAATCCGACTGATGGAAGTCACACTGAACACACCTGGAGCACATGATATTATTGCAGACTGGCGTGAGCGGCATGAAGGGAAGGCTTATGTTGGAGCGGGTACGGTACTGAATGTGCAAATGGCGAAGGAAGCGGTCGCTGCAGGAGCACAATTTCTGGTGTCTCCCAATGTCGATCTGTCTGTCATTGAATATGCTGTAGAACATGGTGTCGAGATCTGGCCTGGAGCCATGACACCCACGGAAATTGTCGCTGCCCATGAAGCGGGAGCACGAGTTGTGAAGTTGTTTCCGATGGCGAGTCTGGGCATACCGTATCTGAGGGAGATCAAAGCTCCACTGAATCATATTCCACTGCTGGCAACAGGTGGTGCCACACTGGAGAATATTGCTGATTATTACGCAGCAGGCGCTGCTGCAGTGGGTCTGGGAAGTGCACTTGTACCACGAGAAGCTCTTGTAGCAGGAGATCATGAGCAGATTGCAGCATGTGCACGGAGATTTGTGGAAGCAGCTGAAGCCTAGGATTCCAGCGTCAGATGAGGGATATGTATATTTGGGTATATATATGAAGGTGCCTTTAGATTAATTGTCGGATCAATCTTTATCATAAAAATCCATGTCGCTTAACGTGCCGTTCATTCTATTGTTTTATGATGGATGTATGCCAGAATTCGGAGAGGAGAGATGCCCTGTGAAAGCTAAAACAATGATAGGCGGCATGCTCGCCGTGGCCGCAGTAACGGCAGGTGGTTTATGGAAGGCAGCGGTAAAGAGCCAGACACCCAAGAAGATTCCAATCACACTGACACCCCCAATGCCATTTGAGGATGTGACCTTTGACAGTGGGGGAGGTCAGGTGCATGGCTGGTTCATCCCGGCCAGAGCCGACATTTCGAAACCATGGCCGCTCGTTATTATTGCACATGGCTGGGGCTCCAATCGCTCCCGTGTTCTTCGTTACGCACGTCCGATCTGGGAAGCGGGATATGCCTTATTTATGTATGATGTGCGTAGTCATGGGGCCAGTGATCAGGTACGTGCTGCATCTGCCTATTTGTTCCGGGATGATCTGCTCGCGGCGTTGCAATATACGACTGCACGACCAGAGATTGATGCGGATGCCATCGGAGTGCTTGGTCATTCTTTGGGGGGATTGGGTACGATTCTTGCAGTGACGGAGGGAATTCCTGTATCAGCAGTGATTACGGACTCGATGCCATCGCAATTTGAGGTAATCGTCAGTTCAGAGCTTAGACGCCGGCGTCTGCCCTTGTTTCCACTGGCCCAGTTAATTCCGAGAATCTGGTTCTGGCGACTGGGTGAATCTCTGAAATCTTATCGTCAGCGTGATCCGGTGATCATGCTGAATGAACGGCGCAGGGGGATGCAACTGCCGATGCTTATGGTGCACTCCAAGGGAGATAATTTCATTCCCCCGAGTGAGCTTGAATATTTTATGTCCAAAGCCGATCCGCCTGTTGAACATCTATGGGTCAACAGCGGAGGACACAGTTGTTCCGAGGAAGATCCCGCCTTCTGGGACACCGTTATTCCCTTTTTGAAAACTCATGTCCAAGGTCAGGAGAAGTCGAACGATTCGTCTAAAGCGAGTAGTTGACAAGGTAGAATCAGCCTACATAAGAGTGCAGGCTAACAGAGAAAACGCCAACGTGGTTGGCGTTTTTTTGCTGTTAATAGCAATATGCAGAAATTCACATTTGTAAAATTGCCCGGAAAACGACGATTAAAAAGGAAGCTTATGGTATCATAGAATAGACTGGCAATATTCATGCGAGGTTATTTGTTATGCTTCTTTGTATGAAATTGAAGGGAGAGGTCGAGATTTGAGTTTGAATTGGAAGTTTAATCTACGTTTGAAAATGTTCGCAACCAAAGCAACAACCGCAGCGATGGCAACACTGCTGCTTGCTTCGCAAACACCAGGTTTTGCAGGCAGTGCATCAGCCGCGCAAGCAGAGCAGTTGACCGAAGCGACAACGGGGGAAAATGAACAACTAGACGCAACGAGCAATGACGTGCCTGAGGGAGCGAAAATCTCATCCAGGCAAGCCAGTAAAAATATACTGAAATTATTTCCATTGTTAAAAAAAGCAACGATCTCATCTGCACGATTCGATTCACCTAATTCCTATCCACCGCCAGACTACAAGGCGTGGGAGATCGGGTTTCAGATTACACAAGGCAATCATACGTCGGGATTCAGTGGAACTGTACATGCAGGCACAGGGGAAGTGTTAAGTGTACATTTGCCGTCGGATATCCTGGATAAACATGTCTCGGAATCGGATGTGAAGTTAACCAAAGCTGAAGCTGAAGAAAAGGCCGAGGCATTGTTGTACCAAGCGATTCCAGGTCTTAAGGAAAGTGAATATGCTCCGCTTGGAGATCTGTATTCTTCCATTGAACAAGAGTCATTGTTTGGCAGAACAGAGTATCGATACGGGTACCAGTTAAAACATGATGGATTGTTATCTGATGCAGAGACAGTCTACATTAATGTGGATGAAAGTGGTTTGGTGACAGGTTACTCACGAGGTACTATCGAAGCCAAGTATCCCTCATCGAAACCGGCAGCTTCAGAAGAGAAGGCCAGACAGCAGTTTGAAGAACAGTTCGATGTGGAACTGGCTTATATCGCCAAAGATCGTCTATCTTCCAAACAGGGTCAGCAGTATTACCTTGCATATACACCAAAAAATATCAGTATCGTTCCGATTGAAGCCAATACGTTGGAGCGGATTAATACATTAACAGGTAAAGCTGTAGATAAAGATTCTTTGCAGCAGGATACGAAGTTAAAAGGTGATGTAACGCCTTTTGTCCCGGCCAATGGTACGAGGTTAAATGTTCAGCAGGCCGCCAATCGGGTCGCAACGAACTTTGATATTCCCAAAGGTTATAAGCTTGAACATAGCCAGCTGGGCAAGGGATATTACTCAAGTCCGAACAATCAGGTGTGGAGTCTGAGCTGGAGCGATCGAAGTGCCAATATGTCCTATATGTTCATGCGGGATATCTCAGCACAGGTAGATGCAGTAACCGGGCAGATCTACAGTTATACGATGATGCAACGAATCGGACCAGAGATGGAACAGGAGAAGCCGGCTGAGGAGAAGGCAGGCAAAATGGTAACCCGGAAGCAGGCTGAGAAACTGGCGATGGACACAGTGATTGCGCTAGTTCCAGATGCAACGGAGCAGTTCCGGCTGGCTAATGTGATTGAGGTGGACGATGCTCGCACATTTTTGTTCCAGCGCTATCTGAACGGAATTCCGGTTAAGGAAGATACGGCACAAGTACAGGTGTTGAACGACGGGACGATTAACGAGTTCTATACGCGTATTGTGGCAACGCCTGAACAACTGCCGGCAGATGTTAAGCCAGCCATCAGTTATGAAGAGGCCAAGGCACTCTATCTGGAGGAGTTCAAGCTGATCCTCGCATATTCCCGTTATGGCGGATATGGTACGAACGGTGGTCAAGTCATCCCAGCGGGGGTGAACCTTGCTTATATGCCTACACGTGATGAGAATTCGATCTATGGCAACTATGAAGCGCTGGATGCGAACACAGGAGAATGGAAGCTTTTATACGGGGACACAAGCTCCGCAACCAAGGCTGAACCTACGGATATCTTGGGTCATGTGGCCGAAGCAGCTCTACGCAATATGACACAGCATGGCGTATTGCTTGCTGATGAGCAGGGACGCGTATTCCCGGATCGTGTGATCACCCGAGGAGATTGGTTTAACTATCTGGCAAGAGCGATTAATCCAAATATGGATCTGTACTACAGTGGGGACGGAGATGACAAGTTATACGCTGATGTGACACCTGATAGTCCTTATTATAAGGCAGTTCGGGCATTAATCGATCAGCGCTGGCTTGCCGGAGCGGACCCTGAACAGAATTTGAATCCGCAAGAAGAGATGACACGTGAAGAATTGGCAGTGCTGCTTGTACGTATTTTACGCTATGAGAAGCTGGCCGGATTCTATACGTTGCCATCGGATCTTCCCAACATTGCGGATGCCAGTGCCATTACGAGTAAGGGAGCGGTTTCCCTGAGTCTGAAGCTGGGATTGCTTCCTTCGATTGAAGGACGATTCATGCCTGCACGCAAAGTGACGGTAGCTGAAGCGTCACAGGTATTGGAACGGCTTGCCAAGCTTCAAGGTAAGACAGATACGTTTATGAGTGGTAATCGCCTGTATTAGATGATGAACCACTCATATCGTGACCAAACGAATCATAGGATGAAGATAACGGGTAGTCGTGATTTATTGAACTGAAGATGAAAGGGACCTTCCATAGAAGGTCTCTTTTGATTTAATTTTTACAAAAATTATATAATTTCAACTAACATTTACACGATAACGGAGAGGTCAGAAATAACTTGAGGAAGCGAAGCGTGCGCCTTTATCACCGGATTTTTCCTTTTGAATAAAGGATCAAAAAAATCTGGGGATAACAGCGATCGGAAAGTTGTTCTGACATCGGAGTGTTCGTGTAAATATTCTTTAGTTGAAATGATATAGAAGAATGACGACAGAGCCTTTTGTGATACAATAGGGCGTGAGAACTTTGCAAAGAAGGGTGGGTTCCTTTCATGGGTAAGAACGGGAAACGAATTATCACCATACTGCTGGCAGGCTGTCTGATTGCTGTAGCGTTACCACGTACGGTTGATCTGGATCAACTGTATGCTGCATCAGGAACATCAGATATATCCACGGCAACAGATTTGCGCCAGACCTTGCTTACCGCAATGTCACAGCGAACGGAGGAACTTGTTTTTACATACAAAGGCAATGTGAAAGGCCTCAAAAAACAATTACAAACCTCCATTGATGAGGCAATGAAGAGTGACCCCTATATCCAATATACCGTTAAAAGTTATGCATTTAATTATAAAGGCTCCAATGTGTCGGCCGAGGTGCATGTGACTCTCTCCTATCGGGAGACCAAGGAGCAGACCGATTATGTGAATCGTAAAGTCACAAATGTGTTGAAAGAAATCATCAAACCAGGCATGACGGATCATGAGAAGGTCAAGGTCATTCATGATTGGATTGTGCTTAACCTTTCCTACGATACTTCGTTGAAGAAATATACGGCCTACGACGGGCTTGTTACAGGCAGTACCGTCTGTCAGGGGTATTCACTGCTGGCATATCGGATGCTGGAGCGAGTAGGTATCGATAACAGGATTGTGGAAGGTACAGCGGGCGGGCAGCTTCATGCCTGGAATATCGTGAACCTGGACGACAAGTGGTATCACATGGATACCACCTGGGATGATCCTACCCCTGACCGCAAAGGTAAGGTTAGCCACAGCTATTATTTGCTGAGCGATGATGAGATGGCACGTGACCATATCTGGACAGGCAAAAGCAAGTACCCCGCTGCGTCAGCCCCATATCGAGAAGCTTTATTAAAGCTGGTGAAGGCCGGAGATAGCAAAAAAGCCGCTTATCAGAAGCTGTACCATGCTCTGGACTATTCCCTGTATGATGAACAGGATGCTGTTAAAGGCCGTGCTGCGCTGAAGACCAAAGTTCAGAGTAAGCTGAAGGAAGGCGGAACCTCGCTGACATTCAGGTACAAGGGTACGGAGGCTGGACTGATTGAAGATTTGCAGGATTTGTACCAGCTTGGCATGAAATCGATATCTTATTATGTGTCCAAAATGGAAGGTACTGCGGATCTGCGCGTCAAAATTAACTGGACGTTATGATGAAAGAGAATGGACTGACGTTTATAAATAGACACACCTGTTGGTGATCAAGGACGCTCATTTGATGAGCGTTCTTTTTTATCTTTTTATGAATGCCCTTAGATATTCCGAAAAATAGGCTGTATATTTTTTGTATATGTTGCTTTGATATTGTTAATTTTGGTGTTTACCAATGAACAATGAGGAGGGCGTGTACAAAAATGAAGAAAAAAGTGAGCATCGTGGTCATTGCGCTGTTATTGATCACGCAAATGATGCAAGGCTGGTTATTTTCACCAAACATATATGCTGAGGATACAACAACAGAAACAGAGACAGTGGAGGCACTATCGGAAAACAATACAGTTGAAGCTGCGGGATTTGATCTTGACCAAGATGAGGCGGCGAATGTAATGACTATGGCTGCTGCCGATGCTTCTTCGCAAGAAATCACGGATAAATTGATTACGTCGGTTCAGATTTATAATCAAATACCGAAAGACGATGGAAACGGAACGGTTCAGCCTCAAGGGGATGAAATTGAGAACGTCAGACCAAGTATCAAGGATGAGGTAGCTGTCTTCTTCCAATGGGCATTACCCAACGATTCTCATACGTATGGAGCAGGTTCCACGTATACATTTGACCTACCCAACAAGTTCAAGATTGAGTCAACGTTAACAGGAACGCTGGACGGCGATGTAGGGGAGTATGTTGTTAATCCGGACGGTAAGGTCACGTTTACGTTTAACGATCAGATCGTTGGATCGAAATTGGAAGGTAACTTCTACGTGTGGATCAAGTTCGATGAGAGCAAGATGGACGGTGGCTTGAAGCAGCCGATCGAATTTGATTTCATACATGATGGTGCGGTTACGTTGAATGTACATTTTTCCAATACAGCCAAGGATGAACTTACGAAATCAGGACTTGCAAATAATAACAATTTCAACTCAGATGAAATTACATGGACGGTAGATTTTAACCAAGGGGAAAAGAAAATCAAAAATGCCGTTCTGAATGATACACTCCCGGCAGGTCTGGAGCTTAAAGGGAATATTGAGATTCGTGAATTGCAGGTTCAATTGAACGGAACTGTCAAAGAAGGAGCTATAGACCGAACAGCAACTCAGTTTCCAATTAGCCTTGGTGATATCGAGAAGGCTTACCGGGTGACGTATACAACGAGTATTAAAGCCCCGACGAGCGGAACTTTTACTAACGTTCCATATGAAAATAAGGTAGAGCTTACAGGGGATCAGATGGATATAGAAACAGGCATCGGTAGGGTTACGGTGAGTTTTAATGAGCCCTTGAACAAATCCGGGCAAGATAGTGCGTATGATCCGGTGACCCAGACGATCACATGGAAAGTGCAATACAATTACAATCAACAGTCAATTGCTCAGACGAATGCATGGATTGAAGACCGTTTTGATACGGCAAAACAGGAATTGGTTCCAGGTTCGTTAAAAGTAAATCAAGTGAATATTGATTCTAGCGGAAAGCCTGCGGGGACTACTCTGATAGCTCCAGAATATTATACACTGCAAGGAGTCGGTACGAGCTTCGATGAAGGATTAAGGCTACAATTTAAGAATAACATCAACGAGGCTTATGAGATTGAATATCAAACGAAGTCTATTGACCGTGTGTATGCAGACACTACCGTATCCAATACGGTGAAGATGTATGATGGGACTGAAAAAGAAGGCAAGAGAGATATTCAGGAAGTTATTTTTACAAAGAGTGTAAAAGACGAAAACTTCAGCACAAAAGAAATTGAATGGCAGATTGTGTTGAACCGTGATTTGAAGGAAATGACGGACATCGTCATTACGGACAATTACGAAGGAAGAAATATGAAACTGATTCCAGGCAGTCTGCAAATTACTGGGGATCAGCAGGATCAGTTTGAACTTGTGCCAGTTGCTGATCCAAATGATGTGAACTTTGAAAAAGGGTTTACGATTAAAATGAAGCCAAACGGTATGATCAATAAAGAGCATGTGATCACCTATACGACAAGCTTTGATCCAACAGCAGCTAACAAGCCCACCGACAATGAGTATCGGAATAACGCTACGCTGAATTGGAAAGAGGCGAATGTAGCGCAAGCTTCTATTACCAAATCGGCTGTGGTCCAACTGCAAAGTTATACGATTGAGAACGGTAATAAAAAAGGCGAATATAGCGCCAAAGACAAAATCATCACCTGGACGATTGATGTGAATTATAATTTATACGATATCCAGAATGCCATTCTCAAGGATGCGTATACAGGTAATCAATCTTTTGTAGACGGATCTTTGAAGGTGAATAAGCTCTTGTTGGAGGGAGAGAACAATGTCACCGCAATTGGTGATGAGGTTACACTTGCAGCAGGGCAATTCCAATTGAACGATGACGGTAAAGGCTTGGTTTTAGACCTCGGTAACATTGGAAAAGAAGCCTATCGTATTGTATATAAAACAAGTCTGGATGGGGAATTTGATGTTGAAGGCACATACTCCAATCATGCAACGCTGAACGATGGCAATGGTGGCCCATTGCGATTCGAAAAAACGGTGCAAGTGACACCCGCCCATGGTGGGGTATACGTACAGAAAACAGGACAGCAGATCGGTTCAACGGATAAAGCTTCGTGGACGGTAAATATCAACCCGAGCCAATCCTATATTGCAGCAGGGTCCATATTAACAGACACGTTATCGGAGAACCAAATTTTGCTTGCCGATACGTTGAAGTTATATGAAACGGATCTGCCTGCCGACAATTCAGGCAATGTATCGACCAAGGCAGGAATGGTTGATGACAATGAGTATGACCTGATCGTGGAGGGTAACAAATTTACCTTCACCTTTAAAAATGAAATAAAAACCGCTTATATTTTGGAATATCAATCCTTTATTAATGCCGATAGTGGGGACAAAATTGAAAATAAAGTTGAATTTGCAGGTCAATCGTCCTCGGTGAAGGATTCAGATCAGGAGAGTGGTATTCGTGTTTACATGGCGGGTGCTGGCGGTGGTGCATCTACGGGTGTAGGTACACTTACGATCCACAAAATCGATGATGCCAGTCTTCCACTAGAGGGAGCGGTATTCGCGATCTATAATGCTTCGGGAACAACGCTGCTGGAAACGTTGAAACCGACAGATGCGAAGGGTGAAACGACGACCTCTCGAAAATACAGATTACATGCAACCGATGGGGTAGCCTATAAGTTGAAGGAAGTTTCAGCACCAGCGGGATACTTGATTGATGCAGACTATGGTGCTGCTACAGGGAAAACGATTCAGTTTAAAGATGCTGACGCATCATTTGAAGTGGTTAACCAGAAAATCCGTCAAGGTTTCCAGTTAACCAAGGTGGATGCTGCTGACAGCACGAAAACGCTAAAAGGTGCAACATTCGAACTGTATCTGAAAAATGGTCAAACCAGACAGTTGATTGATACGATAACTTCGGGTGAGGATGGAAAGATCGGAGCAACAGATCTGGAGCCAGGGGAGTATGAATTGATCGAGGTCGAGGCACCTGAATTCTATCAGTTGGATTCAACGCCGATACCTCTTACCATTGTAGCCAATCAAACCCAGATTGTTACGCTCACACATACCAATACGCAGGGCACAGATGCCAAGCTGGTGGTGACCAAAGTGAACGCCAAGGATCAATCCGTGTTAGCTGGAATCGAATTCGAACTGCGTGATAGTACAAATGCAGTGGTTGACACACAGGTTACGAATATCAATGGGGTCATTGAATTTGATAACTTGCCGTATGGCCCATATACATTGGTAGAGACCAAGGCAGAAGGCTTTGTTATTGAACAGCCGGAGACGCTTGTATCTATTACCAAACCGGAAACTCAATTAACCATTGAAAATAAAAAAAATGATCGTTCCGTGAAATTGATTAAAACCAATGCGGGTCGAACTCAGCACCTTCAGGGAGCAGTGTTTGAATTACGGGCCCAAACTGCATTGATGGATGCAAATGGGAATTGGGAGTTCCACAAGGTAACAGGTCTAGATGAAGCTACACTGACAACCAATCAACAAGGTGAAATTGTACTTGAAGACTTGGATATCAATAAATATCAGTTGGTTGAAATAAAAGCACCTAACGGATATGCCTTAGACACAACACCCGTACCATTTGAAATTACGAACATACAAACCGAAGCTGTAGTTGTGGAAAAAACGAATCAGGTTATCCCGGTTTCGGGTGGGTCGAGTGGACCTTATAATCCGGGAACACCTACTACGGGCGTGACACCAGATCCGGAGAAACCGGTAACTCCGGAACCAGGAACGCCAAATCCGTCGGTTCCAGGCACGGTTGTAACTGAACCTACAGAGTCTGGGGGAGAAACCCAAAGTCCGACAGATGAAGATTCCGGGGTAGTGCCACCGACATCAGGCGTTTCCAACGGTGACGACACTGCACCTCCAGTTGGGGATACAGATGCACCGGATGGGGATGGTGCACTCGCACCTCCTGCTGGAACGGATACAGATGGATCACAGGGCAATGGAAATTCTGCATCACAGTCAAAAGGAAATTCTGGATCTCAGGGAATGCTGCCACAAACAGGTGAAGAGAGCACAGTGGCTTACACTGCTGTGGGCATCATGCTGATGGCGCTAGGTAGCGCGGGATTCATGTACTTCCGCCGCAGACAACAGCTTCAACGCTAGATCGAAACAAGCAGTATCTAAGATTCATCGTGTGTAGATAGAAATACCCTCTAGCAATCACTACGAAGACTTAGCGTCGACGTGTGAGTATGCTAGAGGGTATTTTTTGGTGATATTTAGGAAGGATCAAGTCCCCGTAACCTCCGGACTCACTTCAATAGCTCTTACAATTAGGCGATGTGTTGGATTGACGAGTGGATCACAGGTAATCAAGGTAAGGACCTGTCCAAGTCCGGGATCTTCCAGCACAGATAAGTCATTTGGCTCCACAACGGATATCTGATCTACCTTGTACTGGATAATCGTTCGATCTGCCAGGGTGACTTCCATTGAATCACCAATCTGGAGTTCTCCCAGACGATTGAACAGTCGTCCTTTTTTGTGGGCGCGATGAGCGGCTATGGCAGCATTACCTTTGTTACCGATACTAGTAGTTTCGACAAGATGGGCTGCAGCTACCTTCATATTGTCCTCCGTTGCACCCTCCAGAATCGGTAAGCGGACATCAATTTTGTCAATCGATAGCACCCCTAACGTATGCGAAGAGACCTCTTGCACTGTAGCTGTATTGTCAGTAGTTGGATCGGTAGAAGCTGCATCCTGTATACCTTGTTCAAAGGAGTGATTAAGCTTAGACAAGCCGTTTTGCAATTGCTCCAGATCGTTCATGACACGGGTTTGCTGCCAGTCATAATATGTTTCCCGCAGGAAAGGAAAGCTGATGATCAGAATGCCCATTAGAACGAGCAGGATAGAGAATTTTTTCATTATACATCAACTCCTGTTGTCCAAGAAAAATAGTATACCTTTCTCTATTCTACTTACGGATCTATACAAAATATGGACAGGGACGAAAGGACGTACAGAAATGTTGGAGCTACTATTTGTCACTTGGTGAATCGGTAGGTGTGAAGTCACATTCCTGTAGCGGCACTACTTTGGTCTTTTTGATCCATTTGTAACCGAGCCACAACACCAGGAACAGGGGTACGCTCAAGTAGGCAACGATGGCTCCACTCCAGTCGATCTGATCACCCGTGAATGCCTGGTAGTTCTGTCCGATGATCACGATAATACACAGGACAAAAGCAAAGATCGGCCCAAACGGGAACCAGCGTGCACGGTAAGGCAGATCGCTCAGATCCCTGCCTTGTGCAACGTATGCACGACGGAAGCGATAATGACTGATAGCGATACCCAGCCAAGTGATAAAACCACACATACCGGATGCATTCAGCAACCAGGTATACACAATCCCATCGCCGAACAGGGAGGCAAGGAACGCCAACATGCCAACGGCTGTTGTAAGCAGCAAGGCATTCATGGGAATGCCTTTTTTGTTCAACTTGCCTAGGAAACGAGGGGCTTTACCGTCTCTGGCAAGGGCATAGAGAACCCGGCTTGAAGCGTACATGCCTGAGTTACCGGCTGAGAGTACAGAGGTTAAAATAACGGCATTCATGACGGAAGCCGCAATGGCGAGGCCAGCTTTCTCAAACACCAGTGTGAACGGACTGACACCGATATTTTCCAGATCACCTTTGAGCAGATTCGGATGAGTATACGGGATGATCAGACTGATCACGGTAATCGCCAAGATGTAAAAAATCAGAATGCGCCAAAATACCTGACGAATTGCACGAGGTACATTTTCCCGCGGGTTTTCACTTTCACCGGCGGCTACCCCGATAAGCTCGGTACCTTGGAATGAGAATCCAGCAGCCATGAACACACCAAGCACAGCGAAGAATCCGCCATGGATGGGCGCATCACCGATGGTGAAGTTGCTGAAACCAACGGCTTCTCCGCCCATAATACCAAAGATCATGAGCACACCAACGGCCAGGAAGATAATAACGGTAGCAACCTTGATAATGGCGAACCAGTACTCGGACTCTCCATAACCTTTAACGGACAACACATTCAAGGCAAAGATCAGCACGAGGAACAATAAGCTCCATAACATGGACGAACTCTCGGGGAACCAGTATTTAATGAGTACTGTAGCGGCAGCAAGCTCTGCTGCAATGGTTACCGCCCAGTTGTACCAAAAGTTCCAGCCCATGGCGAACCCGAGAGCAGGATCGACAAAACGTGCGGCATACGTATTAAATGAACCGGAGTCCGGCATAAAGGTAGCAAGCTCACCAAGGCTGGTCATTAGGAAATAAACCATGATGCCAACGGCCGCATAGGCAATTAATGCTCCACCAGGGCCTGCGGTTGAGATGGCGGTACCACTTGCGAGAAACAGCCCGGTACCAATCGAGCCACCGAGGGCGATCATCGTCATATGGCGTGCGCGTAATCCTTTTTTCAGGGAAGGTCCAGTTGTTGTTGTTGTTGGGTTACTGCGGTCTTGCATGGAAACACTCCTTCATTCGATATACTGATGTTTGCGATACTTGAATTCATAAAAACAAAAAGACCACAGGCATCAGCCTGCGGTCTTTAATATTTCAATGTCCGCACCATGTCCCAGATGATTAAGATAGCTCAACACAGAAGAATTCATACCTTTATATAAAGGAAATGTACTTCCGTGACAGTTCTGCGCCTTTCGACAGCAGCCCCAGCTCACCAGACCGTATAAGGAACGTCCAGCGAGCTTCGGCGGGTACACCTTTCGGCTGATCTCATAAGCGGCTCCTTAGCGCCTCCTTCAGCGTACTGATCGCACCCGCGACCTCTACCTCACCATCAATGGATGAGGTGTATCTATTGTCTATGAAATTATGAACAACACAACTTAACACGGTGTGTTCAGTTAAGTAAACAGAAAAACAGTATAACGCGCATGGTTTTCCAGTGCAATAACAATTGTTGGATGTGAGGTCTGAGTGACGACTATTCCTCTTTTTTGTTACGACCAGCCATCTGCTGCCATACCGTTCCAGCAGCTTGTTCGCCCGATTCGATCCGCTCCAGAGCCATCTTGGCCTGCAGGCTGACTTCAAATTCAGGATCATCGGCTGCAACTCGCAAGGCTTGTTCTGCTTCTTCTGTTCCGACCTCATAGAGAAAACGAGCTGCACGCCAGCGTACAAGTTTACTTTTATCGGATAACGTGGCTGTCATGGCTGGAGTGGCGGCAGGATCACCGATATCCGACAAGGTATCCCCTGCAGTACGGCGTACCGCAGGAGAACTGTCCTGAAGTGCTTCATACAGCAATTCCATCGCTTCCGGTGTACGAATGTCACCCAGGTATACGACAGCCAAGCGACGTATCTGCATTTTGTTGTCATGCAAGGCATGGGCTACGAGAGGCAGTCTTTCTGCCGTAGGCTCCATGCTGTCAAATGCCGCATAGCGAACATTCCAGTCTTCGTTTCGCAGAGCCTCTTCAAGTTCGGCTCCATCCAATTCACGGCGGCGCTCGACGAACTCTTCGGATTTGGTACCATGTTCAATGGCCTGTTTAATGACTTGCTCCAGCCGTTCCGGCGGGTAAGCGGCTTCCAATTCCTGCTCGACTTCACGTGCTATATCAGGCAATTCACCATATCGAACACCGTAATCACTCAGTTTACGTTCTTTGATCATCGTTGCACTGGCGACTTCTGTTACGGCTTTGACAAAGCGGTCTGACAACGAGATTCGTTCTTCCTTGACCCCGGCCTTTACCCTAATTTGCATCGGTACGGCTCGGAAGAATTGTACAAATACCTGTGCTTCTCCGAAATGCTCGCCTGAACCATCATCGGATTCAATCCAGTCCAGATCGATGCCTTGCTGTCCAAGGCGATTTTGGACTTCGCCCAAGATAACGGACCAGTCGGCATTCCCTTTACGATCAAGTGCGACAAAGTCTGTTGTGTGGAACACACTCTTTACACCGGGAATATGAAGCATCTGGCGAATGAACGCCGGAGCAGATCGTTCGTTGTCCAGTGTATATGTTTTGCGAATTCCGTCCTCCAGACGTTCATCGAGATGTAGCATCATCGTATTTGGACTCGGTGTTGGTTCAATGGAAACAATATTCATCAAAGTAACCTCCTATAATACCAGATTCATCTTTATCTTCCCGTAAATTAAATCACACGGGTATTTCTCTATTTTACATCAATATGAGGAATCTGCGAAATCATCCAGAAGCGACCTAGGCGTGTCTGACACTTAGTGTGAAGAAGTACGAAATTTGTTAACACTTCTTTCATGTTCACGCACAAACATTTTTAAACGAAAATTGTCACAATAAAGATAAGAATCAACTGGAGGTATACCTATGGAACCCATTACAGTGCTCTCGGATGGAAAACGTCGTATTGCATATGAGAATATTATTCAAT
Source organism: Paenibacillus sp. PAMC 26794 (assembly GCF_000316035.1). Classification (GTDB taxonomy): domain Bacteria; phylum Bacillota; class Bacilli; order Paenibacillales; family Paenibacillaceae; genus Paenibacillus. The sequence continues at coordinate 21,482 of NZ_ANHX01000087.1, forward strand.
TGTTCAGGAACTGGATTGAGGACTCAACATCTGGTTCTGCGATAGAAACATATCGGGGAAGTTGGGAAAATGCCCGTTATTGTATTGTTGACTATCAGATTGCCGAAGAAGCGGTGTCAGCAGCAAATGCCATTCGGGCTTTTATGCCACAACTTCCGTTACTGGTCATTACGGATTTCCAGTCCCTTATTCGGAAGCGTCACCTGCAACAGATTACAGGTACAGGTGAGATGAAGATGATTCTCTGGAACGAGCAAGACACGAATCAACTAATCAAGGATATGGAAAATTGGTTGCATTCTTCGTCTATCCATAAATCAGAAATAGCCATACCACCCATCTTATCCATGAGATAAAAGAGGGATATGGCCAAAGGTGTTTAACTTTCAAGCGTTACGATCGTATTAGATCACATATTTATAGCCTGTTCCCCAAACCGTCTTAATATAACGTGGGTTCTTGGGGTCAGGCTCAATTTTTTTACGCAGACTTGAGATATGAACATCAATGGTACGATCCAGATAGGCGCGTTCGGAGCCTTTGATCCGATCCATCAGTTCATTGCGGGTGAACACTTTACCGGGATTTCGATACAATTCTTTCATAATCTCAAACTCAATATGAGTGACTTCGATTTCAACACCATCCACAAACAGGGTTCTTCTGTATTCATTCACATTCACATGTCCAGTAACCTCTGCCTGCTTATCCTCTTTTACCGGTTTATCCTGATAGGAAATGATTGATCTTCGCAGCAGTGCTTTAATCCGGGCATCCAACTCTTTCAAACTAAATGGTTTGCACAGAAAGTCATCCGCACCATTATGCAATGCGCGAAGTCGATCATTCAGCATGGTGCTTGCCGAGATCATCAGAATGGGCACAGTGGAGTGCTGGCGGAATGCTTCTACGAGATCATTTCCATCCATTTCAGGAAGCATGAGATCCGTTACAACAATATCCGGCTGGAATTGTGGAAACAGTTGAAGTGCCTCGCGGGCATGATGAACCCGTTCAGTGATGTATCCTTCCTCCTCAAGAAAGAAAGCAATCATGTCTGCCAGATTTTTCTCATCTTCTATAAGAAGTACTTTGATAGTCATAGGGTCACACTCCTGGTGAAAATAATATGTTAAGAAAATGCTAAAAAAACAAGGTGAATTGCGAATAAATGCCGCAAATTTTTTAATGTTTCTATCCCAAAATATAGGATGTATATGTAGAGAAAGAATACGCTTTTTGAATGAACTTCAATATTCTAGCATGAATGTAGTTTGGTTGCCGATCAATCAGAATTTCCCAAAGCTACACCAAGTACTAATTACAGTATAATGGATCAGAACGAGTTAAGGGGAAAAAAGTAAGATTGTATCCGCTTAAGTTTATAGGGGGAACCAACGTTGTTGTTGAAAACAGAAAAAAAAATGATCCATGAGGGCAATTGCTTATGGATCATATAAAGGCAAGACATATGCTGGACTGGGTCGTGTTGAAGCTGAGAATACCCTGGATTGGGACCAGCATTCTGATCATTCTGGGCTCACTAAGCACTATTTTTCCGTTTACTTTATTCTATGGTGTACAGTTTATGATTGGTAGCGCGGCAGCACTCGTTGCTCTTCGTTTGCATGGGGCCATCTATGGATTTGTCACCCTTACAGTCATCCATCTGCTGAATACCGTCTTTGTTGGCTTTGTGCCGCACAATTTAACTGTAATGCTTGCCCACTTCGTGGAATTAATCTGGATGCTCGTTTGGCAGATCCGCTGGAAGAATGGCAGCTTAATCAAGGCTAATGCTGTCTTTTGGGTAGTCATGTTACTTCCTGTTATCTATGCCGGGCATTTTATGTTGGGTTTAAATATAGACGATGTGAAGTATGAGTATATGTATATTGCTGTGATTGGTATGGTGAATGCGCTGATTGCGGGAATTGTAGTTGATTTCTGGATCACCACGGGTGAACACAAATCCAAGCGGATGGGAACCATTCCATTAACAAGAATTGCGTTTAAATACGTAGTCGCCTTTGTGGTATTTGTTTCTCTCGTACTGTTATCCGCAGATAGCCGCAGACAATTGAATCAAATGAATGATGCCATATTACGCGATATGAAATATGCAGCGAGTGCGGTTGTTCAGGATCTTGATGAAGAGTATGTCACCTCCGAGAATATGGATCAGAATATGGCGCGTTATCATCATCTACTGGGTGTGAATGTGATTCTGCTGAATCGAAATGATACCGTCGTCGCTTCTGGTTTGAATACACTACAGGCGGGCGAGTATCTGGACATGGACAGATTCCGTCTTCTGAAGTCGAGGGATAATCTCATTCTGTTAAGTTCCGCAAATATCCATTACAGCGATGTATTGAATTATTGGAAACAAGCCTCTTTTATCTATGAAGCAGAAATGACAAGGTTAACACCTTATCGGGTATTCATTGTGACTGACTCGTCCAAGTATTACCCCCGAATCGAATCCATTTATCTGACCACGCTGCAATCCCTGTTCATCATCATCGTGGCTTCCATGATCGTAGCGGCTCCTCTCAGCAGTAAGGTTGTTAGCCCGCTGTTAAGACTGACCAGGATGACAGGCTCTCTTCCGAGACTGCTGTTTCGAAATGGGAAGATGGAGTGGCCAACCAGCCATGTAACCGAAGTACAGATCCTGATTGGTAATTTGCGCAAAATGGCCGATGTGCTGCTGGAACAATTCGAACAGATTCGTCATGACAAGTTAACGCTGGAGGACAGGGTCATAGAGCGTACCAAGGAACTCAAGAATAGTGAAGAGGTCAAACGTGCAATCATTGAATCCTCTATTGATGCCATTATCGCTGTGGACTCCAATGGGCTGATCGTTGAGTTTAACCCGGAGGCTGAAAGAATGTTTGGATTGCGTCGGGAAGAAGTAATCCTGCATAAGGAAGCGCCGTCTCTTTTTCAAGGGGCCAGCTGCAAGGAGATCAAGAATTTGCTGGAGCGATTTGAATATGTTGAAGGTAAAAGATATACCACCGTTGAAGAAATTTCAGGTATTCGACGGGATGGTTCCGTATTTCCGATTGAGTACAAAATTGTTGAAATCCAGTTGGGCAAAAATGAGACATTATATAACCTGTTTATTAAGGATATTACAGAGCGGACCAGAGCAGAAGAAGATCGTGTACGTCATGCCCTTGCGCTGGAGAAGCTGAACTCGGAGTTGTTCAATGAGAAGATTGCCATCCAGGAACAGCGAGATATCAGTGAGCAATTTATTGAATCCGTACGAGAAGGGCTCGTGATGTCTGATCGATCAGGGACCATAACCATCGTCAACCGAAGGATAGAAGAGATGTTTGGTTTGGGTGATTTTATGGGCAGATCCATTGAGGATTTGGCGCAGTCGATTGATACGATGGTATTAACGGACAACTTTAATCTGATGGAACAGACGAGAGCATTCCTGAATGGAGAAACGGCGTTTATCGAGACCGAATTTATATTCAATAATGTTGATAAAAGTGTATTTTCATTGTACATGAAGCAGATGGATGTCCCGGGTAAAAACCATGGGTTTCTGCTGGTGTTCCGTGACAGGACAGGAGAAGAACGGCTGGATCGGATGAAGAATGAGCTGATCAGCGTAGTATCTCATGAACTTCGAACGCCTGTAGCCACCATTATGGGATATGTGGAATTAATGATGATGTATGACCTTCCGGCAGCTCAAAAGCGGGAATTCATGCAGACCATCTCTTCGGAGGGCAAGCGGCTGAGCAGTTTGCTCGATGATGTACTCGATATTCAGCGCCTCGACAACGAAGGGATGACTTACCACATGACGTATGTACCGCTGGTTGAGTTGGTAGAAGGGGTTGCCGAACAGTGGAATATGAAGTCTGCCCAACGTATTTACGTGCATACGTTTAATGGAGACTTCTTTGCTTATGCTGACCAGAACAGGATGGTTCAGGTTCTGCATAATCTGGTGGGCAATGCAGTCAAGTATTCTCCGGGAGCCGATCGTATTGATATTACATTATGGGAAGAAGAGGAATGGTTATGTCTTGATGTGCGTGATTACGGAATAGGTATCGCGGAGCAAGAGAAGGACATGCTGTTCAACAAATTCTATCGGGTCGATAATTCGGATCATCGGCAGATTGGTGGAACGGGAATTGGGTTGTACATTTCCCGTAAAATTGTAGAGGATCACAAGGGTACGTTGACCTTTATATCTGCACCGGACAAAGGAAGTACGTTCAAGGTTCGACTGCCCAAGCAGGACGTATTGGTGTAAATTTATTAATGGATGAAGAAATGTATTTCACTTTTTTATGAATAATGTTTATGTACGAGACCTACGGATAGAGCCTTTGCCCTTCAGCGCGTGAGCGTGATAAGGGGAAAGGCTTTTTTTGTTTTTTAATTTCCCCGGATAAAAAAACAACTTCTTTTGCAAACTGTCTATAGAGCCATAATTTGCATCCCATGCAAAAGGAGGACGGCAGGTATATGTTCCGTAAACAAGAGAAAACACTCATCATCGTCTGTCTGGTTGCAGCTGTGGTTGTGCTGTATGCCGTTGTAAAGAGCATCATCCGAATCATGAGCTATTGAGCTACACGTTCAAGCAGAGTAACTGCTGTCGTACATAACGATTATGTGAAAGAGGAGTGTAACCATGTCATCTCTGGACCCTGTTTTGCTCAGCCGGATACTAACCGGCCTTACCCTGTTTGTACACATTATTTTTGCCTCTATTGGTGTAGGTGTTCCACTTATGATTGCCTTGGCGGAGTGGCGAGGACTCCGAACCAATGATATGCATTACACCTTGCTGGCACGGCGGTGGGCGCGAGGTTTTGTCATCACCGTTGCCGTTGGCGTCGTTACAGGCACCTCGATCGGATTACAGCTCAGTCTGCTGTGGCCGATGTTTATGCGGGTAGCGGGGCAGGCAATCGCCCTGCCGCTGTTCATGGAGACGTTTGCCTTTTTTATAGAGGCGATCTTTCTTGGAATTTACCTCTATACGTGGGATCGTTTCAAAAAGAAGTATACGCATATGCTGCTGTTGATTCCGGTAGCTCTCGGCTCATCTGCATCTGCGATCTTCATTACAACGGTCAACTCCTTCATGAACCAACCTCAGGGATTCACCCTGATTAATGGCATCATGAAGGACATTCATCCGATTGCCGCCATGCTGAATCCGGCAACGCCAACCAAAGTGTCCCATGTACTCGCCTCATCCTACACCTTGAGTGCAGGTATCTTGGCAGGGATTGCCGCCTTCAGTTTGCTTCGGGGACGGGATCATGTGTATTACAAAAAAGCACTGAAACTCACGACGGTGTCTGCCCTCGTATTTGCCATCAGCACCGTCATGATCGGAGACTCCTCAGGTAAATTTCTGGCGAAGTATCAGCCGGAGAAGCTGGCTGCCGCAGAATGGCATTTCAAGACGATGAAAGAGGCACCGCTTGTCTATGGCGGTATTTTGGATGAGAACAATGAGGTGAAATACGCCATTGAGATTCCGTATGCCCTTAGCATCTTGGCGGGTAATCGTCCAGATACGGAAGTGAAGGGTCTAGAAGAATTTCCGGCGGATCTGAGGCCACCACTATCCATTCATTATATGTTCGACCTGAAGGTCACAACGGGAGTGATCATCCTGATGATTCCTGTGTTATATGTACTGCGGCGCTGGTTGCCAGGGAGTAAGCCCTATCCCAAATGGCTGCTGCTCGGCATTGTCTTGCTGGGGCCTCTGGCCATGATTGCCATCGAGCTGGGGTGGATGTTCGCCGAAGTTGGCAGGCAGCCTTGGATCTTACGTGGGTATATGAAGGTGGCGGAAGCGGCTACGACGTCAACTTCGGTAGGATGGATGCTGGTGTTGTTCATCTTGCTGTATCTGATCCTGTGTTTCTCGTGCATTCGGGTACTTAGCAAGCTGTTCCGTAACAAGGAAGCCGAGAAGGAACTGGAGTCTCTGGGGCTTGAAGGAGGGATCGTGCATTGAGTTTCGAAATTGCAGGCATCGCGATATTGTGGACGTTTTTGTTCGGTTATTTGATCGTCGCTTCGATTGATTTTGGCGCCGGGTTCTTCAGCTTTTACAGCATATTGACCGGGCACGAGAACAAAATTCATAACATCATTCAGCGCTACCTGTCTCCTGTGTGGGAAGTGACAAATGTGTTTTTGATCTTTTTTGTGGTCGGACTGGTCGGATTTTATCCAGACAGCGCATATTATTACGGTACAGCTTTGCTGGTTCCGGGTTCCCTAGCCATTGTACTGCTTGCCATCCGGGGCGTGTATTACGCCTACAATACCTATGGCAACCATGGGCAGAACAGCCGGATCTACATGGCATTGTACGGGGCGACGGGATTGCTGATTCCAGCCGTGTTCTCCACCATTTTGGCGATATCCGAAGGCGGGATCATTGAAGAGGTGGGCGATCAGGTGTTTTTTCGCTGGCGCGAATTTTTAACGAATCCCTATACCTGGTCGGTTGTTTTGCTTGCACTGGTTAGTGTGCTGTACATCTCGGCGATGTTTCTTTCCTACTATGCGAAGCGAGCGGGGGATGAGCCGGCATTCGAGGTGCTTCGAGAGTATGCGCTGCTCTGGAGCTTGCCGACCATTTTCGCGAGCTTTCTGGCTTTTCTGCAGATTAACAAACAGAATCCCGCACACTTTGAGCAGATGGTGAATATTTCGTGGATGTTCATCGCTTCGTTTATTTGTTTTGTCATTGCCGTGTCGCTAGTGTGGAAAAGTAAATATCTAGGTTGGTGTTTTGTCGCTGTCATGCTTCAGTTTGCCTTTGCCTGGTATGGTTACGGCCGATCCCACCTTCCGTACATTCTGTATCCTTACATCAATATTTACGACAGCTTTACGAATCGGACGATGGGGATTGCACTCATTACAGCGTTTAGTCTGGGGTTACTCGTGCTCATTCCTTCGCTTGTGCTGATTATGAAGCTGTTCCTGTTTGATGCCAATTATGTGCGCGGTAATTCTGGTAAAAAGAAAGGATGAGTCTGTTCATGCTGCTGAACGTGTTCTTACTCATGACTCCGTTGCTGCATCCACTATCTACTGAGGGAGTCACGGGGATACCCGGTATAACCGGATTGAGTTTTTTTGAGACATTCACGATTATGTATGCCCCACCACTCATAATTATGGCTGCGATTGCCTTTCTGTTCGTGTATTTGGCCGTATGCAAAAATCCGCAGGATTGATTGGCTGGTACGTGTATTCCCATTTGGGGTAATCTGTTGTTAAGAAATGAGGAAGGGAGGAGGGCCCTTTCATGCCGAAAATCCGTTATAACAACATTGATAATGTAAGTACGGACAAAACGCTGAAGGAATTCAAGCAATGGAGGGAGCAACGGCGGAACAAAGTGAAGGACTATTCCTACACCGTGCCCAAACACCCGCCTGAACTGGATTACCTGCATGCCAACCGGGATGAAACGAGCATTACCTGGATTGGTCACTCCACGTTTTTCATTCAATATTATGGATTGAATATCGTGACTGACCCGGTGTGGGCCGAAAAAATGGGATTTCAACGAAGGCTCGGTGCCCCCGGCATTCCGATTCAGGATATTCCACCTTTGGATGTCATTCTGATATCCCATTCCCACTATGATCATCTGCATCTGGCTTCCTTGCGTAAGCTAATTACAGCCAAGACGTTGCTGATCGTACCCGATGGTCTGAAGCGCAAGATGATTCGCAAAGGATTCCATCGATGCCAGGAGATGAAATGGTGGGATCATATGACACTTGGTGGAGTCAAAATAACCTTTGTCCCTGCGCAGCACTGGACGCGCCGAACGCTGTTCGATACCAATACGTCCCATTGGGGTGGTTATGTATTGGAACAGAACCATCTTGCGACATCTTCAGCAGCGGAAAGTGCTGCAACAACGAGTGATCAAGATGAATCATCCACGGAATCAGGGAAGAAAGAAACATCCAAAGCATCAGGCGGTCCGCCTGTGTTGTATTTTGTGGGTGATACAGGTTACTTCCAGGGATTCAAAACGATTGGAGAGCGCTTTGACATTGGTATTACTTTGATGCCAATCGGTGCTTACGATCCAGAATGGTTCATGACTTCTCAGCATGTGACACCTGAAGAAGCACTGCAAGGGTTCGTTGAATCCGGCTCCCAGCTCATGGTGCCAATGCACTATGGCACATTCAAGCTGGCGGATGATACGCCCAAGGAAGCACTGGATCGGCTTGAAGTCGAACGTGCACGGTTAGGCATTGGTAAAGAGCGGATTCGGGTGCTTGGTCATGGTGAAACCCTGCGGATACGGCATGAAAAAAGCAAACAGGACTAACAAAAGCGAGCCAAATATGTTAATGTAGGGGTATGCCTGCATGAACAGTATTTTTACCAAATCTTTAAATAAGTAAAAAGCGGCCAATTTTCGAATTTGCCGCTTTTTTGTGTTATAATATGGTGCCAGAATAGGCATCGGGATATTGAATCCATGATTTACGCAACTTACTATTCATGCAGTATGCAGATTAACCAATAAAGGATGGTATGCTTAATGATCAGTACAAGCGGCATCACGCTCCGCTACGGAAAACGTGCACTTTTTGAAGATGTAAATATCAAATTCACACCAGGAAACTGTTACGGCCTCATCGGCGCCAACGGAGCCGGCAAATCAACATTCTTGAAAATTTTGTCCGGTGAAATTGAATCCAACTCGGGAGAGGTGCACATCACCCCGGGCGAACGTATGGCCGTTTTGAAGCAAAACCACTTTGAATATGATGAGTATCCGGTTCTCGAAACCGTAATTATGGGTCATAGTCGTCTCTATGCCATTATGAAAGAAAAAGATACGCTGTATGCCAAAGCGGACTTCACGGAAGAAGATGGCCTGCGTGCAGGTGAACTTGAAGGTGAATTTGCCGAGTTGAATGGTTGGGATGCTGAGCCGGATGCAGCGGCACTCCTGATCGGTCTGGGTATCGATCGTGATATGCATGAGAAGAAAATCGTTGAACTGAGCGGAAACGAAAAAGTTCGTGTCCTGCTTGCACAAGCCTTGTTTGGTCGTCCAAACAACCTGTTGCTCGATGAGCCTACCAACCACTTGGATCTCGAATCCATTCAATGGCTGGAGAACTTCTTGATGGACTATGAAGGTACTGTTATTGTCGTATCCCATGACCGTCACTTCCTGAACAAAGTATGTACACACATTGCGGATATCGACTTTGGTAAAATCCAGTTGTACGTAGGTAACTACGATTTCTGGTACGAATCCAGTCAATTGGCACTTGCTTTACAGCGTGATGCCAACAAGAAAAAAGAAGAGAAGATTAAAGACTTGCAAGCCTTTATTCAACGCTTCTCGGCGAATGCCTCGAAATCGAAGCAGGCGACTTCCCGTAAGAAACAGCTCGACAAAATCACGCTGGATGACCTTCGTCCATCGAACCGTAAATATCCGTTTATCAACTTCAAACCTGAGCGTGAAGCGGGCAAACAATTATTGACCGTAGATCGCATCAGCAAATCGGTTGATGGTGTGAACATGCTGAATGATATCAGCTTTGTGGTGAACAAAGGGGATAAAATTGCATTTGTTGGACCGAACGGTAATGCAAAGTCACTATTGTTTGATATTCTTATGGGGGAAACGGAATTGGATAGCGGCGAATTCACTTGGGGCGTAACCACAACTCAAGCTTATTTCCCGAAAGACAACTCCCAATATTTTGACGGTGTAGACATGACTCTCGTCGATTGGCTCCGTCAATATTCCAAAGATCAGGATGAGACATATCTGCGTGGATTCTTGGGACGTATGCTGTTCTCAGGTGAGGAATCCCTGAAAAAGGCAAGTGTACTCTCCGGGGGCGAGAAAGTTCGCTGTATGCTGGCGAAAATGATGCAGACTGGTGCGAACGCATTGATTCTGGATGAGCCTACGAACCACTTGGATCTCGAATCCATTACAGCGCTGAACAATGGTATGATTGATTTTGACGGCACTATGCTGTTTACATCCCATGACCATCAGTTCATTCAAACGATCTCTAACCGGATTATCGAAATTACGCCGACTGGCATCATTGATCGCCAAATGAGCTATGACGAATATCTGGAAAGTGATGAAATCAAAGAACTGCGCAAAAAAATGTATCCGGTAGAAGCTTAAATCAAGCATCATCTACGGCACTTGATCATAGGAACACCAAAGAACCGCAAGCCTCTGTGAAGAGGGCTTGCGGTTCTTTTTGTAATTCAATGGGTTTCTCTGCGGCTTTAAGACCTAAGATCCACCAGTACGGCGACGTTGGTTGTTAGGCTTCTTGTTGTTTTGACTCTTCATCGCTTTAGGTCCGCCTTCAAAGTAGGCGCTGGATTGGTTACCGGAATTTGCTTGTTCTTTCTTTTGCGCCAGCTTTTGGCGTATAGCATCCTGCAAACTGACCTTTTTCGGTTCGTTATTTTCGCTCATCGTTATTTCCCTCCCGGTGTTACAGTGAGCCGTCCAGATTGGACGGGATGTACCTATTTTATACGTTTTATAAAAGCCCCACAAGGGCAACCTGATAAAATGCTCAAAACCTTTGGTTTTACTTGGGTCAACATTCTTTCTTACGACCTACAGCCATGCCGTCTGGCAACACTGTTTCTGTAGACCCACACGCTCCGCATTTGGTAACATGGAAAAACCGTAATACGAAACGTTAAAGGGGTGTCGCCCGGTTTGAACGCTTATGAAGAAATTCGAAAAGGGGAGCGAGGGGCTTGGGTTAGTATCGTAGCCTATCTCGTCTTGTCCGCTTTTAAGCTGATCTGTGGATATTTATTTGCTTCCAGCGCCTTGTTGGCCGATGGTTTTAATAACCTTACAGATATTGTGGCATCCATTGCTGTATTGATTGGGCTTCGGATCTCCCAGAAACCACCTGATTCGGATCATGCCTATGGTCATTTTAGAGCGGAGACGGTTGCTGCCTTGGTAGCTTCATTTATTATGGCTATGGTTGGGCTGCAAGTATTGGTTGAAGCCGTTCGCTCCTGGTATGAAGGAGCCTTTGTTGCTCCAAACCTGTGGGCGGCAGCGGTGGCTGTAGTCTGTGCTGTGGTGATGTTAGGCGTGTACCGTTACAATCACCGTCTGGCTAAACAAATTAATAGTCAGGCACTGATGGCTGCGGCGAAAGATAATCGTTCGGATGCCTGGGTTAGCATAGGCGCTGCAGTTGGAATTATAGGTGCGCAGTTCGGACTTCCATGGTTGGATAAAGTAGCTGCGATTGCTGTAGGTCTGTTGATTTGCAAGACAGCTTGGGAGATTTTCCGGGATTCTACACATCGTCTTACCGATGGATTTGACCAGAAGGAACTGACGGATCTCAGATCCTCAGTAGCACGCGTTCCCGGTGTTGAGATGATCAAGGATGTGAAGGCACGTGTGCATGGCAGTCATGTACTTGTGGATGTAGTCATTGAAGTGGACGGAGGCCTAAGCTTGATTGAAGGCCATCAGATCTGTGACCGTGTTGAAGAGCGGTTGAAGCGATCGCATAACATCATGCATGTACATGTACATGTGGAACCGAAGACGGAAGAAGTCACAAGGAACCCTTGAACAGGGAGTGAACATCTTGGAAAATCAAAAGAGGACAGCCGCGATTGTGCGTGCTGTCCTCTTTACTTATCATTAGAACGATTATACGATGTTACTGAATGGCAACGTGGATCCACGCTTTGCCTTTCCAAGTGTATACTTGTACCCACTCGCCGCCATCGAATCCATCAACAACTTCACCTGTTGTATCGATGACTTGGGAGCCTAATGCACCGATTGGTTTACCGTTAGGTGCATCATAGAACCAAGTGCGCTCCAGAAGGTTCAGCAACATCGTTGGTGCCAGTACTTCATCGCCTGGTTTTACGAGTGGCTCTTCAAACATTTTCTCATTTGTAGTCGTAGCTGGCGTTTCAGTTGTAGTTGAAGTACCTTCTGTTCCTGTAGTGTCTACTGTTGTACCTGTTACAGTCTCAGCAGTACCTTCTACTGTTTCTACAGCAGGTTTGTTCACTTCAACAGCAGGAGTTGTTGTGGTCGTTGGCGTTGTTGTAGCCTCAGTTCCTGTTTCCGGAGTTACCGTTCCAGTAACCGCTTCCTCAGCACCTGCAGCGGCAGCCATCGAACCCATCAACGTTAAAGCAGCAGCAAAACTTACGATTTTTTTCATTTTCTTTTCCTCCTCGGTTTGTTATGTAATTTGTTGTCCTGTGTTAAAAGTAACCAAGCAAGCTACCTTATGAATCACAAATTATAACAATATTTTCTTGCATTCTCCAGTGTCAACTGGCTCATATGTGGGTATATAGCAAACCTGTAAATATCATACTTCAGTGGGATAAAACCAGGTTGGCTATCTCAAAAAGGTCCTGTTTTTTTGGGATTCATACGAGAGCGGATTGGAATAAAGCAGAAGGGAGTGCAATACATAATATAGAAAAGTTGACCTATGCCTGAACGCACAAAAGCCAATCGGCTTGGTAGCACGATCGGCCTTTGTATGTATTCGTTTAGTAAACAATCAGTCATTTCAGAGCCTGAGGTTATCGCATTCGGCTGCGTCCCGTAATCAGGGAGATTACGAACAGTACAACAAAGATGAAGAAGAGTACTTTCGCGATTGAAGCAGCTGCTTCAACAATACCGAAGAATCCAAAAATACCTGCTACCAGTGCAATAATTAGAAATAATACAGACCATTTCAACATAAGTATTCATCCTTTCGTATAATTGATTGTGGAGTGAGATGTGTTCACCTCACCGCCTTGTGTAGTCTAACTTTAACCGAGTGCTAACCGCTTGAAACATTGGTTTTTTTTCCAAGCGAAGGTATATATGAAGGGATATATTATATTGTTTCGTCCGGGAAATCGCCGGGTAACTATTAGCAATAACAAACTGATGCACATATGGAAAGAGAGGTTCTTCTATGATCTATCAAATTAGCGTGGCCCTGATCGCAGTGGCATTTGCAGTACTGGTATTCTTTTTAATTCGTACCTTGAAATCCGCTCAGGGTTCTTTGGACAATGTGTCACAGACATTGCAGGAGGTACAGAAAACTATTGATGAACTTAGTTATGAAGTGAAGCAGACGGTAAGACATGCCAATGATATTACGGTGGATGTACAGCACAAAATGAAAAAAATTGATCCTGTTATGGAATCTGTTGAGAATCTGGGAGAAGTGTTGAATGAAGTGACGGCAGCAGCCAAACAAGTCTCCACAACGCTGATGGCGAAATTTCAGACCAAACGTAACAACGCTGAACAGACCAAGCATGCTGAATCGGTTCATGTAACTGCACCGCCTGCTACATCAACGGATCGTACCCTGCAATCCTATGAAGCTACATATAACGGTGAAGCTAAGGGCGGGAAAAACTGGATGAAGTATATTGATGTTGCAGCGAATGTATGGCAACGGATGCGCAAGTAACATGACCGCTGTGTAACCCATGAAGAAGCCTTCAGAGCGGTGATGAACCTGATGAAAGGGTGAGAATCATGATGAAACTACTGCTTGTGATGTTTAGCGTAATTTCTCCCTTTTCCGTTCAACCGGCAGCGGTACCCGCTGCTCACGATATGCAATGGACGGCAATGGAAGAGAAGGCGTCAGAGGTAACTCTGGCTGTTGATCGATCCGAGACTTTCCAGCATTTTCGGACTCTGAATGGCATTTCTCTGGATGACACCATGGATGATTTGTTGGCCAAGAAGGGCCAGCCGGGGCATAAGCAGAAAGATCCTTATCTGGGGTGTCCTGAATATCACTTTGATGATGTAAAGGTTGGTTTGTGTGAAGATACGGATGTCATTCAATATGTGCATATCGATGCATCTGAGAATCACATCATGTTAAACGGAAAGAGAATTGAGATGAATATTGAAGCGATCCATCATGCTCTCGGGAAACCTTATTATGTGGCAGAGGACGGAGAAGTGTTTCTCCGTGGAGACCAGGCTCTGAAGGTATATATGAAGTCAGGCTCTCAGCAGATTGAAGGCATCGATCTTTTTGATGACACAGTTTCCTAGGATTGGTTATTACCGAATCGTTTCAACCCCATATAGTATGGTTATATATTAAGTAGCTCGATACAGAAGACTAAATCAGAGGAGAGTGGAAACGATGAATTCAACCAATGAGCAAGCTTATGCAAAAGTGGTAGAAAACGGAGTCCAGGCGGTAGAAGCGGTGAAAGAATTGCAGATTACCGGATACCTTGCTGATCAAATCTTTGTTCTCGCCCATGAGAAGGATCGTACAGATCGAATTGCCGATACAGCAGATGCCAAAGAAATTGGCATAAAGGAAGAAGGCGTATTTGATTCCTTGGCGAATCTGTTCCGCTCACGTGGTGATGAACTTCGGGCCAAAATTGTTTCGATGGGCTTTACCGAAGCCGAAGCGGACTTCTACGAGAGTGAACTCGACAAAGGTAAAGTGCTCGTTATTGCTAAAAAGAAAGATTAACCCGATAAGTTGAAGTTTGCTGAACATGGACAAGCTTATCAATCATTTATGTAAAATGCTTAATCAAAAACATAGATAAGGAATGGGGCTTTCCCCATTCCTTATCTATGTTTTTGCAAGTTTGGAAGCGGGATCAGGACGCTGCAAAAACAGGGTAGGTTGCGGGGGGATTACCCTGCGATGGTGCCATTTACTGATAGAAGTTTTTTGGTTTTACGATTATAGTTATGCTAGGAATTATTATGTCTACTGCCGTTTTGTATGCAAAATTTGTATAATCAACGTTTGTTTTAACCTAATAAGAATCGACAAACCCGGACGCCACAGATAAGGAGATATCAATGAGAATACTTATTGTTGACGACAATCCGACGAATGTCATTATCATTCGAGAAATTCTGAAAAAAGAAAACTATCGTGACATTGTAACGGCAAGTTCCGCCATGGAAATGTTTGAAGTGTTGGGAATTGGGGAGGAAAGTAACGAACCTCGTCCAAAACCGTCGGATATTGACCTGATTTTGCTAGATATGATGATGCCTGAGATGGACGGCATCGAAGCCTGCAGTATTGTGCAGAAATTTGAAAATCTGAAGGATATACCGATTATTATGGTGACTGCCATCGGTGACTCCAAAAAACTTGCCGAAGCTTTGGATGCAGGCGCATCTGATTATGTGACTAAACCGATTAACAAAGTCGAACTGATGGCCAGAATTCGACTCGCGCTTCGTTTGAAACAAGAGAAAGATTGGCATAAAGAGCGGGATCAACGTATTCAGGATGAGCTGAAGCTGGCAGCGATGGTTCAAAATGCCGTATTAAGTCCGGCGCTTAGGGACCCTTTGTTTCAAGTCCACGCCATCTATAAACCTTCCTTTGAGCTTGCGGGTGATCTGTATTCGTGGTACCCCCTTGGGGAAGGCCGTTACGGGGTACTGTTGCTCGACATGATGGGGCATGGGATATCTTCATCCCTGTTTACGATGTTTATCGCTTCAGTGTTGAAGGATACGGTTACCACCTATGTTGATCCAGAGAAGGTCATTCAGGAGTTGAACCGTCGCTTCAACCAGCTCCATCTGGAAAAACAATTGGTGCAGTATTATTTCACGGCAATTTATCTGGTCGTTGATACACGGATGAAGCGTATTGATTATGTTAATGCAGGGCATCCACCTGCTTTATTTTTCCGAAACGACGGCAGTGTCACCACATTTGACAGCGTCTGCTGTCCTGTTGGTTTATTTGACAAGATGGATATTGAACCACAAACGATCCATTACGAGGGTGACGGGCATATTGCACTCTATACGGATGGATTATTGGAAGCTGTTCAGGGCGGGCAGGAGGAACAACATGAATTCCTGATCGAAAAACTGACCGGCTCACATCAGTGGAATGAAGCTGCCATGCAGGCCATGTTTTTTGACGACGAAATTCCCCAGGAGCGGGATGATGATAAATGTCTGGTCTGGATTACTTTGGATAAAGGAGCGGGGGATGAATGAAGATCAGGAATAAACTGCTGATTGGTTTTACCGCTCTGATGGCTATTTTGATCGTGCTCACGTTTGTGAGTTATGAACGGTTAAACAGCAGTAATCAACAGATTGATCAGATGTATCAGGAACGTTATCTCAAAGTAAGGTTCACTTCTGCTGTACGTGGAGAGGTCAATGATATTGCCAAAGTGCTGGCTAACTTGTTATTGAATCCGAACAATTCGATTAGTGCTGCTGAAGGTGACCTGAAGGATATGAAGGATCGGGGGGATGGTTACCTCGTAGAAGTAAGAAACCGAGCAGACAGCGCACCTGAACATCAACTGGTGGATCGTGTGAATACTGCGTGGACCGCTTATACTTCCTATGCAACGAGACAGATCAACCTGATGTCCCAAAGCAGGGTAGAAGATGCGAATAACTACCGTAATTCAACAGGACTCGCGGTGCAAAAAGAAGCTGTGGATAGTTTGAATGCTCTTTCCCGTTATCAGGACCAAGAGATTGATGCCGAGATCAAGAACGCTAACGCAGCGTACACGAGAGCCGTACAGATCACCATAAGTATCATGATTGCGGGGTTGTTGCTTGCATTGGGTGTCATTCTGTGGGTGCTGCCGAGTATTACACGGGGTCTGAACACTGTATCTATGATGATTACCAGCTTTGGTAAAGGGCGTTACCGAACCATTCGGCGCATACAGGTCAAATCAACCGATGAGATTGGTCAGATTGCCAGTGTGTTCAAAGATGTATCCAGTGATCTGGAAGAAAAACTGGAGATCGAGAGGGCTTATGTGCAGGCTCAGCAGGATCAAAACTGGATGAGTTCGAACATCGCAAGAGTCCCGGAGCTGCTTCGGGGGATTGGCTCCATTCGCCAAATTTCACAGATGTTTATCAGTGAGTTTACACCTGTGCTTGGCGCTCAGTTGGGTGTCGTCTATCTGATCGATGAGGAGAAACATCCCGACGAGCTGAGACGCTACGGTGCATACGCATTTGAAGAGAACGAAGATGTTGGTAAAGAAATGTATCGCGTCGGTGAAGGCCTGATTGGTCAAGCCGCACTGGATATGACACCGATTATTCTGGAAAATACGCCTGAAGATTACGTGCATATTGGTTCAGCTTCAGGCTCAACACGTGCTGCGGGTATCATGATCTATCCTGTCGTGTTTGAAGATGAACTGATTGGTGTAGTTGAAGTGGCTTCCTTTGAAGGTTTCAATGAACTGCACAAGCAGTTATTCACACAACTGATCATGAACCTGGGCGTAATTTTGAACAACGTTCGACGACGTTTGCGTGTGGAGGAGCTGCTGCGCGAATCCCAGGCACTGACTGAGGAACTGCAGGTTCAATCGGAAGAATTGCAGACACAGCAAGAAGAACTCCGTCGTTCTAATGAGAATCTGGAGGAGCAGACAGAGGCGCTTAAACGATCTGAGGAATTGCTGCAGCGTCAGCAGGAAGAACTGGAACATTTTAATACGGAACTCATTGCCAAGACGCGGGCGCTTGAAGAGCAGGTGCGTGAAGTCGAAGAGAAGAATGACGAAATTGAGAAAACGAAGACACAGTTGGAACAGCAAGCTACACAGCTGTCGATGACAAGCAAGTACAAGTCTGAATTTTTAGCGAATATGTCACATGAACTCCGTACACCATTGAACAGTCTGCTCATTTTGTCCCAGTTATTGTCGGAGAACAAGGGTGGAAATCTGACTGACAAACAGCAGGAATATGCGCAAACCATCTACATGTCGGGCGCGGATCTGCTGAAGATGATTGATGAGATTCTGGATCTGTCCAAGGTGGACGCAGGTAAGATGGATATCAATTATGAGACAGTTCGAATGGAAGAGCTGACCAGCTTTGTTCAGCAGAACTTTGGACCGATGGCGAATAAAAAGGAACTGAACTTGAATATCGAGTTTGACAGCGATCTACCGGAATGGGTATACACCGACAGTCATCGCGTCAAACAGATTTTACGGAATTTGTTGTCGAACGCATTTAAGTTCACCAATCGAGGTTCGGTTAGTCTGATTGGGCGACGGATGAAACCGGAAGAGCTGCCGGGTTATATGAATACCAATCAGGAATATCTCGGATTCAGTGTAAAAGACACCGGCATTGGTATTCCATCGGACAAGACGGATCTGATCTTTGAAGCGTTCCAGCAAGTAGACGGGACCACAAGTCGGAAATACGGTGGAACTGGCCTGGGATTGTCCATTAGCAGGGAGCTGGCACGTTTGCTTGGTGGCGCAATACAGGTGGAATCATCCGAAGGGGAAGGTAGCTGCTTTACCTTGTACCTGCCGGATAATCATGAAGAGGAAGCCTTGGCAGAGGAAGGTGCTTCAAGAGAAGCGGCTGTATCCTCAGAGGATCTTTATGAAAAGTCCATCGAAGCACGGACCATGCTTTCAAGTCATCAGTCCATTCTCTCTCCTGATCCGGAGCGGAGCGTGGGTACAGATCTGTCTCCTACCCATACTCCAGATGTCACGCAGATCGAAGATGATCGGGAGAATCTTATGGAAGGTGACAAAATCTTGCTCATCATTGAGGATGACGTGAACTTTGCACATATTTTGACGGATATGGCGAGAGGAAGAGGCTTCAAAGCACTTGTTGCCCTTCAAGGGGATAAAGGACTTGAAATGGCACGTCAATATCTGCCGGATGCCATTATCCTGGATATTCAATTGCCGGTGATGGATGGTTGGACCATTCTGGGCGAGCTGAAGAGCAGTTCGGCAACACGTCACATTCCGGTTCATGTGATTTCAGTCATTGATGATATGAAGCAAGGTCTGATGATGGGCGCCATTGCGTATCTGAAAAAACCTTCGAGCAAGGATTCACTGGATAAAGCATTCTCACATATCAAATCCTATACTGAGAATCAATTGAAACGACTGTTGATCGTCGAAGATGATGAAATTCAGCGTAAAGCCATTATTGAATTGATTGGTCATGATGATGTTGCAATCACCGCTGTATCGACAGGTAGTGAGGCATTGAATGAATTACACAGCCAGCGTTATGACTGCATGGTACTGGATCTGATGTTAACGGATATGACCGGGTTCGAGTTGCTCGACCAGATTCGCGATGATGAATATCTGAACGATCTGCCGATTATAATTTATACAGGCAAAGAACTGGATTCCAAGGAAGAGATGAAGCTGCGCAAATATGCGGAATCCATCATTATCAAGGATGTGAAGTCACCGGAACGTTTGCTGGATGAAACGACATTATTCTTGCATCGGGTAGAAGCCAATTTACCGGAAGACAAGCGTCGAATCTTACAGAAGCTGCACAACAAGGAAACGTTGTTTGAAGGCAAGAAAATATTGCTTGTAGATGACGACATTCGTAATGTATTTGCCCTTTCAAGTGTCCTTGAAGGCTATCGGATGGATGTAACGTTTGCAGAGAATGGCCGTGAGGCTCTGGAGATTCTGGACAAAAACCCGGAAATTGATCTGGTGTTGATGGATATGATGATGCCAGAAATGGACGGTTATGAAGCCATGACACGAATCAGACAGATGCCGCAGTTTGAAAAGTTGCCGATTATTGCACTTACGGCCAAAGCCATGAAAGAGGATCGCGGCAAATGTATTGAGGCCGGAGCATCTGATTATGTGAAAAAACCGATCCAGACCGATCAATTGTTATCCTTAATGCGCGTATGGCTGTATTCGTAAGTTCATTATTCGTATGTTCATTGTTTGGGTAATGAAAGACAATACGACGAATACGCAAGTAACAAATGAAGAAGTGGAGAGAATTTATGACACCGTGGGAACCTACCGAGACGGGGGCAGATTTGGTCCGTATGCCGCAAGATGAAGAACGCGAGCTGATCGAGATTGAGTTGCTGTTGGAAGGCATGCACCGTTTATATGGATATGATTTTAGAAACTATGCACTGCCATCCCTGAAACGAAGAATCTGGCATCATGCACATGCTGAAGGTGTTAAGAGCATATCCGGTTTGCAGGAGCGTGTTCTTCATGACCGTTCCGCGTTTGACCGTTTTGTACAGAACTTATCTATCCCTGTAACGGAAATGTTTCGAGATCCTTCGCTTTTCCGAATGTTTCGGGAAAAGATTATTCCTATCCTGAGAACCTACCCGTATATCCGAATATGGCATGCAGGATGCTCCACGGGAGAGGAAGTCTATTCCATGGCCATCATGTTGCATGAGGAAGGGCTGTATGACAAGGCAAGAATCTACGCAACGGATATGAATGATCGCTCTTTGCAACAGGCCAAAGAAGGCGTATATGGTATTGAGAAAATGAAACTATTTACTACAAATTATTTGGAGGCAGGGGGTACCAGAGCCTTCTCCGAGTACTATACAGCGAAATACAATTCGGTGATATTTCATCCTTTTCTAAGGAAGAACATCATTTTCGCCGAGCACAACCTGGCAACAGACCGGTCATTTAACGAGTTTAATGTTATCTTTTGCCGTAATGTCATGATTTATTTTAATGATGAACTGCGGAACCATGTGCATGGGCTGTTTCATGAGAGCTTGAGCCACTTTGGTATTCTGGTTCTGGGGTCGAAAGAATCGATACATTTTACAGAGTTCAGTGATACCTATGAGCCGTTAGACCGGACCGAAAAAATATACCGGAAGATCAAATAGGGGGTTAGGGTTAGCATGGGGCTCAATGAACCAATCCACATATTATTGGTAGATGACCGCCCTGAGAACTTGCTTGCTCTTGAAGCAGTTCTGGAATCGGAACAATATAAACTCGTTAAGGCAACTTCCGGAGAAGAGGCACTCCGCTGTCTGCTAAAAGACGAATTTGCGGTTATCGTTCTCGATGTGCAGATGCCTGGAATGGACGGAATTGAGACAGCAAAGTTAATTAAGGCACGGGACAAGTCCAAGGATGTGCCGATTATATTCATCTCTGCCAATAGCAGAGAAGCGGAGCACTTGTTTGCCGGATATTCAGCCGGGGCCATTGATTACATGGTTAAGCCATTTATTCCTCAGATTTTGAAATCCAAAATCGATGGCTTTGTAGAGATGTTTATCACCAATAAACGTTTGAAGACACAGACCATGCTTCTTCACCAGAAGACACAGGAACTGGAGAAGATGAACCAACAACTTATTCAGGCCAAGGAAGAAGCAGAAATTGCAGCCAATGCAAAGACCGAGTTCTTGGCGATGATGAGTCATGAGATTCGTACACCGATGAACGGAGTTATCGGCATGGTTGATCTGCTGATGGAGACGGAACTGAGGGAAGATCAGAAGGAATATGCAGACATCGTTCGTCGCAGTGCAGATGCACTCGTTACGGTCATCAACGACATTCTTGATTTTACCAAGATGGAATCAGGTAAAATGGAACTGGAAGAGCATCCTTTTGAACTTGTCTCCTGTATTCGGGAAGTGTTGGGATTGTTTGCTGCAGAAGCAGGCAAAAAGAATCTGGAACTGGATTATTTCCTGGAAGATTCTGTCCCTGAATTAATCTATGGGGATATGGCAAGGCTACGTCAGGTTCTCTTGAATCTTATTGCCAATGCGATCAAATTCACCGACCAGGGTGGCGTATATCTGATCGTGTCAGTGAATGAAGAAAAAGACGGACAAATGGCATTGGAGTTTGCTGTTAAAGACACCGGGATAGGTATCGCTTCAGATAAAGTTGATCGCCTGTTCCAGCCGTTTTCCCAGCTGGATACATCCATGACACGTAAATACGGTGGAACTGGCTTAGGACTGGCAATATGCAAGACTCTGGTTGAAATGATGGGTGGACAGATCTATCTGGATACAACAGAGCAACGGGGAGCGACGTTTGTATTTACAATCCAGGCGAAACGTTATGTAGAAACTGAACTGGTTCAGAGAAACGGGGAAGAGAAACCAACGGATGTGAAAAATGAGAATAAATATCCTACGGTATTAATCGTGGATGATCATCCTATTAACCAGAAGTTGATGGCGATTATGCTCGGTAAGCTTGGGTTGCTCTCAGACATTGCTGAAGATGGGCAGAGCGCACTCGATATGGTAAATGGCAGCAGTTATCCCTATGACTATGTGTTTATGGATCTGCAGATGCCTGTTATGGACGGTTTGGAATGTACACGGCGGATTCGAGAGAGTCTGTCCCAGTCTGATCAGCCAATCATTATAGCCATGACTGCTAATGTGATGGAAGGTATTCAGCAACGCTGTATTGCTGCCGGCATGGATGATTATATTAGTAAACCGGTGAAAATGGGCAATGTAAAACAGAAAATAGCCCAGTTTCAGAAACAACACGAGATATTAAACTCAGGCCCATCTGCCATGAATCAGGCCAATTGAAATATTTCCCAACCTTCGTTCTGTTTCACTCGTGCTTAAGTTGGGTTATTAGGTAATGAAACCATTGATCAGGAGAGAGATGTCTAATGAATACAAATAAAAATGAAAAATTCAATGCAAGAACTGAAACACAAGACGGCGTGTGCACGGTGTATCTGACTGGCGAACTGGATTTGTCTGTCGCTCCTGACTTCCGTTTGGTGATGGAGCCGCTCGTGGATAACAAGGAACAGGATCTGTTGATCAACATGAAGGAATTGAAGTATATCGATAGCACAGGGATTGGTATCCTGTTATCTGTTCTGAAGGCAAGACATGGAATGGAAGCTCGCTTTGAAGTACAGGAAGTTCCTGCGCAGATTCAGAAACTTTTTGACATGACGGGCATCGCCAAATTCTTTGTCACACAGAAGAATTCCCAATAGGAAAGGATCGAAAAAGGAATGAATGCAGAAGTTCAAAGAGTCACCCTTAATTTACCTGCGACAGCTGATTACGTTGATATTGTAAGACTCAATCTCTATGGAGTAGCATCCAAAATGGGATTTTCTTATGAAGACATTGAGGATATGAAAGTTGCTGTATCCGAGGCCTGTAACAACTCTGTATTGTATGCCTACTCACACGAAGGCGGCATGGTTGAAGTTGTATTCGAAGTGGATGGCGAAACGTTGTCCATCATTGTCAAGGACGAAGGTGCCAGTTTTGAGAACATGAACCCTGCTGTGGCACGTGCGGGTCTTCACGACAAAGAGCTGACAGAAGCACAGATTGGCGGACTTGGGTTCTACCTGATGCAAGCCTTGATGGACGATGTCAGTGTGGAAAGTGAGACGGGCAAAGGTACGAAAGTAGTACTCGTAAAACGGCTTGCAAGAAGTGAGGAGAAAGTATGAGTGAAAAAGTGACTCCACCAGAGTCCATGTCTGAAGCTATAGGTTTGATCTGGGAATACCAGCAGACCCTAGATAATGAAATTGCAACAGTTCTCATCCGTAAATATGAACCAATGGTCAAGATGGCAGCAGGTAAAATCGCTCGGAATCGCCCCGATCTATACGAAGACTTGTATCAGACCGGGCAGATGGCCTTGATTCGTTTGCTGAAGCAATACGATATCAACCTAGGTATTCCGTTTGAACCTTATGCCATGAAGAGCATGATCGGTCATATGAAGAACTACTTGCGTGACAAATCCTGGTATATTCAGGTGCCCCGGAGGATTAAGGAAAAGGGAGCCCTTGTGCAACATGCCATTGATGAGTTAACCGTTAAGCTGGAGCGCTCACCCGGTGTGAACGAAATTGCTGAATACCTTGATCTGACTGCAGAAGAGACGATTGAAGTTCTGGCTGGTCGGGAATGTTATCACTATGTGTCACTGGATTCTCCTTTATCTCAGGATGACAGTGCAGCAACATTAGGTGAACTGATCAGTGCAGATGTTAATGACTATGATTCGGTCGAAAAACGGATGGACTTGCAACAGGCATTGGGACAATTGAAGGAACAAGAGCAGCAGGTACTTATTCTAGCATTCCAGGATGGCCAATCTCAGCGGGCAATTGCCCAGAAGCTTGGTGTTTCACAGATGAGTGTATCTCGGATTCAGAAGCGAGCTACAGAGAAACTGAAACAGATCATGTCTAATGCTTCAATGTTATGAAAAATGGAACCCTAATGTTGTTGAGTACGGCATAAAGAAGGACACGTCAATGCGCTGAAATGCATACGTGTCCTTTTTGGGATCAAAAAGATGGGTATGCAATGAAGAACATGAGTGCAGGAGTGGATAAAGTGATTGTGAACCGAATCAAGTTGGAAGCTCGCCGTGACAAGTTATCTTGCTCGGACCATTGGCAATGGTGGGATTGGGTTGCACCTGACACCGATAGCATGAACGATGCTTTGGAGGAGCTGACAGAGGCATTTCCGGATATGCAATATTGGCTTCATAAAATTCCTGAAGTCGAATCGAATTATTTGTCCGTCCGTTTCGTGAATGGTACAGAGCCAGTCATATTTGGTTCATTGTTGTATGCGGTCAAGAATGAGAGAGATGACCAACGTCAAGATAATCAGATGTTTTTTTATGTCGATCGCAATAACCTGGTTACCTTGAATATGGATGACAATACACGATGTATTATGAAGACGGATGAACGTGCCCATATGTTACAGCAATGTAGTGAGGCCAGGGACGGAATGTTTGTACTTTTTCGAGCTATACTGCATTACTACCATGTGGGAATGGATCATTTTGAGATGAACCTGCGCGATCTGGAACGGAAGATGGAATCCCGCAATGCTCGCACCTTGATGGACCAGATTCTCGCCGCTCGATTTGAATTATTGTATTGGAGTAATCTGTTCATCCCTTACTCGGAACTGATGGCTGCTTCACATGAGGCTTACCTTGATGAAATAAATGAAAATCGATACTTTCAGCAGCTCCAACATCGAGTAGAGCGAATGGAACGTTTGTTTAGTCACTACGAGAAAGAAATTGATACGTTAATCTCCATTGATAACGCGATCTCCGGTGTACGTGGCAATGAGATCATGAAGACCCTGACCATTGTTACCGCTGTGTTCATACCTGCCACGGCAGCTGGCGCGATATGGGGGATGAACTTCGAGAACTTACCCTTTATTGATAAATCATGGGGAGTTGTACTGGTGCTTGTTGTCATTATCTTAAGCATGATCAGCATGTATGTATGGCTGATGATGAAAGGCTGGACAGGAGATCTGCTGAAAGTGAAATCCTCACAGCCTTCAGCTGAAGAGACAGAGAAAAAAGGAGCAAAGGGAAAGAGTAAGGGGTAGCCTACTGTTGGCTAGTCCTCTTAGTTTTTGTAATCTTCAATATAACCAAGCAAGTCAGCAATATATTGTCCCACAATCGGCATATTGACGAATTGGCTGAGAATGAACGCGAGCAAACCCAGAACAACAAAGGTACCCACAGTCAGACCGAGACCTCGTGCCATGCCCGCTGTAAAGTTGGTAATAATCCGCTTTTTGGGACTGCTGTAATTCTCAATAATATCCTTGATCTGTGCTCTCTCCAGACTGTCCGCAATCTGGTCCAAACGTGTGTTCAATCGCTTTACCTCATGACGTAATTCAAAAGGATGCTCGCTTGTATCATACTGCTGTGCCGGTGTTCCTCCCGTAATTGGAGTATTACCGTTGATTGTAACTTTACTCATATTATTCGTCCTCCTCAACTTGCATTGGATAAAAAATAGCCAGCTGGAGTGCAGCTGGCTATTGGTCACTCGATCTGTATCGCCTTACAGGCTAGTCGAGTTAAGTTCTTTACGTGCATCTTCCTTCGCTTCAACGGAAGCGGCAGCCACTTCATCAGATGCACGGGATGCTTCGTTAGCCACATCAGCGGACGCTTTTCTCACAGAGTCCATTACATCATTGCGGCCTTGATTTACCGTTTTTGCAATGTCGGAAGTTTTGGAAGAGACCGTTTTAGCCAGTTCAGAGGCTTTGTCACCTACAACCGTTGCCACTTCTTTGGTGCGGTCAGTAACCATGCCCACTTTCTCGGAAAGGTCACCACGCAATTCACGTCCCGGTTTAGGCGCAAAGAGTAGTGCTGCTGCAGCTCCCAGCAAACCCCCGATGAAAATACCTTTTGCGAAAGTCGAACCCGTCTGTACAGGATATTGCTCTTCTGCTTTATTCATGTCTAATCACTCCTTCTTCAATTTAAGAAACAAATACGAAACAACGAACACCTTGTTGCCCGAATCAGGCAGCCTGTCTTAGCAGTCTGGACACAAGCCCCAGCAAGAAAACAAAGAGCGCTGTACCAATGATGGCAGGGATAATGGCAAAGTTACCGATAACTGGTCCCCAGTTACCAAGCAAAAGTGCTCCCAGCCAGGCTCCGGCAAATCCGGCAATCATTGCACCGATTATGCCTCCAGGCATGTTGTGACCGGCAAGTGCATCTCCGATCAAACCGATGATGACAGCCATCACAATGCTGATAATGATGCCCCACATAACAACCGCCTCCTTTTAAACTTGATGTAGGATGTTGTCTGTTCGCGTTTGCTTACTTCGTATATAAACCCCGTGCAACCCTGTGAAACAATAAAGATGAGGATGAATGAACTGGAAATCAGAGGAATTCACCCTTCAACGGGTCCGTTTAATGCCTTTAATCATGCAGAAGATCCATGCCAATCCAGCAGTAAATCCAGTAAATACATCCGTAGGATAATGAACGCCCAACATGATCCGGCTGAGGCCAATCAAGAAAATAAAACTAATACCACATAGAACAGGAAGCCACACACCGGAAGAGTTATGTCGCTGTCGTTCAATGGCCCAGATTACAAAGAGCATGCCGTAAAAGCCCATGGAGATCATGGCATGTCCGCTGGGGAAGCTGTACCCGTGAACGACCAGTAGATGATCCAGCTCAGGTCTGCTCCTTCTGAAAAATTCTTTCAATAACGTGTTCAGAATCCACATCATCGCAAAACTTCCCGAGATCGCATATCCATATATAACAAACCTTGGACTGCGTTGCATGAAGAAAAGCAAAGCAAAGCCTGCTGCAGCCACCGCAGAGATTTTGAATGAGCCCAGTGCGGTTATGAACGCAGTGTAAGGGAATAGATGAAGACGTGAATCCGAATTCAGATAAAATAATTGCTGAATCTGATCATCGAGACGAATAATAACATCAGTGCCCAACCAGGCACCCAGACCAGCCAGGATAAATACGACCGATGCACTGATAGCCATACCGGCCAAACCCCAGTTGAGGAGTGGACGTAATAACGTACTTGAATTTGAACTGAATGAGGCTGGTGAATACGTTTTGCGCGGCATAATGAGATTCTCCTTCCTGAAATACCTGTCGAAAAAACTGTAAAAACGTCGCTTTTGTACTATACTATTTAAGATATCCCATGCGGCGTCGTGACGCAAAGCAGAGATGAAATCGGGAGCACAAAGGAGAGAACTCGCATGGAGAGTGCCTTGTTAATTAAAGAATACCGTGCAGGCATTATGGAATGCGCCCATTACGGACACATAAGTATTACGGATGAGTATGGCCGAATCGTATACTCGGCTGGTGACCCTCATTTTAGAGCGTTCACTCGCTCATCTGCCAAACCTTTTCAAGCCATTCCAGGTATTCGGGCAGGAATTGCCAGTCACTATGGTCTGTCAACACAGGAGATTGCCATTATGTCCTCTTCGCATCGTTCGGAACCGGAACACATTCGGGTGCTGGAGCAATTATCCGGTAAAATTGGATTGGGAGAAGAATGCCTGATCTGTGCACCAAGCTATCCGCTTAATGAAGAAAGCCGTAATCAATGGTTACGTGCACAAGGAGAGAAACGGCGCATCTTGCATAACTGCTCCGGAAAGCATCTGGGAATTCTGGGGTACAGTCAGATGAAGCAGGTAGATTTGGACAGTTACGCTGACCCGGATCATCCGGTTCAGCGTGAAATTCTCGAAACGTTTGCCGACATGGCAGGTATTGAGAAAAAAGAGATTGAGCTTGGGACGGATGGCTGCGGCTTTCCGGTATTTTCTTTGCCGTTGTCGGCATTGTCGAACGCCTATCTGAAGCTCGCTTGTCCGGATCTTATCGCTGATCCTTCCACAAGAACAGCTGTAGAGACCATCACATCAGCTATGAATAAACATCCGTTGATGGTAGGTGGCACGGAACGTGTAGATTCAGTGCTGCTGGAAGACGATAACATTGTAGCGAAGGGTGGATTCAAGGGGGTATTCGGTTTTGGTCTGAAAAAAGAACGATTGGGAATCACCTTCAAGGTGCTTGATGGTTCCGAGGAAGAGTGGGCCTTCATTACCCAATCCATCCTGAGACAGATTGGTTATTCCAATGAGAGTACCATTGCACGATTGGCTGAAGTTTTCCCTTCGGACATCCGAAATGACGCGGGTACCCTTGTGGGTCATGCAGATAGTGAGTTCCTTCTGCACTCACTTGAAGATAGCGTATAACCTTAAGAAGGGGCGTGATTAGAGTTGCCGGACCCCGGGTAAAGATGACATACCAACTGGTATTCGTCTATACAATTGATATACACGCATGGACTGCCGCGGTAATGTGGCAGTTCTAAACCCTTGGAGGTGGATGAACATGATTAAAGTGGTGACATCGGAAGAAAGGCACACGTCGGATCGAGGTTGGATACACAGTGAATTCAGCTTTTCCTTTGCGGATTATGATGATCCAAGCAACGCCCATTTTGGCTGTCTGCTGGCTCATAATGAAAACACGCTGATGCCGCAAGAAGGCTTTAAGAAACATCCACATCATGATCTTGAACTTGTCAGTTATGTCATATCAGGTACACTCAAACATACGGATAGTATGGGAACAGAACAATTGCTTGAACCGGGCACCGTCCAGGTGATGAGTGCGGGTACGGGAGTGGAACACTCCGAGACCAATCCGTCAGCGGATGAACCGGTACGTTTCCTCCAGATGTGGTTTTTGCCATCGGAGCGTATGCTGAAACCATCCTATACAAATCGGAGAATAGAGCCGCAGGAGCATTTGAATCGTCTATGTCCGATTGTATCCGGGCAAGGGGGCGAGGGAACCGAAGGCGCATTGCCTATTGCCCAGGATGTAACCTGTTACCTGTCCCATTTGGAGTCCGGGAAGAAGTTGATGTACCCGCAACACGAAGATCGACGTACACATCTTTTCCTGATCAGTGGACATGTAGAGATTCATTGTTCGGATGGCAACTTTAACCTCAAGCCGGGGGATGCCGCACGAATTCGCAAAAGCTGTGATCTGCAAATCACGAGCACAGACAGTGAACCTGCCGAATTTGTTCTGGTTGACCTGCCTTAAGAATCGGATGTATTCCGTAAAAGATAGTCTGGAAATATAAACATGTGAAAAAGGACCTGTTCCCACTAAAATGTACCCTATAAGATGGACACTTTGAAAAAAGTCCATCTTATAGGGTATTTTGTTTATAATGAAAAAAAACGATGTTGGAGCGGAAATGTTATGACGAAAAGATTACTGACGAAGAAAGAACAAGAACAACTAAAACGAAATCCAAATGTGATCGCTGTTAGTGATAAGGCGATTACGTATACCGATGAATTTAAGCGCCATTTCATTGCACAAAATGAACAGGGTAAACTGCCACGAGACATTTTTGAAGAAGCGGGCTTAGATGCCGAATGTATCGGTTTGGAGCGTGTTCGTTCTTCCGGAAAGCGTTGGCGTGCTTCGTATCGTGAAGCGGGTGTAGAAGGCTTACAGGATACACGTAAAACAAATTCAGGTCGCTCATCGGAACGTGAATTAACATTAGAACAAAAGATTGAACGATTAGAAGCAAAAAATCAATTGTTACGAGCGGAAAATGAACTGCTAAAAAAGCTCGATCTACTCGAAAGGCAGGATGTTGAAAAAGAAATAAAAGTGGCTGTAGAGCTGAAGTTTGAACTCATTTATCGGACGATCAGAACGTATAAATTGAAGCGGTTGGTCAGATATCTATGCGATGTTATGGAAGTATCACGTTCCGGATATTACAATTACTTCTCTGGAAAATCAGTGCAAAAGCGCGTAGCTAAAGCCAAAACAGATGAGATTATAAAGGAAATGATTTTAAAGGCGTATCATTTTCGTGGACGAAAAAAAGGAGCACGCCAAATCAAAATGACATTAGAAAATCAATACAAGATGACGTACAACTTAAAGCGTATCCGCCGTATTATGAAGAAATTTGAAATCATCTGTCCCATTCGAAAGGCTAATCCGGCCCGTAGAATGGCAAAAGCAACGAAAGAACATCGCACATGTCCAAACGAATTAAAGCGCAATTTTAAGCCAGGCGAGGCGGGAAAGGTGTTATTAACCGACATCACCTATTTAACGTACAAAGGCAATAAACGTGCGTATTTATCGACGATTAAAGACGCACAGACGAATGAAATTTTAGCGTATGAAGTTTCTTCTTCGTTAAGTATAGGAATTGCGCTAAACACGCTTCGTAAATTACAGAAGCATCGCCATTTAGCCAAAGATGCCTTAATCCATTCCGATCAAGGCTTTCATTATACGAATCCACAATTCCAATCCGTAGTGAAGAAAATGGGATTAAGACAATCCATGTCACGTCGAGGCAATTGTTGGGATAACGCCCCCCAAGAATCATTCTTTGGGCATTTTAAGGATGAAACGAATATCAAAGAATGCGAAACATTAGAAGAAGTAAAACGAGAAATTAAGAGTTATATGACGTACTACAATCATTATCGAGGGCAATGGAATTTGAAAAAGCTGCCGCCTGTAAAATACAGACAGCAGCTTCAACAAGTTGCCTAGTTCTTTTTCAAAATGTCCTTTACAAAGGGTACACTTTACACGGTGATGTGGAAGACAGGTCCTTTTTTTGGCTTAGGATTTACGAAGATTACCCAGTTCCGAAGCGACAGCTTCCACTTCAGAGATACTGAGATGTTCCTTGCTCAAAATCATTTCGTACAGGTCAAACAGATCTTCATATTTCTCAAGTGGGAATGAAGAGGCTTGCATGGCGGCACCGCTTGCCATACGAAGTTTGGTTTTGATCGCTTCAATCATATATTCCATATTGGCTGCTGTTGCTTGTGTTAAATCCATCGTTAAGTTCATCCCTTCCGTATCGGAAACTCTTGTTATTGTATCATGATTGGGAGCGCTCAGGCTAATGCTTTTGCGGGGAAACCAAGCATCGGTTACAATGATGGATACAACAACAGGATTTAATGGAAACCTGAGTGTACTGGAGGGAATACAGCTTGGCAGCGTATAAGCGAGAAATGGTTCGCCATCAAGGAAGGGAAGTCCGCAAAGGCGTGCCTGCAGAGAATCTGGTCTTATTTTTCAAAAACATCGTTCAACTTCATTCTCCAGCTGAAATCACATTTGTCTGCATTGGTACCGATCGTTCCACCGGGGATGCTCTGGGTCCACTGACAGGAAGTTTACTGCAAGAGAGCGGAATGGAGAACGTGATTGGCATGCTGTCTTCTCCTTGTGATGCAGATACGCTGGAGAAGAAATTGGCACTTATTCCTGCACACCATGCCATCATAGCGATTGATGCATGTCTGGGTCCCAAGCATGCGTTAGGTACCTACTATCTCTCGAATAACCCACTCATTCCGGCCCAATCGGTCGGAGGCAAGCTCCCCCCCGTTGGACAATACAGTGTAGCGGCTGTGGTTAATGCGAATGGACCAAGGCCCTATTCCATTTTGCAGATGACCTCGCTTCACCTGGTCATGGGGATGTCCCAAACGATTGCAGACGCCGCAATTGAAGCATGGAAATGGAGACAAACGTTTCATTCATGATTCGCAGGCTTAATAATATACAACCTGAATTATTTAATTCGCGCAGAGAGAGGGATTCATATGGAAAAAGTGATGTGTGATGGAACGACGATTTGTTATGCCGAACAAGGTAAGGGAGAAGCACTCATTTTGCTCCACGGATACTGTGGCAGTTCATCGTATTGGGATGAGGTCGTACCTGAACTGGCACGCAGCTATCGCTGTATCGTACCTGACCTGCGTGGACACGGAAAAACAGATGCACCTGTAGGAAGTTATACCATCGAACAGATGGGTAACGATGTATTACAGTTGATGGATGAGCTGAACGTGGAAAAGGCGGTCCTTCTGGGACACTCGATGGGGGGATATATTGCGCTCTCGATTGCACAACGTCACCCGGAACGATTGAATGCATTTGGTCTGATTCATTCCACAGCCTATCCGGACAGTGAAGAAGCCAAGGAGAAACGCCTTCGCGCTGTATCCACCATTCAAACTGAAGGTATCGTAAATTTTATAGATGGACTGGTTCCCGGGCTGTTTGCACCGGAACATGTGGAATCGCTATCTAAGCTTGTAACACGTGTGAAGGAGATTGGTTACCAGACAGCCCCTCAAGGTGCTGTTGGTGCTGCACTTGCTATGCGAGAACGCCCGGATCGCCGCGATGTGTTATCGGCCACACCTTTACCTGTATTGCTGGTAGCGGGAGAGAAGGATGCTGTTATCCCGCCAGAACGCACATTTACAAGTGACAAGCCACATATCGTGCAAGCCGTTATTGCGGGTGCGGGTCATATGAGCATGTATGAAGCTCCTGAAGAGTTAATTCAGGTCATTAAACAATTTATGGCTGGATTATCGAAGTAATTGATGAAGTGATTTATGTTGATTTCATTAGGGCGTGTCTGAAAACTCCGAAGGAAGTAGATTTTACTGAATTTTCGTTCCAAGCAAGGAAGTTTTCCGCAGGCGTGCCGGGGCACGTCAAGGGGAAGTGACGCAGCATGGGGCGAAAAGGCGGTAAAAGATGCACTTCAGCGAGTTTTGAGACACGTCCTAGAATATAGTTTGGTTTCTGGATGATTCTACCTCTTGTGGAGGAGGAGTACCCAGTTCCATTCCAATTGAACCCCTGCAACGTCCCTTTGGGATAGGCAGGGGTTTGGTGTGTTCATGGCCAGAGCATAGACGCGTGCGTCTTGTTTTTGGCTTTTTGTCATGGCATGAATTAAAATAAATATAAAGGAACGATATGAGAACGATTGGATGTATAGGGTCGAATGATGAGGGGGCATACAGCATGTTCAGAAAAGATTATCTGCTCCGCATGATGGAGGAAATGACTGAAGCAATAGGCAAAGTGTTCACGCTCAAACAGCAACGTAAGCATACCGAGGCATTGTCTGAACTGGATGAGCTGATGCGCAGGCAGTTTGGGATGAACTTATCGCTACTGAACTCGTTGCCAGCAGAGGATGTCATTGAAATGTTCCGTTTTCGCGGAATGATTGAAGTGGACAATCTTCAGCAAGCCGCCAGGCTGATTGAAGAAGAAGCATATATTTATCAAGAGAAGGCCAGAGTGGAAGGAATAGAGGATCAGGAGAGGATGGATGCAGAGGATGACGCCCTCATTCGATTGATGAAATCACTTCATTTTTACCTGTATACATTGAATCATGGCGCTAATCCCCAGTTATTGAATGCACCGGAACGGGTGGAGGGTGTATTGGGGCTCACGAAAGAATATGAACTTCCTGCCCGGACTGAAAGACAGCTTGCCCTGTATCGTGAACAAGAAGGACGTTACGACCAGGCAGAGAACGGTTGGTACAGACTGCTACAGCTTGGTGATGAATTCCCGGTGAGCTACCGAGATGATGTACAGGCGTTCTATGAAAGGTTGAGCCAATTCACGGATGAACAGCTGGAGCAGGGCGGTTTGCCACGGAACGAAGTTGAAGAGGGACTAGCTGAACTAAGTCGTCAAGAGATGAACTCATAAAATATGGATTGGATCAAGGCCTGTTACATGCCTTTACTTGGAGAGGGAACGGAATTGTGGTATGGTAACGGTTGACCAAACCAAACCGAAAGTGAGATGTACCCCGTGGATTCATTGCGAAAGCTTATACAAGACATCTTTGAACAGAACTCGCTGATTACAGCGACCTGGAGCCAGCTGCGCAGACGGGACAATGTCTCGTATACCAAAGTGCAAGTCAAGCCGGTGACACTGAAGAATCAGCTGCATTATCAATTTGCATTTCATTATAACAACAAAGTGCTGCACGAGAATTTGACTCCGGCTGAAGCGGCAGAGCGCATGACTTTGTTATGCGAAGAGACGTTTCGTCAAGGTCTGCTCTGTACGACCGAGGCAGACTATCAAATTTTGATCAGCAAAAAATATAAAGTATCCATTCTGACCAAATCTGCTTCCAAGACTGCGGTGGATCTGTCGCATAATCGCAAGAAACAATATGTATTGGAAGAGGGAGTTCCCGTATCGTTCCTCGTTGAACTTGGTATTATGAACGAAGAAGGTCGTGTGCTGGCCCGCAAGTATGACAAGTTCAGACAGATCAACCGTTTCCTCGAAATGGTGCAGGATGTCATTCCGCATCTGCCGGAGGGACGTCCACTGACCATCGTTGATTTTGGTTGTGGCAAGTCTTATCTGACCTTTGCGTTATATCATTATCTGTCTGTACAACAACGTCGTTCACTCAAGATTATTGGGTTGGACTTGAAGGCAGATGTAATTGAACACTGTAATGATCTGGCTAATCGATTGCATTATGGCGATCTGAAGTTTCTGGTTGGAGACATCGCGGACTACGATGAATTGAACGAAGTGGATATGGTTGTCACGCTGCATGCCTGTGATACAGCTACCGATGCTGCGCTGGAGAAGGCAGTTCGTTGGGGGGCTTCTGTTATTCTGTCTGTTCCTTGCTGTCAGCATGAACTGTTTGATCAAGTAGAGGCTTCCGTGATGAATCCGTTGTTGTCCCATGGCATCCTCAAGGAACGTTTTTCCGCACTGGCTACGGATGGGATTCGTGCCAAGTTGCTTGATCTGATGGGATACAAAACACAATTGCTTGAATTCATCGATATGGAGAATACGCCTAAAAACATATTGATTCGTGCTGTTCGTGGTCAGGCCGGCGAAGTGACGGAGATGTGGAATGAATATACGGCTTTCCGTGATTTCATTCATGCCGATCCATATTTGGAGCGGGCTTGTGCCGATTTGCTTCCTGGCGATGGCAAGCAGGCCAACGGGAGATCAAAATCGAGTAAAGAAACCGTTCAAGATTCCGCAAATTGCGACCTTTGTTGAGTGTGCCAATGCCAATCCAGGGACATACTGCAATTAGGGTCCTTGAATGTAAAATGATATTCAATGCACATACTTCGTAGCAAGCAACATCATAACTGTCAGATGTATATCAGGCAGAAGGACCCGTTATCGGGATCTTCTGTCTTTTTGTTATGGCTTTAGCCAGTTGAGTGCGTGAAGCGCGCGAAACAAAAAACCACCCGCTATGCGGGTGGAGGGATCGG
>NZ_ANHX01000088.1 GCF_000316035.1 Paenibacillus sp. PAMC 26794
TGCATATGGAACGGTGGAAGGAGGGTAGAGATGAAGAATAGGACAATGGCTAAGGGAGTTGTAAGGAATAGACGAGGGTATGCGGCGAACGAGGTAATGGTGGAACAGGCGTTTGACGGGTCTCGCCATGCAGAGGGTACAGAATATGTAGATAACAGGAACTTATGTAATGGGGACAGTAAGGGTAGTAGAGTCAGTACATATAATAGGGAAGATACATACAACAAAGACGATACATATAAAAAAGATGATAAAAATAATCCAAATGGAGCTATCCAGATCGATGCGTCAGGGAGTTTTTCTCAAAGTTTGAGGTGTAAACGTTATTCAGGATCGGGGTGGACTGTTGGGTTAGGCATACTCTCCATTGTCTTGCTGCTCGCAGGGTGTCTGAGTCGGGGATTGTATTATTCGGCCGATCTGTATCCTGTCCTTTTGATTGCAGCAGGAAGCATATTGATCATGATTGTGCTATTTCTTGTCGGTATTCGTCTAGAGCAAGAGCAGGAGCAAGGAAGAAAACAAGTACCTCTGTCACCGGTACATTGGCTAGGGAACAATGAACGAATGGTTTGGCGAATGATTCGAATCCCGGGAATATTACGGGTGTTGTGGCCGCTGGGGATGATGACATGTTTTGGGGTACATGCATGGGCAGGCTCGGTGAGTAAACAGGGCAGCATGGATGAAATGCTGCGGTGGAGCCTGCTTGCGATGTTTACTCTGCTCACCGTAATATTGGCTGCGCGCACGGATGGTGCGTGTTGGTTAGCCTGCGGTTGGCAGATGGCAGGCGGCTTGCTTGTGCTAAGCGGCATCTTTGCCGTGTGCGGGTTATTGCCGCTGCCCTTCGGGGTGATGCGAACTGCTGACCCCGAGATCAGCTCCGCCGGAGCAAGGCTCGGCGGACTATTGCAGTACCCGAATGCGTACGGTGCCGTTGTTGGCATGTACGCATTGGAGCGGCTGACAGCCGCCGCACGAGTCATAGCCCGGCCTGTGCCGGCCGGGCGACTCATCGCGGCAGTGCTGCCGCTCATGCCCGCGCAAGCCGCGCTCCTG
>NZ_ANHX01000089.1 GCF_000316035.1 Paenibacillus sp. PAMC 26794
CGCGGTCGCCGCCTTTGCTTTGCAGCGGCGCGGTGCCCGCCTGCCGCTGCTGCTGGCCATGGCCGCGCCACTGGCGTGCGCGGCCTGGCTGTACCGCCAGCTGGCCGCTGCCCAGCTGGCGCCTGCACCCGTGCCCGGCCTGCTGGCACTGGCTGGGGCATGGGCAGCTGCGCTGCTCGGCACGCTGCTGCTGTGCCGCCTATGGCACAGCGGCGCCGCCAAGGCTCCGCGCGCCGCTGCCTTGACGGCCATCGTGCTGGCGGGGGCCGCCGCCGCACTGATGGCCGTGGCCTCCACCGCCGATCGCCTCGCGGCGGGTGTCGGCACTGGGGTGTCCCGCCTACAGATGTGGCGGGACGCCCTCCAGCTGTGGACCGAGGCCGCATGGCTTGGCCACGGGGGGGACACATGGCGCAACATGTTTCGCGCCATTCAATCCTCGCCTTATGTCGGTGGCGAGGTTCACAACGGCTTGCTCGATCTCGCCCTGGACACGGGCATGATCGGCATCCTGTTTGTCGCAGGGTGGTTTCTCATCACCCTGCGAAGCATCTTTCATTTTGCACCGCAGCTCTTTCCATCCGTGCTTGTTCTTGGCCTGCATGGGGCGATGGACTTTGACTGGAGTTTCACGCTATTTTGGATGCTCTTCATCTGGCTCGGGGCTTGGACAGACGCATTGAAGACGGAAACAGAGGGGGTCCATCGATCCGGCGTAACTGTGAAATACACTCCCATCAGATCCAAATCGGGATCCAAATCGGGATCTAAATCGAGATCTAAATCGAGATCTAATTCCAGATCCAGATCTCTTTTCTCGCGATATTTACCAACCCAATCCCGTCCATTATCTTTCCCGATGCAATCCTTCTTTCATATTCTTCAGCGAGTAACTGTTCGTGTAATAAGTGTATCGACAGTGATGATCATCCTTTTCTGGATTGGTGGAACAGTCTGGCTGACCTCCGGATATGCCGTAGCAGAAGTGCAGTACCGTCAGGCGATGTCTGAACCGGATGGCACTCCAGCACAGAAGGTGCATCTTATGGCTGCCCTTCAGTCTAACCCGAATCGACCGGATATCGTGATATCCATTGCAAGATATCTCCCGGGACGAGAAGCAGAATCACTCCTTTTGAACAGCTTGTCCCATTCCCCGATGCACCCTCAGATTTACATCGAACTGGGACGATTGGCAGCCCAATTCGGCGAAGGACAGCAGGCTGGAGAA
This sequence comes from Paenibacillus sp. PAMC 26794, assembly GCF_000316035.1. Taxonomy (GTDB): domain Bacteria; phylum Bacillota; class Bacilli; order Paenibacillales; family Paenibacillaceae; genus Paenibacillus. Next base: position 1,232 of record NZ_ANHX01000089.1, read on the forward strand.
TATTTTGAACAAGCGATCGCATTGAATCGGTATGATGGCATTGGCCAATCCACGGCTTTGTATTGGATGGAGCAGGCAGCACGGCGGGAATGGAGGGAAGGATTCACCGATCGAGCCCAACAGACTGCCACCGCTGGTGTCCAGATGTATGAACGGTATCAACTGCTGGCTGAGGAAGTGGAAGCAGGAAACGTTCGTAATGATCGCCGTTTTGTATTGGAGGAACATGCTCCAGGCTATGGAGAGAACCTGCGCAGGCTTGCTTCAGCTTTTTCTCCTCCGTTTACTCCAGAGTTGACCAAGCGGAGCCCCTGAATCACTGCTGGATCTTGACGTTTACCCAAGCTATATGATGATGGATGTCAGCGTCTAAAAAGTCTGGGAGTCCAAGCTGGCTGCTTCTGGCTGATGGGTATGCGATTTTCTAAGGAACACAGGACGTCTTATATCGCCTCTAGCTCCTCTTTTTAAATTGTAAGGAACATCAGACACGTTATTTCTCGAAACTCCCTAACAAAAACCCTATAAAAGTCCAAAAATTCCGATATAAAGTGTCTCAGATTCCTTAGATTTCTAAAAGTGCTTCAAATCCTTGAATAAGACGTTTCAGATTCGTTACCACTCATGGGCTTGAGCATGAGTATGAGTTATGGGCTTGAGCATGAGCATGAAAATATACTCTCAGCTTATGTTCATGCTCCTCGTGGAGGTCGGCTCCATGCTCTGCTCAATCCGCAAGCCAGAGAACGACCCTGAATTCCACCTGGAGCGAAGCTTTACATCGGAAGGGAGAAATTCGCATTTATGTTGTCTCTATCGCTTGCTCGTACGTGAAGGAGGCATTAATATCACACGTTAAGGACACAGTGCCCGTACCTTTTCCTAACATGTTCAGATTCGCTTCAGCTTTGCTGTGTCTTTCAGTAGGTTTGAAGACACACCTACCTGCCTCATTCCTCCATATCTACAGACGATAACCGCCAAATGCATGCTGAAACGCCTCTTTTAATGGTTCAACATCTACTTCCCACAGCGCAGCGATCTCTGCACTGACATCCGTGTTCCACCACTCACATAACTTTTTACGGTTGTCGCGATTCTCCCCAATCCAGAGCAGATTTGTAATCACCTTACCGTAATAATATTCTTCCGCCTGCTTCATCCGTTCGGGAGAGACATATACTTTTAGCCTTTTAGCTGTTCGGTACAATTCCTTGCTGCAAGCTCGGCGAATTCCTCTGGCGGAAGGAAGGTTTTGACCGGATTGTGTATGTTTGACCGGTGGAGAACCGGGTATTGACTTGTGTGACATCTTCTCACGCTCCTCTCCCCATACCATATGCGAACCGCTGCGAACGGGACACTATCCCATCCACGTGAAGTAGCAACGTCCACAGCCCTGTGATAAAATAAGGACGAACATCCATGGAGCGGAAGGGCACCGCCAATCAGGATGGAGAAAGAGGGTTGAGATGGACTTTATTCATAACCTTGTTAGCCAATTGTTCGATTGGATTCAAAGTCTTGGATACTTTGGAATCATGCTTGGATTGATGATGGAAATTATCCCGAGCGAAATTGTGCTGGCGTATGGAGGTTTTCTCGTATCACAAGGTAATATCAACTTCTTCGGTGCTATGATTTTCGGTACGGTGGGCGGTGTGATTGCCCAGTTATTTATTTACTGGATTGGCCGTTATGGCGGCAGACCTGTACTTGAACGCTACGGTAAATACATACTCATCCAGAAAAAACACATCGACCATTCCGAAGAGTGGTTCCGCAAGTATGGTACAGGTGTCATTTTCACGGCGCGTTTTGTTCCGGTAGTAAGACATGCAATCTCCATCCCGGCTGGCATCACGAAAATGCACGCAGGCAAATTCATCTTGCTTACTACACTCGCTGTTATACCTTGGACTGCATTGTTTATATATTTAGGGATGATTCTTGGAGATCAATGGAAGCATATTGATGAGAAAGCGGCACCCTATGTTATGCCTATTTTGCTTGTCGCTCTCGCCCTTATGATCGTTTATGTACTTATTAAATGGATGAATGCTCGTAAAAAGAAAGGAAGTGTCTAGTCATGGGTAAACCCAACTTGTCTCACAAATTCGGTAAAGGTCTGCCACCGAAAGATTTTATCGAGAGTATGACCAAGAACCAAAGTGAATTCCAGGCCAACTATGATAGCTTTACTTGGTCAAACGAAGAGGATCGTGAGTTCTTTGAGAGCCTGAACCATCGCGACGATCTGCGTGTGTTAATTCTGGCTGCTGACTGGTGCGGAGATGTTGTCCGTAATATTCCGGTTGTGTTCCAGGCGCTTGAAATCTCAGGAATTCCAACAGAAGTTCTGATTATGGAGAACCATCCGGAAGTGATGGATGAGTTCCTGACGATGGGTGGCCGTTCCGTGCCAGTCGTTATTTTTGCAGATACAGGTGGCCATGTGCTCGGTCAGTGGGGACCTCGTCCGCAGCATGTACAGGAAGTCATGATTGAATTCAAACGCCTTAATCCAGATCGTGAAGCAGCAGATTATCAAGAAAATTTGGCTGTAGCGCGTCAAGAGATTGGTAAACGTTATGGGGAAGGAACGGAGTCACATGCGGCCATTATCCGTGAGCTGCGTGAACTGATTTCGGGTTACTAAGCCGATATGCTTAACATTCGTACGTTTACACTAGGCCCGCTACAGACCAACGCGTATCTCCTACAAGGAGATGATCCGGGCAAAGCCGTCATTATCGATCCAGGCATGAATCCAGGGCCGCTGCTTAAGGCGATCCAAGACTTGGAGATTGAAGCCATTCTCCTCACTCATGCTCACTTTGATCATATGGGCGGGGTAGATGAGATCCGTAGATTGAAGGGATGTCCCGTTTATCTTCATGACTTGGAGAGCGACTGGCTCACCACCCCGAAATTAAATGGATCTTTGAATTGGCCGCAGGCGACACCACCGCTTTCGACAGATCCTGCTGAATATGCCATGGACGAAGGGCAGAAGCTGAATCTGATTGGTCATACGTTTAAAGTGTTCCATACACCTGGACATTCCCCAGGCAGTGTAAGTTTGCTTTGTGATAACGACCTGTTTGCCGGTGATGTGCTGTTCCGCATGGGTGTGGGCAGAACGGACCTGACAGGAGGGCGTGAACGGGATCTGATTGATTCCATCCAGAACAAGCTTTACACCTTTGCTGATGAAGTGAAAGTATATCCAGGTCATGGTCCCAAAACGACCATTGGTTATGAGAAACAGAACAATCCTTACGTGTCCGCAAGATAATCCGACATGATATGTGAAGAAAGTCTGGACAAGTGACAACTTTTTCATTAGAATAGCAATTAGTTGTTACAAGCGTTAAGGCATCATCTAACTGAAGCATTACCAAGAAACACCCAACCTCGCGAAGCACGCAGACTGTGGTCTATACCCGGTTTGCGTTCTTTTTTTGTTTTCAGCCGCTTTTTATCGCAAAATCAGCCTTTTTTACGCTACATAGAGATGCAAGATGCGCTTCATCACAAGCCAGTTTGAGACCAATAGCAAGTTAGCAGCAAGTACAGATTGATTTAGAAATAATAAATTTTAAAAAATAGTATATAAGTTGAACTAATCATTTACAGGATAACGGAGAGGACAGAAAAAACCTGAAAAAGCGAAGCGTTCGCCTTTATCACCGGATTTTCCCTTTAAGAAAAGGGAATCAAAAAATCTGGGGATAACAGCGATTGGAAGGTTATTCTGTCATCGTAGTGTCAGTGTAAATAATCTTTAGTTCAACTTATATAGATCATGAGAGCGGGGAATATCAAAATGGAGAAACCAAGAGTTATTCCGTTGAATCAGCGTGTCGAGTATCCGATCATTGAAGAAAACCGTCGCATATTGGAAAGTGGGAAAAGAGAAACAGGTACTGAGCGAGCTTTAATACATAACCCTGGCGTGAACAATGCAGTGATGAAGTCTCAGCAGAATATATGGACAAGCCGTGTTTTAAGAAGCGGAGCCCGCAACCAACCGTGGTTCGACAAGCTGCAAGATTACCGGAATCAAGTCTGATTGCCCGGGAAATTGTCGGGTTTAATTATTTTTTTATTTCATTGAACGTTTCTGCAGAGCCTGTCGTATTAATTCCAGATTGAACGGGAAGCAGGTGATTTCATGATAAAGGCAGCTGAGCTGGAAGAGGTACGCAGAGCGGTATCAGGAGACGATAGCGCACTCGCAGCGTTGTAGCAGCGTCACTACACGTTTGTGTATAAGTATCTTGTGAAAGTGACAATGGACGCTAACCTTGCAGAAGAGACGGTGCAAGATACGATGATTCGTTGTATGGAAAATATCCATCGATATGATGGCACTTCTGCCTTTTCATCATGGATGCGATGACAAGACTGACGCCAGAACATCGTGTTGCAGTGCTACTGAAGCATTATTATGGATACGGGTATGACGAGATCGGGGAAATGCTGGGTATTCCTGCCGGAACGGTGAAGTCACGCACAGCTTATGGTCTCCGTCAGTTAAGAAAGGAGCTGGAATAAGGATGAGCAGATCAGATGATGCACAAGAACAAGAACAAGAAGTTGTAGAACGATTGCAACAACACATGAAAGTGCTGGATGATGCATTTGAGCCGACAAGTATTCCTTCTTTGGGTGCACTTGAAGCCCAAGTCAGGGCACATGGATCTTTCAGGACGCACGCAGACGTGGACGTTTCCCTTGGTTATGGGGATTATGGGGCATCACAGGATTTCCCACGCCGCTCATTATATATTGGTTTGTCGTAATTCGATCACAGCGCAAGCCAGTTGGACTAAATCCGAAATAACATCATTTTAAAAATGGAAAAAAGATTTTGCACAAATATGTTGTTTAATTCTAGTATTCCTAGACATCGTTATTCTTTTCTAGTAGACTATACAAATAATAAAAAGATAGACTACCAGGAGGTTAGACGATGCTGCGATTAGGAGAGAAGGTTGTCATCGTCGCGGATTCGTTTGAGCAGAATCTTCCTGTAGGGGAATATGGTTTCGTCATCGCTTATGACCGGAATCCGGACAATGCGTTCGATTACGTGCTTCGAGTGCCGCAGGTGAACCGGAACTTTTTTGTTCCATCCGGCGACATCGATCTGGAAGAGGTTCTGCTGAAGCAGGAAGCTGAGCGGGTCGAGCGAGAAGCGTTGATAGATTACGCCCTTGCGACACACAATGAGAAACTGTTTCATCATCTGATGAATGGAGATTTTCAAGTTGTGGAAGAGGAAGAAGAACCCGCGAACGATGTTATGTCACAGGCGGATTTTATAAAGCAGGTTAATCTGCGTGCATGGATTTAGAATTTTAAGAGTCGGCTGATGCCGGCTCTTTTTATTTTATAAGTTCGTTTTTAGCTTCACAGAAGCCTGTCAGGTCATTTGCATTGAATTGTCGAACTATCTCACCTATAATGAAAAAAGTTATCTTGAGACTTTAGCCCGTTAAACGAGCGATTCGTTTCAGGTCGTTTCGGGAATTAGAACGAATGAAGGAGGCATCCGCTAATGAGTATTACGAATAATGACGTTCAGCATGTGGCCAAGCTGGCCCGGCTCAACTTGACTGCTGAAGAAGAACAGACCCTGACAGGTCAGCTGAACGCGATTTTAAAATATGCAGAAAAGCTGAATGAGCTGGATACAGAAGACATCGAGCCCACCACTCACGTTCTGCACGTAAGCAATGTTATGCGTGAAGATGAGACCAAAGAAAGCCTGTCGATTGAACAGGTGATGCGCAATGCACCGGAAGAAGAAGACGGGCAGTTTAAAGTGCCTGCTATAATGGAATAACGGATAACCGGAAGGAGGACAAGAACTGTGAGTTTATTTGAACAATCGTTGCCTGAGTTACATAACAAGCTGCATGCCAAAGAGCTGTCGGTCAGCGATTTGGTGGATCAGGCGTATCAGAACATTGGCGCGCATGACGATAAAGTTAAGGCATATTTGGCACTGGATGAAGAACAAGCACGCGCTCGTGCACGTCAACTGGATGACCGTCTGGTTAGCGGCGAGGAGAAAGGTTTGCTTTTTGGTCTGCCTGTAGGTATTAAGGATAACATCGTTACCAACGGACTGCGCACGACGTGCGGTAGTCAATTCCTTTGTAATTTCGACCCGGTGTATGACGCGACAGTTGTCGAGAAATTGAAAGCTGCGGACACCGTAACTATTGGTAAACTCAACATGGACGAATTCGCCATGGGCGGCTCCAATGAGAATTCAAGTTTCTCCCCTGTACGTAATCCATGGGCACTTGATCGTGTTCCAGGAGGTTCCAGCGGTGGTTCTGCAGCTGCTGTGGCTGCCGGAGAAGCATACTTCACGCTGGGATCAGACACAGGTGGTTCCATCAGACAGCCTGCTTCGTATTGTGGTGTTGTTGGATTGAAGCCGACGTACGGACTTGTTTCCCGCTTTGGATTGGTAGCATTTGCATCATCCCTGGATCAGATTGGTCCTTTGACGAAAAATGTTGAAGATTCTGCTTATGTATTGCAAGCCATTGCTGGATATGACGCCAAAGATTCGACATCTGCAAAAGTAGAAATCCCGGATTATTTGAGCGGACTGACAGGTGATGTCAAAGGGCTTCGCATTGCCGTTCCGAAGGAATACATCGGTGAAGGCGTCGATCCACAAGTGAAAGAAACGGTTTTGTCTGCATTGAAAGTTCTTGAAGGACTCGGGGCAACATGGGAAGAAGTATCCCTTCCGCATACCGAATATGCGGTGGCTACGTATTACCTGCTGGCATCTTCAGAGGCTTCTTCAAACCTGGCTCGATTTGATGGTGTACGTTATGGCGTGCGTGCAGACAATCCGGATAACCTCCTGGATCTGTATCATCAGTCCCGCAGTCAAGGCTTTGGTCCCGAAGTGAAACGACGTATCATGCTTGGAACGTATGCACTCAGCTCGGGTTACTATGATGCCTATTATCTGAAAGCACAGAAGGTACGTACATTGATCAAACAGGATTTCGACAATGTATTTGCCAAATATGATGTGATTATCGGACCAACTGCGCCAACTACGGCGTTCAAACTGGGTTCACAGGTGGACGATCCACTTACAATGTACTTGAACGATATTCTAACGATTCCAGTCAATCTGGCTGGTGTACCTGCCGTTAGCATTCCATGTGGATTCTCGGATGGATTGCCTGTTGGCCTGCAGATTATCGGTAAAGCCTTTGATGAAACGACCGTATTGCGTGTAGCGCATGCGTTTGAACAAAATACAGAATTCCACAAGCAGCGTCCGCAGCTGTAGACTGCCCGGAACGGAGGAATATAGAAATGTCCGCATCTAAATATGAAACGGTCGTTGGACTTGAAGTCCACGTGGAGTTGCATACAAACTCCAAAATTTTCTGTGGCTGCTCCACAGCTTTTGGAGCTCCGCCGAATACGCATACCTGCCCGGTCTGTCTCGGACATCCGGGCGTACTGCCTGTACTGAATCGTCAGGCGGTAGACTACGCGATGAAGGCAGCGATGGCCCTGAATTGTACGATTGCTGATGTCAGCAAGTTTGACCGTAAAAACTACTTTTACCCCGATTCACCAAAAGCTTATCAGATCTCGCAATTCGATCAACCAATCGGTGAGAACGGCTGGATTGATATCGAAGTGAATGGTGAAACGAAACGAATTGGTATCACACGTCTTCACTTGGAGGAAGATGCAGGGAAGCTTACACATATCGATGGCGGATACGCGTCTTTGGTGGACTTCAACCGTGTCGGTACTCCACTCGTTGAGATTGTATCCGAACCTGAGATTTCTTCTCCGGAAGAGGCGCGTGCGTATCTTGAAAAAATGCGTGCGATCATGCAGTACTGTGATGTATCTGACGTGAAGATGGAAGAAGGGTCACTGCGTTGTGACGCCAACATCAGTTTGCGTCCACATGGACAGGAGAAGCTGGGAACGAGAGCTGAGCTGAAAAACATGAACTCCTTCCGTGGTGTTCAGCGTGGTCTGGAATATGAACAATATCGTCAGGCTGAGATTCTGGATGATGGCGGCGAAGTGGTTCAGGAGACACGTCGCTGGGACGAAGCTCAAGGGAAAACACTCTCGATGCGTGGCAAGGAACAAGCGCATGACTATCGTTATTTCCCGGACCCGGATCTGGTGAAGCTGCATATTGATGAAGCCTGGAAAGAGCGGATCAGAGCTACCATACCTGAGCTCCCAGACGAACGTAAAGCTCGTTACACGGCTGATTATGGATTGCCTAGTTATGATGCAGAGGTTATTACTTCATCCAAGGCTATAGCTGATCTTTTCGAAGATAGCTTGAAATTCACTCAGGATGCCAAATCCGTATCCAACTGGATCATGGGCGACTTGCTGGGTTACCTGAATACGAGCAATCTTGAGGTGACTCAGGTTCCACTGACAGGTCAAGGTTTGGGTGAGATGATCGGACTGCTGGAGAAGGGTACCATTAACAGCAAAATCGCGAAAACCGTATTCAAGGAAATGCTGGAGAGCGGCAAGCTTCCACAGCAGATCGTTGAAGAGAAGGGTCTTGTGCAGATTAGTGATGAAGGCGCCATTCTTGCCATCGTAGAGCAGGTTGTGGCGAATAATCCTCAATCCGTGGAAGACTATAAAGCTGGTAAACAAAAAGCCATTGGCTTCCTTGTTGGTCAGGTTATGAAAGAAAGTAAAGGCAAGGCGAATCCCGCTCTAGCCAACCAACTGCTTGCAGATGTACTGAACCGCTAATCCTTCCGGTGAGGCCGGACAGAAAGAGGCTCGTCCCTGTGACAGCCTCTTTTTGGTATTGATAGATACAAATGTATTTCGGACGGGGGAACGGATATGAACATTCAACCATTGTCACTGAGTGATATGGAGACGTTGGGACAGTTATGGAGACTACAACATGTGGCCTATCGATTGGAAGCCGAAATCATTGGATTTCAGGAGATTCCTCCTTTGATGGATACGATGGAGACACTTCGGGATTGTGGAGAGAGTTTTTATGGTTGTATCCATGATGACGGAGAGCTTATCGGGGCTGTCGCTGTAGCAGAGGAAGAGGAGAATACACTAACCATTACACGAATGATGGTGCACCCGGATCACTTTCGCAAGGGAATTGCGGCATCTTTGATGACGTATGTGTTGGAACAGCATGCGGATCTTCCGCGTTATATCGTCTCCACAGGAACGCTGAATCAACCCGCAGTGAATCTGTACACCAAATTCGGTTTTAATCCTGTGGAAGTCACACAGATTGCGCCTGGAGTGGAATTAACGACTTTTCACAAGAATAAACTTTAATCATATTAACAACTTGAGGAGGAATACCGACTTTGGGCGATCCCTGGTTCATTGATGAGTGGCACATTTTATTACGATTATTGCTGGCTATGCTGCTTGGAGGGCTCGTAGGCCTGGAGCGGGAACGGTCCAATCATGCTGCCGGTTTGCGTACCCATATCCTGGTATGTCTTGGCTCTGCACTGATTATGATGTTATCTGTTTATGGCTTTAAAGATTTTGCTAATGAATTAAACGTAAGGATCGATCCAGCACGTCTGGCTACTGCTGTAATTACTGGTGTCGGCTTCCTGGGAGCAGGGACAATTCTCTTCACGGGAAAATCCATTACCGGACTGACTACAGCTGCTTCAATCTGGGTTGTTGCAGCTATTGGGCTCGCAGCAGGTGCGGGTTTCTTTTTTGCCTCTATCGTATCCACCGTTCTGGTATTGCTTAATCTCTGGGTCTTTAACAAATTAGAGCTGAGGTATTTACGAGGGAACAAACTGCATGTTGTTACACTACATACCTTGTCAGAACCCGGTTTTCTCGAACAACTGTCTTCGTGTATGGAGCAGGAGAAGATCAAAATTCGTAAAATCACCGTGAATGAACAAGACCTGGCTTATGCAGAGATGGTGTCGGTTGAACGTAAAATTGAGATTGTGTTACATGTTCAGGTACCGCATGATTTCCAAACGGTTGGCTTGGTATCCAAGTTAAGACAATGGGAACATGTTACCAAGGTGTCGATCGAATAAATGAATTACAACCCTCCCCAGGCCAGTAGTGCCGGAGGGTTTTTGGTCATATCCATATTTCTTCCAGTTACTCTCCTTGCTCTTTAGGGTACTATCTAACCAAATGCATGAAGAGCGGAAGGTCAGATCAGAAGAGAGGAGTATGTTATGAAACGGATACGTCAATTGAACAAAAAGACCCGTACAGTTCAGACCAAACCGGTCAGAAATCGGACTCACAAGTTTATTGCGGGATTACTGAGTGCCATTATTCCTGGCATGGGTCATATTTATCTGAGATTGTACATGAGAGGTTTGACCTTTATGCTGCTTGTTTTGCTTGATCTGTCAGCAGTGTTGTACTTCTCATCCATTGGTATACAGATCAATGTGCCATTGCTCATCTTACTGGCTTTATGTATTCCGGTTATTTACTTTTACAATGTATATGATGTCTTGCAATCTGCGGATTGGGTCATGATGCGCAGACGTAGAGCAGTAGTAACCCAGGCAACTTCGGACAAGCCGATATCCAATGAACGTTCTATACGAGATGCAATGATGGTCTGGGAGAGAGGTATATCGTTTGGATTACTTCTGATTGTGGGAGGATCATTGATGGTGCTGTTTTTCCGCAAACCACGTTGGTTTCAAGAGATTCTCGCCATGTACGGCGGATATTCATTTGCGGTTCTCCTGATCGTAGGCGGTTTGCTTCTGTTTGGTCGTGAGTTCTGGGTCATGTTGAACAAGAAAAAAATGTAGTGGAAACGATACGAGGAGGGAACGTGATGAACCGTAAAGTCCGGGTTGGCCGCTATACGGCTGCCGCCTTAATCATAGCGGTCGGTGTGCTGTTGATTTTGGATAAACGGTGGGGAACGGACTATGTATATGAGATGGTGGACTGGTGGCCATTTTTGCTCGTTGTTTTAGGTGTTGAATATATTGTGCTGTTCCTGTGGACACGCAGAAGAAACAAGGTGCAATCGGATAACCCGAGCAATCCTGATGAGCAAATCAAAGTACGTTTCAGACCCGATGCCAAAGGCATTCTAACCTCACTGATTTTGGCGGCTTCCGTATTTATCGTCACCGAACAGGATCACTACATGCACTTATGGAATAGAGTGAGTCTAAATCTCGGAGCGGCATCCATGGACTACAGTCAAGCGGCAGGATATATGGAGGATAAGGGCACGATTCGTGTACCTGTTCGCATGGATACGTCGGATCTTGTGGTCGAAGGTGTCAACGGAGATATCTCGGTACAACGCGGAGATACGGAGGAGATTGAAGTACGAACGGTGATCTGGGTAGATCAGACGACGGAAGTACAGGCGAAGGCCGTTGCAGCAGCCTCTTTTGTAGAGGCCGATGGTACAAAAGTAATTTATATCAAAGCTACAGGCAAGACGTATGGAGACAATGAAAAAACGCAGCCACGGATGAATCTTACCATAACGATCCCGGATGATCGTCGTTTTAATCTCGATATTCGAACTTCCAATGGAGCCATATTATTAAACCGTCCGGAAGCCATTAGTACCATACTGGCCGAAACGGGTAACGGACGTATCCGAATTACCAATGCTGTTGGAGATATCTCCGGGAAAACGTTGAACGGGGATGTTATTGTAGCCAATGCCATTGGTAATGTGGATCTGGACAGTAACCGTGGAGACATGAAGGCTCGCGGTATTTCCGGCGATGTAGATCTTGCTACACAAGTGGGAAGTATCAGTATTGCGGACTCCGTTGGTGAATTCATCGCAGAGACACGCAACGGAAATATTACGCTGGATGGAGCCAATCTGGGCATCAAAGCTCAATCGCTTAATGGCAGTATTAACATCGTATCTACCAAAGTCGGAGGGGACTGGGATGTGTACAGTGCGGTGGGAGCCATTAACGTATTACTTCCTGATCGTGGAGACTACAGTCTTGCGGGTTCCAGCAGTTATGGAGATCTAAGTACGGATCTGCCGTTCAAAGTACAGAATAAAACCATAGAAGGTCAGCTCGGTGAGGGCGAGTACAGGGTGAAAATTGAAGGCAACAGTGATCTCACCATTCAGAGCAACCCGGCCGTGTCTACGCCTGAAATAGTTACACCGGAGTCTGAAGATGAAGCTGAGAATTTGGAACAGACAACCGAAGACGGAGCAAATTCCCAGGAGGATTCTACAGAGGTTCCTTGACCGCCGCGTTGACAATAAACTTGTAATCGCCGTACAATAAATGTACACTGGCAAGATTACACGGCATGAAAGATGGATTGTCGTTCTTAATGGCCGGGAATCAACTCTGAGCGAGGAGACAGTAACTTACTCTTCACCAGAGAATGAAAGGTAAGGCGGTGGGTTTTATGGCAACACGTGTCCAACATGCGTTGGAGCATCTGAAAACGACCGGTGTCCGTATTACACCCCAGCGTCATGCCATATTGAACTATCTGATGGAATCCATGGGGCATCCGACAGCCGATGAAATTTACCGAGCCCTTGAACCCCAATTTCCCAGTATGAGCGTGGCAACGGTATATAATAATTTGAAGATGTTTCTGGAAGCTGGCATGGTCCGGGAATTGACATACGGAGATAATTCAAGTCGCTTCGATGCCAATGTGACGGATCATTATCATGTTATCTGTGATCAATGCGGCAAGATTGAAGACTTCAGCTATCCTTCACTCAAAAGTGTAGAGCTTCAGGCGGAGTCTAGTACAGGATTCGAAGTACACGGTCACCGATTGGAAGTATATGGCGTTTGTAAAAGTTGCAGGGATTAAGAGAGTTGAATTACAATATTAACGTGCAGAATTCAGTATGGATTCTTCACGTTTTTTTTTAGCGTTTATGCAAAATGCTCATCTTTATAACAACTTATGCGCACATCCTTATGATCAGCATAATTAACGGAGGTAGACGTTTGGGTAGAAAAAGCAGATATACACGTCAGAAGCGACGTTCATTTTGGCCCGGTTTTCTCGGGGCTTGTCTGATCGCCGGGGGGGCTTACTGGCTTATAACAAATGTATGGTTGAACCAGACCCATGAAGACCCCGACTGGGTAGGAAGAAGCCAGCCTATTTTTGTAGATGGGCAACTGATGGATGGAGACGCTCTGGGTACAGGAGATCAACTCAAGTTACCTGTAGATATGCTGCAAGAAGCGATTGATGCAGGTATACGTTATGAATCAGAATCGGGAGATATCATTATTGCCTCTCCTCAGCGAGTCCTTCATATGAAAGATGGAAGCACACAAGCAGAACTTAATCACAAAGATTATCCTATGACAGTTAAGCCTGAGGTTAAGGACGGAGAAGCCTATATTCCGCTCAAACCATTGAAAGAAGTATATGGCATAACCGTACAGGAAGATTCAGTAACAGGTGCTGTGCTGCTGATGCGTGGAGGAGACATGATCCAGTATGCAGAGATTGATACATTATCATCCAAAGCGGACAAGACCGTGCCGTTATATAAACGTGGGGGAGAATCCTCACCAATCATTGCCGATATGGAAAAGGATGCACGGGTACGTGTATGGCAGACGGGTGATAAACAGAGCTTTGTTCAACTCGATAATGGATATGCCGGATATGTAGATAATGATTATATTGTCCTCACCGAGAAAAAGAAGGTGGACTTGCCCAAGTATACGCTGACTGCTGCAGAGAAGAAGTGGCAGAATAAACCGGTAAATCTGGTTTGGGAAGCCGTGTACAATCGTCAGCCTGATGTGGGCTCTATCGGTAAAATGCCTGGTGTGAATGTGGTCAGCCCCACATGGTTTCATATTACGGATGGACAGGGCACTGTGAAAAGCAAGGGAAACCAAGCTTATGTGAACTGGGCTCACCGTTCGGGTATGGAAGTATGGGGACTCATGGATAACAGCTTTGATCCGGACGTTACAAAAGAAGCTGTAGCTTCTTACGAGACACGCACTCATATTATTGAGCAGATGTTAGAGTATGCACAGACGTATCAACTGGATGGTATCAACATCGACTTTGAGAACGTGTATACAGATGACGGGCCGAACATTACGCAGTTTGTGCGCGAGATCAAGGCGATGGCACGCATACATGGGTTGATGTTATCGATCGATGTAACACCAAAATCGAACAGTGAGATGTGGTCTGCCTTTCTGGATCGCCGTGCATTAGGTTCTTTTGCAGACTATGTTATTGTGATGGCTTATGATGAACATTGGGCGGCCAGTCCTAAGGCAGGTTCGGTAGCGTCTCTGCCTTGGACCGAGGCTTCCATGAGACGCATACTTGAGGAGGATGAAGTCCCTTCTAACAAGTTGATCATGGCGGTTCCACTCTATACCCGGATATGGACGGAAGAGACGAATGATCAGGGTGAGGTTAAAGTGTCTTCCAAAGCGGTGGGCATGAATGCCATTGTGGAGCTGATCCAAGAGAAGAAACTCAAACCTGAACTGGATCAGGCAAGTGGACAGAACTATGTGGAATATAAGGAAGACGGAGCTACCAAGAAAATATGGATCGAAGATGCCGTGTCGCTTCAGGCTCGGGTGGATTTGATTGCTTCGTTGAAGCTGGGCGGAGTAGCGGCGTGGAATCGGAGTTTTGCTAATGCTTCTGCATGGGAGGTATTGAAGCAGGCCGGTTACCAGAAATAATTTACTCGAACTCAGAGTGTCTGCTTGCTTCAATTTATTTTCACTAAGTTCAAAGTTTCTCCTGGGATACCATCATACGTACAGTCTACCGTTTTATTAGTCGTAGAACTTATAACTTAACTTCATATTTTAGCTATTGATAACAGCAATAAGGGCTCACTTATAAGCCAAGTCCAAAAAGGTCCGGTAGACATACCGGGCCTTTTTTTGTTCTTCAATGAAATTAAGGTAAAAGACATTTAGCGGTTGGAGATCATTTGGTACTAACCATCGGTGGGGGGAGCTTGTGTAGAAGGCGCTTTCAGTTGTTGACTGGTCATGTTGGCCTTATTAGGGTCCAGGGTGAGGATGGTATGACAGAACATACAACGATCCGTTTTGCCAAGCATTTTGGTTAACTTCCCGCATTCCGGACAGTCGACTTGTACTGCACTGGTGGAGAGCATACCCGCCCAGAAATAAATGGCTAGACTGGCCATCATGGCAATCAGTCCGATGACGAGCCCTACAGCTGCGAATACCTTGCCTGCATGTCCCCAGAAAACAATTCCGGCTGTTCCCAGTATCATTAGGCCCATACCTAGCATGGTCAGTAGTAATCCCCAAGTGCGAAAAGCATTAATTTTTGCTGATTTAAAAATCATGAAAAATGCTCCTATCGTATGAGTAGTATCGGACCTGGAAAAGAAGGAAACTTCAGTCTGGATGTAGAATTACATTATAACTGACTTGGCGCTTATCTGCCATGAAATGTATGGAGGGAATCGTGGAATTAAAGAACCTTGCTTTTTTGTCCGAACAGTCGGAAGAGACAGGGGCAGTTGGGGCTATCGCTTATTCCCACCCGGGAGAGCGATTCCACGGCTCCCTAATTCAAGATTTCGAATTATTAGTACTTGTTGTTCATAATGATGATCAATTGAAGTCGGCGGTGGGACATTACAGATATGGTGATCTTCGTTATCAGATGATCTATGCAAGCCGTCATGAATTAAAGAGTAGTGTAGTTACCGGGAATCATAATAATCTCACCCAGTGTCTGATTGAGGGTGAGATTATCTGGGAAGCGGACAGCACCTTAAGTGATTTGCGAGAAGAACTGTCTACCTTTGGGGCAGAGTTGCGTGAGCAGAAGCTGCTTCATGAATTCACCAGTTTCTTGAGAATGTATGTGGAGGCCAAACGTCATATTCAGGAAGGTCATGTTGTAGACGCCTACTACAATGTATTAGAGGCTCTGGGGAACTGGGCAAGAATTGTATTGATTGAACAGGGGATATACCCGGATCATGCCGTCTGGACACATGTGCAGAATCTGGATCGCGCTTTATGGAAACTATATCAAGAGCTTACTGTAAGCTCGGAGACGCTGGAGCAGCGAGTAGAGCTTGTCCTGCTTGCCTGTGAGTTTTCCGTAATGTCCAAAATGAGTGAATGCTCAGAACTGCTGCTGCGTGTGTTAAGAAGTCGCAAGGAGCCGTGGAGCATGAATGAACTTGTTCATCATCCGCAGTTAAGATTTGTTCGAGAAGATCTGCCTTTGGTTATACGTAAGCTGGTCTTTCGTTCTATAGTAAAAGAATCGGCAGGATGGCCATTGATCGGAGGAGAGGGCCGGGAAATTCGGTATTGGATTGAGGCATAACCTTCTCCAGAAGCCTGAGATTATATTGATCACATAAGGGAGGGGAAACCTTCCTTTTTTGTTTGTTTAATAATTTATAAAAAGATGTTGACTCTCATTCACGATATATGATACATTATATTTCGTTCCTCAAACGAGATTATCACCAACAAACGATACATCCTTCAGAGGAAAAGTGAAGAACTAAAGCTTTAAAAAAAGAAATCAAAAAAAGTTCTTGACGAAAACAAACGAAATGTGTTACATTATTTAAGTCGCCGCCGAAACTTGGTTGAGACGAAAAAGAAGTAAAACAAATCGTGTTTGATCTTTGAAAACTGAACAACGAGTGAGTAAACATTCTGCTTGCAGAATGAACGCGAAAGTTGGAGACAAGTCTTGGCTTGGATCGGCTGGAGC
>NZ_ANHX01000090.1 GCF_000316035.1 Paenibacillus sp. PAMC 26794
CAGGGGTAGGGGAGCGTTGTATAAGGGTTGAAGGTGTACCGTAAGGAGCGCTGGACATTATACAAGTGAGAATGCCGGTATGAGTAACGAAAAGATCAGTGAGAATCTGATCCGCCGAAAGCCTAAGGGTTCCTGAGGAAGGCTCGTCCGCTCAGGGTAAGTCGGGACCTAAGGCGAGGCCGAAAGGCGTAGTCGAAGGACAACAGGTCGAAATTCCTGTACCACCGTAAGCCGTTATGAGCAATGGGGGGACGCAGTAGGGTAGTGACGCGGACTGATGGATGTCCGTCTAAGCAGTAAGGCTGATGTGTAGGCAAATCCGCACATTGTAAGGCTGAGCTGTGATGGGGAGCGAAAATTGTAGTAGCGAAGGTCATGATCTCACACTGCCAAGAAAAGCCTCTAGCCAGGTGAAGGTGCCCGTACCGCAAACCGACACAGGTAGGCGAGAAGAGTATTCTAAGGCGCGCGGAAGAACTCTCGTTAAGGAACTCGGCAAAATGACCCCGTAACTTCGGGAGAAGGGGTGCCCCGGTAGTGTGAATAGCACGAGGGGGCCGCAGTGAAAAGGCCCAAGCGACTGTTTAGCAAAAACACAGGTCTGTGCGAAGCCGTAAGGCGAAGTATACGGGCTGACGCCTGCCCGGTGCTGGAAGGTTAAGGGGAGTGGTTAGGAGCAATCCGAAGCTGTGAACCGAAGCCCCAGTAAACGGCGGCCGTAACTATAACGGTCCTAAGGTAGCGAAATTCCTTGTCAGGTAAATTCTGACCCGCACGAATGGCGTAACGACTTGGGCGCTGTCTCAACGAGAGATCCGGTGAAATTTTAATACCTGTGAAGATGCAGGTTACCCGCGACAAGACGGAAAGACCCCATGGAGCTTTACTGCAGCTTGATATTGAATTTGGGTACGATCTGTACAGGATAGGTGGGAGCCTGAAGAGACATGAGCGCCAGCTTGCTGTGGAGGCAACGTTGGGATACCACCCTGATCGTATCTAGGTTCTAACCTGGTACCGTAATCCGGTGCGGGGACAGTGTCAGGTGGGCAGTTTGACTGGGGCGGTCGCCTCCTAAAGAGTAACGGAGGCGCCCAAAGGTTCCCTCAGAATGGTTGGAAATCATTCGAAGAGTGCAAAGGCATAAGGGAGCTTGACTGCGAGACCTACAAGTCGAGCAGGGACGAAAGTCGGGCTTAGTGATCCGGTGGTACCGCATGGAAGGGCCATCGCTCAACGGATAAAAGCTACCCTGGGGATAACAGGCTTATCTCCCCCAAGAGTCCACATCGACGGGGAGGTTTGGCACCTCGATGTCGGCTCATCGCATCCTGGGGCTGAAGTAGGTCCCAAGGGTTGGGCTGTTCGCCCATTAAAGCGGTACGCGAGCTGGGTTCAGAACGTCGTGAGACAGTTCGGTCCCTATCTGTCGTGGGCGTAGGAAATTTGAGAGGAGCTGTCCTTAGTACGAGAGGACCGGGATGGACGTACCGCTGGTGTACCAGTTGTTCCGCCAGGAGCACCGCTGGGTAGCTATGTACGGAAGGGATAAACGCTGAAAGCATCTAAGCGTGAAGCCCCCCTCAAGATGAGATTTCCCAGTATGTAAGACCCCTTGAAGACGACGAGGTAGATAGGCTGGGGGTGGAAGTGCAGCAATGCATGGAGCTGACCAGTACTAATCGGTCGAGGGCTTATCCAATAGCAAGTTGTAA
>NZ_ANHX01000091.1 GCF_000316035.1 Paenibacillus sp. PAMC 26794
AGCTCAACTGGTAGAGCAACTGACTTGTAATCAGTAGGTTGGGGGTTCAAGTCCTCTCGCCGGCACCATGTAATCCTGGAGGATTAGCGAAGTGGCCAAACGCATCAGACTGTAAATCTGCTCCCGTACGGGTTCGGTGGTTCGAATCCATCATCCTCCACCAGTTTTTAGGGGCATAGTTTAAAGGTAGAACAACGGTCTCCAAAACCGTTGGTGTGGGTTCAATTCCTGCTGCCCCTGCCAATTAACTTTTTAGAAATTAACCTTTTATGGCGGTCGTGGCGAAGTGGTTAACGCACCGGTTTGTGGATCCGGCATTCGGGGGTTCAATTCCCCTCGATCGCCCCTTTGTTTTTTCATTTTTTATTGGGGATTAGCCAAGCGGTAAGGCAACGGACTTTGACTCCGTCATGCATAGGTTCAAATCCTATATCCCCAGCCATTATGCGGACGTGGCTCAGCGGTAGAGCATCGCCTTGCCAAGGCGAGGGTCGCGGGTTCGATTCCCGTCGTCCGCTCCAAAATATGGCGCCATAGCCAAGTGGTAAGGCACAGCTCTGCAAAAGCTTTATCCCCAGTTCGAATCTGGGTGGCGCCTCCAGCATATGCCGGCGTGGCGGAATGGCAGACGCGCTCGACTCAAAATCGAGTGGGAAACCGTGGAGGTTCGAGTCCTCTCGCCGGTATATTGAATAGCCCTACATGTTGCTTATGCAATGTGTAGGGCTATTTTTATTTTATATAAATTGATTTTTTGTATTGTAAGGATAGTTGGACGTTAATAAAGATTGACGTATGATTATATTCAGTATATTGTAGATAAGTAAAGTCTTTAATGTAGAGGAGTGAAGCAGAGTGACTAATGGAAAAAATCTATCGGATACCGATCTGTTATTTAACCTTTCTGTGTGGGAAGAGGCATGGAAGAATCGTCCGAGAAGTTCAAAATATAAGAAGAAAAGCGTCCCCTCTAATACAGAAGAAGCATTTGAGCGGTGGGCCAGAGATTATCATGCACAGTCGTTCACCGAAGAAGGAAAGCAGCGTTCTGAACGCATTATGGGCTGGATTGAAAACCAGGGTGTGGAATTCGCAGGGTTATCCATTTTGGACATTGGAGCCGCTTCAGGCATATTTACCATTCCTTTTGCAGAAAAGGGGGCAAGTGTGACCGCAGTTGAGCCTTCTGAGTTGCTTGTCTCCCTTATGAAAGAGACGATACCTTCAGCTCTGGAATCCAAAATCGAAATCGTAAACGAACGATATGAGGAAATCTCTATTCAGGATAAAGGCTGGGAGAAGAAATATGACTTTGCATTTGCATCCATGTGTCCAGCGATGTCGGATTGGGAAACGATTGAGCAGGCGATCAATTGTGCCCGGAAGTATGTGTATATAAGTACTATGGCGGGACAGAAGGAACACACACTAATGGATGAACTTAAGGATGTACTGGGTGTAACTTCTTCACACAAGGTCGGTGATATGGGGTATATCCAACAGTTGCTGTATTTGAAGGGTTATTCTTATACGATGATCATTACGAGAGAAGTTAACTCATTGGAAGTACCGGTGGAAGAGATTATCGAGCAGCTGCCAGAATGGCTTAATACGTATGAGTTACCATCGGATGAAGATTCTCTCAGACTGGCTGAGAAGTACATTCGGGATACGTACAGTGATAGTACGGTGACCTTCTCACGTGGAGCAAGGTTTGGTAAAATTCTAATTCAACTTGAACAGCCAAATATGAAAACAGTTCGCACTAAGGATAAGCGATAAATCGCATAAGCTTGTTACGTGACAGGAGCAGGAATCGGGACGGACAACGTAGTCTAACGTCTGAGATGACGCTAGCAAGCATTACACCGCCACCACAAGAAGATGCACGTGTGGAACATTATGAAGTTAAGATTGCAGAAGTGAAGTTGTAAGTGAAGGGAGCAGGTTATGTGCTCCCTCTTTTTATAAGCCACTAATTCATCGACCGCTTTGAACCAGACCCTCGTTTATTTAGAGATGTTCGAGACAACGAAAAACAAAACACATATCTGGTTTTCAGAGAATGATCTCTGAAGCATATTCCCTGAAATTTCAGTTGGTGAGCACTCGACGGATAATCAAGTTGTCAGAGGTCCGAGCCCTGTTTGGAGAGCCATATTGATAGGTATCCGAGTTGGCCGAAGGAGTACGACTTACTATCGTGCTCCTTGTCTAATTTCTGTTCGACACTTCTGCTTTCTGCTTACGCTCCCGATACTGGCCGGGGGTGATTCCTTCCCATTTACGGAATGATCGGATAAAGTTTTGCGGATTGTTGTACCGAAGTCGTGCTGCGATATCTTTAACGGTTAGATCACTTTCGTCCAGCCATTTTTTAGCGATATTAAATCGGTACTTGGTCAGATATTCACTAAATGCACAGCCTGTCTCTTTGCGGAAAACACTACTTAAGTAGTTGGCATTGTAGTGAAGCTTCAAGGCACATTCCTCAAGCGTCAGATCCTTATCATAATCTTGATGAATCATGGCAATCATTTTCTCAGATATATGCTGATACTGGGCATACTGTCTTGCTTTAAAAACCTGAATGACGGGCAAGATGACTTGATGGTTAAACCACTCCTCAACTTCAGCAGCGTACTGCAAACCATGAAGTTCATGAAACATCGAGCCACGACCTTGGGAGATCTGTCCGAGTCGTATGCCGGATTCCTGAGTCATTTGCAAAATATGCGTGAGTAGCCTCGTAAGAGCCACCTCATACTCCTCCGGTGTAACCTCCATACCAAAGATCACTTCAAGCAGTTGTTTCAGAAGAGCAGAGGCCTGGACTTCGTCCGCATTTTGAATAGCTTGGATCAACGAATATTCCAATGATTCCGGGTAGATGATGGACCAAGTGGGAGTGTAATGATCTATGTTCTCATATTGAAAAATAATGCCTGTTCCCAGCTTCATCCGATGCCTTAGTGCTTCCATGGCTTCTGTGTAAGCTTGAGAGATGTGATATAGAGAGCTGTGCGGCTGGCTAAATCCTATACTGACTTGAAGAGCCAGAATCTTATCCATCTGTTGCTGTAACTGGTCTGTTAATACATATAGCTGCTGTGAAAAAATAAACTGATCCTGTTCCACGGTGCCAATCACCGTGACTACCGTATGTTCCAGCACAATGGGAAGCAATTGTTGGTTATGCACAACCGTTTCCTCCAATATATTTTGAATAGCGAATAATAAGAGGTCACGATCATTAGCTCTATATTTTGTATGATTAACAAGATCGGCCTGTAGTGTAATAACAGCAATTTGTTGCCATTCCCGAACCTGATGCGTGTAGCCATATTCATTCAGGGTGTCATGAAGAGTATGAACAGGGATCTTACCCTGGAACAGATTCATCATAAAATGATTGCGAATCTGCAATAGATGCACATTAAGTGTGTTCTCTAATTGGGAGCAAGAGGCAGATAATTGTGAGACCCCTGCTCTGATCTGTTCGAACTCATCAGAAAATGGTGGTGATTGCTGAGCTAATGTGTTTCCTTCTTTGGACAGGTGGTTGTCACCAAGTTGGGTTAAAAGTTTACGAATCGGGACATGCATTCGCTTGGAGCCGAGCCAGGCGAGTAATAATGAAAGTAAAAGTAAGAAGATACTGATATACAAGGTGTGTAATCCGATATCGATATATTCTTGTGTCAGAATATTGGTAGGTGAGATTAGCACATAAGTCCATCCTTTTAAGGTAGAAGGGCTATATGTCAGGGAATAATGTGTATTGGCGATCTTAACTTCCCGTTTTTCAAAGCCTGTTGAAAATGTAATGGGTGATAGTTTGGTTATGTTGGCTTCCGTATCCCGATCCTGTAATCCAATGGCAGACAACGGTTGTCCAATGTATACAGGATCGGGATGGACCAAGATACGTTGTTCCCGATTCAAAATGATCAGTCCTGAGGCAGCATTACCTAAGGAGGCTTCTCCTAGTGTATTTTGCAAAGAGCATGCAGGAATTCCCGCAATCAGGGCAGCATTGGAAGACGTATTCAGATTCGGAATAGACCTCGCTAGGGCAATATGATAAATACAGCCTGTACCGGGTGAACGCTCATCATTACTGAACACCGATGAAGGGGAGAGCTGCCATCCAGAGGTTAACGTATCCGATATCAATTCCTTCATGGGAAGAGCCAGTGGAAAATCCGTATTACGATATAATCCGGCATGATCAATAAGCCAATTCTGAGATTGATTCACCAGAGTAATATCCAGCAAAGGTTCCCATGACCTCATATTCTGAAATTCGCTCTGTAGTTTGTCTGCAAGTAAAGGTCCTTTCCCTTCTTGTGAAGAAGAAGCAGACAGGGAACGAAGGGTTACTGGAGAGCGAACGGCCTGATCAAGCATATAACTGACTGTAGCGAGTTTGTGTTCTACGTTGGATTGCATTTGTTCCAGCAACTGTCTGTTGGCCTGCGTACGATGCAACTCTGTTTGGTTTGATGAATAGATAAATGCGGCAATTCCCGTTAACAAAATGGGCAGGGTGCTTAACAGGATTCCGAAGATGATCATTTTATGGAGATAGCTGATTGGTCGCACAGTTTCAGTTCCACCCCTGACATTAGAAATAGTAACACTTTCTATTTTAGTAAACGCTTACATATAGAACAATCTAAATTTTGTTTATTTGGATAAATAAGTAATTTTATGAGAGGGTATAGGAGCAGAGATAAGGGATTGCTGATAGATGAACTTGCAGAAAAGGCTAGAGAAACGGCTTGGACTGACTATCCAATACGGAATCATGAGAAACGAAATTGCAGTGTGAACGTAAATAGAGACATGGACATCATTCTCTCTACAGGTCGATATCGGCTAAAGGGTAGCCTGAATACGGGTAATAGAAGGTATCTGGAGTGCTATTCAGCTTAAGTGGAACGTTGGTCTTATATAAGGACAGTCAAAGGTCCAACTAGATCCCCGACCTGAGTCTAGGATGAAAAACCGTCCACGGTCTGTTTTGAAAAGTCGCGGAATCCCCTAGAATAAGGACATAAGGTTAAACAAGAAACACGGAAACAAAAAAACAAGAAACAAACGAACAAATGACTCAACACATTAAAAGGAACGAATGGAAAGGGCGGTGAACAACAATTATGAGATTGAATAAGGGAAATGGCTGGGCGATTGTATTGATTGCGCTGGGTGCACTACTCCTCTTCGGAAAGTTAACTCCACTTCTTGGACACTTAATGGGTTATCTGATTCCGGTCCTGATGATTGCACTGGGATACTACGGAGTTAAACGAGGGAATGTGATGCTTGGCTGGATTGTTCTCATCATCGGTATCATCTCACTGATGGGTAAACTGGCATGGTTGATCGGACCGATCATCGCGATCGGGTTAATCATCTTTGGTATCTCAATGCTAAGCAATAACCGCAGTCGTCGTGGTCGGTACTAAGCTTTCACGATTATGAAAAGGAGGGACAGAACATAATGAGTGTATTTCGTCGAATGCGGGATATTACCGTAGCCAATCTGAACGAACATTTGGAGCAAAGTCAGGATCCAGTAAAACTGATTGATCAGTTCCTGGTCTCGACCCGCCAAGACATCGGTGAAGCCGAGAAACTTCGTCATCAATACGCAAGCCATACCAGACAAATGAAACAACAAGCCGATCAGGCAGCAGGTATGGTTAACAAACGGGAAGAACAGGCTTCCATGGCTCTGAAAGCAGGCGAAGAGCATCTCGCTAAGCTGGCCTTGCAGGAGAAAATCCTCCACGAGGAAAAAATGGAACAATACAATGAATTGTATGCACAAAGTTATGCGGCATTACAGGAGCTGGATGAACAGATCGACCAGCTGAAGGTCGAATATCAGAATGTATACAGCAAACGTCAATATTACTACGCTCGTATGCAGACGATTCAGTTACAGCAACGTATGAACCAGAGAGGCAATCACAACGGTCAGAATGTACCCCGTATGTTTAACCGACTGGATGATCAAGTCTCTGATCTCGAATATGAAGCACAAAGTCTCCGCGATATCCGGCGGATGAATCAAGATGGTTCAGGAGTGACTGGCAGCATGTCATCCTCTACGCTGGATAAGGAACTGGAACGCTTAAGACAGAAATTGAACAATGACAGAAAGGAGTAGTCACATGAGTAAATTATACCGCTCGGCGCGTAATCGAATGCTAACAGGTTTGATCGGCGGCATTTCTGAAAATCTCGGATTGAGTACCACGCTGCTACGTATCATCTTCTTCATCAGTATTTTCGCTACGGGAGGTACATCATTGTTGATCTACTTCATCGCTGCGTTGGTGGTACCAAAGGAATCCAATCACGTTGATCCATATGCTTATGATTCCAACGTAAGAGGATACAAGTAAACGAAAGGAGCAAGCACATGAGCAAATTATACCGCTCAACGCGTGACCGGATGTTAACCGGCTTGTGCGGCGGAATTTCCGAAACCATCGGAATGGATTCCACCCTGCTGCGTATCATCTTTGTTATCAGTATCTTCGTAACTGGCGGCACGTCGTTGTTAATATACTTTATTGCAGCACTGGTGGTACCAAAAGAACCGTATCCGCCTTATGATCCATATGGCTACGGTCCGGGCCAAGGCCCTGGTCCTGGCAGAGGATACGACAATTACGATCATCAGCCACCAAGAGGTCCTTTTCAAAATAATCACAACCAACAAGGTCCTGGTAACTTCGGTCCTGGCCCTGGATTCAACGGCAGACCTCAATCTGGTCCCCGTTCTTATGACAACAACGCCTACGGAGCAGGAGCACCGCAAGAAAGTGAACTTGATTCCATGATGAAAGATATCGAGAAAAAAGCACTGAAAAAAGAAGTTGAAGAGCTTCGCCAAAAATTATCTCGTTACGAGAAGGGAGAAAAGTAAAATGGGAGTATTTAAACGGATTAAGGATATGACGAAAGCATCGGTAAATGATATGTTGGATAAAGTAGAGGACCCAATTGTAATGTTGAACCAGTACTTGCGTGATATGGAGGCTGAGATTCATGAGGCAGAGGTAACTGTTGCCAAACAAATGGCAAATGAGCGTCGCATGAAACAACGTTTGGATGAAGCGGAGCGTACTTCGGTACAACGTGAGTCCCAAGCAGAAGCTGCTCTGTCTAACGGTCAGGAAGAAGTGGCACGCAAGTTGTTGGAAGAGAAAATCTACTTTGATCAAAAAATTACGGAGTACAGCGAACTGCATGCACAGTCCGAAGCACAAGCAAAAGATCTGTTGCAACAGTTGCATGATATGAAAGATGAGTTCTACAAAATGCGTAACAAGCGTAATGAACTTGTATCCCGTGCACAAATGGCAAAAGCCAAAAAACAAATGTCTTCCATCAACAGCTTGCATTCGATTGAAAGTGGCGGCGCATCACTTGGATTCCACCGCATGGAAGAGAAAATCATGCAGCTGGAAGCTGAAGCTGACGTAGCTCGTGCACCTTATCGCAACACATCATCCACGTACACGAATCCTGTAGATGTGGAAAAACAGTTCAAAGTGGATCAGCAATTACAAGCCCTCAAAAACAAAATGGGCAATGGTTCCAAGAATGAAGCGAACGGAACTTCAAAAGAATAACTGTTCGCTTAGTGGACAATATGATATTCTATAAATCGTGTATAATGTACGATTGGTAGAACAAAAGTTAAGCCATACAGGACTTCATTGCCTGGTATGGCTTTTCCGTTGAATAAAGAGAGATTAACTTACAGAGGAGGTGCGGCGGGGATGAATCAAAAGAGTAAATGGCTTGCAGTTGTCATTATGATTATTGGCACAATGATGTTATTGAATGAGAATATTAACTTCCTGACCGCTGCCGCACTGATTCTGTTAACGGTTGGAATGCTTCAAGTCCGCAAAGGGGATACCCGCAAAGGTCATCGGTATCTTGGCATTGGTGCGGCACTGTTATTGCTGGATAATTTAATGATTGTATTCTTGATTGTACTGGCTTCTTTAGCTTACTTTTATTCAAAAAACAAAAAGATTCATCTGGACGAAGGTGTTATGAAGAAACAGAATTTCATGGCTCGGTACTACTGGGATCAATCATCATGGACGTTACGTAGTATGAGTCTGTGGCATGCCATAGGTGAGGTTAACGCCGATCTATCTCTTTCGATTCCGGAGGAGAAACAAACAATTGTGCTGCTGCAAGGAGTTATGGGTAATGTTCGCCTTACGCTACCAGAAGATTATGGTGTGGAGATTGAAGCATCGGTTCTTTTCGGCCGGATTAATCTTCTTGGAGAACAAGATAGCGGCATGATGAACAAATTAGTATGGAGAACGCCTGGATATGAATCCAGTGAACATAAAGCAAAATTTGTCATTTCTTATATTGTTGGCGACCTAAACATCAGTAATCCGTAGTAAAATAGATGAAGAGAAGGAGGAGACCCCGATGAAGACAAAACGACATACCGACATGGTAACCCGAAGTATGGGTGAAGGGATCCTCCTGGTTTTCATTGTGCTCGCAGTTATTTTGTATGTATTGTATACATATGGTTATCTTGCTCCGTTTACAGGCTGGCGGCATCTGATTCAATCGGGTCTGGCCTTATTGCTGCTTCTGATTGGGATTGGTGCGGTCTTTGGGTTCTATCAGAGTTACCGGGTTAAACGCCGGCTTGAACTGCTGCGGGAAACACTTCTACTGTGGGAGAAGGGCTCTCTATCACGCACTGTACCTGATCTGGGCGATGATGATGTGGGCCGTTTAAGTGAGCAACTCGGACGAATCGGCAAAAAGTGGGAAGATCAGATATCTTCGCTCCAGCGATTGTCTACTCATAATGCACAGCTTGCTGAACAAGCCAGAATTACGGCTATTGTGGAAGAGCGGCAACGTTTGGCACGGGAACTGCATGATGCGGTATCGCAGCAATTGTTCGCGATATCCATGACAGCAACAGCCGTTGGACGGAAGATGGAGAAGGATTTTGAACGTGCTCAGCGGCAGGTGGCTTTGATTGAGGAGATGGCTTCGGTAGCCCAGTCCGAGATGCGTGCGTTACTGTTGCACCTGCGGCCAGTCTATCTGGAGGGTAAACATCTCGAACAAGGTCTGCGTGATCTAGTGATGGAACTGAAAACGAAAGTACCCATGGACATTGTGTTCGAAATGGACGAAGACATTGATCTGATCAAAGGTATCGAGAATCATCTGTTTCGAATCGTTCAGGAGGCTATGTCCAATACGTTACGGCATGCAAAAGCGGAAAAAATGGAGATACGGATCCAGCGTCGTACTGATGCGATCCGGGTATTGATTCGTGATGATGGGCAAGGCTTCGATCTGGATGAGAATAAACAAGCTTCCTACGGTCTGGCTAACATGCGTGAACGTGTTACGGAGATTGGCGGGGCCATACAATTTGTAACAGCGCCTGGTAAGGGAACGCGGATTGAGATTACGATACCTTTGATGAACGATGAAAGCGAGGAAGAACATGTCAATGGAACCGGAAGTCGAAACGGAGACGGAAACGTCGATCAAAGTATTGCTCGTGGATGATCATGAGATGGTACGTATTGGTCTTGCAGCGGTACTGGATACCGAAGATGGAATTGAAGTTGTTGGTGAAGCAGGTAGTGGAGAGGAAGGCATTCGGCTCGCACAGGAATATAAGCCTGATGTTGTTCTGATGGACCTGGTTATGGAAGGAATGGATGGCATTGAGGCTACTCGTCAGGTACTTAAAATGTATCCGGAGTGCAAAGTCATTGTATTGACCAGTTACCTGGATGATGAAAAAATGTATCCTGTCATTGAAGCAGGCGCATTCAGTTATCTGTTGAAAACATCAAGAGCCAACGAAGTGGCAGATGCGATTCGCGCAGCAGCTCGCGGGCAATCCGTTCTGGAGTCACAGGTGGCTTCGAAAATGATGAATCGCTTCCGGCAGCCACAGGCAGCAGCTCCTTTGCATGATGAACTAACAGACCGTGAAATGGATGTTCTCCGGTTGCTCGCCAAAGGTAAATCGAATCAGGACATCGCTGATGATCTGATCATCGGCATTAAGACAGTCAAATTCCATGTTACAAACCTACTGGAAAAATTAGGCGTGGACGACCGTACACAGGCCGCGATCTATGCTTATAAAAATGGACTTGCAGAGTAATAACAAGAACTATATGCAATAACATCATTAAGCCAAAGAACCGTGCATTAATGTACGTAAGTTATAGATAAGAGATGATTTATATATAAGTGCGTGTTCAAAAAGGTCGGTTTTCAGTACCAAGAAGATGGGATAAAGCTAGAAATGGAGTAGCGGAGCGTAGATCGAGCTACGTGAGCAACCGCAATGTTTCCGAAGGAAACATTCTTCGTAAGCCCCACTTATTTCGGCTGAATTCCATATTCGATGTTGATGATGCCGCTAGGCACCCTTCGTAATCAAAAGCGGACTTTTTGAACAACCTCTATAAGTATGAATTGAAAGCTCCGATCTGCCATGCAAGTGGCGGGTGGGGCTTTTTTTGATGGGTTCAGGAGAAGTATAGCTAATGCGGCCAAGGGGCATGCTGTTGATAGATTCATAGAATGCAAGAAAGAAGCGGGGGATTCAAATGTTAAATCGTTGGATGACAGCAGGTATCTTGGCAATAGCAATCATTATTCTTATCGGTGTGACACAGGTATATGCAGAGAAGAACGAATCCAAAGCTGCCCAACTGGAACAGTTAATCTATACTGCTGACAGTGTGATTGATAATGTGGATCGTCTAGTTATTAAATGGCAAGGAGAAGGTAACGGAGATGCACAAGCGCAGGCCGTGTTACTGGCAAGTCACTTGGGACTTGAACCACCGATGCAGGTACGTCAGACCGGCCACGATGTGTACCGTAGTGAGTTGGTTGTAGGTGCAGCTAATGGTGGCGTAGGCATGTTGGTCAATGTCGTCGAGACAGGAGATAACGGCTACTACGCCATCGTACAACTTTCAGGGGATGCACACACGGATCGGAAGGCATTAATGACATTACATGAAGAGGTCGATCAATTGCTTGTAGACTCAGGGATGAAGGCAAGCTGGAATATGTCTGTGCAAGGTACAGCAGTTAGTGCTACTGAACATGATGCGAGTCAGCAACTGGAACTGATCGAAGAACAGCTGTCCACAAAGGTGGATATCGCCTCCGTCGAACGTTATACAGATGCAGGCACTGCAAGTGTCTCTTATAAGGCGGCTGAGCTGCCCCTATCGATCAAGAGTGGCTCGCACATGTTGAATATGCAACTTGCAGTTCACCAGGTTGGAGACGAGGTCGATAATCGAATTACAGTGGGGTTTCCGGTGATTACGATTGAATATTAGCATACATTCAGTTGATATGCTAAAATGGCATCACATCCAAGAAGGAACTTGCTGGTAATTGACAGTTGTATGTCGTGCATATATAACACCATTACATAGCTCGGGGAGAGCGTGAAGGTTATCTTCCCGGAAGAAAGAGGAGCCCATGGTTGAAAAACAATTGCAAGATGAAGTACAGACACCAGGCGCAGTATTTTTCATTTTTGGAGCAACGGGTGATTTGGCCCGCCGGAAGCTGTTTCCGGCTATCTACAGTCTTTACCGTGAAGGCAAGCTTGCCGAAGACTTTGCGGTTATTGGCGTAGCACGTCGTCCGAGGTCCCCAGAAGAATTCCGGGAAGACATCTATGCATCCATTAAAGAGTTCTGCCGTTATCCAGCGGGGGAACCCGATGAGTGGAACGCTTTTGTCGATCATTTTGAATACAAAGCACTGGATATCAACAATGTAGAAGGATTCAAAGAGCTGCGTACGCAGACGGAGCATCTGGAATCAAAGTTTAACACGCCGGGGAACCGGCTGTTCTATCTGGCACTGGCACCTGAGCTGTTTGGCAGTGTCTCGTACAGTTTGCGGGACGGCGGTATGTTGGAAAGTCAGGGGTGGAACCGTTTGGTGATCGAAAAACCATTTGGTTATGATCTGCAATCCGCCGAACATCTAAATGAGCAGATTCGTGAGGTGTTCCGTGAAGAGGAAATCTATCGGATTGACCATTATCTGGGCAAGGAAATGGTGCAAAATATCGAAGTGATCCGCTTCGGAAATGCTTTTTTTGAACCGCTCTGGAACAACAAACATATTGCCAACGTTCAGATTACGCTTGGTGAGACCGTAGGCGTGGAAGAACGTGGTGGTTATTATGATCACTCCGGTGCGCTGCGTGACATGGGGCAGAATCATATGCTTCAGATGCTGACGATGATTGCGATGGAACCGCCGAGTCGCCTATTCCCGGAAGACATTCGGGATGAGAAGGTGAAGGTATTACGTTCATTGCGGGCCTTTACTTCGGATGAGGAAGTGAGCAACAATGTCGTGCGGGGACAGTATTCCGAAGGGGAATACCGTGGCAAGCAGCTTCCGGGGTATCGCCAGGAAGACAAGGTTGATCCGCAGTCGAATACGGAAACTTATTTTGCAGCACGTGTATTCGTGGATAATTTCCGCTGGGCAGGTGTTCCATTCTACATTCGGACAGGCAAGCGTCTTCCGGTGAAAACAACCGAGATCGTAGTTGAGTTCAAGTCGATGCCAAACAACGTGTACCTTGGGAAAAAGTATAAATTGGAACCGAATCTGCTAGTCATTCGGGTGAATCCGATGGAAGGCATATATATCAAAATTAATGCCAAGAAACCAGGCTCTGATTCCGAGATTCAGCCACTTGCAATGGATTTCTGTCAGAGCTGCATGATTGGAATTAACTCGCCTGAAGCGTATGAACGTCTGCTGCACGATGCAGCAGAGGGGGATTCCACGTACTTTACCCGTTGGGATGAAGTGGCAACAGCCTGGTCTTTTGTGGATCGGATTGCAGCAGCCTGGGGACAGAATCAGGGAGAACTTCATACGTACCCTGCTGGAACTTGGGGACCAGAAGCAACAGATAAGCTGCTGGAGCAGGACGGATTCCACTGGTGGCCGGTAAATGGTCAGGACGAGGACAGCGTGATCTGGCAAGTCAACAATTAACGCTATTCATTTATAAAATGAAATGATTAAGGGGCTTGGAAAGAACGCGGCTGAAGCGAACTTTCTGGGCTTCTTTTTTTATGGAAAAAAGAGTTTAAAAGTTTTCAGCGGAGCTGAATATTAGATTATGGTAAGAGATACATCAGCTAAACGCGGTCTGTCTTTTGTAAAGTACGTCGATACGTTTTTCTTATGGGGAAAGACTGAGGAGAACACGATAATAAAAATATTTAAAATAAGTTGTTGACAAAAAGTAAGTATATAACTTATACTCAACACAAGAGATAAAGAGTTACGCAAATGACCAACTTAACCCGATGAACTACTCGGATAAGTGCACGATTCATGAGATGAAATGTGAAACAGGTGAAGGGGTTTCAACACGATATCATGGAGAAAAAAATTTAGCATAATATCTTTAATCTAAGAATACTATTTTGTATATATCGAATGGAGGAAAAAGAAAATGATGTTGGACTTAGGG
The DNA here is from genome assembly GCF_000316035.1 of Paenibacillus sp. PAMC 26794. Classification (GTDB taxonomy): domain Bacteria; phylum Bacillota; class Bacilli; order Paenibacillales; family Paenibacillaceae; genus Paenibacillus. Next base: position 13,589 of record NZ_ANHX01000091.1, read on the forward strand.
TTGTTGTTGATTCGTTTGGTGATTGGATTGTCGTTCATGGCGCACGGGGCTCAAAAGCTGTTTGGTTGGTTCGGAGGTTACGGAATCAAGGGTACAGGCGGTTGGTTTGAGTCGATGGGCATGAAGCCCGGTGCATTGGTGGCGTTACTGGCTGGACTCGCGGAATTTGGTGGCGGATTGTTGCTGGCTCTAGGTCTGCTCACACCGGTAGGTGGCATTCTGATTGCATTGACAATGGTTATTGCAATTGTGAAAGTCCATGGAGCGAACGGATACTGGTCCACACAGAACGGATTCGAATATAATCTCGCGATTCTGGTGATTGGTGTAGCGCTGGCACTGACGGGTGGCGGACAATACGCGCTGGATGCTTTGATTTTCTAAAACCGATAAATAAAAATGAATGAGGAGTGCCTGGATGCCATGGAAATGGCTGAAGGGTGCTTTTTTTTGCAAGTGAAAAGAGAAGAATCTGCTGTAGTAATCGGTTATTTTCGGTACAGATTATGGTACAATAGGAGAGTTGGGTTAAGAAGCAGTTCACGGTATACATGAAAGCACAGATTTGAGGAGGATGAACTCCATTGTAAATGTGTAAAATTAATCTAGTGTGTAAATACCTAGTACGTAAAAACTCGTGTACAATCAACCGGCCTCGCCGGATTGCATAAAGATTGAATGATGGACCGGCCATGCCGGATTAACGTGAATGAACGGACGAAAGGGATTAAACCTATGAGCAAAGCTGCAAATGAAATTCTTCAACAGGAAGTGGACAAACGCCGGACGTTTGCCATTATCTCTCACCCGGATGCGGGTAAAACTACATTGACCGAGAAACTGTTGCTGTTCGGGGGCGCGATTCGCCTTGCGGGAACGGTAAAGGCTCGGAAAGCCAGCAAACACGCAACAAGTGACTGGATGGAAATTGAGAAACAACGGGGGATCTCGGTTACCTCTTCCGTAATGCAATTTGATTATCTGGATCATCGCGTCAACATTCTGGACACACCGGGTCACCAGGATTTCAGTGAAGATACGTATCGGACACTGACGGCTGCCGATAGCGCGGTAATGTTGATTGACGTGGCAAAAGGTGTCGAGGCACAAACGATCAAGTTGTTCCAGGTATGTGCGAAGCGTGGCATTCCAATTTTTACGTTCATCAACAAACTCGACCGTGAGGGTAAAAGCCCATTTGACCTGATGGAAGAACTTGAAAATGTACTGGGTATTCGTTCGGTTCCGATGAACTGGCCTATTGGTACAGGTCGCGAGCTGTGCGGTGTGTATGACCGGATGAAAAATCAGGTGGAATTGTTCCAAGGGGACGATCACTCGACGATTAAAGTACAAAAGGTAGACGGCTACAAAGATCCGATTATCCGTGAGATGGCTGGAGAATATCTGCATGATCAATTGTGTCAGGATCTGGAGTTGCTGGATATCGCAGGCGACCAATTCGACATGGAGAAAGTTCAGCGCGGTGAACTGACCCCTATTTTCTTCGGTAGTGCGATCAACAATTTCGGCGTACAGACCTTCTTGGAGAATTTCCTGGAACTGGCACCGAAGCCTGAACCACGTCGCAGTACGGCAGGAGAGATTCAGCCAACGAATGAGAAATTCAGCGGTTATGTGTTCAAGATTCAGGCAAACATGAACCCGGCACACCGGGATCGTATTGCGTTCCTGCGTATTGTGTCAGGCAAGTTCCAACGTGGAATGAGTGTGAAGCATACTCGTGTGGGCAAGGAAATCAAGCTGTCACAGCCACAGCAATTCCTGGCACAAGACCGGGATATCGTCGAAGAGGCATATGCTGGCGATATTATCGGTCTGTTCGATCCAGGTATCTTCCGGATTGGTGATTCATTGAGCCAAGGCAGCGAAGTTATTTTTGAGGAATTGCCAACGTTCTCACCAGAGATTTTCGCCAAAGTTACCGTGAAAAATGCATTGAAACATAAACAGTACCAAAAAGGAATTGATCAGTTGACGGAGGAAGGAACCATTCAGGTGTTCCAGACGGCAAGTTTCGACGAGACAATCCTCGGCGTAATTGGTCAACTACAGTTCGAGGTATTTGAATACCGGATGAAAGGCGAGTATGGGGTAGACGTACTATTACAACGCATGCCTTATCAGTTCGCTCGCTGGATCGTGGACGAGAATCTGGACCCAAGCAAATTCCGGATTAACTCTGCGCTTGTAAAAGATAAAAAAGGTAATTATGTGGTGCTCTTCGAAAATGAGTATGCAATGAGAACGGCTATGGATAAAAATCCTACAGCTCAATTCCTGGAGACTGCGCCTTAAGTGAAGACAGAAGTATTTCGTGGGAGTTGTTAAAGGTTAGTTAAACGTGACAAGTTCATGTGATGAGATAGAGCTTGTTAAAAATAAGATCCCTCCGCCGATTGGCGGAGGGATCTATTGCTATACACCTTACCTGGAGGCGGGTATGATCCAGCCGAATAAGGGAAAGCTTTCTTTTGCAGACAGAACAAACGTAATGATGGTTACCTTACCCTCCACTGCTTCGATTAGCTAAGCGGTTGGACGGGAATGGTGTGCAGATGCTCTTGCGCGATTTGAATCAGTTCTTCCTGCTTGGCAGGTTCTGTGTTCTTCCAGATCATCTCGAAAATGGCGCCAAGTCCAGGTAATGCAGCTTCCGGTCCATCTACCGAACCTTCAATCATCTCCCGGAGCTGATCATCACTCTTGTCATGAACTTTATGAACAATCGCTTCACGCAGGCTTAATGTAATGGGCATCGCAATTCCCTCCTCGTATATTCGGCTGCTCTAATACTGTTCCCTGTGAAGCGCGAGCGCATTCAAGTTTATCAGGCTTTGTGGTATACTACGAAGGATTATTTACGTTAGCATGGGTATCCGTAATGATGCGTCATGCTGAAGTGCAGCGGGAGGTTAAGACCCTAATGGCCAAGAAACAGTATGCCGTAATTGGCATGGGACGGTTCGGATCAAGTGTTGCCAATGCACTGAGTGGCATGGGATTTGACGTGCTGGCAATTGATGCGGACGAGCAGCGGACTCAGGAAATGTCCAATGTGGTGACCCATGCGGTATCGGCAGATTCAACAGATGAAGAAGCGCTGCGTGCGCTGGGCATACGGAATTTCGACGTTGTCGTTGTGGCGATTGGTGAAGATATTCAGGCGAGCATTCTGACAACCCTGATATTGAAAGATATGGGTGTACCGGTGCTGATCGTAAAAGCTCAAAATGAGCTTCATGGTAAGGTGCTGCAAAAGATTGGCGCAGACAAAGTCATCTATCCTGAGCGGGATATGGGACTGCGCGTAGCCCATCATCTGACCTCGCCTAATATACTGGATTACATCGAGTTATCTGAGGATTACAGCATTTTGGAGATGAGAGCCTCCGAGCAAATGATCGGCAAAAACCTGATGGAATTAAACATCCGGGCACGTTTTGGATGCAACGTCATGGCGATCCGCAGTGGGAACTCGATGAACATCTCGCCGTACGCGGAGGATCGGATCGAAGCTGGAGATGTGCTGATCATTGTGGGTCACAAGGATCATTTGACGAAAATGGAGCTTGCATATCCGAAGTGATGGATGCAGATGGGAAGGATGGAAAGATGGATATTATATCACCGCAAAATACACGTGTAAAAGAATGGGCACAGTTGCTGGAGAAAAAGCATCGTACCCGTCAACATAAATATATCATTGAGGGCATTCATCTGGTACAGGAAGCATTGTGCGCTGGAGCTGATCTGGAGTGTATCGTGTACGACGGAGAGCAAGGCGTACCGATTGAGCTTGCAGGGCTTGAAAACCCGCTTCAGCGTGTGGAGTGGGTCAGTGTATCTCCTGCGGTTATCGCCAAATGTACGGATACGATAACACCACAGCCTGTATTCGCAATTGTGCGTAAAGGCAGTGAGCCACTGGAAAGCCTGATCGCAGGAGCTCGTGGGCTTGTTGTTGTGCTGGATGGGGTGCAGGACCCAGGGAATGTGGGAACCATTATCCGTAGTGCAGATGCAGCGGGAGCAGCGGGTGTGGTACTTGGCGCGGGCTGTGCTGATGTGTATAACCCGAAGACGATTCGCTCGACGATGGGGTCATTGTTTCATTTGCCCATTGTGGAGGGCCAGTTGGAATCCTTGCTTCCCGAAGCAAAGGCTGCGGGCGTGAAGCTGGTCAGTACTTCTTTGCAGGCAGAGCATTCATGTTATAGTTATGATTTTACGCAGTCGGTATGGCTTGTGATTGGTAACGAAGGTAAAGGTATCTCAGACGCTACGGCACGTTTGGTAGATGATGCGATTACGATCCCGATGCAGGGACAGGCAGAGTCGCTCAACGCGGCGATGGCGGCAACGATTTTGCTGTTTGAGGCGATGAGACAGCGGATGTTTAACTAACTAATAATTTTCCTGTCCAATTTAAAATTAACTGTCCCTAACTAAAATTAACTTTCCCCAAACCACCAAAGGCTGGAACATGGTTGCCGCTTTTCCCAACCATTTGTCCAGTCTTTTTGTCTTTCTCTTTGAAGCACCACAGCAGGGATTTTCCATTCAAATCCCGAATAGGTGATATAGTTTGTATTTCTTAAGCTGATGGGCAGGTGTATAAATTGGAAATGAATAATGGAAAAGGAAAAACTCACCTTAGGGAATTTATGACTTGGGCTGGGGAAAAGGGCTGGGACATAATGACTAAATCCGGTTCGCAGCTACATTTAAACAACGGCATTACTTCAAGATATAAAGGACTTCCAGATGAATATTTGGAATTTCTAAATGTAGTTGAAAAATGCGTTGCACCGGATGAGCAAACCTGGTTTATTTGTGATGCTGAGTTCAACAATAGCACGGAGACCGCATTCCAATGGAATGAATTTGAAATGCTTAGTTTGGAGGCAGCAGAGGGTGATTCTATTTGGCAGTCAGAGATAACGGCTTGGTGGGATTATCACTTGCCGATCGTAATGTCTGTGGAGGATGGATATTCCTTCTATGCCATTGACTTAACAACCGACAGTGGAGCTATTGTCCGTGGATGTGAGCCTGAATTTGAAGAGGTTGAAAAGGTATCCGATTCGTTTGGAGAATTTCTGGCATGGATGATGTTGAATTCAGATTAGCGTAGCTAGGAAAGGTTGATGCTTAGTGATGGAAGGAAAATAGGTGAAGTCATCACTTTCGTAAACGAGGCCGGGGTAAGGCGTGTTTCCCTAATGCTGATTGCCCTTGTAATAATGTATTTGGACCTTGGTGAAATCTCAATTTGTATTATAGAAAAGATGTGTTTATCTTATGAAACGATATAAGAATTCTTAATTTATGATATAAAAATGGTTTATATAGCGTGATCTTAGTCTTATTTAAGTGTGTTCCAAGCATATTTTCTATATATAAAATAATTCTTTACTGTTCGTTCTAGAAATGATATGCTAACAGCAAGTTAGATCTAACTACTTTTTTTACACATTTAAGAACGATCGTTCTCAAAACTAGAAATACACTAATCTAAAGAATATAAGGGAGAGAATAAGATGAAATACACCGTAATTACAGGAGCAAGTTCTGGAATTGGATATGAAACAGCATTGGCATTTGCAGCACGTGGCAAAAACTTGATTTTGGTAGCTAGAAGATTGGATAAGCTGGAAGAGCTTAAATCGACTATTCAGGGTATGGATACTAAAGTAAATGTTATTGTTCACATTAGCGACCTGTCTGTTACCGCAGAAGCATATGCACTGTACAACAATTTGAAGGAATATGAAATCGAGACTTGGATCAACAATGCAGGACTTGGAGAAAGCTCATTCATTGCTGATCAGAATTTGGATAAAGTGGAGACCATGCTGCGTGTTAACATTGAATCCTTGACTGTTCTTTCTACACTGTATGTGCGAGATTATGCGAATGTGGAAGGCACTCAATTGATTAACGTCTCATCCGCACTCGGATATGCCATTGCTGTAGGCAGTGTAGCTTATTCTGCATCGAAATTCTACGTTAGTGCCTTCACAGAGGGCCTTGCCAAAGAACTGGAACTGAAAGCTGCAAAACTAAAAGCGAAGGTTCTGGCACCAGCGATCACGGAAACAGAATTCGTACAAAAATCAATAGATGCTGAAGGATTTGATTACAAAGCGAATATGCCCAAGTACCACACAGCTAAAGAAATGGCTGGCTTCATGATCGATCTGTATGATCACAACGAAGCGGTCGTAGGGATTGTAGACCAGAACTATGATTTTCAGCTGACAGGCGCAATCTATCCGGTCATTTCAGAATTGAGCTAAAGTCCCAATTTGCTCATTTCACTGTGTCCTTCATCTTGGTAAACGTTATAACGTGTTCGGATTGATTACCATATCTTCGTCTGCCCGGAAAAGATGAGCATAAAGAAGAGCCGAGACGTCATAAAGACGACTTAGCTCTTCTTTATGTCCCATGAGAACTTAAAATTTTGGAATCAATAAATATTCCGAGTACAATCTGATGAAAAACTTCATCACAATAGTACCATCTTTCGCTAGGTTGCTCTCTAATAAATCATATTAAAAGAGTTTTTTAGAAATATTCAATAAATAAATCGAACGAAATAATGCTGGCATGCCAATATATAGTGTAAGGAGGAGGGGGATGGATAATGAGTGAACAAGATGAGTACATAGAACTTGTAACGTTAATACGTGCGGGGCATGAAGAAGCATATGGAGAATTATATGAGAAAACAGTGACGGGGGTATATCAAACTGTGCGATTTCTCATCAAGGACAAGTCTGACGCGGAGGATGTAGTACAGGAGATTTACATTCAGGCGTATCGATCATTGGCGCGATATGATGCGGAGCGTGCTTTTCGTCCCTGGTTGATGGGGGTGACGATGCGACAGGTTCAGAGTTATCGACGCAAAAGATTGATGCAGTTTCGGTTTGGCAAGCGCATTGAAAAATCTGACGTGGGACTAGAATATGATTTTTCCACTGATCTGGTCAACAAACTGGCAAATCGTCCTTTGCTGGAACAGGTGCGCCGTTTGCCGTACAAGCTGCAGCAGGTGGTCACACTTCATTATTTGAATGAATACACGCAAGAGGAGATTGCTGGCATATTGGAGATTCCGCTTGGAACCGTAAAATCGCGTATACATGCGGCGCTGGCGAAGTTGAGACAGAAAGAAAAGATGAATCCAAGATTGCGGGGAAAGGCGGAGGATCTGCATGAAACTCGATGAACAGTTGCGAACAGCCTACCAGGAAGAGACCAAAGACTGGTCCGTTCCTGCGAGGATTAAACATAAAATGATGGATGGTATTCGAAGTGATTCACACATCAGAAGAAATCGAAAAAAATGGCTGGTCACTGGGCTATTGGCTGCTGTACTCATTATTCCCACCGGAGCCTATGCAGGGTACACCTATCTCGCAGACGGAATATATGGTTCACAGGAGAATATCGCTGCTATGGGGGGGACAGCTGAGGATTATATGAGGTTGGAAGCAAAGCTGCAGACGGCCAAGGCCCATTTCAGCGAAGAAGAATTTGTTCAATATATGGACTTGCTGAAGCAATTAGGGCAAATGGCCGTGAAGCATGCCGATTCTCAAGGCAATATGCATCCAGAGCAATGGAGTACAGTGGAAAAGGAACGATATAACCTTCTTGCAGCTGAGCTCGAACCGTTTTTTGAGAAGCTGGAAGCTGTGAGTGTAGGGTCCTCCAAAAAACTGATGGACGAGCAGCAATTTTGGACGGAACAGTTGGAACAGGCAGAGAAGACATTCACCAAGGAACAATATCGTGAGTTCAAGTCTGTCTATGAACAAATGAAAAAATACAAAGTTATGGTGATGGACAAGGATGGAAGTATCCATGAGGAACGCTTGTCAGCGGAACAGAAGGATGATTTAAGGCAGCTAGAGAGACGCCTAATTCCATATTTGAAACGGTTGGAGCTCAATCTGCGTTGAGTCGGGTGGAACTGTGAAAGAGGAGAAGAAGCGGAGAAGTGAATTCTTTCGCTTCTTTTTTTATGTTGTGATCCATTACTTCCTCCCCTGCACCTTCAGCCGATATTGATGTGGTGTAGAGCCTGTGGTAGTACGGAATACTTTGCAAAAGTAGGAGGGGCTGGTCATACCGACACGGTGACCGATTTCGGGAACGGAGAGCGAGGACCGAGTGAGCAGCCCACAGGCATGACGAATGCGGGTGGCTTGAGCATAAGCAACAATCGTGGTGCCGGTCGCTTTTTTGAATATATGAGATAGATGATAGGGGGACAGATGAAGAGTATCTGCGATATGCTCCAAACGGAAAGGCTCCTGGTAATGCTGTTCAATCCATTGCATGATGGCTTCGGCATGAGGGTGAAGAACGGTTGCACTGGACGAAAGTACATCTTGGGAGCGGCTTTGCTGCCCGTCTTGCCTCAGATAGCGAAGTTGTACGAGCAGATCCAATAAAAAGAGGCGTGTATCCTCCTCTATTTCGTGAGGAAGCAGACCTGGATACGTATCTGCATATTGTTCCATTCGTTGAACGAGTGGGGATGTGGCAGCAAGTCGGATGGGCTGAATGGGGGATTGCTCTTCCAGCAGGTCCTGTATGAAGTCGTGAGTAACGATAAATTGGGCCCAATGTGCCTTAAGTAGATCAAGTTCAACCATGAGTACATTTCGAATGAAAGGCTGCTGTCTGGATACTTGAATCTGGATGTGATGCAATTGAAAAGGTCGAAAAATCATGAGCATACCGGGTTCAAGGGAGAAAACCTGACCTTCGGTTATCAACTGCCCATATCCTTCGTGAATATAGGTTATCTCCAGCTGCGAATGAGCATGGAACACTTCGCGAGACGTAGTGTTGGATGTACGACGACAGACCAGATTAAATTGTTCTCCCAGAAAGATGGACTTCATGAATGCCTCCCTTATCATGCGCAAGATAGTTTTATTTTAGCACAAGATGAACGCATAAAAGCGCTTTATTATTGTGTATTGTGAAGGGAATAAGGGAGGTATGCAACGATGTTAAAAGTGGCTATTATCGGAGCAGGTGCAATTAGTGGAGCACATATCTCAGCATATATGGCGTTCCCTGAGCGATGTCAGATTGTTGTTGTGGTCGATATCTACGTGGAAAAAGCACAGAAGCGAATTAATGAATATGGTCTGGAAGGTGCACAAGCCGTCACGGATTACACAGAGTTACTTGCCCAAAACATTGATCTGGTATCAGTTTGTACGCCGCCATATACGCATGCTCCCATTGCTTGTGATTTCATGCAAGCAGGTGCACATGTGTTAGTCGAAAAACCGATGGCTTCTTCCCTGGAGGAAGCGGATCTGATGTTGAGAGCAGCGCAAGCAAGTGGCAAGTTGCTATCCGTAGTAGCACAGAATCGGTTTACGACACCAATGATGAAGCTAAAAGGTGTGCTGGACAGTAAACGGATGGGACCGATTGTACATGTGCAGGTTGATTCGTTCTGGTGGCGGGGCCACAATTATTATGATCTGTGGTGGCGCGGGACATGGGAAAAAGAAGGCGGAGGCTGTACCCTTAATCATGCGGTGCATCATATTGATGCCATGCTCTGGATGATGGGACCTCCAGTGGAATTGCAGGCCATGATGGCAAATACGGCACATGATAATGCCGAAGTTGAGGATATATCCATGGCGATACTTCGCTTCCAGGAAGGGGCGCTTGGCATGATTACCAGCTCCGTCGTACATCACGGAGAGGAGCAGCAGTTAATTTTTCAGGGCAAAGAAGCTCGGGTATCTGCACCTTGGAAAGTGGTTGCTTCTACCGCGCGGAATAACGGATTTCCGGAATCCAATCAAGAGTTGGAACAACAGATTCAGAAGCTTGCTGACGAATTACCGGATGTTACTCATGTCGGTCACGCTGGGCAAGTTGAGAATATGTTAAATGCTATTGAGACAGGTTCTCCCCTTCTGGTGGATGGCCAAAGTGGCCGGAATACACTTGAACTGATTGTGGGTATCTACAAATCTGCAAGTACGGGGGAAAAGGTTGTTTTCCCACTAGGGTCGGAAGACGGGTTTTACACAAGAGAAGGAATTATGCAACATGCAGTACACTTTTATGAAAAAAAGACGACGGTGGAGAACTTCGAGGATTCGAGTATTACGCTCGGGAGCAAGTTGGATTTTTAATGCAAATTTCTAGTATTTTTCAGAGTATTTAATCATTTATTTTGTGATAAGAGCAATATGAAAAACTATAGAACAAGTGGGTGAAATATCCAAAAAAACGCTGTTAGATCAATTGATCTGGCAGTTTTTTTGGTTGGATACATACTTGGAAATTTTCTTGTTTTTCAATACCTCTCAATTTAATTGGAAATGAAAAAGGAAATTTCGGATCTGAACTAAACAATGTCTAGGACTATTGTGAAAATAAAGGACTATATTCTTAGGTACAATTGGTCATAAATAACAAAAATATGTTGTAAAATTGCTGAAATGGGTCTATTATTTAATCTACTGTTACTTGTTTATCCAAATGCTAGGTACTAAGAACCAAATCAGATAAGAGTTTGATTATATTTGAAATGGGAAAAATGAATGAAAAATTGGAATTGTAAAATTCATGAAATTACATAATTTTCAAGAAAGTGGGTTAAAGGAACTACATGGGGGATTTTGGGAAGTTAACAATTGGTTCTATGTTGTCTATTAATATTGTTTTATTTATCATTGGATTTTTAATGTACAGGAAATGGCGAAACCCAACATACTTAAAGTTTTTGGGAGCTTTTTCTTTAATGTTATTTGCAAATGTGGGTATGGCTTTGATGTCGCATAAGCTCATGTCTGTATATATGTTTTTCTTATCACTCTATGCAGCTGGAATGATAATTGCTCAAATCGGGATATTTCGACTTTACTACAACAAACGAACAGACAAACTTTATGTACATTTAGGCGGTACTGCGGTTACTTTGATTACTGCCGCAATGTCTTTGTTTTTACCCGTACAAATGAGTTCCTTTTTAGTGTTTCTCTCTGTAATAGGTGTGACATTGTACACACTGGTCAAGATTTTTCCGGATGTCGGGCTAAATCCACAGTATTTTATGGTAACGATCCTTTTTGCAATGCAGCTATTGTTGCATCTATCAGGCGCATTTACAGGTTATGAACTATTGGCAGAACTTAGTTTGATTTTGAGTGTTTTTGCTAGCTTCATAGTGTTCACGATGATTTTTGAAAAGATTATTGGGGTTATGCAAGCTGCGACATACACATCAACACGGGATGAAATAACAGGTTTGTTCACGCAAAAACATTTTATTCATCAAGCTAATCAAGCTTTATCCAAGGGGAAGACAGTAGGGGTATTATACATAGAGATTCAGAATCCAACCCACATTTCGGAGGAAGAGTCCTTTAAGAGAGCGGGAAGAGCCATGGGCAGGGCTTTGGAAGGTAGTGGATTTGCTGGACGTTACCAAAGTGATGTCATTGTGGCTCTTATAACAAGTTCTAATTTACCATTAGCAGAGCTGGCTAACTCCATAAGGATGAAAATTGATGTTGAAGCCTCAAGTACTGTACTGATTGGGTATATTGACACTAAGCCTGAATTTACACTGGATGATCATATCCGTGAGGCGAAAGAAGGTGCTGTTCGAACGAAGCAAAGTGGGCTTAATAGAATCTTTGATCTAGACCAAAGTAAAATTTTAGCGGATTAATGGAGGCAACCATAGTGAATGCGGTTATCATTTCCAGTAAAGCTTCTACGCTAGTACATGAAGCCATAGGGAATACAGATGTTAGTTTTGAAAAAGTAGGTCGCTTTGAGAGTGGTCAGTTTATCGAATTTTGCGAAGCTGTAGCTAGAATTAACATCAATGCATTTATAACTGATCTAGACTGCACCGATTCAAATACTTTTCTACGTGGAATTAGTCAATATCGAACAGTGCGTTCAAATACTCGAATTATTGTCATTGCTCTTGATCGTTATGAGGATGACGGAGTCGTTCATGAATTGGCAGACATGGGGATCAACGTTGTTACAACCTCGCCAGGAACGAAGCCAAAGTCCATTATTCCAGCACTGCGCAATTTATTGCCAAATCAAAGCGAGGTAACTGGAAATGGACAAGAGGATTGGGAATCAACAGATTTTGATCTTGAGAAGATAAAGGATCGCATTTATCGATATACAGCGAAATTAACCTCTGCAGGCAGTTTTGACTCATCAGATGTCATGGATTTGGAACTTCCAGATGTGCCGATCCAAGAAAGAATCATTCTAAAAGATCGAATCATCGGAACGATTTTAGTCGGAGTTATGGGTGTTGAATCTAAAGTCGGTTCAACTCATCAAAGTATATTAATTGCAAACTATTTAAAACGTAAAGGCTACTCAGTAGGTTTAGTAGAGGCAAATGGTTCAAGTGACTTTACAAGTATTGAGAATGCATATGAAGGAACACAGGATTTCAAAAGCAATAACATTCACTTCTCTATAGAGGGCGTGGAGTATTACAAGAATAATAACAAATTGGATATTAACCATCTGATTACAGCAGGACATGACTACTTAATTTTAGATATCGGGAGCTTTGAAGAGAGTGACTGGAGTAAAGAGTTCTACAGAGCGAGTGTAAACATTGTGCTTGGTGCTGGTAGCGAATGGCGACAAGGGAAAATTAGAAGATTTAGAGATTTACATAAAAAAATGGATCAGTCTAATTGGGTTTATTGTGTACCATTTGTTGAAAATCTCAGTATCCAAGATATTCGAAAAGATCTTCCAGGGAATCTCGTATATCGAATTCCACCACATGCTGATCCCTATAAACACCAAGGAGATACAGACTCGGTATTAAACAAGCTGATGAAAAGTTACATGGGTGACTCTAAGAAGATATCTTCAAAAGCATTATTGTATGGTGTCCTTGGACTGTGCATCGTTATTATTATTGTTTTGATTATATTATTGGTCGTGAATAAATAAGTTTAATCATGTTGGATTGAGAGGAGTTCGTTATGTCTAAGATTCGTTTTAGGCAGAAGCAGTTGCTTCTGTCCGCTTCCATTGGGGGTGCGATCATTTTATTTGTTTGTGTTATCGCTGGCTATTTTATTATTGACTATATTCAAGGAAGATATGTTGAGCGAACACTTCAGATTGAGCAACAACTTCAAGATGCACAGAAGAAGTTGAATGAAGATAAGATGAAAGTGATCGTACTGAATGATGATCATAAGGCCGGAGATTTAATTACAGAAGATGACGTGAGTTCTCTAGTTGTACCGGTTAGTACGGTACCCCAAAATACAGTAGAGCAAGCAGAGATTGTAGGGAAAAGGATTAAGATTGATCTTCAGAAAAACTCTATTATCACCACACCAATGTTGTTTGAAGATGGAATAACACCGAATGACCTTAGAAACCAAGAGTTTAGTCTAGTACAGCTTCCTTTAAAGTTGAGAAAAGATGAATTTGTAGATGTTCGGATTCGTTTTGCAACAGGTCAGGATTACATAGTACTTTCTAAGAAAAAAGTAGAAGATTTAAATAATGGGACGATATGGTACAAAATGACTGAAAAAGAAATTTTGACGATGTCAAGTGCTATTGTAGATGCTTACATCAATGATGCCTCTATCTATGCATTAAGTTATGTAGATCCTTACATGCAAGATGGTGCAATCATCAACTATCCATCTAATCCTAAAGTATTGGATCTCATTGAATCTAATCCTAATATTATTGGATTGGCAACCACGGCTCTCGAACGACAAGTAAGAGCAAAATTAGAACAAGATCTTCAGTCCATGAGTGATGAAGATAGACAAAAGTATATCAGTGGACGTAATACGACGGAGATGAACTCAAGGGAGTACATTACGGAGACAGAAGGACAAGGGAACGGAACAACATCCCAGCAAGATAATTCTCTGATAAATGAAAATTCAGCGGATATGAATCAGCAAAGTAATACTGGGAATACACCAAATGCAACTTCAGACTCAGGTAGTATTTTCAATGATAGCAATACACGTGAACCTGCACAGTAATAAGGAGACCAAGATGAAACAAATACTTGTTATGGGCCACTATGATAAAACGGATTTTATGATGTACCTTGGTAAATTGTTGTCAATGGATCATCGGGTTCTGATTGTAGACGCAACGCAAAATAAGGATTATGAGTTCGTATTCCCTAAAATTGATCATTCTCTCACGATGAACACTCATGATCAATTTGATGTTATGGAAGATGTCCATTCATATGAGGACCTGATGCATAATCTGGAAGAACAGAAATATGATTTTGTACTCATAGATTGTAATGACGAGGCTTCGTTGGTTGATTGGCCAGAAGTGGATTTTGTTTATGTTGTGACTTCCTATGAGAATCCTGTTATTCAGAAAAACGTTAACCTTATTCGCGCATACTTCCAGGGAGAAAAGTTATCCTCTGTTAACCTTCCGGTAACGAAAATTATTTATGAGGTTAGTAATCATCTGGACGAAAAATATATGGATAGTCTGCTGGACGAACTACCTTTATTGTGGAAAGAGAGTCTTGTTTATTATCCTGATGAACGTGATCAGACACTGAAGATTATTAATCAATATAAAAATACAGTCATGGTCAAACGTATGTCCAGTTCATACAAGCTAGTCATTAAACAGGCGATAGAGTTCATCCTAGGGTTGGAAACGTCAAAAGTTAACGCATTATGGAAGCGGGCCGAAAGGAGTAATTAACATGGGTAAAATTGCATTATGGGGTATGCAGCATGGATTAGGCGTAACCAGTGCAACCGCTGCTTTGGCTGCATTTATCGGGTTGGAGTATGATGTGAGAACTTTAGTATCTCAGCCGCAGCGGACGGACGGTGATATGGAGCGGTTTTTCAATAAAACAATTAATCAATATAATCGGCAATTTTTTGCCATTGGTGGATTGGGGCTCGACTCATTAGAGCGTGTTGCGAAGAGCAGTAAGCTTGAACGCAATAGTGTTAAAAATTATACACTAATGGTAGAGCGGAATCGTTTGGACCTTCTTTGGGGAAGTGAACGTCTTAATCGACCACAACAGGGTTCGATCGAAGCTGTGAATATGGTATTTCGTATGGCGGCAGAATACTATGGCATTTCACTTTTGGATGCTAGAAGTGGGCAGGATAACGAGGTCTCTAACAGCCTGATCAGGGATGCAGATTTGGTGGTTATCTGTGTGAATCAAAATATAAGTGTACTAGAAAAATATTTTGACAATCAAAGGAAGCATTGGCCAGAGGTACTTGAAGAAAAGCCACATCTGCTTCTTATGACGCAGTATGATCCTATGTCAAAATATAAGATCAAAAATATAGCCAACAAGTACAAGCTCAAAGCTCCTATATTGACAATTCCCTATAATACAAGCTTCAAAGATCATTTAAATGATGGTGACATTAAAGGTTTCTTTGCTAGAAATCGATTTGTCGGCAGCAGTCATGAAAATCATTACTTCATACAGGAAGTTGGCCGTGCTGCAAAAACAATACTGCATGAGATTGGTATTAACACCAAACTGAAGCGAATTGAAAGAGGGAATTAAGATGGGACTGAATTTCACCATTAATTTCCTCGCAATTGTTTTGATCGTAGCTGTTTTAATTGCGTATTTATTCTTGAAGCTGAACAGAAAACCTGGTCAGGTTGGAACACGTCAGAAAAATGAAAATGAAGAACGGTTCCAATTTGATTATCTTCTTGAATACGTTAAAACCATGATTAATGAGTACGTAAATAGTAACTTGTTGGATATGGGAATGACAAGCGAGGAATACAATCGTCGTCTGGGAGTTGTAGCTGAGCTAAGAAGTGCCATGAAAAATGCGACTTCAGGTGACATACAAGAGAAGATTTATCTTAAGCAATTTATATCTGATCTTTTGGAACGTAATTATGGTTTTAACGATGATAATATCGATAGAATCATTCCTTTTGAGGATGAAGATCAATTAACACAACAAGATAAATTTGATATTTTGCTTCATTTATATAAAAAGAAGCACGGATTTCAAGGTCTATCCAAGTTAATCGATAAGTATCAATTGGATCAACCAAAAAAAGTTATTGAAGATGGAACGGTAGATTCATATGTAATCACAGGTGATGAGATTGACTCCATTTTTGTCAAAGAAGCACGTGGTGGTTTGGAGTTTGATGATAAGTTAGCTATCGTTGTGCAGCGTGTATACCAGCATTATAAAGGGTTTGGCGTTATTGACGAAATTCGTGATATGTCCATTGATGGCGTATCTGGTGGGGTATCAGGTGTTCCTACCAATATGCAGATTGTTGAAGATGAGATTTCATTATTGCAAGGAATGAAGCAATATAAGTATCCGGGGTACCAGAGCGTATGGATTTTCTTTCGAGGTAAATCTATACATTTATCGTTTTTAAGTTTTGAAACTGACCTAGAATTGAAAAGGGTATGTCAGAACATCTATAAGTATGACAATCCAGGTCAACTAACGGAGACGAACGGTTTTAAAGTCAATGAAATGAAAGATGGATCCAGGGTCGTGGTTGTTCGACCGCCGTTTGCAGAGAGTTGGGCATTTTTTGTTAGGAAGTTTGATCTACCTAATATGAAATTGGATCATCTGATCTCATCCAAAGATGCCGTAAATGCTGAATTAGCTAGAGATATGATTAAGTACCTGATGAAAGGTGCGCAGGTTACTGCATTTACTGGACCTCAGGGTTCAGGAAAGACATCTTTGGTCATGGCCTCAGTTAAATACATATACGCTACGTTAACTTTGAGGATTCAAGAGATGACATTTGAGCTGCATCTAAGAAGACTATATCCACAACGTAACTCACTAGCATTGCGAGAAACCGAGAACATTGCTGGACAAGCTGGACTAGACCTTCAGAAAAAAACGGATGGTTCCGTAAACATTCTGGGGGAGGTCGCTACGGACCCCGTGGCAGCTTGGATGATTCAGATGTCGCAGGTAGCAAGTCTGTTTACGATCTTTACACATCATGCGACCTCTGCACGTGAATTGGTATGGTCTTTGCGGAACTCATTGCTCAAAACCGGTGTGTTTCAGAATGAACGTATCGCAGAAGAACAGGTAGCAAATGCGGTGCAATGGGATGTTCACATGCGTAAGGAAATGAACGGTAAACGTTACATTGAGCGAATAACTGAGATCACACCTGTTCGATTTGAATCGGATACGTTGGAGCATGAAGAAGTGTTATCTAAAGATGATTCTATTGAGAGCAAGTTGGACGCTTTGGTCAATCTTCAAAGAGAAGTGTACAGAAGAAATAGCGGAAGAGTATGGAATGCACGAAATATCATTGAATACCGTAATGGTGAATACGTTGCTGTGTCTCCAATCTCTCCTGAAAAAATTGAAAAAATGTTGTTAAACATGAACGAGGAAGATCGTGAGAACTTCGGACAGTTTCTGAATGCACACTGGGGGCAGGCTCAATGAATAAGTGGATATGGATTTTTGCCATTGCGGGCGGTGCCCTGCTTATTTCGGGCGGAATACTTCTTTATCTTATTCTCAAAGATCGCAAGCGGAAGAAGAATCGTGAGAATGTATGGCCTTCTTCTAAAAATGTAACAGGAAAAACACCACGACAATTGTTGGTGTTTTACCAGAAATCATATCATCAACTGATCAAGGTTCCGATCGTCAAGTCACAGATTCTGAAGATTCGTAAACGTCTGACTGCGATCAACACCTACGATGAGTATTCATTGCGTAAAGAAACGATGCGAATTACCTATTTGACGCTAGGATCTATCATTATTGGTCTTATTGTACTGGCAATAATCAGTAAAAGTTGGATGGCATTATTCTTTGGAGCGTTAGCAGCTATCGTTATAAACGAATTGTGCATTGATATTTTTGTGAACCGGGTTGAAGATCGTCTGTTAAAACAGTTCTCGAACGTTCTGGAGGATGATCGTCATCATTATCAGGAAGTGAGGATGGTTGATGAGGCCTTGTACCAGGCTGCACAATCGTCACCACATGACATCAAGCTCCAGACAGAGAGGATTCACGAAGTATTAACATCCAAGGATCCTGCTCGAGAGCTGGAAAAATACTATGCGGTTGCGCCTAACCGTTATTTGAAAGTTTTTTCCGGAGTGTCACATTTGATTATGGAGTACGGTGACCGCAACGTTCCAAAGGGCTCCATGTATCTGAATGCCATTAATAAATTTGTGCAAGAGATCAGATATGACCTGATGAGAAGGCAAAAATTACGTTACAAATTAGGCGGATTGACCTTACTTGCACTTATTCCAATCCTGCTGTCGTTTCCGTTGCAGCGTTGGGCGGAAAACTATTTTCCAATTACGACAGAGTTCTATGACAGCAGAATTGGTTTTTTAGTTCGAATGTTCATATACGCTTCAGCTGTAATCTGTTACTTGCTAATTCGTAAATTATCGGAGAATGATGAAGCCAAATATGTAGCTAAAGGTCCGCGAAAAGAGTGGGAAAAGAAAGCATATTCTTGGTCTTGGGTCAAGTGGATCGTGGATCGATTGGTCCCGTCACCAAATACGAGGAAGCATCATCGAACCAACATGCTCCTCAAAGAGGCAAACTCTCATCTAACATTGGAATGGTTGTATATCCACCGAATCGTTATCTCTGTCTCCGCGTTTATTGGTGTAATTGTGTTCTCTGTGTTTTTACATTACAACAGCGTACACCATATATTCAGCAAACCGACGTCAGAAGCAACGAACATTCTTGGATATATGAATGCTGATGAATTGGAGCGTGCTAATCAGGTAACGACAATGGACAACCAAATTATCGAAGATCTTCGGACGAATAAAGATCTGACGCGAGAACAGGTTGTTCAGTCCATAGAAACTCATTCAAATGAGCCATTAACAGATGTGGCTATGAATAATACTGTCAATCGGATTATCGGTAAAGTAACTGTTGTGAACAACGAGTATCTAAAATGGTGGGAACTCCTTATCGCTATAGGCTTTGGAGTTACAGGGTATTACATCACCATATGGATTTTACAATTTCAGCGTCGGTTACGCGCATTGGAAATGCAAAATGAAGTGGACCAATTCCATGTGCTAATCTCGATTCTGTGTGAATTTGAACGGATCTCTGTGGAGACTGTACTTGAGTGGATGGAACGATACAGTATCATTTTCAGACCAGCGCTACAAAAATGTCTGCTCAATTATGATAGTGGTGCAGAGGAAGCCTTGAAAATGCTGAAATCGGATGCGCCGTTCGATTCGTTTGGTAGAATCGTGAAACGTCTAATGCAGGCGGTAGATAAGCTATCGTTACGTGAAGCGTTTGACGATCTGGAGATGGAACAAGAGTACTATGCTGAGCAGAAGAAGGAACGCCTTGAGCGTTTGATTCGAAAGAAAACATCGTATGGCAAGTTATTTGGCTGGACACCAGGTGCACTGCTGATTGCACTATATCTGGTCTTCCCATTCCTTTACATGTCATTCAAACAACTAAGTGATATATCAACACAATTACAAACTATTTAAGAGGGGATTGATTTTTTCATGGAAGAAAATACAGGCGTCGGAATACGGGTCGCAGCCGGGATATTCCTCACCATTATGTTGATTACAATTGTAGTTATTATTACGATTTCATCGCAGGATGCGGCAAAACAGGGACAGACAAAGATGGCTGCAATTACAACTCAGCTGTCTGATACGGAGTATCAGACATATAGCAATACGACTTTGTCAGGCAGTCAGGTTCTGAATGCAGTAAGGCAATATATGAATCAGGAACAATTTGGTGTGCAGGTCATCACGGGAAAACAAAAACCTACACAGCCTAAAGGTACTTTTTACGGCGATGTATTTAACGACATCGGAGAGATAACTCCCAATAGTGGTGGTACTTTGAGCCTTGCTAATGCTGAGAAGCAATCTGCCAATGAATATATTAATCCAAGTGGGAAGTTTAGATCTTCTATTGTAAGAGATAAGAATAATATGATTAGAGGCATTGTTTTTGAACAAGAATAGCCAAAATAAAAGTGAGGGCTGATAAACTTGGAAGAGAATACAGGCGTCGGTATTCGAGTAGCGGCGGGCATATTCCTAACAATTATGTTGATTACGATTGTAGTTATTATTACGATTTCATCGCAGGATGCAGCAAAACAGGGACAGACCAAGATGGCCGCGATTACAACACAACTGTCGGATACGGAGTATCAGACGTATAGCAATACTACGTTGTCAGGAAGTCAGGTGTTGAATGCGATACGGCAATATATGAATCAGGAGCAGTTTGGTATACAAGTTATAACAGGGAAACAGAGAGCTGGGGGTGATACCGTAGGTAACTATTATGGTAATACTTTTGGGGTTGAAAGTGGTGTAGTAACTTCTATGAATATTGATCGAGATAAAAAGACAAGTTTAGTGGATGCTGAGAATCAGGCGAGTGCCCAATATATTAATCCAAGTGGAAAATTTATATCTAGTATAGTGAGAGATGGCAATAACATGATTAGAGCTATTAAATTTGTGCAACAAAATTAGATAGTTCTGATTTAAGTCGAAGGAGGTCTCCAATGAGCGAAACGATGGAAAAGTTCATACTGGTCGTGGCTGAAATTAGCATTCTGATTGTGGCTTGCATGTTCGCTCTTGGAGGCATTCAGTCTCAGGATGCGGCAGTTAACGTTACGCATAAATCCGCAGTAAATGAAGAGCGAAGGTTGTTCACAAGTCTTGAAATTACGGAGCAAGTTACATACACGGGTGCAGAGGTTCTTCAAAGCATAAGACAAATGAAAACCTTGGACGCCAATATTCGTGTAGTTAATAAATACTTCTATAGTTCAGATGATATTGAAAGTATTGATGTATCAGGAGTCGATCTCAATCGAACCTATGTTGTTTCATATATTCGAGACAGTCAAGGCAAAGTACAAACCATTGTTTTTACATAAAGGGTGAGCTAGTGTGGAAAACTCTTTCTCCAAAATATTAGGCATTTTCATTGCCATCGTGTTGTTATTCTTGTATCCGTTGTACCAACAGGCTCAAAGACAGGATGACTTGTCTCAGATCGTTATCCACTCAGCTGTGACTACATTCGTGGATTCCGCTAGAACCAAGGGGTATATCACTCCTGAGATGTATCTAGAGTTTAACCAAAAGCTCGGAGCTACGGGCAATCAGTATGACATCCAGATGGAACATTTACACAAGAAATATAATCCGGAATATACCGATCCGGCTAATCCGGCTACATTCCGTGATAGTTTCACGACCTACTTCGATGGTCATTATAATCAGGAAATTATGCAGAGGTTGTTTCCCAATAGCCCAGCATCTGATCTGAATCGTAGATATGTCATGGCGGTAGGTGACTTCTTCACCGTGAAAGTGAAAAATGTTAATCGCACCATGGCTACAATCCTTAGTGATGTTTTTACTGGAGGCATCACGGATGGCAACGTTAAGGTCTATGTTCCTTACGGGGGAATGGTAATCAATGAAGATTACTAATCTGGCAATATTGTTTATCTGTATCTTTGTCCCTTTTTATCTAGTCATGGATTTTCGAACAGGAGACCAAAAAACGGCTCAGGCCTTATCTGATCAATATTCAGCTTCACTGCATACTGCAGTTCAGGATGCTTCTCAGATGTTAAATATGAATGTACTCCAAGAATATGAGGCGGGTTATCAGTCGAGAAAATTCTTCTTTGCGAATAAAGAGAGAGCGCTGGACACTTTCTTTCGCACACTCTATTTGAATTTTGATGTTGTCAATGACCCTGTTAGACAGGGAGCTCTTGCGGGATATATTCCAGCAGTTGCCGTCATTGATTACGATGGCTATGACTTGTACGCAGTGGATGAGTACAGGGATGCCAATGGCGAGAGGGTATTCAAGCATATGTGGAGACCGAAGAAACCATATTCGTACTCGGACGACAGAGGTAACAGTATTAATTTCACGTTGGACAGTTATGTATATGCGTATGATTCTTACGCAAAGGCTTGGGTTGAAGGGTTCCGTGAAGATTTGGAGGGCACAACCAACATTCCTTTATTAGACAATGCAGCCAATTTTGAAGCGATGCGAAAAAGTGTCATCGTGAAAAGTATTCAACAGGATCTGGCTTATTATATAAACAAACATAATGAGTACGCGACTCGGTACGGAGTCCATTATACCTTTAGCCTTCCACAAATTTCACAGGAAGAATGGATCAACTCCATCGATGACATTGGAATTATGGCATTTATCCAAGGAATTCCGATAGGGGACCAATTCTATAACAACTATGCTCTTGGTGGAGGCCGACTGGTCAAGAAAACAGAGATTAAAGGCGCTGTCGATCTGACAACCGGTATTAAATATTATTACCCTAGTACATGTTCTTATGGTTATCGGGAAGATGAGACCTTCTCAAGTGAAAGAGATGCAGCAGCAGCAGGTTATTATCCAAAGGGTTGCATGAATCGCTAAAAAAATACGTTGAAGAGGAGGCAGACGGAGCATGTCCCATTTTTTTTATAAGAGATCGCCTAGGATTATTAAGGAAACATCGGGAGAGGAAGTAGAAATTTTCTCCCCGCCCTCACTTCCTCAACCACCACAATTGAACATTATCTCGATTATGGTTCCCATCATGGTTACAGTTGCAGGTGGGGCGGCAATGATGACTTTTTACCAAAGTCGGGGGAATGGGCAATTTGTAACCGTACAGATGATTTCCCTCTGTATGATGGTTGTTTCATATTTTGTACCTGTACTGGTTCATTTCCAGAATAAAGCAAAGCATCGCAAGAAAATTAAAGATCGTGAACGTTTATACGACAATCACATTAATGAGAACAGGGAAACGCTGCAGAACTGGAAGAACGAATTGATTTTGAACTGGCACCAAACCCATTTGGATCCACAATTTTGTATCAATATGGTCAAGGAGCGAAGCTCTTCGGTATGGGAGCGAATTCCACAGGATTTTGACTTCTTGAAAGTCCGCGTCGGCATTGGAACCGTGCCAAGTAACTTCGACATTACGGTACCTAAGCAAAATGGAGTCGAGAAGGATCCGATGCTTGAAAAAGCGAGAGAAATGACGGAGAAATTCACTACAATTACGAATGCACCCGCCCTGTTAGACTTGAGTAAATATCGCATTATCGGACTTGTTGGCGACGAAGAAGAACTGAATATGTTCTGTCGTACTGTTGTGACCCAACTTGCGGCACATCATGCACCTGACGAGCTTAAAATGGCCGTATTTATGAATAAGATACAGCGAGAAAATTGGGACTGGATGAGGTGGATTCCCCATGTGTGGAACGACACCCGTTCGGGCAGATATCTGTTCGAAGAACGTGGATATCAACCTCAATTAATGGAGCAATTATTTACAATGTTACAGCGTCGCCAATGGTTGAACAAGGGGGAGAAAGCACTCCCGTTTTACGTGTGTTTCCTGCCGTTTATTGAGATGCTGGAGCATGAGCCTATTCTTCCTTTGATGATGAAGAGCTCGGAGGTCATCGGTGTCTGCAGCATCGTACTTGCACCGAGCAAGGATGTTCTTCCGAAGGAATGTGAACTGGTTATTGATTTACATTCGGCTGAAGGGGTCATGCGTTCAACGAATGTAACGGGGGGTTCCGCTGGCGATGCTACCTATGCCAAGCCTAAGGATGAGATCCCATTTGTACAACCCTTCAAATCAGATCAGATGACAATGGAACAAGCAGATCAATTTGCACGTCAGATTGCTCCGTATCGGATCAAGCGAAATTCTGCGGATGAGATTGTAAATGTACTGACGTTGTTTGAACTATTTGGAATACAGAATATCGAACAGTTTCATGTGGAAAACAATTGGCAGAAGTCACGTTATCCCAATACCCTGCCTTTCCCTGTGGGTGTTAGAGGGGGGAAAAAGCCGGTTCTGCTGAACCTTCATGACAAGATCGAGCGTAAAGGACATGGTCCTCACGGACTTATGGCAGGAACAACCGGTTCAGGTAAAAGTGAAGTTATTCAATCCATTATTGCATCACTTGCGGTTGAATATCATCCCCATGATATGGCGTTTATGCTGATTGACTATAAAGGTGGGGGTATGTCCAATACGTTCCAGGAATTGCCTCACGTTATTGCCACAGTAACCAATCTGGAAGAAGAAGGATTAATTGAACGTTCTAAGGTTTCCCTTAAAGCAGAGCTTAAACGAAGACAGCGGTTATTCATTGCTGCTGGTAATGTACAGCATATTGACGAATATTATCTTACAGAGTGGAAAGATCGAGATCCTCTCCCGCATCTATTCATTGTCATCGATGAGTTTGCACAACTGAAAAAAGACCAACCGGAGTTCATGAGTGAATTGGTTTCCATTGCGGCTATTGGTCGGACATTGGGTGTGCATCTGCTCTTGGCAACCCAGAAACCAGGCGGCGTTGTAGATGATAAAATCTGGAGTAACTCCCGTTATAAAGTCTGCCTTCGGGTTCAGGACGAAAGTGATAGTCGTGAGATGATCCGAATTCCGGATGCTGCTCATATTACAAACCCGGGTCGTGGTTTTCTGCAGGTCGGCAGTAATGAAGTATTTGAATCTGTTCAATTCGCATGGAGCGGTGCTCCGTATCGACCAGATCAGAGTATTACGCAATCTGACCGCAATATGTATGCTTATGAATTAGATGGACGCAAGACCAAGTTAAGAGACCAGCTCGAGTTGCTTCAGGACACAAAACCTTCTGAAGAAAAGACGCTCAGTAAAAAACAATTAAACGTTCTTATTGAGCATATCGCGATGAAAGCAGAACGAGAAGGTATTCAGCGTCTACCAGGTCCTTGGCTGGAGCCATTGCCTAATCATCTGACCTTGGAAGATCTGGCTGTTAGTTCCAGTGAACCAGGTAAAATTTTGAATCCGCAAGTTGGACTTATTGATGATGTAGTGAACCAAAGACAATTTCCACTTCGGATCGATCTCGAATCAGGACATTGGCTAATATATGGTATGCCAGGTACGGGGAAAACAACATTTATCCAGACCTTGCTCTATTCACTGGCAATGGAAACGACACCTAGTGATGTGAATATCTATGCGCTCGATTTCGGAAGAATGCTTAAGGATTATACTCTATTGCCTCATGTAGCGGATGTCATTCAGGATGATCAGGAAGAGAAGATGAACCGATTGTTCAATTATCTGGAAGAGACCATTAGTAAGCGTAAAACGCTGTTTGCTGAAACAGGAGTAAAATCCAGATTGTCTTACTGTTCCGAAACTGGAAATACGCTGCCGGCCATACTTGTTATTATCGATAGCTATGTTAGTTTCCGAGGGCAGTTCGAGAAGCTTCATGAGAAGCTGGATCCTCTGCTGCGTGAAGGTCCGGGACTAGGCATATACTTTGTAGCAACGATCAACCGTATTTCCGATATGTTGGAACGAATCCGCAGTAACTTTCCGAATGCTGTCTCATATATGCTTGCAGATGCAGGGGACTATAACTATGCCGTAGGAAGGCTGAACAAAGCACCAACACAGATGCCGGAAGGAAGGGCCTTTGTGAAGGGAACAATCCCTCCATATGAGTTCCAAACGGCGTTATCCATTAATGCGGTGAATGAGTCTTCCCGTGCCAAGTTATTGCGCGAACAGTTTGCAGTAATTGACGTTGCTTGTACGACTGCTAAACCAGAGTCCATTCGAGTATTACCTGAGGTCATTGCTATTCCAGAAGTGTTGAAAGATATTAATATTGTGTCTGCCCCTACGCTACCCGTTCATATGAACATTGATAGTTTGAGAATGTTGGGATGGGATATGGAAGCGGATGGTCCATATTTCATAGTTGCCGGAAGAATGGAATCTGGTAAAACGTCATTGCTCGTCACAATAGGATTGATATCAGCCATGAAGTATTCGCCGGATGAGCTTGAACTGTATCTATGCGACTTTAGACGCACGCCTCAAGGATTGGGAGCACTGAAGGAATTAAATCATACGGTGGCATTTGCAACCAATGAGGCAACGATGGAAGAAATGATCGAAAATCTACGTACGAAACTGGAAGAGAGAGTTGCTGATCCAGATGAATTCGCTCCGAAGATGGTTCTAATGATGGATGATGTTGATTTCCTAGCTAAGCGTATCTCCAGAACGATCACAGGTCATCTGGAATACATCACCCGAAACGGACGAGAGCACGGTGTCTATATTATCGTTTCTGGGCAAGCCAATGCCATTAACCGTAATTATGATGAGTGGATGAAAGAGATTAAATCTGGTCAGATCGGTTGGTTGTTGGGTACGGCTGAATCTACAGATACTGAGCTGTTTAATATTAAAGTTCCTTTTGTCTCAGGTAGTCGAGTACTGCCGGATGGAGAAGGTTACTATATTAAGCGGAAATTCGTAAGTGTGAAAGCAGTACATGCATTTGCCAATGGGGTTGCTCAAGTAGCAGAACAAGTAGAGGAAATAAATAGAAACGCAGTTCTTGTCGTAAATTAAGTCATTAAAGGAAAAAAGACTCATAAATGAGTCTTTTTTCCCAAAAATTGTTTGGCAATTCACTAGTTCTTTGTATACAATAGTTAATGGGTAAAATTTATAAAAATGGTATAAAGGGGAAGATAAGAATGGCAAAGATTCAGATTACACCTGAAGAGATGGATAATGCTGCATCGAAGTTTGACCAAGGAGCGCAAGAAAGTGAGCAACTGGCACAACAGTTGAACTCCTTGATGCAATCCTTGCAAGGCGGATGGGAAGGTATGACCTCCCAAGGATTTTACAATAGATACGAATCCGATAAAAAGAACATGACAGTGTACGTTGAAATGCTTCGTGCAGTAGGTACAGAATTGAAATCCATTGCAGATCGCTTCAGACAAGCAGACCAACAGTAGTAGTTACATAAGAAGCCAGGTAAACTTACCTGGCTTTTTCTATATCCAGAGTATGAAAATGTGAGGTTATTCCTATGAGTTATTCAGTACATGCGACGGGAAGCACCCCCGCTTTACTAATCTATTTAATTGATATTAGCGGTTCAATGACACTTGAGCTTGAAGGGCAACGGAGGATGGATATCGTTAACGAGGGACTTCAGACGATTATTCGCCAGATCGTCTACCGATCAACGAAAGGATCAAAAGTGTCTCCTCGTTATCGAATCGCGATTCTTGCCTATAGTGATGAAGTATACGATCTACTAGATGGTGTTAAATCTATTGATCGTATCGCTAATCGTGGAAGTCTGCCACCGCTATACCCGAAACGATTCACAGACACGGCGAAGGCATTCAAACAAGCGGAGAAGATTATTCAGTCTGAGCTTCGTAACATGGAGCACTGTCCTGCCCCTCTGATCTGTCATATGACTGATGGCATTTACACAGGGGAAGATCCTGAACCGATTGTTGAACGGATCAAAACCATGTCTGTCCCTGATGGACAAGTGCTGGTCGAAAATATTTTTATTACAGAGGATGCTTCCACTAGCCGGATTCGCGATACACGAGCTTGGAAAGGGATGATGCCGGATTCCTTCGTGGTGGATCCCTATTCGGAGAAATTAAAACGAATGTCTTCGGTTGTACCTGAAAGCTATCGCGAAATGATGATGGAATCCGGATATTCGATTAAGAAGGGTGCACTTATGATGCTGCCTGGTACAAGTAAAGACCTAATTTCACTAGGGCTGCAGATGTCTGCTTCTACCCCGATGTAACCGTAAGGAGGAGAACACATGGATCGAACATTATTGACCTTAATTATTGATGCTACTGGAAAAAAGACAGATGTAGAGCTACCTAATACGATACCTTTGCATGAATTACTTGAACCCATGCTCAAAGGATTAAATGAAGGTATGGCCCTTACGTTTCAAGCATCCAACTATCGCTACTATCTTAGCAGTGATGGAAGCGAGTGGAATAGCATGGATCTTCAGCAGTCTCTGGAGGATGTAAAAGCAATGGATGGAAGCTATCTGCGCATTGAGCAGGTTAACTCCTTCTCAACAATATAATTTCGAATCATTTTTTTGTGCAAAGGGGAGCAAGAATCGTGTTTCCACCTGATATAAATACAGAACTACGAATCAGAAACCAAGTTTACAGACTGGGCCAGCACCCTCAATTCGAAGGCATGCCTTATGGTCAGGAGGGCAGGGAAGGCACAGTATACAAGCTTATTAACAGCTCGGGAGAAAACAGTGCCTTGAAGGTGTTCCGCCCAGCCTTCCGACAGCCTTCTGTCATGAAGTTAACAGAGCTCATGGCAGACCTCACAGTCCACTCAGGACTGAGCGTATGGTCACGAATGATATTGAATCCGATAGAAGATATGGAGTTGCTCGGACATTATCCTGAGTTACTTTACGGTGCACATATGCCATGGATCGATGGTGTGACATGGAGTGAATTAATGCTTGGCCGAGAAGCATTATCTCGGGAACAATCAATGAAATTGGCAATGGTTTTGGTATCTACCATGGCTGTATTGGAGCAAGCTGGCATAGCCCATGCCGACTTGTCAGCTTCTAATCTGCTGATCGTCAATCCTAATCAAGAGGCGGAGGACATGTCTGTTGAATTAGTTGACGTGGAAGGAATGTACGCTAAGCAATTGGAGGAACCCGATAATCTGCCAGAGGGTGCAACGGGATATACCGCAGCTTTCCTTAGAGAGTATGGGGACTGGAGTCCTCTTGCGGATCGATTTGCTGGTGGAATCCTGCTTGCCGAGATGCTGGCTTGGTCGAGTACAGACATATGTAAGCAAGCGTGGGGAGATAGTTATTTTGATCCACAAGAAATCCAGCAACAAAGTGAGCGCTATGTACTTCTTCAAGCGACGCTTGAGCAGCAGTATGGCCCTGAAGTAGCAGCATTGCTAGATCGGTTGTGGAATGCAGAGCAACTACAGCAATGCCCAACCTTTGGAGAATGGCAGATTGCACTGGCTTCAGCGAAGCAATTCGTGGAGCAAGAGGCGATTTCAACATCTGAAATGGAAATAGAGTTGGAGCAACCAGCAGAGGAATCTATTCACTTGCCGAGTGAGTATGCTGTTAACGCTTTGAGTCACGCCCAAGAGAATCAATTGGCACGTGCCCGTCAATTGGAACGTCAGGGGAATCTGACATCGGCCTTCTGGGAATATGGCAAGCTGATTGAGCAATTTAACGATCGTTCGCCATTTCATGTTGAAATCTCCATTGCCATGGAGCAGGTGCAAGAAGGCATAGATCAGACTGTCTTTAACCCTGAACCTAAGCAGACTCTCGTAAAAAAAGGCTGGAATCAACTTATCCAACAGAATAAACAGTCCACCTATGACCGTATGTGGATCTATGTAATAGGTGCTTCGGTTGGTGCGCTGGTTTTTGCACTAATTATTTATGTTATTGGTCTATTTAAATAGTGATTGAAGGAGTGCTTTATCTTGGAAAATGAATTAACGG
Source organism: Paenibacillus sp. PAMC 26794 (assembly GCF_000316035.1). GTDB lineage: Bacteria > Bacillota > Bacilli > Paenibacillales > Paenibacillaceae > Paenibacillus. The sequence continues at coordinate 43,161 of NZ_ANHX01000091.1, forward strand.
AAGAGTGGTCATTTCAACTCTCTCCTGAAGAATTTTTCTTCTTGACTCAGTTGGTAGGAGTCCGTCATATAGCTAACTTTGATGATCCTTATCGTGGGTATCTGGCTAAGGAATTGGAAGCGGAATATAAGGTGATTGAAAAGACATTTGTGGAAAAAGGGTATCTGGTTCCGAAGCAAGAGGGGACTGGCTATGATATGAATGAAATGCTCGCCTATTGCATTGCTGCATGCGGCAGTGCTGATGTGATGCATGTGAGTAAGAAGATTGAAGGCACTGGGAAATTCGCAGGTCACTACTATTTCACTCCTCGAATCGTTGTTGAACAAACAGCAGATGAATTAGGAGGCATTGTCCTTGTTCCTGTGGCAGATGCCCAATTAACGTTAGAAGCTATGAAGGGGTTCTTTCCACTGACGCTTCAATATAAGAGTGCAGCCAAAAAGGCGGTCATCAAAGACTGCACGTGGGATCAATGGAATCAGCTTACCGAAGTAGACCGGCTTAATAGACTGGTTCAAGCAGGGCATACGGAAGAACAGGCAGAGCTTGCATTAGACATCTTCAGTAATGGGGAGCGCTCAGGCTCCATGATGTTTATGAAGAGGCATGGACTGATGTGGCATCAGGAGGATTATCACTATGCGCAATGGGGAGACAAGCTGTATTTGGCGGTTGAATTGACGGAGGGTACGCTTCAATTCCAGCCATACAAGCCGGCGATATTGAAAAAAGCGTTATTACGATTTGCGGATCAAATCGAAAAACTAGATGGGAAAGGGGTCAAATAAATGGCAGACCGTATCAAAATTGAACCTGAACGTATTAAGGAGATCGCTACCCGATTTCTGGCCAGCAGTCAGGAAAGTATAGCTTTGTCCAGAGAGTTAAAGTCATTGATCGATGGAATTACCGGGGAATGGGAGGGGAAATCTCAAGAGCGTTTCTATTCCTCTTACAAAGATGCCCATGTTCAGCTGGAAAGTGTATCAACTGTACTGAAGGATGTAGGGGAAGAGCTTAAAGCCATTTCCGAGAGATTCAGTAAGGCAGATTCAATAAAGTAAGGAGATGTACATATGCCAATTCGGCCTGACGTCGGTAAACTGCGGAGCATTGCCTCCAAATTACGCAACAACAGCAACAAGCTGGAGAATGAACGCTCCAGTATTAATAGTAATGTACAGTCCATGATCTGGAAGGGTAGAGTGTATCAACACTTTATGGATGATTTCAGAGACACAACTCAACGGATGAGGCAGACAGCGGATGAAATGGAACAATTCGCACGACGACTGGATGCGTTAGCCAATCAGTTCATGCAGGAAGATCTTGAAGAAGAGCGCAGAGAGAGAGAACGCCAGGAACGTGAGCGTCAGGAGCGCGAAAGACAACGAGCGGCAGCAGCGGCAGCCTCTGCTGCTGCGAAGAAGAAATAAGGGGGAAGCAATGTGAAATTGGAAGTCAGCCTATCTGACCTGAAGCGGACCTCAAAAAGTCTGAACGGAGCCGCGGATGAGATGGGGGATCTGCGCGCGGACCTGAATCGGTCCATGAACAGCCTAAGTTATAAAACCCTCAGCCAAGGTGGGGTACAAAGTACGTTCACCTACCTGATGCGGGAACTGGACGGCTTGCAAAGCAAGCTGGAACTGTTGTCGGAGTTGACCCGTCGCAAACGAGAAGAATATGAACAAGCGGATCGGGAGGGCAAAAAATTCAACTGGGGGAAGCTGGCGAGCTTCCTCACCTTTGCATTGGGGACGGTGCTGGATTTCTTGCCTGTCGTTGGCAATGTGAAAGGGATTATTGAGGCCATCACGGGTCGGGATCTGCTCACGGGAGAGAAGCTCGCATGGTACGAACGAGGTCTCTCCGTGCTTGGGCCGCTGGGGAAAGGAGCCAATAAAGCGGCTTCCCTCTTTAAATATGCGGATGAAGCTATGGATCTGACCGGGAAAGCGGTGAAGCATGCGGACGACGCCGCAGATGCAGCGAAAACCGTCGGTCGTAACGCGGATGATGCAATCGATGCGATCCCAACCAGTCCGAACAAGGCGGGAGTGCCCGGGAACTCGACCCGAGAAGCCGGGGAGGATATGGCCGGAGCGACGCCGAAGTCGACCAAGGCAGGTGAAGCCCCCGCAGGCTCCAGGGATACAGGTGACGCGCCGATGACCAGTAACAAACCAACGGGCAAAGCAGACGATGCGCCAAGCGATGCCGGGTCCACACGCCACGATACGGGACTCACCGATGCCGAGAAAGCAGCGGCTGCAGCAGGAACGGCGGCAGGAACGGGCTCTGCAGCGGCCGCTTCGATGATAAAGAAGACGCCCGGGGGAAGTGCTGCCAAAGGAGCAGAGCCGCCAGGGGCGCCCAAGTCGAAGGATATCGAAACTTCGTCGCAATCTCCCTCTACAGGTCGAAACACCGAAACGCAGAATGTAACCAAATCCAACAAAGAAAGCTGTCCAGGTGATCCGATCCATGCGGCTACCGGTTATCAGTTTATGAACCATGATATCCTGACGCTGCATGGAGCTACCGATTGGCCCTTGACCTTGATCTACCACTCAGGGCTACTGCAACGAGGGGAACTGGGACCTGCCTGGACGCACCAATACGGACTGCGATTGCATGTTCATTCTTCAATCCAAGATTCAGCTGAGCGCGCGCCTGCCGTTGACGTCTACTGGACAGCAGGACGTCACAACTCGTTCATCCATCAAGCCGATGGAACCTATCGAAGTTCAGATCTCGATGTGTATTGGGACGTGCTCGAACGGGAAGAGGATGGTTGGAAACTGACAACGCGTGAGCCGCGTGAGATCTATCGATTTACCGAAGAAGGACAACTGCTCAGTCACACGCAATCCAGTGGCCTAACCCTGGACATGTCTTATCAGGCAGCGGGTCGCCTGATGACCCTAACCGATCGGGCAACCCAGCGATCCCTGCATCTGGACTATACCTCGACAGGCGAACTGAAAGAAGTGAAGGATGCCCTGCGGCGTGTAACATTTGAATACAGCTCGGAGGGCGTATTGGTTCACGTGATCGAGCCGGGGGGTGTAGTAACCGACTTGGTTTCGGATGAGGATGGACGGTTGATCTCCCTGACGGAGAGTGGCATCCTCCAGTTTACGAACACCTTCGATGCATCTTACCGAATTGTGGAGCAGACGGATGCGGCCGGAAGTAAATTCCAGTTCCAGTACGATACCGAGAGTCACTCGGGTCAGACGTGGACTACCGTGACCAATCGGCTGGGTCAGGCGCGCATCCTCGTGCATGATGACGCCTTGCAGCTCCTCGAAGTGCATGCCGAAGATGGCGGTATAACTCGATACACCTACACGCCGCAGGGACAGATGGCCAGTGTCACCAACCCACTGGGCGAAACAACAACGTATGTTTACGATGAAGAGGGACATCTGATCCGCGAAATCGACCCACTGGGTCATGAAACGGAATATCACTATACCTCACACCACCAAGTTGCGCGCGAAACGGATGCTGAAGGCGGCGTAACCACTTATCAATATGACGAACAGCAGCGTCTGACCGAAGTGACCCGTCCAGATGGCAGCATAGCGAAATGGACCTATACTGAAACGGGACAAACGGCTACGTACCAGGACTTCACGGGAGCCATCTGGACCTATGCCTACAGCGAGACAGGTGAACTGCAACATACGCTGGATCCGGAAGGCCGACGTTTACAGGTGGGCTGGGATAAAGCAGGCCGACTGATCGAACTAAAAGATGCCGCAGGAAGTGTGAGTCGCCGGAGCTACGATGGTGCAGATCGCCTGACATCTATCACCGACCCGCTGGGCCTCATGTGGCAGACCGTGTATGATGCCAGTGGGCAGTGGATTCGGGAGACCCGTCCGTCTGGAGCCTCCATGCAGTATACGTATACGCCGAATGGTGAAGTCGCGACCATCACCGATGCGCTCGGTCACACCCGGCAGTATACCTATGATGCCGAAAACCGCCTGATCGCCGAAACGAATGCGCTCGGTGAAACGACTCAACTTTCTTATGACGCCGCTGGTCGATTGCAGGCCGTGACCGATGCGTCAGGACACATCACGAAGTATCACTATGATGGTGCAGGTCGTCTGGTCTCCGTCATCGATGGCGAAGGTCGGACGGTCCAGCAACTGACCTATGATGCGGCTGGTCGCCCCGTGGCATGGCAGGATGGACTCGGCCACATGACGCGGCTACGGTTCAATGCCCTCCATCAACGCGTCGAAGATACTGACGCGGATGGGCATACCCGCCATTATCGCTACGATGCCGCGCACCGTCTGACCGAAGTCATTCAAGGCGAAGGCGCAGATGAAGTGACCTATCGCCAGACATGGGATGGGGAAGATCGCCATACGAGCTACACCGATGCCAGTGGAAACGAGACCCGTCTAACGTATGACCGCAGTGGTCGTTTGCTGCAGGAAACGAATGCCGCAGGTGCACGGACGGCGTATACTTATGATAATCGCGGCTGGCTAAGTACTAAGCTGGATGCCAAGGGACAGGAAACTCGGTACGCATATGATGCTGCGGGTCGCCTGATCCGTGCCACGGATGAAGCAGGTGAAATCGTGCTGACCTATACGCCCGATGGACAAGTGGCGCGTGTGCTCGAAGCGGAGCAGCATGAGGAACGAACCTACGATGCAGCAGGCCGAGTGCTCACCCGAACCGATGGATTTGGGCATCTCCTGCAATATGCGTATGATGCGGCAGGCCGGATGACGGCGCTGACCTATCCGGATGGCAAAGTGGTGCAATATCGCTACCAAGCCACGGGTGAACTGGCTGAAGTGAAGGACTGGAACGGCCGTCTGACCCGGTACCGCTATGATGCAAGCGGGAAGCTTATCGAGACTCGGCGCCCGAACGGCAGCCAGGAGCAACGGGAATACGATGGCGCAGGCCAACTGACTCGCCTGACGGATACGAGCGGACAGGGCATTCGTTTACAGCAATTCAAGTACGCATACAGCCCAAGCGGCTTGCTGCTGAAGGAAGAAAACAAACAGTACACGTACGATACCTTGAAACGCCTGCGCAGTGGCGCCGAGCTAGGTCGTGTTGTACACTACACGTATGACCCATCCGGGAACCTGACAACCGAACAGATGGGGACATCTGAAACGGAATCCACGAGTATTTCGCCAACGCAGCATCTGCACTACACCTGGGATAACCGGCTCCAACGTGTGGGGGACTACCCAGTTGAAATGGATGCCAACGGAAATCTGCTGTATGCAACGGATGGTAACACCGCTTCCGCTTACGAATACGATGCTCGAAACCGTATGGTGAAAGCAGGGAAATTGAAGTATCGCTACAACCCGCAGGGGGACCGGATTGAAATCGCGCAGCGAGGACAAGTGACCCGCTATGTCATCGACGATGCACATGAACTGAGCCGGGTGCTAATGGAGATGGACGGGGAAGGAAATGTGAAATCCCGTTACATCTATGGTCTGGGGCTAATTGGACGCGAAGATGCCGATGGAACGTATCTGAGTTACCACTACGATCTGCGCGGTAGTACGACGTTGCTGACGGATGAGCAGAACCGGGTGACGGACCGCTATACGTATGGATTATATGGCGAACTGGAGCAACATGAAGGATTAACCCAGCAACCGTTTGCGTATAATGGTCGAGATGGGGTCATGACCGATGCCAACGGATTGTATTATATGAGAGCACGGTACTATGATCCGAAGTTGAAGCGGTTCTTGAACCGGGATGTAATCCGCGGAGAGATTCAGGACGGGCAAACGTTTAACCGGTATGCGTATGTGAACGGGAATCCGGTGAGTTACATTGATCCGTTAGGGTTGATGAAGTGTGAGAACGAACACTATGTTAGATATGGTTCTGAGAAAGAGGCTAGGGATTCACTGGATGCAAAAGGATTGGTACCTAAAGTTCATGATAACGGAACGGTATCAAGAGGGAGTAAATGGATTTCAGAGAAGGGGAGTACAAGAGATCCTCGAGATCTTGGAGACCGAGAGAATTATACACACACAATCATGATTGAAACTAGAAAAGGAGCAAAAGACTGGCTCCAGTCAAAAGGGATAGACTTTGAAGATATGGTTGGGGGAGAATCCAAGTATACAAATCGTGTTGTAATCAAATCCAAAAATGAAGCAGGCTCATATGGAGTGGGATCTGGCCTGTTGGATGAGTTTAATAAGGACTGGGTTGTTAAAATCACAACAGAGAAAATTCCTACTTCTAAAAAGAATAAAGGAAGATAATAACTAATGGATGGTGAGAAATATGTTTCAGAATAACAGTGAATTTTTGGACAAAATTAGGGAGTACACCAAAGAATTGGTTAAAAAAAGCGAATTAGAATATAGTCAAGAAGATTTTGAAAAAAGTTTTTTAACGCAATCCTCGCATACACCTTTTAATATTGATGCTGTACAAAAAATCGAATATGGAAGAGTTGAAAAAGAGTACGTTACTGATGAATATAAAAAAATATATGGATTAAAAATAAAAAAGAAAGCTATTCTTTTAACAGATATCATGTATTTTATTGAAGGGGAGAAGAAAATAATTAATGCAATTGAGAGCGAATTCCCCGAATTAAATATTGATGAAATTAAGGCTGCGTTACGTGTAATGATGATATTCATGCGAAGTATTGAATGTGATGAAATCTTAGAAGGCGAGTAGAACATACTTTTTACTAGCTACAACGATCCAATCCTAAGGCTACATGGATATAGGGCCATGGTGGCAACTCTGGTCAAGTAAATTAAAACCTTGATGGGCATATTTGCCTGTTAAGGTTTTTTTTGAATCTATGAGTTGAGCCAATATGAAGGAAGTAGTCTTCAAGCATTTTTCATATAACAGCCTGAACGGGAGCATGACCAATGCGAACGCAATGTATTACATGCGGGCACGATACTATGATCCGAAGCTGAAACGGTTCCTGAATCGAGACGTGATTCGTGGAGAGATTCAGGATGGGCAGACGTTTAACCGGTATGTGTACGTCAATGGGAATCCGGTGAGTTAAATCGATCCGCTAGGGTTGATGAAGTGTGAGAATGAGATAACTCTTAAATATGATAGTGAAATGCCAAAACGTGAATCTGAGAAAAAGGCTAATAAGTTAAAGGAACTAGGTGATCAAGGTCTTTAATACAAAGCACAAAAGCCTGTATCAAGGGATCTTACCTACTTGGTACAAAAATTAAGATTAATATTCAATTGGGAGGAAAGTAGATGGATGAAAAACTTGACGACTTAATAATGAGGGTAAAAGAAAAACTGAAAACTGAACCTGATAGTATTATTTATGGTGAATTATGTAAAGGTGTTACAGCTACAACAATGGATAATAAAGTCCTGAAACTGTACTTTGAGTTCTTGGGAAAATCTGATGGTGCAAGATGTGGAGCAATCGATTTATGGTCGATTAATGAATTAGATGAGCATCAATATCGGGTTTCTGATTTTATAGGAGGAAAAGAGAATGGATGGAAGTAGGGCAAGTATTGTACGAGCCATTAGTGATTGATAAGCACTCTGGACAAGTATGCTTTTTTAAATAAGGATATTCAGCAAGCGCTGAGAAAACTTTTGGGGATTTTAACTACTTCCTTTTTATAATTATGTATTTGGTCCAAAATATAAAGAACTCGTACCTGATGTGCATCTAGATGATTGGTACGAATTTCTCAAGAAGATAAATTTGTTATAATTCTCAATCGCATAAATAGAAATTTTCTTTCTTAAGAAAAACTTAGATAAGTTATCTAAAACTAACAGTCAAAATCGTACCAGATGTAATATATTTGAGAAGGTATAGCCAGTGAGAACGCAACTGGCTACTTTTCTTGTAGCGATGAATTGCCGAAAGATTTTGGGAATTAATAACTTTGTGATTTTAAAATTAGTAAATATCTTGGAGATAATAGAGTTAGAAGGGAAAAGAAGAATTGCAGACGTTAGCAAGATCTATAAAGTAACTTCATCAATATGGATTGAACACAGAAATATTTTTAAAATTATCTCTATCAGATCTATTGAGGAGTTATGAGGAGAAACACAATCTCGGGGATAGATTTATTAATTGTGTTAAATGTGGCATGCTTTATGCTATTATACAATTTCATTTTTTTATCATGAGAGTCTATGTTGTGAGTAGCAAGTACATACGTAAAGTATTGAGTGTTTAAGTAAATAGGGTAGAGGGGAGGCGCTAATCCGTTAAACAGTGAAGTTGGATGTTTTAGTGAAGAGATAAAGCATTCAATAGAGATATATCAAAAAATGCTAGAAAGGTAGGAACATTATATGTGGATTCAGGAGTATTTATACAAGGAGAAATAAGTCTTAATACCTATGAATGGGCATCGTGATATGGTAAAATATTCATGGAACTTGAATGGGATATATTGCTTAGTGAACTATTTTATTTAAATAAGTCCTATATATTTGATAATAGCATAATAGTAGATTCAAGAAAAAAAGATACATAGGCATGAAGGTTCCACAGAAAACTATAAAAATGGAGCGTGAAAGATTTGAAAAAAGTAACACAACTCATATTAAGCGGTGCATTGGTATTTGGAATGTTCCCTTTTACCGGAAACACCAGTCAAGCAGCCGTTGCCTCATTTAAAGATGTGCCTACGAGCCATTGGGCGAAAGCATCGATCGATGCAGCGGTAGCAAAAGGTTATTTCAAAGGATATAGTGACGGTACATTTAAGCCTGGGGCGACAGTAACACGTGCGGAATTTGCAGCATTGCTAGCCCGAGTGGCTAAAGGGACGCCGGATACGGAGAAAACTAATGTGTTTAAGGATTTGACGGGGCATTGGAGTGAGAACGAGGTGAATCATGCGGTATCGCTCGGCTTTTTGAAAGCTTCCGATTATCCGAATGGCTTTAAGCCAGGCACGGCTTTGACACGAGAGGAAATGGCGAAGTGGCTCGGTTCAGGACTTGCAGCTCAGGATGAGGATTACAAGCAAGCGTTGAAGGATACAGAAAATACGTTGGTGCCTGTGGCAGAATATTACAAGGGCGGGTTGAAGAAAGCAGCCTATCCCTATGTGTCGGTGGTATTGGGAACTGGATTGATGGGCGGGTACCCAGACGGTACGTTTGGTCCGGGGAAAACAACCACCCGAGCAGAGGCTGCAGTTATTTTATCGCGTTACGAACAGGTGCAGGAAAGTAAGGCAACTTCGTACAAAGATCTGAACGAAATGCGGGAGGTAGGTCTGACAGGAACAAATCTGACGTCTGCAACACCATACATATATCTAAAATCCGAAGAGGGTGTTAGTTCCAGTTTTGATCGTATAGTGGGCAAGACAGTAAAACTTCGTAACAATTTAGGTACTATGACCCCGCATCGGATGATTGTTGCCGATGCACATTCAAAGACAAATATTAACAATATTTATGGTAGGATGTTTATTGATAAAGATTATAGATACCCCATTAAAGAAGGATATTATGAGGTTTTCATTGAAGTGACCGTAACCCCTAGTAGTAATAATTTAAGGAATTTAACATTTTACCAGGAGGTTGCTAACGTATTTACAACGGTAAACAACTTCAATAGTGGAGCAGTGGATAAATACGGGATAAATAATCTTCCCGTTGAGGACTATGTAAGCTCTGGATTTTTTAAAGAAAAAGTGGATCGAAAGTTTTGGATGAGATTTGGATTGGCCAGAACTTCTGATGGATCCTCATCAGACAGTTGGAAAACTTTTTTCATTGATAATAATACAAAAGCGTCATTTAGTCTTCCACTAAGATGAATGTTACGAGAAGAAAGAAATTAATTACACCTTTAATCCTTGCTATTGGACTTGTGATGGTTCTCATTGTTACAGGCGTTTATCATGCTAGTGCAGCAAGTAGTAAAGTAGTAGTTGTCAGTCCAGATCCCGAAGATTCCAAAAAAATAAATGAATTTGAAGAGCCTTTAGCCTCTCCTAGAGGTCCGACAGGATACCAAAAAGTACTCAGAGTGTTTGAAGGAATAAAAGAGGCTAATCCAGGGGTGTATTGGTACCAAATCGACAGTTTAGATTGGATTGCAGAAACTACTTTAAGTGGCGGGAATGTAAAAGCAGATAATGTTATTTACCAAGGGGAATCTGCCCCAAAAGTGAAGTCTGTAAAGGATAGAATTCTTATGGCTGATAACAGTGCTTATTTTCCAGACGAGTATCGAGACCAAACTGGAGTAACTGTAAGCCCCGATAAGGTGCCTAAACCATATATCATTAAAGCTGAAACTACAGAGGCACAAGGAACAAATTCGCTAATCACTAAGCTAGAATTAAACCCAGCTAAAACAGCAGTAACATTAACCTCTGACACAGGAAAGAAAAATTCGGAGCTTTACGTTCAGGATTATACAAAATTTTATGGAAAAAATCCCAAAAATGAAAATAAGTACAGTACCTTATATTTAACGCCTTTAAATATAACATGGCGAAGTAAGTGGACGGAGCAGAAAAAAATTCGACTTACAGGTACTCAGCGATTAAAAAAAGATGAAGAAGCCAATCTCAAAGGTGAAGTGGCTACGATGAGTCATGGAGCTAAGCAATTTGGCAACTGGGTAGATATCTCCACTCGTTCGGGTGTGGAATGGAAATCAGATCAGGAAGGTATCGTTGAGGTGAACCCAAGTGGAAAGATTAAAGGCGTAAGCCCGGGAACCGCTACAATTTCTGTACGTTGGAAAAGCGACGATTCATATAAATACGATCTTATAGCTTACTTAAAAGTCGCGGTGGGTGATGGGGCAGCCCCACCAGGGGGAGTTGCAGGCTGTACATATACCATCAATCCACCGAATGAGGTAGCCGCACCCGAAACTGCGTTTATGGAACCTGGTGCCCAAGGGCATATTCTGGCGGATGATCCAACGAACGGCATTCATTTTGATGTCACACGAGGGATTCCGACGTCGGAGCATCTGTACGCCAACACGTGGGCGATGAACTATTTGTTCCAGCATACCTTTGGCAAACAGCAAGGCACGATTACCTATGATTGTACCGCGGAACTTACGTATGCCCGGACCTGGAAGGTGGAGCAACCTGATCTACCGGGACCGGATGGCACGTCTATCCCCCAACCCGATACCGAGGATTCGGATACGGTTGATGTGACGTATAGGTTCAGCTTTGAACGAAACTATAGCTATTGGAACATCAATAACGTCGAACTGTATTCGATTGAGCAGGCCAAGATGGAGAATTATGCGCTTCCTGACGGGGAGCGAATTACGCTGTATCCTCAAGGGTATACCCCACCAGACCTGGAGATGGAGCATGACGAAGACGTGGAAATTCATGTCATGCCGCAGGAAACGGGAGAAATCAGCTATGTTCCCGAGGTACTAGCGACTGAGGGGTACGAACCGCTAGATGTACCTGATGATACCGAGCTGCTTAAAGGCATGGCCGAAGGCCAAACGGGTCCACCCGATGTGAAGAATGATGCGCTGGACTTTACCTGGGAGGGTTCAACGACAAACGTCATGGATGGTAGCACCGTGGTTGAAAATGGACCGGATCCGACGCAAATCCCAGCACCGACCAAGATCGGCTCGTATAAAAATACCGGGGAGCAGGTGTTGTATGAAGATCAGCTGTTGATTCCCCGGACACTCTTGAATAAAGCAGATACGGAGTCCACAGGGGAAATCCAGTATGCCCTCCATCCAACCACCTTGGGAGGCAGTGGAGGAAAAACGTTCTCTGTCGATCCAATCAATACCGTCACCGTCCATACACCAGTCGTGAACTACTCGCTCGTATCGGATGATCAGCCGCATAATCAGAAAACGGTGCCGAACATGAACCGGTCTGCGCTCATTTTGGAGCGACCATTCACGGTTCGCATCCCGACCAGCGGACAACATCTGGATGCGGGGTCCTACCCGGGATATGGCGATCGGGATTATGCCAAGTATTATCGGATTAAACAAGTCCGGTTTCCATTTGACGTGTACAGTGCCGACCGAACGCAATTTTATCCGCGAAACACGTGGATCGATGTTCAGGTACCGGTGCTGGATACGACCTTCTATCTGCCCGTGTGGGTAGATGAAGGAGACTACCAGGTGGAATTCCGCAATATTGCTGAAAATGCCCCGTCGCATTTCAGTATCGAGCCGGAGATTGATGCCCAGCCCGATGCCAACACAGATCTGTACTACCACGCCGCTTCGGACGAAGTCTCCGTAGAGGTCATTGGGCGACTATATGACTTTGAGATTACCGATATCGCCGACTATAACTGGGAGCTGGTCTTCCGCCGTTTTAAAAATAGTCTTGCGCCGACCTGGATCAGTTACTGGACCGGCACGCAGGATATCGATGGAGACAAGCGGGGGAACAAACCCCAGTTTACCGTCCCGATTCGTCCCGGCAGTCACCCCCTGCAAGGGTATCAGAATGTGGCGGTGAAAACGGGATATCACTTCAAGTTTGACTTTAAAACGAAAGGCAACATGTTCGGCCCACGAGATGGCATTCGTCTCACGCCAACCTTTGATTTTGTGAGTAAGGATGGAAGTACACGTGTGCCGGTGGATCTGTATTACTCCACCAACCAGCGCAACTTTATTCGCATCGGTTCGACAGAAGATCAAGTGAAGCGGTTCGTGATTTTGAACGATCGGCTACGTCAAGTTCCGTCCGAACAACTACGAGATACAGCGACGTACAAATACAACCGATATGGTGAAATCCATCTGGGGATGATGAGTGAACGAGCGTATCAAGAGTACTATCGAGACAAGTTTACGAAAATGAAAACTCCGGTAGGTGGATATAGCCTGCTCTTGATGCCAGAACAACTGCGGACATTTATCGGTCCGAAAACGAATATTCCAACGACCGCCAGTGCAGATGTACTTCGTGCGAATGCAGCCATTCAACAATGGTACGGGGAATACAGTTTGCCTGCCGAGCCCTATGTGGTGCAAGTGGGAACAAACTTGGCTGAGTATGGACGTACGCATGGCGGATTGGATGCTAAATCGCCAATCTTCCTGAAGGATGGGTATATCGTGGTGAACTTCAACTTCGAGTCCATTCGGGAGGGGAATTTGGCGGCGCCGCATCTGCAATATATCCATGCCCCGCTGATGAATCAATGGTTGCTGGAAGGATTCCAGCGTGAGGTAGAGGATAGCTATGGAAACAGCTTTACGTTGCGGGACGGAGACGTAGTCTTCTACCATGCAGATCGCTCCAGCCGCGATGATTTCAGTGCGCAGGTACCGCATTAAGAAATAAATGTAACTATTACAATCAGTTACTGGATAGAAGAAATCCTTTAACTAGAGGATTTCTTCTGTTTTACAACTACATTGATAAAGTGAGGGATGGTTGTGTCCCGGATAATAAAGATAATTACATTTACCATAATGATCGTTGGAGTAATAGGAGGATGTTCTGGAGTGGACAAAAAGGATCAAGAAATTATAGAGCGTTCGGAGACCATTGCCATTGATTATCTAAAAGAAACTTATGATTTAGACGTGACCATCACAAGGAGGCAAATGCAGCCTAAGATGGCAATGTCACGTGTATCAATATATGGTTATATAACGGGAAACGAAGATCAAACGTTCATAATATCGATTAATTATGAAACTGGTTTGAAAGAGATGTTTGCGTATAGTCCTGAATTTAAGAAAGCATTATTAGTAAAAGGATATAATCTTTGATATTACAGTTAAATGTGAGGTAGGGAGATTAAATGAGTAAGGATGATCTAAACAATAGAAATATAACCGATCAGGTTTATCAACGAATGTCCGATGCAGCTTATAACGATTTGGAGAAAGGAATTGAAATTGAAGGTTTAACGGGCTGGGAAGTACTAGACCAAAAACACAATTCATCTGGCATGGATGCAGTGACCTTTTATAATCCTGATACGAAACAAGCGGTCGTTGCTTTCCGAGGAACGGAAGGCTCCAGCACTTGGGATAGAAAAGCTCCTGATCTAAAAGCGGATGTTCTAAATATAGGTCTTCCTGAAATTGGAGCAACGATCAATAGAGCTTTTGACGATCTCCGATTTCCATTGGAAAAGGAAATTTCTAAAGGAATAGAAGACTCGCTAGGTCTTTCTCAACTTGAGGATTGGCTAGGGGACACTCAAAAAAACATCAGCAAGGGGCTGCGTTTTGAAAATCAGCTATATGAGGCTGAAGATTATGTGAAGGAGATGCAGAGTAAGTATCCAGACGCGGACTTCACACTCACAGGACATTCTTTGGGTGGAGCCAATGCGCAATATGCAGCTGTGTATACTGGGATAGATGCAGTAACATTTAGTGCGCCTACCGTCGTCGCATCATTGACGCCAGAAATGCGCAGAAAAGCGGAAGAGGGAGGTTTTGACCGGCAAGTGATCAACTTTATTCATCCGGGAGATTTCATTGCAAGTGGTATGCTTGGAGGATATGAGCGGCATGTAGGTTCGACCTTAGTGATTGATTTCAATTATGACGATTTCAACGCAAGTTATGGCCTCAATGCCCATGAAAAATATAACGATACACTGGAAGGACCTTCATATCACGATATGAAGCATTACAGCTTCGATGACGATGGGTATATCGATAATACTTTGTATGATGAAATTACGGGAGAACGAGTGAGTTTCTCTCCGCGAAAACCTTCGGATCATAACATCCTGGATCATGCACGTGAAGCTTGGGATACCCTATCCAAAGGTTTCAAGTCTGTGGTTAATGTTGTAGGTGGTTACTCGGCAGGAACCATCGAGTTAACGCCAGAAGAACTGAAGGAGATTGCAGGGAAATGGAGTCGCCAAGCACAGGATATGAGCCGTACCTTCGAGCGAATCCAAAGGAACTTTTTTGAATACACCGAGAGCAGTCATAGTCAGCGGCTTGTGCCGATTGTATGGGATCTTCAGATGAGTATTAAGCAGTTAGATGAATGGCATCTGGAACATACATCAGATCTTGTAGATTATATTCAGAACAAGGCGGATTTGTTTATCCAGGCCGATAGTGGAACAGTAGCTTAACGAGCATTGGTAGAAAGGCAGGAAGATGTAATGAGTGGAAGCAGTATAGCCATGGACTTGGATCAGTTATTACAGGCAGAACAAGAGTTGGATCTTATCCTTAGCGAATTGAGAGAAAACGAGAGAGAAGCACGAGTATTGTATGGGAAGCTGAACACCTGGAAGGGACAATCAGCAGACAAACTTCGAATCAAGGTGGAAGTGTTCTTTTATCAGCTGGATACTCGGACACAGTTACTTCTTAAACAAAAACAGGAAATGTTAGATGCGATCAAGAGAATAAAGGATGCGGATGGAAGCTATTGATTGTATAATGAGATTTTATTTTTATTTTACATAAAAATTTGTTTTAATTTTGAAATAATGATCTAATCCAAAATAATAAGTAATTATTATGACTATCAAAAAATGCCACCTCACGTAATAGTGAGGTGGCATTTTTTGTGCTACGTTTGTTACGTCTACAACCCCGAAAAATCAATAGACCCGGTCCCTTCATCCAATTATCTTCGAGAATGCTTCAAGATAATAATCTCCATAGTCATGGATTAGATCAATAAAAAGAAGAAGCAGATGAAACGCTTTCGCAGTTAGCGGATTCACGTCATTTGAGACACTTGGAGAAGATGATGTGGTGGATTGAAAATCAATTCGATTATGTGATCAGATTGGACCAAATGGCGGCAGATATTCACTTATCCAAATCGTATGCTTACCGTATTTTTCATCAAGAGATAGATAGCATCATCACGGACAACGTCACAGCTTGAAGGTTGCAGCAATCCTATCTTCTCCTTAAGACAACAACACTGTTATGTGGAATATATTGGCATGCACGCCGGTTTCCAAATGGACCGTATTTCATCCAGTTATTTCGCAAATCTGCAGGGACGAGCCCGCTGTATTATTGGCAACAATTTGAACGGTACAGTAAGCATTAATATGGTTTGCAAAATAATAGCGTTATTACGTCTCTATACACAATTAGTATTTACCGTTTGAATTGAAAAAATCCCGGATGCGGATTGCACTAGCCAGTTGCTAAATGCGATACTCCACCTCCGGGATTGCACATCGGTAACCTTCAAGCTCAATAAACATTAAGGATTCCTCAAGTTGTTACAGCCACTTATCAGCCCAACGTTCCACGGCGCTTAACGCTCTCCCCAGTTCCGTTCCTTTTCGTGACAACATATATTCAGTTCGAACTGGACGTTCCGTGACCACATGGCGAACCACAAGTCCTTCTTCCTCCAATTCCTTTATTCGCTCATTTAACACACGTTTGCTCAAGTCAGGGATATAAGCGTGAATCTCACTGAAGCGTTTGGGTTCCTCCATCAACGCATGGATAATGAGGGCTACCCATTTTCGGCCAATGATCTGATAAGATTGTTCCACTTTTGTGCATATTTGCTTGGCATTCTCATCATCGCTCATGATTGTACTCCTTTGATTTAGTATTGCTTGTAATATCATTAGTATACTTATTGTAACCTACTTGTCCACAGGCCATATGTGTAAAATGTCACATACCAATTGTTCTTAATGTTACCACATAAAGCGTTATCATCAAATAAAAACCCTATAAACACTGGAGTTCACAGGTTCGACACGATTATTGACGAATTGTGACGACAGGTGTAATATGGGTAACGTTAATTCAAATGGTTACAATTTATAACCTAAACACAGGTTGTGGAGAGAAGGAATGTTCCATGGTTGAATTCAGGTGCGTTATATAAACGGAGGCAAGGCGGGGAACACACCCACTTATTCCGTCTTTTGTCATGCTTGGATTCGAACATTTTGCAACATCATATACTATACTGCACAGATCACAGGAGGCACTCCAATGGATGCAATGACATTTGTCCTGTTCGGGGCAACAGGCGATTTAGCCAAACGCAAGATTTACCCTGCATTATATAACTTGTACATGGATCAGAAAATGCCGAAATCCTTCTCCGTTATCGGATTGGGACGACGTGAATTGTCAGATACGGACTTCCAGGCCAATGTTGAAAAGTCACTGCATGAATTCTCACGTCAGACGCCGGAAGAAGCATCTCAAGTTCGTGATTTCATTGGCGCTTTCCGTTATTGTTCTTTAAATAATACGAAGCCTGAAGATTACACCAAACTTTTGGAGTTGGTTCAACAGCGTGAACAAGAGCTTAACATTCCCGAAAACCGCATGTTCTACATGTCGGTGGCACCGGAATTCTTTGAGCCAATCGCATTAAACATTCAAGAAAGTGGCCTGGGTAACACCAAAGGCTGGAAGAAACTGATTATTGAAAAACCATTCGGGCACGATTTGCAATCGGCTCGTGATCTGAACGAAAAACTGAGCAATACCTTCCCGGAAGAAGAGATCTATCGCATTGACCATTTCCTCGGTAAACCGATGGTTCAAAATATTGAGACGCTCACCTATGCAAATCCGGTGATTCAGGCGTTGTGGTCTAACCGTTATATTGCCAATGTACAGATTACGGCAAGTGAGACGGTGGGTGTTGAAGAACGTGCCGCGTATTACGACCAAAGTGGTGCCCTTCGTGACATGTTCCAAAACCATATGCTTCAGTTGCTGATGATGATTGGTTTGCATTTGCCAAAACGTTGCACACCGGAAGAAATTCAATTCAAAAAGCAAAAAATTGCTGAAGCACTTCGTCCGTTGACGAAAGAAAATATCGCTTCTGAAGTTGTCCGTGCGCAATATGCAGCAGGTGAGCTGCAAGGTTCCTCGGTTGTTGGATATTTGGACGAGCCTGGCATTCCAGCCGGATCTCAGAACGAGACCTATGTTGCCGCAAGACTTTGGATCGATGATCCATTCTGGAGCGAGGTTCCATTTTATATCCGTACAGGTAAACGCCTGGCTGAGAAATCCACCCGAATCGTTGTTGAGTTCAAGGCTCCACTGAAGACCGGTCATGAATCTGAAAATACAACGGAACCTAACCTGCTGACGATTGAAATTGGTCCGGGAGAAAGCATTTCCCTTCAATTAAATGCGAAGAATCCATTGAACCATGGTGAAGTGGAACCAATGCATATGACCTTCAACTCAGGTAAACGTAACATCCCTGAAGCTTACGAGAATCTGATCTTTGATGCGATGCGTGGAGATTCAACCTTCTTTGCACACTGGAATGAAGTGGAGCTAGCATGGCAATGGGTACAACCGATTCAGGAAGCATTCGAAGCGGGCAGCGTGCCACTGGATACGTACAGTGCAGGTTCGCATGGACCAGAGTCAGCAGATCGTCTGACCGCAGCGGACGGTTACCGTTGGTGGTAAGTGAAACGAAATAGTGAGCATAAGAGAACACAATAGTAAAGACAACAGTACAATCTGTTCTGCTCACAAATAATCATTTGCACAAATCCAAATTGCATCTTCCAAGTCAGCAGGATATAGAACGAAATGTTTTATTCCCCTAGAGCTTGTACTCAGGAGCGAGTTGGATCGAATGATGCAAAATACTGATATATACAGTAACTATTACGAATCATACCGTTCCAATTTTGCATAAGCCCTTCCGGTTATGTTTGCCGGAAGGCCGTGAAAATTTTTGAATATAGATTAGTGGTTCAGTTTTAAAATGGGTTGACTTGAACGCTGAGAATGTAGTGTAGGGGACGAAATCGATTCTGTAGAAGCAAAGCGTTCGCCTTTATCCCCGGATTTTCTCCTATATAGGAGATTCAAAAAATCTGGGGATAACAGCGATCAAAAGAACGATTCGTGACCGGAACGGATACTTCGCCAAACGTTAAGCACTTATTTTTAATTTTGAACGCACATGAAATTTAAACATTGTTCATAACAGGAGGATTTTGAAATGAAACTTGGACTTGTCGGATTAGGAAAAATGGGATTGAACCTGGGTAGAAACCTGATTGATCACAAACACGAAGTGGTTGCTTTTGACTTGAACGCTGAAGCAGTAAATGAAATGAAAGAATACGGCGCTGAAGGCGTATCTTCTTACGCAGAGATGGTGGCTTCGCTCGAATCCCCACGTGTATTGTGGATCATGGTTCCCCACAACGTAGTAGACGCTGTATTGGCTGAAGTTAGCCCGTTGTTGTCCAAAGGCGACATCATTATTGAAGCGGGTAACTCCCACTACAAAGAATCCATCCGTCGCTACGAAGAGATGAAACCTAAAGGCATTCACTACATGGATGCAGGTACATCTGGCGGTATGGAAGGCGCACGTAATGGAGCATGTTATATGATCGGTGGAGACCCGGAAGCTTGGGCAATCGTTGAACCGGCATTCAAAGATACTTCCGTGGAGAACGGCTACCTGTATGCTGGTAAAGCGGGCAGCGGTCACTTCCTCAAAATGGTTCACAATGGTATCGAGTACGGTATGATGGCATCCATCGGTGAAGGTTTTGATGTATTGGAAAAAAGTGGATTTGATTTCGACTTCGAACAAGTGGCTCGCGTATGGAATAACGGTTCCGTTATCCGCTCTTGGTTGATGGAGCTGACAGAACGTGCTTTCTCCAAAGATGCAAACCTCGATGAAATTAAAGGTGTAATGCACTCTTCCGGTGAAGGACGTTGGACGGTAGAAACGGCATTTGACCTTCAAACCGCTACACCGGTTATCGCTTTGTCCTTGCTGATGCGTTATCGTTCCCTGGAAACAGACACATTCACAGGTAAAGTGGTAGCAGCATTGCGTAATGAATTTGGCGGTCACGCTGTAGAGAAAAATTAATTTATATATAACTGTTAACATATGATGAACATCGGGTAATGACTTATATCGTGTTTACGAATTCATCAAGTGGAGGTAACATTTCATGAAATTTTTCTTGGATACAGGGAATGTGGAAGAAATCAAACGGATCGAACGTTTGGGTCTGGTGGATGGAGTCACGACTAACCCGTCTTTGATTGCCAAAGAAGGTCGCGTATTTAAAGAAGTCATTCAGGAGATCTGTGGCGTGGTTAAAGGCCCGGTCAGTGCTGAAGTCATCGGTCTCAAAGCCGAGGATATGTTGAAGGAAGCTTATGAAATTGCAGAATGGGCACCGAATGTAGTCATTAAATTGCCGATGACCGAAGATGGGCTGTACGCTTGTCATGAGTTGACGCAAAAAGGGATCAAAACCAATGTTACGCTGATTTTCTCCGCAGCACAGGGCCTGATGGCGGCGAAAGCCGGTGCAACCTACATCAGTCCATTCGTTGGTCGCTTGGATGATATTGCGGTGGATGGTATGAAATTGATTCGTGATCTGCGTCTTATTCTGGACATGTATGATCTGCCTTCCGAGATTATCGCAGCAAGCATTCGTAATATCAAACATGTAGAGGATGCAGCCCTTTTCGGTGCGCATATTGCCACCATTCCGGGTTCGCTTCTGCCGACACTTTGGAAACACCCACTGACGGACAGCGGGATTGAACGTTTCCTGAAAGACTGGGAATCTGTTCCGAAATAATAGGATAGACATGGCCTGAATCTTTGGGTGGTCTGAACATAAAGCCTTTCGCCTTGCAGAGTAATCTGCGGGCGAAAGGTTTTTTTATCTCTGTTTACGTATTTCCGATTTCCATTAGGTCAGCGATGAGGAGTACTTGTCTCTTTCATGTTGTTGTTACTTTCTATCCAGTGTCCACGTACTGTCCTTCTTTTTCGGGACAACGGTGCATAAGGTTAACATATAGCTATAGCTCATCCCGCAGGGGAGGGACACTTCGATGATGAGAAGAAAATGGCGAAGCCGGAGACGCCGTAAACCGCCAAGCGGCAAACGCAAAATGTGGTTGATCATTTTATTGGTCACCGCGTTTTGTTTGATGCAGGGCTTTGCTTATGTGGATAAAAAGATGAAGCCCCCCATCATGCATTTGGCCAAGATCAGAGTGAAGCAGATTGCAACTGAGGCGATCAACAAGGCGATTACAGCACAGGTTGCAGATGGCAAAACCAACGAAGGGCTGATTGACTGGAAAACGGATACGGCCGGGAAAGTGTCGGGGTTCATGCTGAACTACAATGAGCATATGCGAATCACTGCAAGTACAATGAATATTGTGCAATCCACGCTGCAGAATGTACACATGTTAAAAGAAAAAATCCCGCTGGGCCAAGCGCTAGGCAGTCCGGTGTTGGCTTCATTTGGCCCGAGTATACCGGTTCGTATTGAGCCCCAAGGCGCTGTCAAAGTGGATCTGAACACCCGTCAACAGAATGCGGGTATTAACATGATTTTGGTGGAAGTGTACATTCACATCATTGCTGAGGTCGCGGTCGTGGTGCCCTTCGACATGGAACCCGAAACGGTCGATACGGAAATCCCGATTTCCTACCTTCTGGTTGTCGGGGATGTGCCAATGTATTATTACGATAATCAGGGCAAGCCAGTGGGCAGTAACGGCAGTAATGCCCCAGCTATTGCGCTGCCATCAGGTCATACGGGTGTATCAAGCGGTAATGGAGTAACTACGAATCCCCCTAGCCAGAACCAGCAACAGACGCCGTCAGACCATTTGCAAGGGAATGAACTTGAAATTGAGCCAGATGATCTGCCTGATGTGAATGGGGGATTGCAGCTCAATAAGGACGCGCAACCATGATACACACAAATTTGAATTGTAAAGCAAAGAAAGGGGCCTCTATTAAAGAGGTCCCTTTTTCGCTTTGCTGATCGTGCATATCCTCGTCTCACTTACTTTTCTTGTTCTTTTGTTTGCGTTCATCCTGTTCCCAATGTTTCAGCTGTGGATAAGGATCGAACGACCATTCGTGCAAACCGCTGTCCCGGTAGATCCCATAGTGCAGATGTGGAGGGAATTTGCCCTGTGTCCCAGGTTTCCCGTAACCCGAACTGCCAACCCAACCTACAACCTGGCCGGGGATCACAACTTCACCGATGCGTGCACTTTTGTCAAAACCCGAGAGATGGGCGTAATAGTGATAATGATTGTTCAAATCCCGGATACCGATGCGCCAGCCGCCAAACGGGTTCCAGCCTTTGATTTCCACGACCCCGTAACAGGTACTGCGCACAGGCAGGCCATGCGGAGCGAAGATATCCGTTCCCTCGTGAATGCGATAGCCGCCCCAGCTTCGTTTGGTACCCCAGGTGCTACGATAGGAGTAATTGGTTCCCAGTGGAACCGGAAAGGCATGTCCAAACAGATCCAGATTGTCAAAATGCTCATATAACTTTGCGAATTGCTGTATCCGTTGCACAGCACGGGAGTTGTGATAATATTCCCACAAGGCAATGTTGAAGTCCTCTTGTTTGTTTCCGTAACCTTGAATAACCGAAGCCATGCTATACAGCACATCCTGATCATTGTTGGCATCCGCAATACCGTCTCCAGAACCATCACGTCCATATCCTTTGAAAAAAAGAATGGATTCCGGATGTTGATCCGTCTCATCGGGATTTAGCCATCCTCTCCAGGCCGGAGGAGTCATGAAGATACCCGTAAGCCGCTCCGGATGCTTGCGATCCTTTGGATGTGCGCGAGTAATCGTTCGTTCATACTGATCAATGGCGGCAATCCTGTACCAGGGAATCTGGGTCATCTGACCGATGGTTTCATATAAATGGCGACGTGCAGCGAAAATTTCTGCGGGTTTTAACTCGGCAGCCTGTGGTTTGGGAGCGGCCTGGGCGGGTTCACTGTAAACTTCTACAGGCAAGAATGGGAGAAGCAGAGTGCCTGCAAGTAATGTTTTGATCCAAAAACTGTACGTGTGCCTGAAGGTCAAGCGTTGTTGCACTGGGAAGCAGCCCCTTTCCATTAGAATGATACAAGGTACCCGATGAACCAAGCTAAAGGTTAGCGTTCTTCAAAAGTGATCATTTTATCCATGTAAGCTCTTGGGGGAAGGAATCGAATGATACAAATTGTCCATATCGGGCATGAATGCACAAGATGTGACAAATGGGGGTTTTTCCAGCGCTTTCATGGTATAATATGTTCCGAGCAACAGCCTAACTTCAGTAGAAAGAAGGTTTATGCATTGGCTAAACGTGTTAAAGAACCGAAGCCGGATTGGATTCGGATCAAATTGACAACCGGCGATAACTATCAGGAAATGAAAACGATGATGCGTTCCAAAACGCTGCATACGGTATGTGAGGAAGCGCGGTGTCCGAATATTTATGAATGCTGGGCCAATCGAACGGCCACTTTTATGATTTTGGGCGATATTTGCACAAGGGCATGCCGTTTTTGCGCGGTGAATACAGGCTTGCCAACGGAGCTTGATTTGCAGGAACCAGAACGTGTGGCGGAAGCAGCGGAGCAGATGAATCTGCAACACTGCGTAATTACAAGTGTAGCTCGTGATGATCTGAAGGATGGAGGAGCTACGATTTTTGCAGAAACGGTGAAGGCCGTACGGCGGCGGTTGCCATTGTGCAGCGTTGAAGTACTCATTCCAGACTTTCTGGGCGATCGGGAATCTTTGCAGATTGTAATGGATGCCAAACCGGATATACTGAATCACAATATTGAGACGGTTGAGCGGTTGTCAGACAAAGTGCGTGCCAAGGCGAAATATAAACGTTCACTGGAATTGCTTGCTCGTGCCAAAGAAATGCAACCTAACATCCCTACGAAATCAAGCATTATGCTTGGTGTAGGTGAGGAATATAATGAAATTTTATCAACAATGGATGATCTTCGTGCGGTGAACTGTGATATTATGACTATAGGTCAATATTTGCAGCCTTCGGAGAAACATCTGTATGTTGAAAAGTATTATCCGCCAGAGGAGTTCGCTGCATTGAAACAGGAAGGATTAAAACGTGGATTCAGCCACGTCGAATCCGGCCCGATGGTACGCAGCTCCTACCATGCGCATGAACAGGTGAAATCGGCTACCAAACATGCTGAACAGGCGGCAACACACGCGTGATGGAGGATACCGGATTGGAAGAAGAAAAAATCACAGAACAGATTCAGGAACAACTTCAGGAGCAGATCCAGGAGCCGGTTCAGGAATCGGTTGTTGAATCGGTTGAGGAAAAGCCCAAAGAACCGGTCATTGTACAGATCGGCGGCAAAAATTATGAAATCGTCCAGAACCACAAAGAAGGCTGGAATCCAGAGGTCTTCCGTGATCGTTACAGTGAAGTGCTGGAGCGTTATGATTATATTATCGGGGACTGGGGTTATAGCCAATTGAGGTTAAAAGGTTTTTACCGTGATAACCATCCAAAAGCGACGAAGGATTCCACGATCGCCAGTATGGTGGATTATATCAATGAATATTGTAACTTTGGCTGTGCGTATTTTGTACTTCAGAAGAGTAAGGATCAACCTCAAACCAAAGCAAAAAGCGGTTCCTGAGAAGGACCGCTTTTTTGGTGTGTTATTTCAGTCAAGAAATGCCGTGCGAACCCGGTTCCAGAATGGATAAGGACGGAAACGCGCGAAACTGACCTTGTGACTGGATACCTGACAACGGACGGATATTAGATCCTCCACCATCACGTTCACATGATCAATCGTCATCAATAACCGCTGATCCTTGCGGGAGAAAATATCACAATGATGATGCTTGGGCAAAATAACCGGTGAACCAAGTGTCCGATAGACGCGGTTATTAATTGAAGCGATCTCCGCAATCTGAATGGCTTCGATGGTTGGATGAACCATGGCACCGCCAAGGGCCTTGTTGTACGCCGTGCTGCCTGAAGGCGTGGATACACAGATTCCATCCCCACGGAACATCTCAAATGTCACATCGTTAATATCGACCTGGGCCACGACGGTACCGTCCACACCTTTTAACGTAAATTCATTAAGGGCGATGTAAGAGGAATTCCCCGACTTTTTCCGAATCTCAAGCTCCAATAGCGGATATTGTACAATCCGTGGTTTGAGACCCTCCGGATCTCCCTTGCCACTCATCAGCCTGACTAATTCCCGTAACTCTTCCTTCTTCCAATCGGCATAAAAGCCGAGATGGCCTGTATGAACCCCAACAAAAGCAATATCCGGAATACGGTCGATGAAATTGTGAAATGCTTGTAGCATCGTACCATCGCCCCCGATGGAGATGACAATCTCCGGCGATTCTGCATCCAGCTTGAACCCTTCTTCCTTCGCCAGCGCATGAAACTGCTGACTGAGATCAATCGATAACTGGTCTCCGCGGTCTTGAACATAATATCTCAAGATGAAAGCTCCTTTGTGGTCATTATACTACCGATGATAATCAATTCCGCGGAAGAACACAACGTTTGGGCGCATATTCCGTTAAATATAGATGAATCGTTCACTTATTTTTTGGCATGTCGTCTAGGTTTGAGAATGGAACTTAATATCGCAAGGAATAACAAAAACACAATGATGCTCGCAAAAATAATTATCCCCGTCAAGAAGATCAATCCCCAGTCCGGTGTATACGTTGATAACGATGGGATGAAACCGGGCTCCATGAGAACGGGTGAAGAGGAACGCCCCATCATGGGTGTCCACAATAACAGGACCAGCAGAGGTGCGATTAGCGCATGAATTGCTCTGGCGAATAGAAATGGACCGTATCTCATGGGTGTGTTGCTAAGAACACTCATAATCTGTGCATGGACGGATAATCCGCCCCAGGAGAGAACAAAGGCTGCTGTTGCTACTTTATAGACGAGTGGGATGAATGCCCCGGCACTTCCGGCCTCTTTGTTCCCCAGCGTTACTTCAAAAAGCCCCCCGACCAAGCTAGGAGATAAGGATGGAGGAAGCCCGCTATGTCGAAGCAATTGCTCGGTTATCCCGTATAATCCGCCAAGCCAACCGGTCTGTACAAGCAACTCCATCATGACCGAGAAGAATACAACCAGCCCCCCTACGATAATAATAAGGCGAAGGGATGAGGAGACTGCCTGGCGCAGCAGTTCACCGAATGCCCGTCCGTCAGCCTTTCTTGCCTCATGCATTGCATAGATGGCCCGGACCAGTCTGTTTCTATGTATTTCCCCCGGTGGAGATGCAGAAGAGCTGTCTGGCTGTGAGCCTTTCGCTGTACCCCCGTGAAAACGCATGAGCATGCCTACCAGAAAAGCTGCAGCGTAATGACTTGCAACCAATAACGGAGCAATAGCGACATTATGGAAGAACCCAACCGATACGGCTCCAATCATGAAGATCGGATCGGATGATGTGGTGAAGGCAACGAGCCGTTCTCCTTCTTCCCGGGTAACCAGCTTTTGTTCCCATAACTGCGCGGTCAGTTTCGCCCCTGTAGGATAACCGGATGCACAGCTCACGGCAAATACAAAACCACCGCTTCCGGGAACACGAAACAATGGACGCATCAATGGATTCAGCAAGGTACCTAGAAAATGAACAATGCCAAAGCCGAGCAGCAGCTCGGACAGCACCAAAAAAGGAAAAAGGGAGGGAAACAATACGTCCCACCAGATGGACAGTCCGCGTACACCTGCATGCCAGGTTTCCGCTGGATACAAGACCATTAACACACAAAGGATCAGGAGAGCGAGTGTGACCAGGACATGGGTGAGTCGTTGTGAAGCAGCCATGAATTCTTCTCCTTTATTTTTGGAATGGTCGGTGTGCGGAAGTCTGTGATGCTATTGCCATCAATATATGAAAAAAAGTGGACAAACAGTACAAAATAATACGTAGAAAGCGCTTGCAAAAGTGGCTGTGTTTTTAAGTGATGTGTGCTAAAATGAGAAAAACGCCTGAACGTCACCTAATTGTCTCCAAGGTGGAATTCAATTTGGATGGAGTGATGATCATGAGTCTTGTCACCGGAATCCTGGTCTGTGCTTTTGTATATGTGATCCGTGCCTCGCTGGTACGCTCTGAGGAAGAGGACTGGCGGAGTTATTAATGAAATATCTAGTGCGCCAACCTATGCGGTTGGCGCTTTTTTTCTGTTATGTTCTGAAGAGGGTCCTATATACACATGGCAGGTTATGTGCCCTGATGATTTCATGTTATATAGGACTTTTTGGTTTTTTTTGATAGAATGGAGATAAAGGCTTTTGTGGCCTTGATATTGTTACTGTTTTCACAATGTTCATGGAACGTGTAATATATGGCAAAATTCGACACTAGAAAGGGGAATCAGACGAATGAATCCCAGTTTGAGTATTTATGACAATCTTGGCGGCGAGAAAGGTGTTCGCGCACTGGTCGAGGCCTTCTATCCGATCGTTCAGCAGAATGAGCAACTGGCTCCACTTTTCCCGGAAGATATTCAGCCGGTCATCGACAAGCAGTATATGTTTTTGTCTCAGTTTTTTGGAGGACCTGGTCTGTTTTCCGAGGCGTTTGGACATCCGATGATGCGTGCCCGTCATATGCACTTTGAAGTGACGGCTGAACGGGCCGAGGCTTGGCTTGCATGTATGGATCAAGCCTTAACACAGATTGGTGTTGAGGAGCCCTTGCATTCATTTATCTTGCAGCGTTTATCCGGGCCTGCACATCATTTTGTGAATACACCGTAGTTCCGAATATGATTATAAGCGTACGGGAGAGGGATGGAAGAGATTGGAATTAGAGCCGCTGTATAAGGTGAAAGTGACCTGTCATTATTGCGAAACCGAGTATGAAACCTCACGGGTAAGACCGAGTTTGAAAAGGCCATACCGGACGGATTCGGATTTTTGTGCTTACTACAAGCTGGAGAATCCAGATTTTTATGTGGTTCGCATCTGTCCGCAGTGCGGGTTTGCCACGACGGAGAACGCAACGGAGCATTTAAATGATGCTCAGCGCAAGGCTTTTAAGGAACAGATCGGTAACCGCTGGGTTAAACGTGATTATAGCGGAGCACGAACACTGGAACAGGCGGTGGCAACGTACAAGCTTGCCTTGCTGTGCGCACAGGTGATCCGGGAGAAAGATCGTGTCGTCGCTGGTCTGTTGCATCATATAGCTTGGTTGTATCGTTATATGGAGGACCATGCACAGGAACATCGTTTTCTTGAATTTAGCCTGGAAGCCTATGTGAAGGTGTTCGAACGTGAAGGAACGGGTGGCAATGAAGCCAAACTGTTGTATTTGCTCGGGGAATTGAACCGCAGGGTAGGACGGTTTAATGAAGCAGTGCAATGGTTCAGCAAGGTCATTCATGACAAGCGGATCACAGATGCGGCCATGATTCGTGCTTCAAGGGAACAGTGGGCCGTGCTGCGTGAGCAGATGATTTCAAGTAAGTTGGAACTCCCTGAAGAGATGCTGGAAACAGACAAAGAGGCTGCGAAGCGCAGCCCCCTCTAGGTTGATCTTACATTAGTTACGGACAGGACGGCTGGATAACAAATAGTCACTGTCGTTGTCGATCACGGTCATGCTTGTATTACAGCAGGGAAAAACCAGTAATTTCTTTTTGCCTTCGCGAATGAGCACAAGCTCTTTGGGTTTGAGGGGGAGCAGCACGTTGCTTGCATGACAGTAGGGACATTGCTGTACATAGATGTCTCCCATCACAATATCGTAAGGCCAGCTGTTCTCAAACGGAATCATTCTTGTTCGCCTTCTGGTGCGGAAGGTTTGGAGGCTTCTTGTTTGGCTAGTTCCGCAATCTTCTGCATCAGGATATGTTGGGGCATGTGCATCAGGTGCTCCAAAGGTACGCCCAGGGATTCTGCTAATTTGACGGCTGTATCAGCCGATACTTGTAAAGGTTTCATACGTTTACCTCCTGAAAGTTACTATAAGTATTTCTCTAGTATAGAGATATGGCACACAGAAAACCAGTTTTTAATTCAATCCTAACCATCCAATTTATAGAGAGAGGTGCCTTATTAAATGAAAACGCCATTACACCCCGTATGGGATCTGGAGTCCATTTTTAGTGGAGGTTCTTCCTCCGAGACATTTGCTGCGTATCTGATTGAACTGGAAGAGGATGTACGTAAACTGCAACATCTGTTGAATGAAACACCTGCACCGACTTCATTAGAAGAGACGGCAGCTTTTGATCCGATTTTGGAACTGCTGCAAAGCTGTTATATCCGCATATCGGAAGGTTCTGCGTTTGTATCCTGCCTCTCATCGCAAAACCAGAAGGACAAAAAGGCAACGCAGCTTCAGGGGGCTATCAGTTCTATTGCAGCGATGCTGAACGGCAGCAAATCGAAGTTCGATAATACACTCAGTCAGACATCGGATTCGGTGTGGGACGCGTGGATTGCTCGGGAAGAAATTAAGCCGCTGGCATTTGTTTTGACTGAGAGTCGTACGCTGGCTCGTGAGAAGCTGTCGCCTGAACTGGAAGGTCTTGCTCTGGATCTGGGTGTAGATGGTTACCATGGTTGGGGCAAATTCTACAACACGATTGTCAGCAAGGTGAACATTTCATTTGAGCAAAATGGGGAAACGGTGATGCTCTCCGCAGGACAGGCTGCCAACAAGCTGAGCGATAGTGATCGGAATGTACGCGAGACGGTATTCGCAAACTGGGAGCAGGCTTGGACTGATGTCGAAGATTTCTGTGCAGATACACTGAACCACCTCGCGGGATTCCGTCTGAAGTTATATGAGAAACGTGGCTGGGATGATATCCTCAAAGAACCTCTGGCCATCAACCGGATGTCACGTCAGACACTGGATACGATGTGGGATGTGATTAACGGTGCCAAACCTGCGCTTGTTCAATATCTGGAGCGCAAGGCAGAACTGCTGGGGGTAGACAAGCTCAGCTGGAGCGACGTAGATGCACCTGTAGGTAAATCGAGTGGCAAAATCACTTACGATGAGGCAGCCATCAATATTGTTGAACAGTTTGCCAAGTTCAGTCCTAAACTTTCCTCGTTTGCAGAGATGGCTTTTGAGAAACGCTGGATCGAAGCAGAAGACCGTCCTGGCAAGCGTCCAGGCGGATTCTGTACATCTTTGCCACTTAGCAAAGCAACCCGAATTTTCATGACCTTCTCCGGGACACCATCTAATGTGTCGACTCTTGCGCATGAACTTGGTCATGGATATCATCAACACATCATGGAAGAGTTGCCCGCCTTGAATCAGCGTTATGCGATGAATGTGGCTGAGACAGCGTCCACGTTTGCTGAACTGATTGTAGCAGATGCCCTGGTGCAGGCGGCAACAGATGAGCAAGAGAAGCTGGCTTTGCTGGAAGACAAGATACAGCGAAGTGTTGCTTTCTTTATGAACATCCATGCCCGGTTCCTGTTTGAGAATCGTTTCTATGAACAACGCAAAAAAGGCTTGGTCAACGCGGATGAATTATCCAAATTAATGGTGGAGGCGCAGCAGGAAGCATTCTGTGGCGTGCTTGCATCAGATCATCCTCATTTCTGGGCATCCAAATTGCATTTCTATCTGACTGGTGTGCCATTCTATAATTTCCCATACACGTTCGGTTATATGTTCAGTGCGGGAATCTATGCAAGAGCGCAGCAGGAAGGTACAGCATTTGCAGATAAATATGATGATTTGTTGCGGGATACAGGGCGTATGACGGTCGAAGAACTTGCTCAGAAACATCTGGGTACGGACCTGACACAACCGGAATTCTGGAAAAATGCTGCAGACTTGGTTATTGCCGATATTGAGCAATTTCTGCAGATGACGGCGACCGAAAAATAGTATAAACATATATGAAAAAGGCTGCAATCCCGTGTTAACAGACACAGGATTGCAGCCTTTTTTTGTACAGAATCCTCATTTTTGATTCTCGAAGATTTTGTCGTAATTAAGTGAAAAAGCTCAGTTTAAGGGAGTGGAATGGCAATTAATTGTGCAAATCATAGTTAGAAATACCCAACTTTGCCGTTCTTTGTTGAATCAGCACATATGATGTCATATAATGAGTCGTAAGTCCTTGCTGTATAGGACTATAAGCATATAAGGAGAGTGTTAATATGAAAATTGATGAGCTTTCATTAGCGAGACAGTTGGATCTGGTGTTCAAAGAGCTTGATAATGAGTTATCAGGGTTAGATTCAGGGGTAGTTTTTGTGCAAATACGAAACAACGTAATTGGGAAATTCGGTATTCGACATAATCCGATAGCTGGACGAGATGGGCAGATGGATGTGGAGGAAGGAGGGCTAAACGAAACCCAGAGAACTTCTTTCCGGGCAATGGCACTGGAGACGTTGAAATTCAAACGCAATTGGACACATGGCGAAATATCGTACGACTTCACAGTAAGACAAGGTATGATTTTGGTAGATGCAACGATGGAGTCCAATTACAATATGGCAAGCTTGATGATTCGTTACCCTAGAACCAATACATACAAGGATTCGGATATGGAGTCGACCTCATAATTCGTTGCACAAGAGAAAGCGGCACTTCCGAAGAAGGCCGCTTTTACTTTTGGATTCTGCTTAGGCTCAAGCAATAATTACGAGCTTACGAACGACCCGATAATTGCTGCTCAGCGATTTGCACCAGACGTTTAGTGATGTATCCACCCAGAGAACCTGTCTCACGGGAAGTATAGTTACCGTAGTAACCATCTTGTGGAATAGTTACACCCAGCTCTTGAGCAGCTTCAATTTTCAATTGTTGCAATGCTGCAGTTGCTTGGGGAACGACCAGGTTGTTGGAGCGGCTACCGCTACCTTGGTTTTGACCTCCGTACATATGTGTCACCTCCTTATGGCTTGGTGATGTTAGTATGGTTAGAGAATAAGGAAATATACATGATATGGCGTAAGGGAAAATATGGATAACTATCAGTGCACAGGACACATAAAAAAGCCGACCCAATGCGGGTCGGCAAGTTGTATTTGGATATCAAAATATAGGGTGATATGCGTAAAAGCAGAATAGAGGATGATCAGCTCGCTTAGTCTGTAGGAGGCATAACCTCAATACGTGTAAATAACTCAACAGGCTGTTCTGGTTCCAAGCGAATCAACCCGGTTTGTTCATCCGATAAAGCCAAATTAGGTGCATCCGGGAGCCAAGTGTACGGTTCAATGCACAAGAACTGATCGGATTCACCTTTGGTAAAGAGAACCCAATGTTTGAAAAATGTTTCATCTGCTGAATATTTTAATGTATATCCATCTTGCCTGCGTAAGTAAGCCGTAGCCGGTTCACCTTCGGTAGCTTTCAACAGGGTATCCCAGTTACGTCCCTGCATATTGATGCCTTCGTTAAGAGCAGACCATTCACCCAGAGATTCCAGTTCACCTGTCGGTAGTTGTTCTTCATTCTGTCCGTATATTCCGGAAACAGGCAGTTGCAGTGTCCAGTCGGCAGGTTTGCCGTCTAACAAAAACCATGTATGATATCCCATCCCAAAAGGAGCAGGTGTTGAGCTCAGATTGGTGACTCGCAGACGCTGGCTAAATACAGCGTTATGCAGACTGAACGTCATCTCAAGTTTTAGGGGAATCGGGAATTGTGCCATCCAATGCTCTTCATTTTCGGTCAGTAATTCAGTCGTAATTGCACAGCCGTCTTCATCTTCCTCAATGTCACTGACACACCAGGATTGGGTACGGTGGAGACCGTGAATATGGTTGTCATTCGCCGTGTTCTGATCAAACTGGTAACGAACGCCTTCATATTCGAATTGTCCACGATGAATGCGCCCTGGTGGAATCAGGAGAGGAACGCCAAAATGGTACGGCTTCTGCAGATAAAAGGCAAGATCGTCTTCATCCGGACGGCGGACGACATCTCTGTCCTGCACTAAATCGCGAATCGAAATAATATTATTTCCAAGACGCGGCAGCAGGGTGATTTCCAATTCACGGCTATGTAGGATATACGTGTCGTAACCATTCCATTGGCCTTTGGTCACTTGTTTCATATCGATGCTCCTTTTCCCACTTGAAATCTGTCTGCAAGCAGTTGTGATGAAGCTACTGCTGCAGGCGTGTCGTTGTGTACATGCCAGCGATTTCCTGCGCTATTTCGTGTGAAGCAGGCAACAGGATAAGCAATTCCATCATAACAGATTTTGATGTCTCGGGTAAAAAAGTTCAACTCATTTTGACATTCACGCCTGTGCGCATTAAGATGGAACTCTAAAAGCATTTATTAGAATTAAATGACATGAAATCGATGACAGGGATAAGTAGGCCAAGAGAATCCTCTCCAGAAAGCCGGTGGTTGATGTGAACCGGTGTGAGCTCTTTACCGAATGGACCCTTGAGTGTAGGTTTGAACAGGTTAAGCCAGAGATGGGCTTGCCCCACTAGAGTCTGCCGTGTAATCCACGTTACGGAACAATGAAGGCATTTCTTCCGCTTGACTTGATTCAGGGTCAGGAGCAATCGAAGAAAAGCGAATAAGGGTGGCACCACGGTCTCACGTCCCTTGCGGATGTGGGGCCTTTTTGCGTTCGCAGAGAATGGCAGGAGTTTTTTATATACAATCAGGGAGGCGTTATGTGTAATGAAAACAGTACTTTCAGGTATTCAGCCAAGCGGTAAGCTCACATTGGGCAACTATATTGGTGCAATCAAAAATTTTGTAAAACTCCAGCATGACTATCAATGTCATTTCATGGTGGTTGATCTTCATGCCATCACCGTGGCTCAGGAGCCAGCAGCATTGCGTGAACAGTCGGAAGCGGTAGCTGCACTGTTTATTGCAGCAGGTATTGATCCTTCGAAATCTAACGTATTTCTGCAATCCCATGTACCACAGCACGCGGAATTGGGCTGGTTGATGACAACGTTGACCTCCATGGGTGAGCTAGAACGCATGACTCAGTTTAAGGATAAATCATCCGGTAAAGATTCCGTTGGTGCCGGACTGTTTGTGTATCCATCATTAATGGCGGCTGATATTTTGTTATACAATGCTGACCTTGTGCCAGTAGGTGAGGATCAGAAGCAGCATCTGGAACTGACACGTGATCTGGCAGGACGTTTTAACCACCGTTATGGGGAGTACTTCACCATTCCAGATCCGTATATCCCACAGGTAGGTGCACGGGTAATGTCACTTGATGATGCCTCTACGAAAATGAGCAAAAGTAACCCTAACGCTGGCAGCTATATTGCCCTGCTGGATCCGCCGGATGTGATTCGCAAAAAAATCAGCCGTGCCACTACAGATTCGGGACGTGAAGTCGTATATGATCCGGCAAACAAACCGGAAGTCAGCAATCTGATGAGTATCTACGCTGAATGTGCAGGTATGACGCTTAAGGAAGTAGCTGAGCGTTATGAAGGCAAGATGTACGGTCCGTTTAAAAAGGAACTGGCTGAAGTGGTTGTATCTGTGATTGAACCGCTCCAACAAAGATATAATGAGATTCGTGAGTCTGGCGAATTGGCGGATGTTCTGGAAACGTCAGCCCGCCGTGCAGAAGAAGTTGCTGCTCAAACGTTGGATGCAGTGAAAGAACGTATGGGATTTGTTCCGAGACGTAAACAGTAGTCCTGACAACATCTTCATTTCACGCAATGAATAGTTAACATGAATAAAGAGGAGCCCTATTGAAGGACTCCTCTTTATTGGTGCGTTCATTATTGAACTATCAAATGACCTAATCAAGAAGTGGGCTCTGAAGCAGCCGAGCGAACTTCCTGACGTTCTTTTTTGGCACGAATCACAAATCCCCAGCCAATGTTGGCAATGGACAGGACAAACAGTAGTGCAGCAAACCAACCGGAGTATGAGATCATAATTGCTGAAACCGTTAACAAGATAATCGAAGAGAATGCGAACCATAAGGACAAGCCTTTACTCATTGGGAAAAACCTCCATCTACAAATTTAGTAAAACTCCGTATAACCTGTAGCCTACGAGCCATAATAATCTTGCAAGCTTGCAATTACATTACAGACACAGATTGAAGGGAGATTATAAATATGGCTCAAGGATCTCGTTCTAACAACTTGGTGGTACCTCAGGCAAATTCAGCACTGCAACAATTGAAAATCGAGGCTGCACAGGAACTGGGTGTAACTATCCCACAAGACGGTTACTATGGTAACTACACTTCCCGTGAAACAGGATCTTTGGGTGGATATATCACCAAACGTCTGGTACAAATCGCTGAGCAGTCTCTGGCTGGGTCTGGCAAATAATTTATTTTAACCAACAGCAACAAAACAGGATAAACAGAAAGCCCGGAGCGGAAACGCTCCGGGCTTTCTCGCGTATCAGTTCCTATGTCTGATTGTGCCTTGCCATGCTCACTTCGTCAAGGGCGTGCAGATAAAAGTTTTTTATCCATTTTCTCATCGCTTAACCAGCCTACATACGTATCAATCGTTTCAAAATTCCGATCCATCACAATCACAGCGACAAATGGATATTGTTTCCGGTGTCGATAACGTACATCTGCCCAGCGGACCTTGTAACCGGCAGGCAGTTCTTCAACCTCTGCCACCGCATAGGAGGTGAAATAGAGGAAGGCACTGACTTCCGGTGATTTGCGTGAAGCAGCAACGGCCGCATGAGTAGAAGACGAGGCTTGCAGACTCCATACCAGATTAGAACCATCCATTTTACCGATCACATAACTGCCGTCCTCAACTCGTTTAACCACATGCCAGCGGTTCCAGGATATCGTTGGAATGACGATGTATCTTGCCTGCTCTGGGCTGTTGTCGAGACGTCTGACTTTTCTGACCGCTTGTGCACGAGCAATCGTTCGCCATATATAATATAAACCGGTCAAACTATACAACGTAACGAAGAGTGGAGCAGGGGCGATCAGATCAAAGGCCCATAACAGGATAGCTATGACATGTGTAGTAAATAGAAACGGATCAAAAATATGAATGATGTTCCAGGCAATCCAGCGTTCCGTAAAAGGCCGGGCGGCTTGGGTTCCATAGGTGTTGAACAGATCGGTGAATACGTGAAAGCCTACGGCCACAGCGGTCCAGGTGGCAACGTGTCCAATAGGAACACCAGGGAATATCAGTGCAATGACGCCGGTGATGAGCAAAACCCATAACAGGAGAAATGGCAGAGAGTGTGACAAGCCCCGATGATTCCGAATGTAAAGCGAATTGCTTTTGAGACGTAACGCAGTATCAATGTCAGGGGCCTGGGAACCGGCGATCGTGCCAACCATTACCGCAGCTGCAAGCATGGGACTCGCCGCGACGACAGGATCGACATAAGCCAGACCGGCTAGACCAATCCCCATGACAAAATGTGTAGAGGTATCCATAAACGTCTCCTTTGTGTGGTGTATCGTTCTAAGACTTCTAAGGCATATTACTTCTCTATCTAGGTGATACCCATATATAGTGTATAATATCCGTTTGTCAGGATGCAAAACATCCCTAATTTCAAAGTTATGACAATTTCCTGCGACATACCCAATAAATGTACGTATTTTGTCAAACTATTTTGGCAGTTCCTATGATAAACTTTATATCGGATACAGTGAGAAAAATCGGCAGAGAACGTACGATACTATTCGAATGATATACAACGCTAAAATAATTTATGGGCATTGTTCCTTTAAACCGTTACAATAATATAGAATCTCATAAAAAGTAGGTTTCTTTGAATACATATGTCACAGTAGATGGATGAAACGAAACAAACGTGATTTTGGGTACACATATGTATGCGTATTCATAAGAGAAGATACAGAAGGGACGAGGAAGATGCTGAAAAAGTACAAATGGACATGGATGCTGCTTGGGCTCGCACTGATTATGGCTGTGTATCTGATGTGGGGCACTGTATTTGCCAGTAAGGAAAAATTACCCGAAATCCGGGAAATCCAATCCTTTTCCATGGAAAATGTAGATGGCAGTACGGTATCACTGGAGGATACCCAAGGGAAAGTCCGTTTGTTCTACTTTTATTTCACCAGTTGTCCGGATGTCTGCCCGATTACGACGTTTACGTTATCCCAGGTGCAGGATCTGTTGAAAGAGGACGACACCTTCGGTAAAGATGTCTCGTTTGTATCCATTTCATTCGACCCCAAAGTCGACACAAGAGAGAAGATTAAGACGTTCGCGGACCGCTTCCATGCGGATTATTCGGGATGGTACTTCTTGCGAGGGGATATGGACAAAACAAAACAGTTCGCCAGAGATTCATTTCAAATCCTGATCGATGGGGAGAGTAAGGACGATTTTGCCCATATGAACATGATCGGGCTGGTGGATGAGAACAACCAGCTGCGCAAGGTATATAACGCATTTAATACAGAGGACGTTGTGCCAGCTGTCATTGCTGAGGATATTCGCAATCTGATTAAGGAATAATCATCTGATACTCATATTGTAAAGGCTGCCTTTAGGTTGGATATCAATCCAAAGGCAGCCTTTTGGTATTTCATTTTAATAGGAGGGATGTTCAGGGTATTGGATGTATGTCTCTAACCCGGCTTTCTCCAGCTGGGCAATGATATACTCATCAGGTGTTCCTTCCACACCCGCATATCCTCGTCGTGTATACATCTGTACTGCATCCGGGAAAGCATCCCGAAGCACACCTCTTATTTTTTTGCCGGAACTGTCATTATCCATAAATAAAAAGACTTCATCGTAACCGACTTGCTTGCGCAGGGTCTCCAACTTGAGGGAATTAAGTGTTCCAAACGTACATAGAATGTTGATTTCGGGTCCAACCAGATGTTTCAGTTTGCTTCGGTCATTCTTACCTTCCACAATGACATGAATAGGCATGATATTCACCTCTTGTTCGAGAGCTTATGTCGACATTCCCCGGGAAATGTTGCAGCGAAAATCGACTGATTATATAAAATGGACTCCTTTCTTTACACGACTGCTAACTGGATAGAAAAACCCATCAAGTTTGAGGTCTTATTTCATAGATGCATCATTAGGGAAATAATAGCTGGCAGTGGCCGTTCCGGTTACGGATCGTTCTTCCGATCGCTGTTGTCTCCATATATTTCTGAATTACTTTTATAAAGTTAATATTTGGAGACAAAGGCGAACGCTACCGCTTCTTCAAAATCGATTCCGTCCCCTTCACTACTTTTGGCTAATTGTTCAACCTTAATGATCTTCAATAAGATAAAACCTTCGGTGATTGTGAAAGATAGATTTCCCAGTTAGCTTTTATCAACGTGTAAAACGTTAGTCCATTTTATATATAGTTTAGCTGTAAATGGGGGAATGATGCAAAGCTAATGAAAATACAGGCCTAATTGATGCCATAACGGTAGGGAAGAAGACTTGATACAGGCCTAATTTAATATACTTTTCGGGTCGGACAGGGAAGCTTCGCGTCTGGATGTATAGTATGGAAGCAGTAGCATACCAATCATTAACAAAAGAAACGCGATGAAATAGGGTGATAACCCGACACGAAGCTGTCCGGCTGTGATGGGGCCGATGAAAGAGCCGATGGAGGTGGCAATGGATTGCAGCGAGAAAATGCGGCCCAACTTGCTGCCTCCGCTCAGACGGATAAATAGGGTTGCCATAGCTGGAAAGATAATGCCTTTGGACATCCCGAGTACAAATAATACGGTGGTCAACGGAACTTGCGGAATGGCTGCCATCACAAAAAAACACAAGGACATTAACAGCACGCCCGCAACCAGACGCAGCTTGGGGGAATACCGGTTGAGAAATAACATACTGAGTGTGAAGAGTGCCCCAATACTGATAATAGAGAACAGCAGTCCGGTAGACATGATGGACGATTGTCCTCCTCCCCGCAGGGGTAATTCGAAGAAGAGAATACCTTGGGCACAGGCAATCACCAGAGGCAAGGCAAAATATCGCCAGGACACTGGCAGGAAAGCACTTGTGGCATCTGCTGGTGAAACGTCAGCTTTGGCAGGTTCAGTTACTCTCTCCTGCTGCTTGATGATGCCGCGGGGCATCGTCATGAAAGCAATGACACCTGTGAGAATAAGCAGATAGCCCAAGCCTGAGAATGTAGCAGAGAATCCCATGGAACCCACAATGATCGCACCGGCTGCTGGCGATATCACAGAGGCGAGGGTATGTACTACCCCGTGACCCGACATATACTTCCCCTGTTTCACCGGATCGCTGGATAACTGTGCAAGCAGGGCGAGACATGCAGGAGACAGGAAGGCAAGCACAAAACCGCTAATGGAACGCAGCGCCAGCAGTTGCCACGGTGTCTGGACATAGGCTTGTAAGAGCAGGATGAATCCTGCACCGAGCAGACTGAATACAATGTAGCGGCGACTCCCATGTTTATCGATTTGTGTTCCAGCAATCAGATTGCCAGGAAGATGCGTTAAGGAATAGATGCCCATCATCCAGCCAATGAAAGTAGGGGCGGCTCCCAGCGAGATGGCAAAAGGAGTCAGAATGGGATACTGGGCGTGCAAATCAAATACGGCAAGGAACAAAAACAGGTATAGCCAGATGGCCGTTTTCACATAAGCCCCTCCTTGTTAAGCGATGCATGTTCCAATTACAGGTCTTGAACGTGTTCCCGTTCGCCAGCAGAACCTCATGGTACTACTTGTACGCCCGGCGGGACGAACTTAGACCGTTTATTTTTAAGGGAGAGGGCTTAGCTGACAGCAGCTTCGGAAATCATGTATAATATTCGGGAGTGTTACGAATGAATCCTAATACGGAAGGTGTAGTCATGAACATAGAAGTAATCAAAGAGTTTGTGATGCAGAACTGGCTGGTGATCGTGGTTGCATTGATCATATTGTTCTTTGTTCTTAATGTGGTCAAAACCGTATTGAAATGGGCGATTGCCATCATCATTATTGCGGCTCTACTGATATACAGCGGCATCTCCATTGATCAGATCAAACAGACAGTGACAGACGTACAATCCAGCACGATGGACACATTGAAGAAGGAAGCAACCAGCATGATGCTTAAGGAGGCTTCCAAAGCGAAATACGTCAAAGGACAGGATGGAGCGTTCACCATCACAAGTCCCAATGTGGAGATTAAGGGCAGAACTCAATCGGATAAAGTCGATGTGACCTTCCGCGGAATTTCACTTGGCGAATGGAAGCTCGACAATGAAACTATACGTACGTTTGTCGAACAGGCACAAGAAAACAAAACAGCACCAGCATCGTAGTAAAGGGGGAATCGGTACGTGCTGCAGAATTGGCTGGACAGCCTGAAGGAATTGAATGGCATCACGATTATGCTGTTGCTGATTGTGGCTGCTTCATTATTGCAGGGTTGGTCCAGAGGGGCTTCGCGTTCAGCAGGCAGACTCTTTGGGTTCCTGATGGATGGCATTATGGCTGTCATTGGTATTCTGTTGTCGATCGGTTTAACGTTGTGGCTTGCGCCATATGTACAGCAATGGCTGTC
The DNA here is from genome assembly GCF_000316035.1 of Paenibacillus sp. PAMC 26794. Taxonomy (GTDB): domain Bacteria; phylum Bacillota; class Bacilli; order Paenibacillales; family Paenibacillaceae; genus Paenibacillus. The sequence goes on from NZ_ANHX01000091.1 coordinate 83,475, forward strand.
TAAGTATGCTTCAGCCATGCCTAACCGTGAGTTGAACCGGTGGGAACAGATGTATTATACGTTGGTTACGGCGATTGCAGATTTTCCGCTGATGCGGTTCGCTGTATTATTTGTACTTAGCTATGGACTCATCCGACTGATTCTTGGGTTCCTCTCTTCATTTATTTTTAGCAGCAGGCAGAGGTCAGCCGAGGAAAGTGCGCCTAAAGGTATGTTTAGTCGGTTGACGGGTGCATTCATTGGCACGATCATAGGCTCCGTCCGCGGAATGATTGTCATTGCGGTTTTGTTCATGATAGTCAGTCTTTACCCCGGGAGTATGTTCAGCCGATATGTGGAAGCATCTCCGATCTATATGCAAGGGGCCAAATCGGTTATCGAACCGTTGTCTGGCACGTTTATCAAGGACAAGCTACCCGTATTTACGCAGGCTGTGCAGAAGGAACTGGGCGGCATCCTGCAACGCAAATATGAAGTCATCGATCACAATATTCCAACGGATATCGAATCTGCAGCGAGTGAGATTGTCAAAGGCCAATCGACAGATGAAGCCAAAGCAAGAGCGCTATACGACTGGGTAGGTTCACGTATTCAGTATGACTATGGTAAAGTGGATGACTATGAGCAAAAGGGCATATGGCATGAACAGAATCCACAGGATACATTTGATACACGCAAAGGCGTATGTATTGATTATGCCCGTCTCTATGCCGTGATGGCCCGTTCACAAGGACTTGAAGTCAAAGTTGTTACAGGACTTGGTTATAACGGCCAGGGAGGGTACGGTCCGCATGCGTGGAATGAGGTGTATTTGAGTGATTCCGAGAGCTGGGTTCCGCTTGACCCGACATGGGCGATCAGTGGAGACTGGTTTAATCCTCCGAATTTTGCCGACACCCATCTGAAAGATCAATCAGCTTAACATTACAACGGACATGGGTCCGGAATATGACGACGTTGCCAGGTTATCATGCCGCGAAGAATCAGTTTGAGCGGTATGCATCAAGTCATGAAAGAGGTAGGATGGATGAAAAAGCATTCCAATGAGAAGGATGAACTTACAGACAAACGGCGCTTCAGTTACCGAATGAACGTATTTTTCTTCGCTTCCTTTGTTATTTTTAGCGTTATTATTGTACGCTTGGCCTTTTTACAATTTGTCGAAGGGCCTGAGCTTAGTCAGGAAGAAGCAAGTAACATTACCAAGGATGTACCACTTCCTCCTGTGAGAGGCACGATCTATGATTCCACAGGTCAGGTGAAGTTGGCATACTCCAAGCCCATTCAGTCTCTCTACCTGACACTGTATAAAAACTATGGGGATGTTGATGGGAAACCGAGTCCTAACATAGGGGAAGTGCAGGATATTGCAACCCGGTTGCATGATGTGTTTGAACAGTACAAGCTGAAGGATTCAGAGCCACTTACGGTGGAGAAAATTATTGAAGAGATGGACTTGAACTCCCGCAAAGCGAACGGTTTCATGCCACGTCTGATCAAGAGTGATCTGTCCGAGGAAGAAGTTGCTTATTTCCTACAGCACAAGGACGAGTTCAAAGGTATTCAGATCGTCGAGGAGAGTGTACGTTTCTACGATCCGGATACGGTAGCGGTTCAGACCATCGGTTATCTGAAGAAGTTCAGAAGTTCGAAGTCCTTGAACAAATACAAAGAGGTGGACGAGGCCAATAAAACGCAAACGGATCCGGGCCTGGTGTATACGGAGAATGAATTTGTAGGCTTTGATGGACTCGAACTGCAATATCAGGATGCTCTCCGAGGCAAAAGCGGATATACATCCGTTGATGTTGATTTGCGTAATCTGCCTGAAGGTGTGGCTGGTTCTACCCCGCCGGAGAAAGGGTACGACCTGATTTCCAGCATTAACAAGAACGTTCAGGTGAAAACAGAACAGGCCATTCTGGATCAGTTGAGTTGGCTTCATCGCAATCCGGTTTCCGGTCGATTGCATCCGAATGCAAAGACCGGATTTGCAGTTGCGATGGAAGTGGATACGGGGAAAATCGTATCTGCTGCCAGTATGCCAGATTATGATACCAACATCTGGAGAACAGGCAGTATCACAAATGATCAGTATGATGATATCAAATATGTGTATCAAAATGGTACGATTCGTTCATTCCCTCCGGATGACTCTAAAAAGCGAGCTGAATCGATCGTGTTACTCGGCTCCACCATCAAACCGCTTAGTGTCTTGATCGGTTTGAAAGAAGGTTTCTTCACTACCAATACGGTTTATTCGGATAGAGGTTCAACGACCTTTGGTGGGGACAATCGCAGAGTGCAGAACTCATCAGGGCATGTGTATGGTGCAATGTATCCTCGTGATGCGATTCGTCATTCCTCGAACGTATTCATGATTGATGAGATTGGGAAGAAGATGTACTCAAAATATGGTGCGACCGGAATTGACAAATGGGATGAATACATGAAGCAGTTCGGCCTTGGGGTATCTACAGGGGTTGATTTGCCGAATGAATTCCTGGGTATACGGGATTACATGAACGACACGGAAAGCTCGTTGACTCGTCTCGTGTATGGTTCCTTTGGACAGCAGGGGAAATACACAACCATGCAGCTAGCACAGTACACGACAATGCTGGCGAACAAAGGAAAGCGGATGGAGCCACAACTGGTTAGAGAGTTCCGGGATTCGGAAGGCAACGTGGTCGAGAAAGTAAAACCGAAGGTACTCAGCACGGTGGAGTTTAACGATGCCTACTGGAATGAAGTACAACGAGGCATGGCAACCGAGGTATCTGCATTTAGCGGATTCCCTTATGACTTTGCTAGAAAAACAGGAACATCGACACAGGTAGTAGGCGGTAAACTGGTGGATAACGGTGTATTTATCGCCTATGCCCCACGTAATAATCCAAAGCTTGCTGTCGCTGTGGTTATCCCCGAAGGGGGCTTTGGATCGAGCAGTGCGGCTCCGGTTGCACGTGCGATCTTCGATGCCTATGACGAGGAATTCGGTCTTGACGGTATACCGAAGAAAGACAAAAATAAAGATTCAGAATCGGAATCAGGCACACAGTGATGTGAGGCATTGGTTACAGAGGGGACCCTTCGTGGGTCCTCTTTTTTGTTTTTACGTGGAGAATGGATCGTAAGAGTGAACTAATTAGTTGCATTAATATGTAACCATATGAGCTGTACCACGTTTATATAAGGGAAGGGTAAACGCGATCCGGAGAACGGGATAACGTTGATATGTCAGTGTTTACATTGGAATCGGTAGATGGGGTAGTGTAACGGTTCTGTTTACGAAAATGTAACCAAATATTGAAAGACGTGACAGCTAACCTTTGGTAGACTTGGTTGAGAAAGGATTAAATATTGGATTGAACGCGTTCACAAGACGGATTAAATATTTTATTTTTATAGAGGAACGGGAGAGGCTTAAAACATGTTTAACCGATTGAGAAAGAAACCCATGACTGAGGAAGATACACCTGTCAACAAGCCTTCCACCGCAAGGCTGAATCTGTTTTTTTTCGCGGCATTTGTCATATTCAGTATCCTTATTTTCAGATTAGCCTTTGTGCAATTTGTGGAGGGCCCTGAACTGACGTATATGGAAACGAGTCGTAATACCAAAGACATTCCACTCGCACCTGTTCGTGGTCCCATCTATGATGCGACAGGGGAAGTCGCGCTGGCTTATTCCGAACCTGTACAGTCCCTGTATGTGCTGTTATATGAGGATTATCGGAATGATGAACGCAGGCAGGAAGCGGAGGAACTGGCTCATGATCTGGCGGCTGTGTTTAAGCAGTTTAATCCAGGGGACAAAGAGCAGCCGGATGCGGAAGAGATCATCAAACGATTGGATCTCAAATCTCAGAAGGCACATGGGTATACCCCTCGCCTAGTGAAGTCGGATCTAACCACGAAAGAAATTGCTTATTTTATGGAAAAGAAGGCGGAGTATCCAGGTGCCATGGTACTGGAAGAAAACATTCGAAAATATGATCCGGATGGTGTTGCCGTCCAGGTGATTGGATATACAAGAGAGTTCAAAGGTCAACAGGAAAACTTGGATAAATATATAGAAATAAGCAAGGCGGAGGCAACAGAACGTGATCCTGGACTGCGCTATACCCAGCAAGAAAAAGTGGGGGTCGATGGTCTGGAATTGCAATATCAGGAAGAGCTTCGTGGACGTAGCGGTTACCAATCCATTGATATTAATTCACGTAATTTGCCAGAGGGGACGATGAAACAAACACCACCGGAGAAAGGTTACAGTCTGGTTTCCACCATTAACAAGGAAATTCAGATGGCCGCACAAGAGGCGATAACGGACGAATTGCGAAGACTCCCTAAGGCAATTACCGGATACGCAGTAGCCATGGAAGTGGATACGGGAAATGTTGTCGCTATGGCGAGTATGCCGGATTATGATCCGAACGATTGGGATTATGACAAAATTAAATATGTATTCCGGAACGGAACCACCGAGTCGTTCCCACCGAATGATGCCAAGCCTAGTCGGGCGGAATCCGTTGTACTCCTTGGATCAGTAATCAAGCCGCTAAGTGTCCTTATTGGATTGAAAGAGGGGTTATTTACAGCAGGACAAACCTATCATGATCAGGGATATGCGGTTTTGGGGAAAGACGGACGACAAGTGAAGAACTCGCATTCTGCTTATAATGGTTCTATCACGGCGAGAAGAGCGATCGAGAAATCCTCCAATGCGTTTATGATCGATATGGTAGGTAAACGTTTGTTAAGCAAATATGGCTCGGAAGGAATTGATATCTGGGACAAACACATGAAGGAATTTGGCTTGGGTGTGTCCACTGGTGTAGATCTGCCTAATGAATTTCTGGGTAGGCTAGAATATACTAATAAAGACGAATCAGCTCTAACACGTTTGGCATTTGCCTCGTTTGGACAGCAAGCCAAGTACACCACGATGCAACTTGCACAATATACCACCATGCTTGCCAATAAGGGCAAGCGGATGGAACCACATCTGGTGAAGGAAATCCGTGACGCGGACGGCAATGTGGTGAAAGAGATCAAACCTAAAGTGCTCAATGAAGTTGATTTTGCCGATGCGCATTGGAATGAAGTTCATAAAGGTATGGTTACTAAAGTAAGTTCATTTGACGGTTTCCCTTACGATTATGCTCGGAAAACAGGAACATCAGAGCAGGGAACCGGACCGAACAAAAAAGAGAATGGTGTATTTATTGCCTTTGCACCACGAGATAATCCGAAGCTTGCTGTCGCTGTTGTTGTTCCGGAAGGTGGGTTCGGGTCAGTCAGTGCTTCACCAATAGCACGGAAAATCTTCGATGCATACGATGAAGTGTATGGTCTCGATGGAACGCCGAAAGGTAAGAAAGACGAAGGAAAAAACAAAGAGTAATGCAAAAGAACGTCGCGGGAGTTGGCTCTTTTAACATCATGATCAGAAAGTTAATGAAGTGAATTAAATACATTTGGACAGGCAGGGGAAATAATCCCTTGCCTTTTTTTTTGGCTTCGGATAAAATTTGCACAAGGGAAACATTATTAGTCTTGATTAAAACTTAATACCTTGTACAACAAAATTAGATGTTGACAATTTTTTTAGGAGAGGGAAAGGGGACGAATGAATTGTTAATGGTGAAGATGAGGAGTATTCAGAGGGGGTTCATTACGCTAGCGGCTCTGGTTCTGGTTGTCGTACTTACGGCATGTTCAAGTGATGCAGAGACTGGCAGTGGTGGCAAGCTACAAGTAACCGCTACAACGGGAATGATTGCGGACGTAGCACGTGAGGTAGGCGGAGCATATGTTGATGTTACCGGGCTAATGGGCCCGGGCGTTGATCCCCACTTGTACAAGGCATCCCAAGGTGATATTCGCAAGCTGGAACAAGCCAAAGTCATTTTCTATAATGGACTGCATCTTGAAGGCAAAATGACAGACATTTTGGAGAAAATGTCCTCAAGCAAGCTGGTTACTGCTGTTACAGAGACTATTCCAGTCGAGGAGTTACACTCAGGCAAAGATACAGGCGGCACCGAATATGATCCACACGTCTGGTTTAACGTCAGCCACTGGATGCATGCGGCAGAAGCCGTACGCGATACGCTCGTGGAGGCGGACCCGGACCATGCGGAAAAGTACAAGGCTCAGGCAGAGGCGTATCTGGCGAAGCTCGAAGTACTGGATGCCGAGGTGCGTGAGAAGATTCTGGAGATTCCGGAAGCAAGCCGGGTATTGGTTACGGCGCATGATGCATTTGGATATTTCGGTCAGGCTTATGGCATGAAAGTGATGGGGCTTCAGGGCATCAGTACAGCAGCCGAATACGGCGCAAAAGATGTTAGCGAACTGCGGGATTATCTCGTAGATAACCATATCAAAGCAGTATTTGTTGAATCGAGTGTACCTGCAAAAGCGATGGAAGCCATCATTGCCGGAGCAGCTCAAAAAGGACATACGGTCAGCATTGGTGGAGAACTGTTCTCGGATGCCATGGGGGCTGAGGGAACGGAAGAAGGCACATACATCGGTATGATTCGCCACAATGTTGAGACGATTGTAGAAGCACTGAAATAATGAATCACATGAAGAGAGGAGTTACAGGATTATGGAAGATACAACTTTATTGGAACAAACTCCTACTAATCTGAACAATAGTCACTTGCAGGGAACGCAGCCAACATCGGCTCCTCTTAGTGTGAGGGATCTGGCTGTTGCGTATCACAAAAAGCCGGTGCTTAGCAGCGTATCCTTCGATATTCCGGAAGGACAGCTCATCGGTATTCTTGGCCCAAATGGCGCAGGGAAATCAACACTGATCAAAGCCGTTCTGGGACTGGTACCGAAGATGCATGGAGAGGTACGGATCTTCGGACAATCGTACAGGGAACAACGTCGCCGCATCGGTTATGTGCCCCAACGGGAATCGGTGGATTGGGATTTTCCAACGCATGCACTCGATGTGGTGATGATGGGACGGTATGGTCATCTAGGCTGGTTCCGTCGTCCGGGGAAAAAAGAGCGGGATCTGGCGGCACACTGCCTGGAGCAAGTCGGCATGGGCGATTACATGTACCGCCAGATCAGTCAGCTGTCCGGTGGACAGCAGCAACGTGTCTTTCTGGCGCGGGCACTCGTGCAAGACGCAGATCTGTATTTCATGGATGAGCCGTTTGCAGGTGTGGATGCCACCACAGAGAAAGCGATCATTTCGCTTTTGGAACAGTTGAAGAAACAAGGCAAGACGGTACTGGTTGTTCACCATGATCTGGCGACAGTCGAGGAATACTTCGACCATGTGCTGCTGCTCAATGGACGACTGGTGGCAGGTGGGCCGACAAGTGAAGTATTTGTACCGGATACACTGCAAGAGACGTACGGAGGCCGGATTGCGATGATCGGAAGCCGGACGGAGAAAGGCCAGGTGTAGTGCATGTGGAACTGGATCGTTGCCATCTTATCTGACCCCAATACACGTTGGATATTGCTTGGCTGTCTGTTGTTAGGATTCAGTAGCGGAATTATTGGCTCCTTCACCTTTCTTCGTAAACAGAGCCTGATGGGGGATACCCTTGCTCATGCTGCTCTGCCTGGGATCTGTATTGCATTTATGTTGACGGAAACGAAGTCGGTCGGATTATTCCTGTTCGGTGCTCTGGTGGCTGGCATTGTCGCTACCTTCGGAATCTCGTGGATTACGCGCTACTCCCGAATCAAGCAGGATGCGGCGATGGGAATTGTGCTGACCGTATTTTTCGGGGTTGGTGTAGTGATGCTGACGCGCATCCAGCATGGGGCGAGCGGAAGTCAAAGCGGACTCGATAAATATTTGTTTGGGCAGGCGGCATCCATGGTCATGACGGATGTGTATGTTATGGGTGGCGTATGTCTTGTATTACTGATTGCCTGTCTTGCCTGGTTCAAGGAATTCAAACTGGTGAGTTTTGACCCGGGATTTGCACGTGGTATGGGTCTGCCAGTTGCCATGTTAGAGCAGCTCATCCTGCTCTTGACGGTGATCGCGGTGGTGGCCGGAATTCAGGCTGTTGGTGTGGTGCTTGTTGCGGCCTTGCTGGTAACCCCAGCAGCAGCGGCACGTTGCTGGACCGACTCACTCGCACTGATGGTGGTATTGGCTGGCATATTTGGTGCATTGAGTGGTGCAACAGGCACGATCTTCAGTACGCTTGTACCTAATCTGCCGACAGGACCTGTAACCGTTCTTGCGGCTACGGTGTTGTTTGCCGGATCAGCCTTGCTGGCTCCGCGTCGCGGATTATTAGCTCGACGGTTGCGTAGTATTCAGGCGAAATCGGCGTATATGCGTGAAGAGCGGGCTACACTTCAGACTCTCGCCACACAGCGAAATCAGCAGGAACGGGGGGAGATGTAATGGCAACGTTTTGGATTATCTTAACGGCCGTATTGGTATCTTCCGCCTGCGCCATCCTCGGTTGTTTTCTGATTCTGCGGCGAATGGCTCTGGTCGGTGATGCGATCAGCCATGCGGTTCTCCCCGGTATTGCGATTGCTTTCCTGTGGAGCGGTTCCAGAGATTCGTTATGGATGCTACTTGGTGCAACGGTGTTTGGACTACTGACGGTGTTCTTCATACAGAGTTTGCAGGCCGGTGGACTGTCGTCCGATGCCTCGATCGGAATTGTGTTTACTGCACTCTTCGCAGTAGGGGTCATACTGATTAGTCTGAACGCCCAGCATATTGATCTGGATCTGGACTGTGTCTTGTTTGGTGAGATCGCTTATGTACAGTGGGATACGCTAACCCTTGGGGGTACGGATGTCGGTCCGAGGGCAGTCTGGATGCTGGGTATCACTTTGCTGGTGATCCTCGTCGTTGTTGGGCTGTTCTACAAACAGTTCAAGCTATGTGCCTTCGATCCGGCACTGGCTGCGGCCTGCGGCATTCCAGTGGTGCTGTTCCACTATCTGCTCATGGGACTCGTTTCGATGACGTCCGTAGCTTCATTTGAGAGTGTTGGTTCGATTCTCGTGGTGGGCATGCTGATAGTACCTGCGGCGACGGCTTACCTGCTCACAGATCGTCTGGGCAAAATGATTCTGTATGCCGTCCTGATCGGAGCAGCATCTTCGGTTGGAGGTTACATCATGGCATACGCCCTGGATGCTTCCATTGCGGGCTGCATGGTAGCTGTTGCTGGGATTTTATTTGTTCTCGCACTGCTGCTGTCACCGAAACATGGCATCGTATTCCGTTACGCTCGTCGCAAATTCGCCGCAAGGTAATGGAAGTTTAAGTGAATTACAGGTGAAATAAACAAGATTATAAGAAGCCGTCTGCATTGCAGACGGTTTTCTGCGTGTCTGGTCGTATTACTTTTACAAGGGCAACCAGATATAAGATATGCAATATAAAATGATAATGTAGCGTCATCCTGCCGATTACGGGTTATTTTGTTGCATACAGATGATCTGTGGTAAAATGTCGTTAGCTGTGACGTCCGGAGCGTCCGTTGTTACGGGTGCCGGGCGATCTTGTTGTGAAAGAATGTTTAAAATTAGATAAAGAGAACCTTTAAGTTGAACTGGAGAACCATTGTGGAACGGAGAGGGCAGAAAGGACCTAGGGAAGGGAGATTGTTTATTTACTTTTTTCTTCGAATTAGGTGTTATGAGGTCTAAATAAACACGTAACGGTTACCTTGTATAATCTCAATACACTAAAGAAAAAGGTAATTCTGAAACAAAGATACTACCACTCGAAAGGTTTTCTGCCCGCGTAGTGCCTGAATGGATATCCATGAGTTCAACTTGGAGAGAGACAACCTAGGAGGAACTACTGTATGAGTGAACTGAAATACAAATTGCTGGCACTAGATATGGATGGAACATTACTTAACGATAATCATGAAATTACACAGGAGACCGCCAAGTGGATTCAAATTGCCATTCGTCGGGGTGTACATGTGTGCCTTTCTACGGGAAGAGCCGTATTTCACGCGATGCCTTATGCGGTTCAACTTGGACTGGAGACACCAATGGTAACCGTTAACGGTAGTGAGGTCTGGAAAGCCCCGCATGATCTGCATATGCGACATCTGATGGACCCGGCATTGATTCGCCAAATGCAGGAGATCGGTGAGAAATATAACAGCTGGTACTGGGCATACTCCGTGGAAGAGCTGTTCAATCGTGACCGTTGGACGGACAATATTGAAGGTCTGGAATGGTTGAAATTCGGCTTCAATACGGAAGTGGATGAAGTTCGTCACCAGATTATGATGGAACTGCAACAACTGGGCGGTCTGCAAATGACCAACTCCTCACCCGTTAATATTGAGATCAACCCTGCTGGTGTATCCAAAGCAAGTGGTGTAGCGGAAGTCTGCAAGCTGCTGGGCATCGAGATGTCCGAAGTTGTTGCTGTCGGAGACAGTTTGAATGATCTAGCTGTCATTGAGGCCGTGGGTCTTGGTGTAGCGATGGGTAATGCGCAGGAGCAGGTGAAGGAAGCGGCTGATCTGATCGTAGCGAGTAACAATGAAGACGGCATCGTCGAAGTGATCCGTGAACATATTTTGAAGGGGGAGTAACCTTTGCTCGCAACCGTTGCCTGGATTTTAATTGTGCTGCTGTTTGCAGTGGGGATGGCTGGAACGGTATATCCCATACTGCCTGGTGCTGTAGCGATTTTCTTCGCGTTTCTGGTCTACGGCTGGTTCTTCAGCTTTGATCCGTTTGGTGTGTGGTTCTGGATCATTCAGATACTGATTGTTGTTGTCCTGTTTGTGGCTGATTATGTCGTCAGTGCATGGGGTGTGAAGAAGTTCGGTGGCTCCAAGTTATCGACCACGCTGAGTACCATTGGTGTTATCATTGGCCCATTTGTCATTCCGGCATTCGGACTGGTATTGGGACCATTTATCGGGGCTTTTATCGGGGAACTGATCGGAGGGTCTTCACCTTCCAAAGCGTCAAAAGTTGGATTTGGTTCCGTTGTGGGGCTATTTACGAGTACTGTGATGAAAATTATTTTGCAAATCGTCATGATTGTTCTCTTTATTATCTGGGTGGTAAGATTCGCCTAAACGTTCAGGATTAGCTTCAACGGGATGCACGTCCGGTGTGGAGGAAAGAAGGGGAATTCGTTTGTCTAAGAAAGAAACATTCATTAGGGGTACGCTCATTCTGGCGGCCGCTGCGCTGATCGCAAGAGTACTCGGATTGGTTCAACGGGTGCCGCTGGAGCATATCCTCGGAGATGTTGGTAACGCATCGTTTACGATCTCCAATACGGTATATTTAATGCTGTTAACTGTAGCAACGGCGGGCATACCGAGTACACTTAGTAAAATGGTATCGGAACGTTATGCGCTCGGACGCGCGAGTGAAGCCCAACAGATCTACCGTGCAGCCCTGATCTTTGCCGCTGTTGCCGGGGTAGTCATGTCTGCTTTATTGTGGTTCGCGGCACCTTATTATGCCACGTATGTCTCCAAAGTACCGGCATCAGTCAGCGCCATTCGCGCCTTGGCTCCAGCCTTGCTGCTGTTCCCGGCGATTGCGATGATGCGTGGATATTTCCAGGGACGCGGCAACATGACAGCGGGTGGTATTTCACAGATTGTTGAACAGTTCGCCCGTGTAGGTACAGCCATTATCGTGGCTTATGTCATGCTGCAATGGAATTATGATGACCAGACGATTGCTGCAGGTGCCTCATTTGGTGGGGTATTAGGAAGTGTGGGTGCCTTCGGTGTCATGCTGTACTTCACCTTGAAGCTGCGTCGTAGCGACCGTGCGGCCCAATTGAATTACGAGCGTGCAGAGCAGTTACCGATGCGAGGTATCTACAGTGATATCTTCAAGCTGTCTATTCCAATTGTACTGTCTTCACTTGCAGTTCCAGCCATTAACTTCATCGATTCATCCCTAGTGGTACCACTGCTTAGTGGCCAGATCGGACTCGAAGAAGCGACAGGTGTACTTGCGATCCTGGGTGCGAAAGCCCAAAGTATTGCGGGTATTCCCCCGATTCTGGCTATCGCTTTGAGTCAATCATTGGTGCCTGTCATATCGGCAGCATTTGCCCGCAAGGATGAAGCTCATCTGGAGAGTCAGGTTACACTTGCGTTGCGCATTTCGATTCTGACAGGTATGCCGATTGTTATTGCGCTTTGTGCGGCAGCGTATTCGGTTAATGGATTGCTGTTTACCAATCTGGATGGAACGCCGATCATTGCCTTGTTAACATTCGGTACCATTTTCCAGATTACGATGATGACCACCAACTCCATTTTACTCGGGGTAGGGAAACCGCGGATTACGATGGTCAGTGTGGCAGCAGGTGTTGTGATCAAACTGATCGCAAGTCTGATTCTGGCGCCGATCTTTGGCATTTACGGTATCATTATTGCAACAGCCCTTTGTTTCCTGGTCATCACGTACCTGAATCTGCGGGTCCTTCGCAAAATCGTTGATTTCTCCATCATGGGAGATCGTTGGAAAGGGTTTATCATTACAGTGTTGCTTGCAGCAGGTGTAGGATTTGCAACGAACTGGATTGGGAATATGATCTTTGGACTGTTCCTGCCAGCGCGTGTATCCTTCTTGCTTACCTGCCTTGTGGTTGGTGTGCTTGTTGTGGTGGTGTATCTGGTTCTCATGGTTGTGCTGCGTGTACTGCGCAAGGACGAGCTGGGCAGTTACCCCCGTATTCTGCAAAAAATTCTTCGTCCACTTATGCGTCTTCAACGTGGAGCTGGGCAAAGAGGTTAAAAATGCAAAAAGCATCATCCATGCTCCAATATTTTATGAAAATAGGATACAAGCTCTGTCTGCTGTTAAGCGGACAGGGCTTTTTGTATAGTTAAGGAGAGCTGAGCGACTGAACTCGACATTAGCCCCGCAAGCGAGGGTTAGCGGTACATCGGGGTATCATATCATCCGTCTTTGCCTGCTCTATATGATCTTTAGCATTAGTGTGTGATGGCTTTAGCATCATGAGCCAGTGCTGTTTTCAGCATGCCATACCGATGTTCGTGGCTCATCTCAAACAGCCATGGCCGACGCGGTGCCGTCAGATAACCGAGACAATCTCGAGTCTGAAGCCAGTCCTGTCTGGTAATCGGTTCATAAGGCGTGTCCCCCCATACGGAGAGCAGTTCCGGACTATATAATCGTTGCCCATTGGGTAGCCATTCCTCATCCAGTAACGCCTGAGCGTATAATGTATGTTCACCCGCCTCGTCTTCACGATTGGTAAACAGGTCAGGCCAATATTCAGCGCGCGAGCCACGATGGGGAACCGAACGTGCGAACTCCAACACTTGTATGTGTACTTGCTCCACGCCAAACAACAGGGCATACAGTCCTTTGCCAAACATGATTCGCTCATCCAGTTTGCCAAAATGTTCAATGACGCGTCCTGCGAGTCCTGCTCCCCGTCCAAGAGGAAAGACGATATGATTCAGACCGGCCAGATTATGCAGATGGAATGCGAGCTTGGAGAGTACTTCTTTTTGAAAATAAGGATGCTGCACGACCCGGCTCTCGATATAGTTCTGCTCATTAATAATTAATGCCACACTAAGCAGTGAACTGCACCGTTCCAGCCAAAAGCGTTCCCAAAACGGCGTCATGAACGCCGATATGTGAAAGTGCGACAAGAGATGGAAACAGCTTCGTCCGATCCGGCGACTGTTCATATACAGCAGAAGCTGGGGATATGCATCCTGGAAAATGAGTGCATTGCACCGCTCCAGCAGCCGATACATATGCTCGCGATCGCTTTGATTCTGTAGATTATGCATTAAGTCACTCTGAAGATCTGTCATGTGATATCCGCCGTTGCGAGAGACCATATGGGCCAGCAGTGCCCAATGCAGTTCGGGATATTGCTCATAACATTCCAGATAGGCTGCCGTGCGGGTGATATTACTCCGATTGTGCTCCTGAGTCAGTGTCTTAATCTCTTCCAGAATGATGCAATCTTCTTCGCAGACGAGTGCGCTTTGAACCTGGTCCGTGCGTGCAAAAGACTTGCCGCTGGCAGGTAACGAACGCTCCACCTCAGACTGTAAGGCAGCTGCCGTATCGGTATCCCACTCGATCTCACGCAATGGGTGACGAAGCTGTGCAGAAGCTTGCCATGCAGCCTGTTTGCCACGCCAGATTTCACGGGCAGCACCCGGAATGGAACGGACCATCTGCAGGAGGGACCCGTGATGCTGTTCGCTGGAAGAATCGGTTCTGGTGGAAGTCATGATGTGACATCCTTTCATGATGTTCTGGGTTTAATTTCACAGACCATGTGGTTTATTCTAAGTATGCGCTGATTATTTGACTTCCACTCGCCAATTTGCTTCACTTAGGGTAAGACAAGGTACAGAAAGGGAGATGAACCGAATGGAACAGATTACTTCCAAACCGGCTTTTGATGTAGCCATCCAATCCCCACGTTTGACGATTGCCGTATTCAAGGCAGACTGGTGTGGCGACTGCAAATACATCGATCCGTTTATGCCTGAGGTTGAAGAGAAATATGCACGTGAACTGACCTTGATTGAGGTTGACGTGGATCAGGTTGGAACGGTTAGTGAAGAGCAGAATATTCTTGGCATTCCGAGCTTTGTGGCATATACAGATGGCCGCGAACTCGTACGGTATGTGAACAAGCTGCGCAAGTCGAGAGAAGAGATTGAGCAGTTCCTGGATCGCGCAGTTGAGGTGTACAACACGATCCATAAATAATGTTATATAAGTTCAACTAATGAATATTTACACAGACACACAGACACTCCGATGACAGAATAACCTTTCGATCGCTGTTATCCCCAGATTTCTTTGATCCCTTTTATAAAGGGGAGAAATCCGGGGATAAAGGCGAACGCTCCGCTTCTTCTGGTTATTTCTGTCCTCTCCGTTATTGTGTAAATGTTTCATGAACTTATATAAAAGTATGACAGGTTCATGTTGTAAAAGGGTATAATAAAAAGAACGCCATTTCTCTTGAAATAGGGAAATGGCGTTTGTGTGTTCGACACGTTCTATGTAAGAAACGTTTCTGTACATATCCTCAATGACCTGCGGGTCATTATTTCACCAGACGTTAACATTTTGTCACAAAGCGCGACGTCAATGAACATTTTATCCGGTATAATGAATTTAGTTGTGAAATAAGTGTCAAAGTACCGAAACAAGCGGAGAATAATCTTCGCCATCTTAAACCAACAGCGGGTGAGAAAAAATTGAAACACTTAACTTTGTTTAAATGGTTAACCGTATTAACCTGTCTTGTCATGTTTCTGGCCACTTTTGGTGGAGGCATTGTAACCAAAACGGAATCGGGCCTTGGCTGCGGAACGGAATGGCCTTTATGTAACGGAAAACTCGTTCCGGCACATACTGTGGCTTCGCTTATCGAATATTCCCATCGCGCTGTAAGCGCACTGGCTGGACTGTTGTCCATTGCCTCGTTTGTTGCTTTTCTGCGGTTCGGCAAGTCACGCCGTGACCTGCAATTGTTTTCTTTCTTAACCTTGGTATTTGTTATCGTCCAGGGAATCATGGGGGCTTTTGCCGTCGTCTTCTCCCAATCTTCAGCAGTCATGGCACTGCATTTCGGCTTTGCACTGATTGCTTTTGCCAGTTCTCTAATGATGGCGCTGGGCATAAGGCAGGAGGCCAAAGATGGCGGATTAGAGCGCCTGAATAAATACCCTCGGGTTAGTAAAAAATTCAGGAATCTGGTCTGGTTCTCCACCATTTACACATATCTCGTGGTATACACGGGTGCATTTGTGAGTCACACGGATTCTGCCGGCGGATGCTCCGGATTTCCGCTCTGTAACGGTCAGATTATTCCTGAGCTTTCCGGTGGGGTTGCAGTTGCCTTTGCTCACCGTGCAGCTGCTGCGTCGCTCGTGATTGTTATCGCAATTCTGGGTCACTTCGCTTACCGTAATCATCCGGACAACAAGGAAATGCGAACTCTTGGTGTGGTATCCGTTGTTCTCATTCTGATGCAAGTAGTCATCGGTATCTCCATGATGTTTACCATGAGCCGTCCGGAAGTATACATGTTCGTAGCTCTCGCTCATATGCTGGATATCGCCATATTGTTCGGGGTCTTAACGTATATGAGTTTCCTGGTGTACAAGCTGAATCGCCCGGTTAATCGTTTTTAAATATGAAAGTCCACCATCCAGTGATGTACATCATTGGACAGGTGGACTTTGTTTGATGTCAGGGGGATCAGGGCAACCTATGGCAAGCAGCAATTACACGGAATGGATGATGTGTTACGTTTACGGTGATGAAATCTTTTTGATTTGGAAAAGAGGAGGTTAGATATGCTGCGAACGTTGTTGGGGGAAAAGCCACGTATAAACGAAGGTAAATTGAAGGCAGCGATGGACGCAATGGCGCATACGCTTGAGCTATTTCAACGACAAATGCATGTGGACCATGATCCCACGCATGACTATCGGAAACTGTATGTGTGGACTCAGGGACTCATCTCCTCACTGGATGAACTGGAGCAAAGCTGTTTCGCTGCTGCTCATTTTCGCAAAAAGGTCGTTGCAGGTTCAACGGATGATATGACGCCGACTGAAAAAGCCGAGTATGCCCGGTATGTGTATTTCTACAAAGATGGCTTTATCCGCTGCTTTGCCATTCTGGATAAAGTGGGCACGGTATTAAATGAAATATTCCAGTTGAATACTTCAAATACCAAAGCGCATTTTTCTTATTTTACTGTGTTAAGGCAGTTCGACTATGCGAGGGAGCATCATGATCTTGCATTGCAATTAATACAGATCAAGGACTCTTATCGTGAGCCGATGAGCAAGCTGCGCAAGCGGCGTAATATGGAAATTCACTACATGAACTCCGAAATGCACGATGACCTGTGGCAGTTACACCAGACCTTGCAAGGAAAAGTGAAATTGGAGGATCTGAATCAGCATGTGCAGGAAATGCGTCAGGGCGTCGACATGGTCTGTGAAACGTTAACAGCCTCTTATAGTTACATCAACAAAATATGGAAAAGGAATAATTCCCTTTGACAAATCGGAATACTTGGAATATACTGAGTTTCAATCGAAAGTTACACGGATATAACTGATATTTCGGAAGTTACGTTCACATTATAAAGCATAAACTACATGAACTTATAAAATCCTACAACAACATATTTCTTATCGAGAGCGGCGGAGGGACAGGCCCGATGAAGCCCGGCAACCGATTTGTAACGACATGATACATGTATCATTCGTTATAGATGTTAGGTGCTAATTCCTACAAAATGGTGCAAGACACGATTTTGGCAGATGAGAAGGTATATTCTTTCACGTGAAGAGCCCTCTTTGTATCTGCAAAGGGCTCTTTTTTGTACTTTAAGGGGAGTTTTCCTTTAGATCGGGTAAAGATACATGTAGGTGGTTGGAAAGGGGCAAGTGCGATTGATTGAATTAAAAGGTTTAACGAAAACGTACGGCAAAGGGGCAAAATCTACAATAGCGTTATCCGAGCTGAATTTGAGCATCCAAAAGGGTGAAATTTACGGAGTGATTGGCCATTCCGGAGCGGGCAAAAGTACATTGATTCGCTGTATTAATTTGCTGGAACGGCCTACGGAAGGTGAGGTATGGGTCGACGGAATCAACCTGACTGAACTGAGCAAAACCGAATTGCAGCAACAGAGACGCAAGATCGGGATGATTTTTCAACACTTTAATCTGTTATCCTCGGCAACGGTATATGACAATGTAGCTTTTCCACTAAAACTTGTGAATACACCCAAGGAAGCCATTGATCGCAAAGTGAAGGAAATGCTCGCACTGGTTGGTCTGGAGCACCATAGCAGCAAATATCCGGCTCAATTATCGGGTGGACAGAAACAACGTGTAGGGATTGCGAGAGCACTTGCAAGTGATCCGAATGTACTTCTCTGTGATGAGGCTACTTCGGCACTTGATCCGCAGACGACAAATTCAATCCTGAAGTTATTGCTCGACATTAATGAAAAGTACAACCTTACGATTGTGCTGATTACACATGAGATGCATGTCATTCAGAACATCTGTGACAAGGTGGCTGTCATTCATCAAGGTGGCATTGTGGAACAAGGACCTGTAACAGACGTGTTCCTGAAGCCGCAGCATGCGATTACGCGGGACTTCATGATGCGTGACCATGAAGCTGGACTTGCTCTGGAAGAGACCGCTCTGGCAAATGCAGGCGTTGAATTGCAGGCCGGTGTTGCTTCCAAACTTGTGAAGATATCCTTTCTGGGTAATAAAACGTATGAAGCGATTTTGTCTAGAACGGTACGTAAGACAGGCGTGGATTTTGCCATCCTGCAAGGTACAATCTCTACGATCAAACAGGTTCCTTATGGGCAGCTGACCGTTCGGTTCGAGGGTGATTCAAATGCGATTGATCGGACGATATCAGAATTAACCGCAGAGGGACTTGATGTGGAGGTGCTTCGTTAGATGGATTTTTCAACCGTACGTTGGGAAGAGGTTGGTAAAGCTTCCATAGAGACACTGCAAATTTTGGGTGTATCAGGCTTGTTTACCGTTATCTTAGGTTTACCGCTCGGAGTTCTGCTGTTCATGACAGCCCGATCTGCTTCGATCAAGTCACGGACGGTGTACATTATATTGTCCTTGATTGTAAATATTTTGCGATCAGTTCCATTTATCATATTGATTGTTGCACTTATTCCATTCACTCGTTCACTCGTCGGTACAGCTACAGGTGTGTTAGGTGTTATACCACCTTTGGTTATTTCAGCAGCTCCTTACTTTGCTCGATTGGTGGAGACGACGTTGCGAGAAGTTGATCGGGGTGTCATTGAAGCGGCGCAGTCGATGGGTGCATCGACCGGACAGATTGTAAGACGGGTGTTATTGCCTGAGGCGTTACCCGGTTTGGTTGCTGGGATAACCATTACCATCGTTACGCTTGTCTCTTACACGGCGATGGCGGGCATGGTTGGTGGTGGAGGTCTGGGAACGCTGGCAATCAACTATGGGTATTATCGTTATCAAAATGAAATTATGATTATATCCGTAGTATCGATGATTATTCTAGTGCAAATTCTCCAGATGGCTGGAGATCGCTTGGTTACATTTTTCACCAGGAAATAACACATAGATAACATGATGGATGATGCATTTATGCGGACGCCACATGAAAAAAATGATTAGAGAAGGGGTTTTACACATGAAAAAATGGTCTTTTGCTCTACTTAGTCTTATGTTGATTGCGGTTCTCGCAGCTTGCGGAAACAACAAGGACGCCGATAGCGGCGCCGACAATTCAGCAGGTGCACCACGCACAGTTGAATTGAAAGTTGGAGCTTCACCTACACCACACGCAGAGATTCTGGAAAGCATCAAGCCTGAACTGGAAGCACAAGGTATTCGTTTGCAAGTTGTCACGTTCAATGACTATGTACAACCCAACCAGCAACTTGCTGATAAAAAATTGGATGCAAACTTCTTCCAGCATCAGCCGTATCTGGACACAGAGAATAAAGAACGTGGTTTCAACCTCGTTGCTGTAACACCTGTTCACGTTGAACCTTTCGGCGGATACTCCAAGAAGATCAAGTCTTTGGATGAATTGGCTGAAGGCGCAAAAGTAGCAATTCCGAATGACCCATCCAATGGTGGACGTGCACTGTTGTTGCTCGCGAAGGAAGGCATTATTACGCTGAAAGACAATACCAATATTACATCTACGATTCAAGATATCACAGCCAATCCGAAGAACTTGGATATCATTGAGCTGGATGCAGCCATGATGCCTCGTCAATTGGATGAAGCGGATCTGGTATTTATCAACGCTAACTATGCGCTCGAAGCGAACCTGAATCCGGCGAATGATGCTTTGCTGATCGAAGATCTGCAAGGTAACCCATACGCAAACATCCTCGTTTCCCGTGAGGACAACAAGGATGCAGATGCAATCCAAAAACTGGCTGCTGCTCTGCACTCCGAAGAAGTGAAAACATTCATCAAAGAACGTTATAAAGGTGCAGTTGAACCTGCAACTGAATAATTCACGATATGTATGATATGATGTGAAGCTATTAAGAATAAGCCGTATATCTCTCCAGAAGAGATATACGGCTTATTTTATGTTTCGTAAGTCTGTCCTGACGTGGGGATCGACATAAGTCAGAGTTTTTCCGGTTTATCAGCGCTAGAGTGATGTCCAGATTGACGGTAATAGGATAATTCATTTTGATCAGCATACTGCTGTTCATCCGCTTCTTGCAGGTACGTCCTCTCGGAGGGAGAAAGTTTTTCTTCTTCTCCATTTGAGCTTTTGATTTTGTATCTGATCCAACCGATTAGCCCGAGAACGACAACCAGGATCAAGGCCCATCCTTTTTTGAGCAGAAGAAGAGCACTGAATTTCTGGGAAGCCGTGAACCCGATCCCGCCCATCAGAAGACTGTTGATCCCTATGGTGGATGTTTTGTCAGTCGAAGCATTGTACTCCTCATAGGTATATCCTGCATTGATGTTAAGCTTATGAAGTACGGTTTCCTCGAATGCCTGGCGGCTCTGTTGAAAGTTGGCCGTCTCTGTGACCAGAATGGCTGTGATGTACCCTTCGCGTGTCAGGAGTTTTACATTGTAATTGACCATGGCTTGCTGATCAGCATTCTTGAAACCAAGGGAGTAGACCAACTGATGTTTGGTACTGTCATATGCCGGTTCGATTTCCCACCCCGTTATGTACGTTCTATATTCAGGATCAAGCTCTCTGTTTTCTTCTTCTGTGCCTCGGATATAACTGCTTAACAGTTCTTCAGCACTCAAATTTTGATCGTCATCATGGATATGACCTGTCTTCACGTATTCAAACACGACATACCACGAGCCGAATTCGCTATTGCTGGTTAGGCTTCCGATTTCATTCCCGTTAGGCTTCCCATCACTGTTAAGTACGAGCGTTGGGTATTGGCCTTATCCAGATAGGAATGGCTTTCAGGGACTTCCAGGGTGGCCTTACCGTCCAGAGAGACAGATGCTGGTCCAGTAATCCAATCGTACTCATCAGGTGCTGGCTCATTTTCACTTGCCGCTGATACCTGTAAGGCACTAGAGATTGTGAATAAACTCAACATTAAAAGTGTAAGAAATGCTATCCATCTTTTGTTCTTCATATTTATGTAGAGGTCCTTTCGGGTTATATCCTCGACAGTACCATAGGTGTTTGATTTCAATCAAGATATATCTGGAATTAAAGGTGGATAATCCCTTGTGGATAAGCGAGTTGTAGCAGGACGATAAATCTTTTATACTGGATAGTGACTGCTCTTTGAAGAGGGGGATGAACGTGAAGGGAAAGATTGCCCTCATAACGGGAAGTGCCAAAGGTCTTGGTAAAATGACGGCCCTCAGTCTGGCAGATCAAGGGTGTCATATTGCCCTCAACTATGTACACAGCAGAACAGAAGCTGAGGCTTTAAAGGCTCAGATTATAGCCAAGGGTGTGCGGTGCATTGCCATCCAGGCTGATATATCCAAGGTGGAAGATATCTCTTCATTGGTTGAGCAGGTGGAAGGTAACCTGGGCAGCATTGATATTTTGGTGAATAACGCAGGTCCATTTGTCCGTGAACGACGATTATTTGCGGATTATTCTGAAGCTGAGGTCCAGATGCTTGTGCAGGGTAATCTGTTGGGACCGATGTTACTGGATCAGCGTGTATTGCCAGAGATGAGACGCAAGCAATGGGGACGCATTATCCATTTTGGCTTCAGTCATGCTGGAGAAGCGAGATCTTGGCCTCATCGTGCAGTATATGCTGCTGCCAAGGTAGGTCTGGTTTCGTTCACAAAGACACTTGCTGTGGAGGAAGCTCCTTATGGCATTACGGTTAACATGGTATGTCCAGGGGATATTCGTGGTGCTAACAAAGAGAAAACGATTGATGAGATGGCAGGCATAACGGACGAGGAAACGCCAAGAGGGCGCCCAGGCAGCGGTGAAGATATTGCGCGAGTGATCACTTATCTGTGCCTTGATCATTCCGATTTTATAACAGGCAACATTATGGATGTATCTGGAGGACTTGATCCGATTCGTCCGACCATACAGCGCGAGGATACTTAAAAGGTGAATTGAAGGATTGTACGTGGAATCTGGTAAAAGGGACAGATGAAATGGACTCTCTGCATATGCACACAAAAAAAGAGCCCTCCGCTTCATGCGAAGCGAAAGGCTCTTGAGGTTTATTTCGTGAAGGATTGATTAGAATACTTGTACGACTTCTTGTACACCCTCAACTTCTTCGAGAAGGGCACGTTCAATCCCGGCTTTTAAGGTAATGGTGGAGCTTGGGCAACTGCCGCAGGCACCGACCAATTTCAGCTTAATAATGCCGTCTTCCACGTCGACCAGTTCCACGTCACCGCCATCGCGTTGCAGAAACGGACGAAGTTTGTCAAGCACATCAATTACTTCATCATACATGGTGCTTTGTGCGTTTTCGCTCATTTTTTTCAACTCCTTTCCCCTATATTATATTACAATTGGCCACAAATTAAAATGGTCAAACAAAGAAGGTGAACCTACATGAGACCGATTATTGAATTTTGTGCCAATAATATGCATTTTGGCACAGATGAAATTATGGATCAACTGGATGAAAATCCAGACTATGATGTGATTGAGTACGGCTGCCTCACCAACTGCGGCCAATGTTCTATGACTCCTTATGCCCTGGTGGATGGCGAAGTGGTTACCACCGACAAGGTGGAAGATTTATATAACGCCATTCTGGCCAAAATTGCTGAAGCCGATGCCTGGAGCGAGCTGGATCTCGACTAACCGAGATGACGCTTGGACATCCAGAGCACACCACTTTTCAAAATACGAGGCACACGTCCCATCATGGACGTTTTGCCCATCAGCCCAAACCCAGACTTCTTGCCGAGTGCACCCAGTGTGCCACGAAGCTTGAGTGGATGTGGATTGGGCTTTTCGCCTTTCCAGAGGGCATGCTGAATATGGGCGATCTGCTCACCCTGTACTTCCGCAGCTTGACCGCTAGGTGCATAAGGGACACTGGCACAGTCACCAACGACATACACATCGGTATATTCCGGGATTTGGTAGTATTCATTCAGGACGACACGTCCTTGAGGGTCTTTGGTTACGTCCAGATCCTGTACCACTTTTACTGGCTGAATGCCTGCAGTCCACACGACAGCATCTGTTAGAATCGGTTCATCCCGGTTATAGATGGCATTAGGTTCAACGCGTGAAATGGCGATATGTCCGCGTGTCTCTACCTGGTGTTCGTTGAACCATTCATGGACATACACGGATAGACGTTGTGGGAAAGCAGATAATACACGTTCACCACGATCCAGAATGCTGATGTTCAGATCCGGTCTGCTCTCACGAAGTTCGGCTGCCATCTCGACACCACTTAATCCCCCGCCTACGATATGCACATTGCCATAGGCTTTGACTTCATTAAGGCGCAGGTAGGTCTCGCGTGTTTTGCTAAAGCTCTGAATGGTACAGCTGTAGTCTTCGGCGCCTGGTGTGTTGTGGAAACGGTCTGTACAGCCAAGTCCAATGACAAGCTTGTCGTACACGAGCGGGTCTTGGCCTTCAAATTCAATCTGACGCTGTTCCAGGTCAATCGAAGTAACTTCTCCATAACGGTAAGTGACTTTATCGCTCACTGGAAATTGGATACGCAGGTCATAATCAGATACGGTTCCTGCTGCGAGTGCGTAATATTCTGTCTTTAATCCCTGAAAGGGGCTGCGGTCCACCAAAATAATTTGTGTATCGGATGGAATTTTACCCTCCAGAAGTTCCTTGATGATGGTGAGGCCGCCATAGCCGCCTCCAAGAATGACGAAATTTTTCATGACTCGGTTCCTTTCTGCATCAGTCCCACTGAAATGGGGCTGTAAACTGTGGAGCAGCTATGTAATAACATAGCTGCTCCTTTTGTTTGGATTTGAATAATTGAAAAGTAGACATTGAAAATTGAAGATATTATTCAGCAGTTTACACCACTCGAATTCAAACGTCTCCCTATAATGAAAGTTGCGTTCTGGAATGGTGCTGGTGCAATATTGGTTGTGAATGGAGTTATATCCTATTCGTACACTTGAATTTCATTGTAGAACGTATCACGTTCTACCGGAATACGTCCTGCACCCTTAATGAGCCATATGAGCTCTTTACGTGTAAGGCCTTCAGGTGTGAGTGCACCTGCCGCATGACTAATCCGTTCGCGAACGATTGTACCGTGTGCATCCGAAGCACCAAATCCAAGAGCAACTTGAGCTAGCTGTGGACCGATGTTAATGAAGTATGCTTTGATATGATCGATGTTATCCAGCATCAGACGGCTGATCGCAATTGTTTTGAGATCCTCATAAGCCGAGTTACGACGCATAATGCTCGCATTTTTACTTTTTGGTTGCATGGAAAGTGGGATAAAGACCATGAATCCGTTGGTCTCGTCTTGCAATTCACGGATCTGCATCATATGGTTAACGCGGTCCTCATAGGATTCGATCGATCCATACAGCATCGTAGTATGTGTACGCATGCCCAGGTTATGAGCTGTACGGTGCACCTCAAGATAACGATCCACATTCGCTTTGTCTACACGCATTTTTTTGCGATATTCATCCGACAGAATCTCAGCGCCGCCACCAGTTAATGTTTTCAGACCTGCTTTTTGCAGCTCCTGCAGAACTTCCTTAATACTGAGTCCGCTGATGCGAGTGAAGAAATCGATCTCGGCTGCCGTGTAGGCTTTCAGCGTAACATCCGGATATTTCTCGTTTAAAGCACGCAGGGAATCGACATAATACTGAAAAGGAACATGGTTATTATGTCCGCCTACAATATGGAACTCACGCACGCCCGGATGAATATGTTGTTCTACGTAATCGATCATTTCCTGACCGGATAATGTGTAGGAGCCATCTTCACCCTGATCTTTGCGGAAATTACAGAAAGCGCAGTGAGCTTCACATACGTTCGTAAAATAAAGACTCATATTTTCGATGAAATATACTTTCTTGCCATTCTTTCTCAGGTTGGCCTCATTAGCCAGCTGGCCCAAAGTCAGCAGATCATCTGTTTCATACAGATATACGCCGTCTTCTACGTTCAGCCTTACGCCGTTCTGCACTTTCTCAACGATTTCAGCCATTCTTTTGTCTGTGAACGGTGTTACCAATGTAGACATACTGTTTCCTCCTGTTCTTAACCGGAATGAGTCATGTGTAGGACTTTCTTACAGAACTACATAGCAAAGATGCGGACATTCGCCGCTTCTTATATGGACTAACTCTTATTTACCCGGTGCAGCGTGTGCTGCATATGAAAGCTAAATTTTTTCAAAAAATGGAGTCTGTTGACTCATATATGCATTGGGGACTGCGTTGCAGTCTCGAAATGTGAAAAAAATTACAACTCCAATTATGACCATCGTCTGAATGAGTCATGAGAAAATATCGACATTTCAGTGCGACCACCTATTCATTATAAACCTCGTGTCGCGGGGGTTCAATACACTGGGAAGAAAAAGGAGTTCAGGGGGAACGCGGAAACAGGCAAACATGACTTGAGACCCTTGACGGGGTGGAGTATAATTTAAAGAAGAGTTAATGAAAAGGAGAGTGACCTGGCATGATTAACATCAGCGAAACGGCTGCTGACAGATTGAAAGAGATGCTTGCACAGCAAGAGACACCTGGTATGTTCCTGCGTCTTGGCGTAGCACCGGGCGGTTGCACCGGATTTTCGTACGCCATGGGCTTTGACGATAAAGAGTCCGATGAGGACCTGTATATGGATATTCAGAGCATGAAGATTGTAGTCGAGAAGGAAAACCTGAAATACCTGGATGGACTTGAAATTGATTTTGAAGAGTCCGGTATGACGGGTGGGTTCACCATCCATAATCCGAACGCGGTAGCCACTTGTGGCTGTGGATCTTCTTTCCGTACGAAGGAAGACGCGGGTGTGCCTGATAAGGATTGTTAAGAAACTGAGTTGTACAGCGGTTTCCCAATCTTGTTTTGAAATAAGCAGTTTGCAATCTCTTTAATAGATAGCCTCTGAATTGTATCCGTTTAGCACGGGCATGATATCAGGGGCTTTTTTGCGTGTACGGATTGTGCATGGTTGACAAACTTAGTTGTAACAACTATAGTTACATTATAAAATCCAAACATAAACAATATCGATAATTTAAAGGAGAGATCATGATGAACATTGCAATTATTGGTGCAACAGGCAAAGCAGGAAGTGTAATTTTGAAAGAAGCAGCAGACAGAGGGCATAAAGTAACGGCAATCGTTCGTAATGCATCCAAATTGGAAGATAAAAGCCTGAATACGCTGGAGAAAGATGTATTTGATCTTACAGCTGAAGATGTTAAGGCGTTCGATGTGGTTGTAAATGCATTTGGTGCTCCAGCGGGTAAAGAAAACCTGCATGTGGAAGTAGGACAAGCGTTAATCAACATCCTAAAAGATGCACCAAACACTCGTCTGATCGTTGTGGGTGGAGCAGGAAGCCTGTTCACGGACGAGTCCAAAACGATGCGTGTCTTTGAATCCCCAGGATTCCCTGATGCTTACAAAGCAACTGCAACGAACCAAGGCCAAAACTTGCAGGATCTGCAAGCATCTTCAGGTATTCAATGGACATTCTTGAGCCCGGCTGGATTCTTTAATCCAGAAGGTGTACGCACCGGCAAATATCAAGCAGGCAACGACGTTATTCTTGTGAATAGCGAAGGCAACAGCTACATCAGCTATGCAGACTATGCGATTGCTTTGGTAGACGAGATCGAGAACCCGCAACACAAAAATGAGCGCTTTACCGTTGTTGGCGAAGTGAAGTAATACTTTAAAATTATAATATGGGACATACAAACGGACGCTGATCTCCACAGATCGGTGTCCGTTTTTTATGTTTTCGAAGAGGAAGTTCCGCAATAACGTTAGACAGGTTAGATGATTATCGTTCAACTTACTTCCAACTACTCCTTTGAATATATGTTATATTATTCTAAAGATGGGAAGGGAATGAGATTATGTGAAAACCATCTTCTCTTCATTGGAATTTCTGCGAGTTCAAAAGTACAAGGGAGTGAACAGTTGTGAAGATGTATTCTAAAGGAGTTATATTATTGATCTTTGTAGTTTTTATGATTAGTGTATCGAATGGTTCAGGGTTATCCCAATATACAAACGTTAAAGATACGATGAATCAATTTCACATCACTTCTTTTTATCCGAAAAATAAGAATGGACAGACATATGGTTCTGCCGCATATGCGACTTCTCCAGAAACGGAACCTGATTTAATCTTGGCTACTGGTGTGGATGGTACAGAAGGATATCTGCTGAAAAAAGACTTGGATGGCGAGCAACCAAAAACACCTGAAGAAGCTATTGCGATACAGAACAGCAGATCACCAGACGGTCGTGATATTTCACTGTATGACAAAGATGGTGAAACCGTAATTGGTGTGTTTACTGTTGGAGGAAAGTGAAAGTAACCAAAATAGGATCAAATGTGACGCTACCGTGAAACGTTAATGAAATGAACACCATTCGGCAGTTGATCAAAAGGGTCGGCTGCTTTTTTGTTAATGTAACGGCAGAATAGTGAACCATTTTAATGAACTAATCGTCAAAATAATGAATATACTTCTGCACATTGGAGGGGACTTGGTGTATTTTAAACCTATCCGTATTGTATTGGGGCTAGTTTTTTTTATCATAGCTGGGTGCAATAACGAGGTCACGAGGTTGGGTACAGATGAGCTCACGATCACAGGTGATCAAAAGACTTCCACAGAATATGTTAAGGCACAAGGTTATAAAATTTCTTCGTACGATAATCAAGTTCAGAAATACACTTTAGACAAAGACAAACTACTCTACGGGATAACGGAAACGATACCATATAGACAGACATGGGCGGTTCAAAAAGTAGAACCCGAACAGTATTTCGGAATGGAAATATCGGTGTATAGCTTTACAGTAACAAACCATCCTCTGGGAACGTTAGACGATATTAAATCCAAAGTTTCAATAATACTTTGTGAGGGCAAAGTTATAGGGGGGACATCCTTCCCAAATGCAGCAATGGATGGAGCACCATATTCGTTGGATGGAAAAACATTGGAAGAAGTAACGGGAAAAAGTTTTCAAAAATGGAGTGAAGAATGGAAAAAGAGATATGGAACTTAAAAAGCCAAGTGGAGCAACCGACTGTGTCCGATTGGTTGCTTCTTTGTTCATTCACCTAAAGGCCAGGGAAAATGCAACATTTTTCCTGTTAAACAGGTCAATAAAGATGTACCAATTAACATTATGAGAAGAAGGTGGAAAAACTGAAGCTTCGTATAATCACGTTAATATTTTTTATATCTACCGTGTTTTTTATCTCAAATGCACAAGATGTTAACGCTTTGTCATGTGCCGAATCGGGAGGTCCCCAAGAACAGTTAGAAATATATGATGGAGCTGTTTATGGTGAAGTAAAGCAAGTAAAGGTCGACTTGAAGCAAGAGGGGTTTACGGGGACCAAAGAGAAAATTAGATATATTTTAGTGGAAGTTGAGAGGAGTTGGAATACTGAAGTTGACTCTCAACTAATTATCGCAACTAACTTCACTTGGGGATTTGATTTCAAGGAAGGTAACAAATACTTAATATACTTTAGCGAAGTGGATGGCGAATTAAGTAGCAGTCCGTGCAGTTTGACCATCGAAATTAATCATTTGAACCAAGCAACTGAGCTACTCGGGGAAGGATATCCACCAAAACAACAAGTGAACGTAGAACACAAAATGTGGTTTATGTTTGAGCAAGATATGGATTTGTTTATCGTAGGTGTAGTCGTATTTGCGGCGATCTTTATCTTCTTTATGAGAGTAAGAAAGAAAAAGCGCAAGGTATAATTTGGTAGCGCTAAACGGGGGATTCTGCTCAAAGAAAAAATCATTTGAACTAGGCATGGATTCCTGTATGACCTATTACCCCCTTTACTTAAATGAGGATCGAGGCGTATAATCCGTTGAGATATCAGAGCAATAAGAGGGGATACAGTTATGAATAGTGGATTAATCAACGCGATCATTGCGTATATCATGTGGGGAGTTCTCCCGCTGTATTGGAAGTTGTTTGAAAATGTACCAGCAGGCGAGATTTTATCGCACCGGGTTGTCTGGTCATTTGTCTTTATGGGGATTTTCGTTGCCGTCCAACGTCGTTGGAGTGACATGAAGCGTATTCTGACCAGTCGTTCGACCCTGCTGTCCCTTACCGCGAGTGGGCTGCTAATTGCTATTAACTGGCTTATCTTCATCTGGGCGGTTAACAACGGTCATGTCGTTGAGACAAGTCTGGGCTATTATTTGAACCCGTTACTAAATGTGTTGCTGGCGGTTGTCTTCCTTCATGAAAAGCCAAACCGTGGACAATGGCTCGCGATTGCCATCGCTGGTGTCGCGGTGCTTATCATCGCTATCGACTACGGACGTTTCCCATGGGTTGCAATCTCGCTTGCCGTGTCATTTGGCTTGTACGGTCTGGCGAAGAAGAAGATTAAACAAGACGCTTCTGTGGGTTTATTTTCGGAGACAGCTGTAGTTCTGCCCGTCGCACTCGGCTACTGGATCTACTTGGCCATCGTGGGTAAAGCTACGGCATGGACTCTGCCTGCACCGATGTTCTTCGAACTGCTGCTTTCCGGTGTGGTGACGGCGCTGCCGCTGCTGTTCTTTGCACGGGCGGCTGCTCGAATGTCGTTGTCCACACTAGGCTTCGTACAGTATATTGGGCCGACAATCATGCTGATCCTGAGTGTGTTTGTGTTCAAGGAAACGGTCTCACCAGTGCTGCTTGTTGGTTTCGCTCTCATCTGGACAGCGCTTATCGTATACGCTGCCGCATCGATACGTGCTACGAGACTCGCTAAGGTAAGTTGAACAGAGGTATCTTCTGGTATCGCCATAATTGCCCTTTCCGCCAATGAGGTGGAGAGGGCAATTTTTTGTTTGTTGGGGAGCGATAGGTCGATAAAAACTAAAAAGGAAGGCTGATCAACGTTATGGTAAAATGCAGGAGTAGTAATCAAAAATAGTAACCAAAAAACGAGGAGGCAACAGATATATGATGGTTAATAACCGTTACCGCAAACGTGAACCATTCTTTGTAAAGAATGCTGTAGTTCAGATACTATTTCAGTTTGCAGTTTCAGCAATAATCGTTAGTATATATGGGTTCATGATGGTCAACGAGACGATAGGTAGATATATTAATAAACTATTACCGAGCACGGATGGTCCGGATCTTCATTTATATTTGCCCGTTGTGGTTACGGTGTTCATCTACTCATGTTTTATTCAGAAGAAACAACGGATTTTTCTTGAAAAAATCTCATTTAGTTGTCTCCATATTTTTGTTGCCCTGCTAGGCTGTATTTCTTCAGTTATTGTGTTATTGGTGATCTAATCCGGATTCCGACGTATCTACACCTTCAGCCCCATCAACTGCATCAATGACACCGACAGCGAGTGTTGTTACCGCAGCAGCAGCTAAAAGATTCTTGGCACCAAGCTTGACTCTGTCCTTATCTTCCTCTTTCATGCCCACAACAACATCTTTACCGCTGTTATATACATACTTGGCTGATATCGCTACACCTTTTGCAGTATTGGTTACAGCACCTCCAATATCGGCAAGTCCCGCGTCTATGGCGGTATCATCTTTTCGAATTGCACCACTGGCAAGATCATATGTCCCGCTAGCCAGTTGTCCAACGGTTTTGCCTGTATTAATCGTAGCTTTTTCTACGCCGTTCCCGATTTCTTTGATAAAGGGGCTTCCCGCAATTTCACCAACAACCCTCACGCTGCCGCCCAACACTTTCCCGGTAACTTCCCCAGCTAACTGACCGAGCCCTTTTAAAAAACTCATCCATTTTCCCCCGCTCTTGAAATAGCTAACCGATGTTCTGCATGATTTATTTTATTATATTCATATGTAAGCGAAAAAACCATGCTGCATTTAGCCTGCTAAACATTCCGAATTCTATAGCACGGAGTGACTCATAGAGCAGCAAGCGTAGTGGAGGCGGTGTAAATCGATTCTGGAGAAGCAAAGGTTTCGTCTGAAAGCTTTCTGCAAGAGAGATACATCGGAAGCATAAGCTATCTCCGGATCTTCCCTGCCCTCGGAACGCCGACCACGTTGCGTCCTCAACGCAATCCAACGTAAAAAAAGGCGCTAATCCCACCGGGAACAGCGCCTCAAGCCCTTGTTTTACCTTGCTACCTAATCCATTTGCCTACCCACGGTTTTAGAAGTGTCTCAAGGAGCAGCAACGTAGTGGAGGGGGCGGAATCGATTCTGAAGAAGCGAAGCGGTCGCCTTTATCCCCGGATTTTCCCCTTAGGAGGGGAATTCATAAAAATCTGGGGATAACAGCGATCATAAGAACGATCCGCCCCCGGAGCGCCCACCACGCTGCAACCTCGACGCACTTCTACCCACCGTACCTAGTCAATAAATCCTTCCATGATTACTGATGGCATCATATTCGATTGCCAAGCGCCTTTGGCGTAGCCGCCGTTATAACCTGGTGTGGCTTGAGGCTCCCAGTAGAATACACCTTTTCCTTTGCCATTTGGCAAATTGCGGATTTGGTTTTTCATCGCGGCAACAAAACTTTTGCCAGCCGCTGCCTGATTATTGTCCATGCCAATTTCGGAGATGATGATCTCTTTGCCGTAACGGTTGATCAGATCTTTGGCATTGTTTACCGTATTCGTAACAGCGGTGTTCCAGCCTGAAGCAGAAGGGTAGAGGGACATGGCAATCATGTCAAAGTTAGCTCCGTTATTGATCAGACCTCCAATATTCCATACATAGAGGGCGTTATCATCTCCACCTGCCAGATGCACAATGGTTTTGGTGCCACTGCTCAGGGATTTCACTGCGTTATGGCCTGTGTTCACCAGCCATGCATAGTTTTTCATGTTGGTGGATGCTTTGCCATCTTCCCATAACATGCCGTTGCTTGTTTCATTACCGATCTGTACCCAGTCAGGGGTAACGCCTTTGCTTTGCATCGCCGTCATCACATCACGAGTGTGGTTCCATACCGCATCCATGAGCTGTTGGAACGTATAGTTTTTCCAGGCAGCAGGTTTGGTTTGTTGACCAGGGTCAGCCCAGGAATCACTATAGTGCAGGGTAAGCATTACACTCATGCCAGCATTCTTGGCACGTTGTGCGAGTGCGGCCGCACGATCCTTATTCATGTAACCGTTCCCATAATCATTCGAAGGATTAACGAATACCCGAATGCGAACGGAGTTGATTTGATAGTCTTTTTTCAAAATATCAATGATGTCGCGCTGTACCCCGTTTTTATCTTTCCATTTGTAGCCTTGGGCTTCCATTCCGGGAACCCAACTGATGTCGGCTCCTTTGGCGAAACTTGGTGCTGCGCTGGCATGCTGACCTGCGGGCAACATGATGGAGGTGAATAACAAAACAAAAGCCAACATGATGGATGTCTTGAAACCCCTTACATTTTTGAACATTACAAGATGCCTCCTCGGATTTAGGTTGAGTTGCATCTTCATTATAGCCATCTTGGTTTGCTCTACTAAAGGGTCTATTTCCAATATTTTGGTTGTTTTCTCAACCTCTCTACAGAAAATGAGAAAACAAAAAGCCGTCCGAAGACGGCTTTTCTACCCGTGGCGCTTTTTGAAACATTGATCCGTATCCCGCGCCTCCACCAGACTCTTTTAATTTGAGCTAGTGGATCGGGTAAGGGACACGTTCAACATGACATTAGAAATGTTGACGCACCTCCTTTCCTTGTGGCAAGAGTATACAACACCTTGTTTGGGAAAGCTAGTCTTTTTTACGTATTTAAGCAAAATTATTTTTCGGTCTGGAACATCGTGATATCTCGTGCATAATGGCTCTTTGTTCCGTCATTGTTTCGGATGCGCACACTGTCTTCACTGATCCGCTCGACAATGCCACAACCGACTTCGCAATAGACGCCAGCCGGGTCTTCCTGCCACGCGCTTACCATACATTGGGATAGTGCAGCTGTGAAAAACTCTATATTTTTTTGTAACGTTCTAGGTTTGTTGGATTTCATTATATACTCCTTTAATCAAATATATTTGAAATGAGAACAAGCAACCGGACCAAATCACACTGTACTTCACTTTACTCTGTCTATTGACCTTTGTAAAGGGATGGAAAAAGTTGCGGCCATGAGGTATCATTTACATAAATTTTACGTAGCGTTTACACTGCGCTGACGCTTGATGTTGATTACGAATAGTACAATTATAGGAGAACTTCTAACCAAGAATAGATATGCAACACATTCGGAGGCCATACATGCATAGAGACGTCAAAACAGGCAACTACGTTAATCGTGATTTGAGTTGGGTTGAATTTAATCGGCGCGTACTTCAGGAGGCCCAGGATCCAACAACGCCTCTGCTGGAACGCATGAGATTTCTCGGCATTGTCGCTAGTAATCTGGACGAGTTCGTCAGTGTAAGGGTGGCAGAGACAAAAGAGAAGATCAAGGCCGGATTCACGCAAAAAGATTTTACAGGATACACGCCTGCGGGATTGTATCGCAGATTGATCAAACGAACCGGGACCATGGTCGCCGAACAGTATAAAACGTATCGTGAACTCATTCGTCTACTCGCCAAGAAAGGCGTGAACATTCAGGAATATACAGATCTTAATGTGACACAGCAGCGCGCAATGGACCAGTACTTTCATGAAATTATTTTTCCGGTACTCACACCGATGGCGATTGACCAGAGTCGTCCGTTCCCGCTGGTACACAACAAGTCAGTCTATCTGTCCGTGATGCTTCAGAAGGAAGGGGAGCAAGAGGGCGAGCCGTTTATGGCTATTGTTCAGGTACCTTCCAATTTGCCCCGGGTAGTTCAGGCTCCCATTCGGGCGAATAGCAAAAAGAAAACATTCATACTGATTGAAGACCTCATCAAACATCATATCCACACGCTCTTCAGCGGATATATCTCGCTGGCTGCACAGGAATTCCGGGTGACCCGTAATGCGGATCTGTTCATTAATGAAGAAGAAGCGGGAGATCTGCTTGAGGCTATCGAAAAAGAATTGCGCCGCAGACGCCGCGGGGCGCCTGTACGACTGGAAGTCTGTAAGGATTTTCGTCCGGATGCCTTATTGGAATTGCAGGATGAATTTGATATTCACGACCCGGTATATGAAATGGATGGACCACTTGATCTGAGTTTTCTAGCGGGATTCGTGGACAGTCTGGAAAGTTTCTCACATCTGAAATATAGTCCGGTGAAGCCAGTCTACCCACTTGAGTTTCTGCCAAGAGAAAGTCATTTTGAGCTGCTCCGCAAACGGGATGTACTGGTGCACCATCCGTACGAATCGTTTGAACCGGTCACTGATTTTATATTGGAGGCTTCGGAAGATCCAAGAGTTCTGGCCATCAAGATGACATTATATCGGGTCAATGGCGATTCACGCCTTATTCCGGCACTTGCACTTGCCGCTGAGAGTGGTAAGCAGGTCACGGTGGTGGTGGAACTGAAAGCCCGGTTTGATGAAGAGCGCAACATTGCTTGGGCCCGTAAACTGGAGAAGGCCGGATGTCACGTGGTATATGGACTGGTTGGACTCAAGACCCACGCCAAAATTATTCTTGTCGTACGCAGGGAACAGCAGGGTTTGAGACGTTATGTTCATGTAGGAACCGGTAACTATAATGAGAGTACAGCCAAAGTGTATACGGACGTGGGACTGTTCACCTCTAATCCGATTATTGGGGAAGATGCATCCGAATTGTTCAATGAGATTACCGGATACTCCGGTCCGAAGGCATTGCAGGCGTTCCGCGTAGCTCCGGATGGTATGAAGGATGAGCTGTTTGCGCTGATTCGTAGAGAAACGGAGCATGCGCTGAAAGGCAAACCTGCCAGAATCATTGCCAAGATCAACTCCTTATCCCATCAGGAAATGATTGATGAATTGTACGAGGCTTCTCAAGCCGGCGTGCAGATCGATCTGATTGTGCGTGGTGTATGTTGTCTGCGTCCGGGGGTAGAGGGGCTCAGTGAGAATATTCGGGTCATTAGCATTGTGGATCGTTTTCTGGAGCATTCACGGTTGTTTTATTTTGAAAATAGCGGCAACCCGGATGTATTCATCTCCAGTGCAGACTGGATGACACGTAACCTGAATCGAAGAATTGAACTGATGTGTCCCGTATTCGATCCAGAGCTGAAAAAGATGCTAGTGGATATCCTTAATCTGTCCCTTATGGATAATGTCAAAGCGAGACAACTTATGCCTGGTGGCAATTATGTATTTGTAGAAAATGAAAAGCCCCCGCTGAGAAGTCAGACGGAGGCCATGGGTATTATCCCTTGGAAGCCTGCTGAATGGAGTGCGTTAACGTAACTCCCCAGGCTTCCTGTAAGTCCTTGACGGCCTCTTCCAGGCCATCAAGTTCCAGTAACGGCTCGGCTGTACATGTGAATTGCACCTGCAGCGAGTCGTTTTCTTTTGTTGCTTCAATCGCAGCGATGCTCTCGGATCGATTGATGGCTTCGGCTATGCGCAGCAGAGAGCCTATACGATGAGCATGCCGCTCATCCGAGTTTTTCAGAATGTCCCGGTGCTTATTCAGCAGCTGGGGCGTTCTTTTTTTAGGATGATAATCAGCTGCACTGGCACTTAGAATGGTCTCCCGATGAGAAAGCCCATAGATGCTTGCATTCATGATCCAATAGGCCGAGTGCTGTGTATAACGGAAATAGTTAATCTGCTTACCTGCCATGTGCAGCATGGAGGATGCATACAGGATTCGGGCATCTGCTTGATCAGGAGGGGTACCTTGTAATGCCGTATACAGGGTAACCGTATCCTGATGAATCCGTTGCAGACGTTTCTCAGGAATAGGCGGACCAAAATGGATAAAGTTGCGGATACTGTCCTTCAGCGCGTCCGGAACGACCGGCTGACCTCCAGCCATGTAATCTCGCAATAACCCGTCTCGTAGACCCGCACCACTAACCACATAACGATCTCCCTGTATTAACTGGAAGATTGTTCGCAGGATCAGTACGCCGGGCACAATGATGTCTGCGCGATCTTTGGCGAGCCCAGGTACCTTTTTGCGCTGTGCCGAGGTGAGATGTGGCAAGGAGCGAGCGATGTTATCCATCGCTTCCTCACTGATCTCATAATGATGGCTGACAGGCAGAGAATACTGGGTACGCTTCTGTTCCACTTTGGCGAGTGTACGCATTGTGCCGCCAAGTCCGATGAGTGGCAGGCCGGGATGCTCACGAATCCAATCCTGTCCGCGGAGAGCCTCGATGACTTCGTTGCACAATGCATTTGCATTCTCCTCGGTCCACTGATCTTCACCCCAGTAACGGGCATGTGAATTCACTGCACCAATGGGGAGGGAGATGCTATGTAACCTCTTCCGATCCCGAAAGACCGTGATCTCTGTGCTGCCGCCTCCAATATCCACGACGTAACCGTCTGCCAGATCAATGGATTGAGTGACACCAAGGAACCCATAATAGGCCTCCCGATCTCCCGATACACATTCAATGGTAAGCCCCGTCTCTGTCTCCAGCCATTCAATAATCTCCAGGACATTGCTTGCATTACGAATAGCTGCGGTAGCTGCTGCGCGAATCAGTTTGGTCTGATACGCTTCACAAGTCGCTTTGAATTGACGCAAGATGGTAATGGCTTTATCCAGAGAATGGCGCAGAATGGTTCCATCGTGCTCAACAACGCTGCTCAGACGAGCGGCGTATTTGTCTTCATGAATGATGCGATAGGCTGCGTCCTGATCCAGTTCATATATAACTAGACGAATGGAGTTTGAGCCGATATCAATAATTCCTAAGGTTTCATTAGTATGTGTCATAAGCATCTCCTTCTACAGAGGTTCAACTACCCGAAGTGAAGAAGGGCAGCCATGGCTTCCGGTGAACCCGGCGGTGTGGCAGAGAAGGGCGTAGTTAACATAACAACAATGATAAAGACGATGAAACAGGCAAATATAAGACAACTCACGGCAAAGCCGCGATTGCGCTTTTGCATAAACAGTCGAATACCTGTGACAAAGAGAAGTACCGTAACGGCTACCAGAACGATCGACATTGCAAAATAGGCTACGCCATAAAGTGATTTGAAAAATGCTTCCATTTGTTCTGAACGCTCCTTAGATCCTCATATTTAAGCCCTTCCAAGCCATTCCTTAGTAGCATACGACAGATTGACTTGTTTGAAAAGCAAACCGGGCGCTTGTTCCCGTTTCCGCCATCCAACTGGGACATGTTTCATGGAAAAGGGGCCTTTGCCGTGGACAGACATCCAAGAAAGCACGGCTTCTGTTGAGTATGTATAAGGAAGGACTATTGTTTCAAGGAAGGAGATCAACCCATGTCGAGACAACTTGCAAGCAAATGGCGGAAGACAGCGGCACTGATGAAATACCCGGTAGCGGCTGTCCATATCCCACAGACCAAGGCATTTAACTCGGGTAATCTGCTGCACATGCTCAGTCGTTATGGAATGGTGTATATCAAACCTATTGTAGGAGGCGGAGGTTACGGTGTTATCCGGGTATCGGCGAGCGTTGGGGCTTATCGATACACTCATATGAAAACGACCCGTTCTTTCGCCAGTTTCAGCGAGATGTATAGCTCTCTGGTGCGTGTAAAGGCTAGACGCAGGTACTTGATCCAGCAAGGCATTCATCTGGCAACGATTCAAGGGAGACCTGTTGATTACAGAGTCAAAGTCGTCAAAACCGAGCGAGGCTGGGTATTCCGTTCCTTAGTAGGACGACTCGCTCGTCCAGGACTCTGTGTTACGAATCTTAGTAAGGGTGGCACCATGTTATCAGGAAGGCGAGCTCTTGGTTTATCCCTTCCACATATATCCGGTCGGCACAAACGCCGGGAGATGCGTTCACTTACACTGACATGTACGTACATTATGGAAAGTCAGTTTCCTGGTGTAGGTCAGCTTGGATTTGATTATGGACTGGATTATTCAGGCAAGATCTGGATTTTGGAAGTGAATACCAGACCTCAATAGAAAATGATTGGGAAAGCTCAAGAAAATTCAAGAAAAACCGATAATATATAGAAGAAAACGCTATGAAAAACGTTTGAAATTTTACATTGCCGGGTAATTTACTCGCAACAAGTCTTGAAACTATGAATTTATTCCAAAAAAAAATACGCTGATAAACGTTCTGATAGTAGTACAAACTTCCTGTGCATAAATATTGTCCACACTATACACGTTGACTACTCTACATTTTTTCCATTTATCAACAAACTATGCACAGGATTTCCACATATCGTTGTGGATAACAAGAACGCTTGTTCTCTATATAAATCTCTGATATGATAGTTTTGAGGAAAAAAAAGGAAAGGTTGTGGCGGGAAATGGCTATGTTATCCGATGAGATGTTGTTGGATTCCTACCATAAAGCGATTGAGTTGAATCTCGAACGAGATTTCATCGCACTGCTGTTGGCAGAAATCCATAAGCGCAAACTGGGTACCGACGTATCTGCCATTCTTCACTAGAGATCCTCATTGCAGGCAATGTTACAGGTTTCCGGACAAGTCCCATAGTGAGACAGGCCATGGTGTGCTCGTCTGACAATGGGGACAGTACATCACATGATTGCAAACGTTCTCGACTTCGTCTGCCGTGTCAGAGGAAGGTTGGAATTCGTAGGGACTGTATGGTCCAGTGTAGTCGTCCAATTTGCCGCATTCTAACAGTCCCTGGAGGCAGTGGGGGCAAGCTTGCTCCGGTACAACCAGACCGTTACACAGCGGGCATATATAAGACAAGGGTATCCCTCCTGATATGGATTCACTCAGGAGTAAGATACCCTTTTTTGTATCAATATATGTTATTTCAGTGAAACTAGCGTTTCATGTTACTGCTGTGTCCTGGGGACAACTTGGCATCCGGATCGAAGTATACCTTCGCATTGTTGACGGCTGTTGGAGCTTCGCCGAATCCCACAGCGATCAGCTTCAGTTTGCCTGGGTATGTTGTGATATCTCCGGCAGCAAAGATTCCTGGAATGGATGTTTCCATGCGGGAATCAACAACGATGGAGTTGCTGTCAATTTCGATACCCCACTCGGCAATCGGTCCGAGAGAAGAGACAAATCCGAAGTTAACGATCACGTCATCTACTTCGATTTCCTGAGTTTCTTTGGTTTTCACATGGGAGAGGGTTACTTTGGTAATGGTGTCATCTCCGTGAAGTTCCGTGATTTCGGTCGGTGTAACAACATTAACCTTGGAATTCATCAGGTTTTCGACACTGTGCTCATGCGCACGGAACTTGTCCCGACGATGGATCAGCGTCACTTGCTCAGCGATAGGCTCCAGCATGAGTGCCCAGTCTACCGCGGAGTCACCGCCACCACTGATCAGTACTTTTTTGCCAGCGAAGGCATTCAGATCACTGATGAAGTAGTGCAGGTTGCTCTTCTCAAACTTGGCAGCACCTTCAAGTTCCAGGCGACGTGGTTCGAATGCACCTACACCAGCTGTAATAATGACGGCTTTGGCATGATATTCATTCTCATCCGTCTTCACGACGAAATGTTGTTCATCCTTTTTCTCCACCGATACAACCTTTTCTTCAAGGCGGATGTTCGGGTTAAAATGACTCATTTGCTCAACCAGGTTATTCACCAGTTCCTGAGCCGTTACTTTCGGGAATCCGGCTACATCATAGATGTATTTCTCCGGGTAAAGAGCGGCAAGCTGTCCGCCAAGTTGTGGCATACTTTCAACCAGTGTAACGGATGCCTGACGCATCCCACCGTAAAACGCGGCGAACAGACCCGCAGGGCCTCCCCCGATAATAAGTAAATCAGTCATATCATGACTGGAATTCTGTGCAGTCAAGAATCAACAACACCTTTCATATTTTAATAGGTAGTTAACAGATGGAATGTGCAGGCTACAGATCGTAACCGGCATTGGTGCTGAACTGTCTTTCCTATTATAAACGGTGTATTCAGGGTTGCAAAGTTAGCGGCGTCACGAAACTGGGAACAATTGATGAAGATCAGATGAGAATAGGATGAAATTGGAAATGAAAGGTTATGAAAAATAACAAAAAAAACCTTGATCTTTACTAGAAATACAGATATCCTTGACCTGTACTATGTGTTTTTTTGTCTAATTTAGAGTCAATATGTAATATGAAGACAGATCCCGTGTTTTGTAGAATCTTGTGGTTAATTTCACAACTGGAAACGATAACTTGCGTGCAAACGGATCAATTTTGATTCAAACGTTTAAATAAATTCGCGAAGTTAACATTTGTCGTCATAATGGGCAAGACCTCATCAATATTTGTAAGTATGTGCATTTTGCATCTCACCCAAGATCGGGCTGATGCAAGTGAAACCGGAAGGGGTATAGACATGAGCAGTATTCCCAAAATCGTCATCCTCGGCGCGGGCTATGGCGGGATTCTGACAGCCCAGCGGCTGCAGAAGGAATTGAACTATAACGAGGCCGACGTCACATTGGTGAACCGGCATGATTATCATTATATTACTACACATCTACATATGCCGGCAGCCGGCACGGATACCATTGAGCATGCAAGAGTCCCTATTTCGAAGCTGATTGATGAGTTCAAGATTGATCTGGTCAAGTCTTCCGTGAAGGAGATTCGTCTGCAGGATCGGAAGATTATTCTGGAGGACGGCACGTTATCCTATGATTATCTGATTATTGGACTAGGCGGTGAGCCTGAAACCTTCGGTATTCCGGGGATGCTCGATCACGCCATGACGATCCGCAGCATTAACTCGGTCAGATTGATTCGAGAACACATCGAATATCAATTTGCGATGTACAAAAACGATAACAAACGAAATCGTATTCGGTTTGTCGTAGGTGGAGCGGGTTTCAGTGGTGTTGAATTCGTAGCTGAACTTGCAGATCGTATTCCACAGCTGTGCAAGGAGTTCGACGTGAATCCAAAACATGTGCACATCTATAATGTAGAGGCAGCACCTTCGGCCTTGCCTGGATTTGACCCGGAATTGGTAGAACATGCGATGAACGTGCTGAAGAAGAAGGGCGTTACTTTCAAAATTGGTGTTCCAATCAAGCAATGTCTCCCGGACGGTGTTATTGTGGGTGAGGGTGAAAAGCTCGATGCGGCTACAGTCGTATGGACCGGCGGTATTCGCGGTAATTCACTGCTGGAACAGGCAGGTCTTGAAGTGATGCGAGGACGTGTGAAGGTAGATGATTATCTGCGTGCCCCTGGACATGAGCATGTCTATGTCATCGGTGATAATTCACTTGTATTTAACCCGGAAGGACTGCCTTATCCGCCAACAGCCCAGATTGCAATGCAGCAGGGGGTGAACTGTGCGAAGAACGTCGTGGCATCCATTCGCAAGAAACAGCCACAACCTTTTGTATTTACGAGCAAAGGCACAGTTGCCTCATTGGGTAAAGGTGAAGCTATTGCCGTTGTAGGCGGCAAGAAATACAAGGGCTGGAAAGCGGCACAGTTGAAGAAGCTGGTTGATCTGCGTTATCTGTTTATCATTGGTGGTATTCCGTTAGTCCTGAAGAAAGGGCGGTTTTTTGGATGAGACATTGCAGTGTTCAGGTCCGGGGACTATTAACGCGTGAGGAACTGGATCGATACAACGCCCTGATGCAGGTCGGTGGTTATCTGGAGGAACAGGATCAGTATGATCTGGCCTACATCGTGCAGAAAGAAGTGGATATTCTCATTATGCCTGCGATTGAGCGGCTTAAAGAGAAGGGTCGTGACCGTGACCGGGCCACAGCCGAGTTCCTCGAATCGCTGAAAGCGGTTGATGAAGAGGACGAGGATTAGAGACATAACCTTCCAATCGCTGTTATCCCCAGATTTTTTGATTCCCTTTTGTTAAAGGGAAAATCCGGTGATAAAGGCGAACGCTTCGCTTTTTCAGGTTTTTTCTGTCCTTTCCGTTTTTTGTATAAATAAATAGTTCAAACTATATAGATCTAAATCAAGCTTGAGGTAGTAGAATATTGATACAAAATAAAGCACCGCTGACAATATCCTTTACAGGAGATGTCGCGGTGCTTTATTTTGCGTTGAGCTATTTTTACAACTTGAGCATCTCTTCCAGTTTTTCCTCATTCAGCAGACTTCCCACATAGAACGAACCGAATTCGCCATAACGGGCGCTAACTTCATCAAAACGCATCTCATAGACGAGTTTTTTGAACTGAAGCGCATCATCCGCAAACAGCGTAACGCCCCATTCCCAATCGTCGAAACCGACGGAGCCTGTAATGATCTGTTTTACTTTACCCGCATAGCTGCGTCCAATCATGCCGTGACTGCGCATCATGGTGCGACGCTCGTCCATAGACAGCATGTACCAGTTGTCATTCAGCTCACGTTTTTTGTTCATCGGATAGAAGCAGATGTATTGGCGTTGCGGCAGAACTGGTTTCAGACGGGCGATAATCTCCGGATTCTGCATCGGGTCTTCGCCTTCTTTGCCAAGGTAGTTACTCAGTTCCACTACACTGACGTAGGAATACGATTTGGTCGTGTACTGAGCAAACATCGTTTTGTTAAACGCATTCTCAACGGCCTTCAGATCTTCCAGCGTTTCACGCAGATGCATCATGCAAAGGTCAGCCTTCTGTCCCACTACGGTATAAACGACCGTGCTTCCTTGGGATGAATTCTCGACTTCTTTCCATTCCTTCCAGAATTCTTCCAGCTCGTCCAGTGCTACAGCACGTTCCTCATCATCTGCTGCTTTCCAGGCGGCCCAGTTAATCGAGCGAAAATCATGCAGGGCATACCAGCCCTCCAGTGTTGATGCGGCTTCGTTCATTGGTTGTGTTCCTCCTGCAAGGTATATTTCCAAATCCCTATAAGGGACGGGTGAGTGCTTTATCGTTTCATTGTATCCCAACATGAAGCAGAAGGGCAAATGAACAGAGTATAAATATAGGGAAATTTGTCCAGAAAGTTCGTTGCTTCGCCACATTTTTTGCGGTACACTAACTACTATCCAGAAGTGAAACCTGAATGTGTGAAAGAAGAGGTGAATGTCGCCCGATGCAATTTATACCTGTGTTGGTATTGATGGTATTATTTTTCGTTATGATGTTTGGTATCGGTTTCATTCTGAACATGCTGATGAAGACCACCTGGTTTCCTTCCTATCTGTTCATCATTGTGATTTTGCCTGTCGTCGTGTACTCTCTATGGGATCATTCGTCATCTCTGATGTCACATCTGGGTTCTTTCCAGCTTGTAGACTATATGACGGGCATCGCTGGACTGGCTGGTGCGGTAATCAGTGGCTGGACGATCCAGAAGTTGCGTTTGGGTGGGTACAGAATGTTTTAGATTGTTGGAAAGAGGTAACACATGCCACTGTAATCGCGTGAAAGTCTTGTCTTTGTCGTAAACGCTTACGAGTACAAAGGGAAGGCTTTTTTGCTATTCATTTATATTAGAGGGATTATTGTACACTTGTACTTCATATACATCTGGAGAACATTCTCTTCAGATATTCCCTTGTATTCTGCGGCTACAGCTTTTATAGTATTCTAGCGACTCTCGACATGTTTTTTCGAAAGTTGCTGAATTCGGCGAAAACGTGAATGATGTCGACCTAGGACGAAACGGAGCGAGAACAGGCCATCTTTTTACCTGTTTTTGAGCATTTGAGGATCAGACATTTATGATAGAATAGATAAACATACTTTTGGGGAGAAGGAGATCAGGCTATGCGCATGAAGAATCTGCACCATTATACTGAACATCATCGCTACTGCGTATACAGGGAGTTTGGACTTAGCGCCCTGGATGACCGTATGCTTACAGGAGCATATCAGCCCATGGTAGGTGCTTTTGCGGTTGGCTTGTATCGGCTGTTGTTTCAGCATCTTCCCGGTGAACAGGTCGGTTATTCGCCGCTTGAACAGCAACGGAGGCTGTTCATGACACTTGGCTTGGAGCCAAGTGAGAAAGGGCGCAAAT
The DNA here is from genome assembly GCF_000316035.1 of Paenibacillus sp. PAMC 26794. Classification (GTDB taxonomy): domain Bacteria; phylum Bacillota; class Bacilli; order Paenibacillales; family Paenibacillaceae; genus Paenibacillus. The sequence goes on from NZ_ANHX01000091.1 coordinate 127,665, forward strand.
ATTTGTTAGAGCAGACATCCAAGCTTGAGGCAGTGGGGCTACTTCAGACTTCACGACTATATATACCGGAAAATGATGATTACATTTACGAATATGAGCTGCAACCGCCGCTCTCTCCGGTAGAATTTTTCCGGACACAGCATTTGACACTGTTGCTTCGTGACAAGATTGGCAAATTCGCTGTCCTTTCCCTGCGTTCCGGTTTCTCGGCAGTGGAAAATGGGGACGCACCTTATCCGGCAGCCAATAAAGAGAATATTTCCGTTCCCTTTTACGATATATTTGAATTGAATACCCATGTGATTGATTACGAGTTGGAGCAAGCATTGTCGGAAGTATCGACTACGGCTCAGCGGACAGGCACGAACGATGCAGCGGAAGAAAACAGTTTGAACTATGCCGACATTATTTTGCGTTTCCCGCGGGAGTCCGTCAATCGCCGCCATGTAGAACAATTGCGATTCGATCATGAACAACTGGGCATTGTAAATTATGTCGTGAACAAGTTTAACCTCAGTGTGCAGGATGTATGCCGTCTGCTGGATGAAGATGATATCTTCAGTCCACAGGGCCAGCTGATTCTGGATGATCTTCAGCATAAGGCGAGTATGCAGTTCAGACAGACGAAGAAGCGGCATGAGCAACAGACTGTACAGGCAGCCAAGGTCGTGGCACTGAGACAGCATATGGAGGAGCCTGAACGGAAAGAAGACTCCGGTGAACCACCTGTTGAGCATGGGGTACAGATGGAATACTACGTCGAAGTACCTCCACAATTTATGACCAAGTGTGATATTCATCAATATAATATGATGTTGCGTAATGAGCCGTATACGCGTCTGTTGCAGACGTTCTTCCCAGGAGCAGTACCGGACAATCTGATCGATATATTTGAGAAAATTGATCTGAGCTACAAGTTGCCTGGTGAAGTCATCAATGTATTGATTCATTATTTGATGGCATTGCTTGTATCTGGTGGAGAGCAGCGGATTAACCGTAACTTCGTTGAGGCCATTGCCTCCAACATGTTGCTCAAGCAGGTGAACTCATATGAGAAAGCTGTTCAATATATTCGTGATCAGGCCAAGGTCAAAGGCAAACAGGCTGCTGGTGCAGCTGGAACCCGTACCCGTACATACGGCAAAGGAACCAAAGCTAAACCCGAAATTCCGATTGTACAAGACATAGGCATCGAAGGTGACGCAGTATCTGAGGAAGAGTTCGAAGAGATGATGCGATTCGCTCAGCAGATGCAGGCAAGCAAGCAAAAGGGAACTTCTTAATTTATTATTTATGTAATAGAACCCAAAAGGCGAGTCTCCTGATGAATGGAGACTCGCCTTTTTTCTAAACCTAAAAGTCAGTAAACTTTTGAATCTGGAGTCTTTATCTCAGAATCGTAGTAGCCTGATTGCCTGCATAATCCTCAATAACCAGCTTCAGCGGGCTGTTGCCGGACGATGGCGTGAAGGTCAGCTCACTCAGCTTCGTTCTACCCCGAATGATATACGGGAATTTCTGCGAAACGTAAGTGACTCCGAACTCGCGTGCCACCCCATTTTCATATACATAGATCTTGTGCCAGTCCTCCAGATCCGGTAGGGCTAACGTGTACTTTCCATCTTTTACCGTGACCTTTTCCTTGGCGTATGGTGTAATCTGAAGATCTGCGAGCTGTCCGGTATGGGTAACCGGCTTCTGCCCGCTAATGGCGATGTTCAGCACGTAATGCTCACCATTGGTCGGAAGTCCGGTCAAGATGGCAGACTGTTTTCCTTTTTTGACCTGAACTGACTTGGTGAAGGGTTCTTTTGTGTACTCTGTTTCTAGTGTGAGTTGAATAGACTCGTTGCCTTTTCCTTTGTCTTTATTTTTATCCTTGTCTTTACCGGTATTCTTATCTTTATCTTTGCCCGTATCTTTCGCTTTCTTCGGGTTTTTCCAGCTTACAATAGCATCGCCATTCTGTTTGAATTTCACATCTATATTCTGAACGGCTGCATTCAGATCATAAGGCAGGACGGTTGCTTCACTTTCGGTACCATCTGCACCAACCGCACGTATAGACAGTTCACCAGACGGCTGTTTTAGCGATTTGATATAAAAAGTGGAATCATACACGCCGCCTACATAGGCGCCATTTTCATATAAATTGTATTGTTTGACCTCTGAATAGTCCTTCATGTCCCATGCGACAACCAGTTCATCGGTGTTGGTCAGTGCTTTGGCAATATGGAATCCGGTCGGTGCATCCGGTACAGCCGCTGAACCGTCGGAAATGCGGATCTCGCCAATATTCATCTGGTAATTCTCAATCGCTTTGCCATTCGGGTCAAAGGATAGTCCCATAGCGGCAATGGTCTTGCCTTGATAGGCGCTCAAGTCCAGTGAAGCGGTCTTCCAGCCTTCCGTATGCTGGCCTGCATTAGGCACATTTACGTTGACCACGTTGGATGGATCATCTTCGAAGATCAACCCAACATGCAGGGAGGAAGCGTCACTAGTCGACGGTTTGTTATACGTCAGCTCCAGTTTGGATTGTCCGTTGACGGACAGATCGGTCTTGTACAGGCGCAGGAAGTTGTCCGCGTTGAGTGTACCGTTCACCACGAGAGAGCTGCCGCCATTAAACGCGCCAATGGAGTCATATGTGTACCTTGCGCCTTTCTCGTAAGATGGACCGTAGTCAAAATCAACACTGAGCTTGTCACCTTTACTATCCATCCACCATTGCCAAGTGACAGGGATATCCTGAATGTTGATATTTGACCATTCTTTATCGTTCGAGACGGCGCCGTCTTCATAATATTTCAGTCCGTGACCTGTATTGAAGCTGGTCGCAAAATTAGAGCCGTTGATGACGGATCGCTCGGTAAGATAAGCGGCAATCCCATCCCAGTTTGCGCCGGAAGCATATACGTCCGACAGATCGGCAGACGCATTACGACGTGCATCTGTCGGGTCTTGATTCGGCCCTGACCACCACGCACGATCGCGTACAAAGGTCATCCACTGATACTCATCCTCGGCTCGGTGATTGGTGCTGCCATCGCCCATCTCTTCATCCAGAGCATTGTGGGTAAAGTCGGCACCCAGTGTTGCGATGCTGTTCATGGGCTGACCGTTCTCATCCAGATTATGACGCAGGTCATAGGACTGCTTCCAGCGGCCGAATTTGTCATGTCCACCTTCAACACCAGCAAATACGGTTTCCAGTGGATCAAGTCCCAGACTAAGGGCATGATCACGGGAATCGCGGAGCATCTTGTGGTTCCATACATAGTTCAGGAAGATGGAATCCGAAACTCTGCCGAGAGCGGAATCCTGCACAAAGGGGCTGTTAACTCCATTAAATTGGTTCTGATACTGAATCTTGCCCGTTGTATTGACGGTGGAATCATACCATTGGACGTACAGACCTTCATCTCTTAGATATTTCATGAATTTCTTGTAGGAAGCGATATCCTCAGGGGCTACACCCCGGGCAACCTCTTCCTGATTGAAGAAATATCCATCGTAGTTGTAGTATTCTGCCATCTCGGCCAGTTTCTCGGCCACAGGGAAATTACCGTTTTCATCCTGGATCAGCATTTGTTTGTACGTCTGTGGTCCACGGTCATTGTCTGAGAAAAAGATGTTAGCAATGGACTTAACGCCGTTCTTGTGGGCTGCATTGGTGTAGGCCGGATTCGGAATGTTCAAAATACCAAACTCGAAGTATTTCTCCGTCCACTCTTTACTCGGGTCATACAGCTCCTCAGGTACTCCCGCAGAGGCCATGCCGTGCCAATAGCTGTAGTAGTCTGTATATTGCCAATAATTGAAGAGGTACTGGCTGAATTCATTGGTATAAGGTGTGCTATCGAAAAATGCATTGCCGTAATCACCACTCATTGTGAACAGTTGGGTGTCTGGACTAAGCTCCTGTGTGGCAGCGAACGCTTCATTACGGGGCTGCAAGGGAACATGGGCACGTAGTAAATCGCCATAGATATCACTTTCCGGTGTCCAGTTCAGAATCTGGGCCGAGGTGTATCCGTGTTGATAGGGCTGATTCACCCCTTTGGCACTTTCACCGGTGTAAGGGAGCGTGTCTCCGGCATAAACGGATGATGCAACAACTTGTCCAATCAGAGCCGTAGTCAGGACCATGGCGGTTACCTTGGGAATGATGCCTTTCGGTTTGAGTTTGCGTGTCATGCTGTTCCTCCTTCAAGTGGAATGAATGTAAGGTATTCTTTTACACAAAACTAAACTTATGGTTAACGATAGTGGATGAAAGCGTTTTTAAATAGGGTAAAATTAAAGAAACACAGATACAAACTAAAGAAAAGTTGCAGGTGACAAGTTAATGTCAGAAGCCTGATGATATAATTCTATATAAGTTAAACTACTCATTTACACGAAAACGGAGAGGATAGAAAAAACCGAAAAAGCGAAGCTACAAGTTTTCTGCAAGAAAGCTACTTCGAAAGCATACACCACGCTTATAAGACAGCATCGGAGGGAACATGCGACTTGAAAATTGTTAGCGTTTACAATAATTTCTTCAAAAATAATATGTTTATGAAAATGCTGCTGATCTTCTCGATGATATCCATTGTCACGATCATTACATTGTCTTATATCATCTTCCTGTCGGTGTCCGACTCCACGATTCGCCGAGAACTGGCGATCCAGAAAGCGGCGATGGAACACGTGGATCGAACCATTCATCAGCAATATGAATCGGTGCAAAACATGGTGAGAGACATGCATCAGAATGAGGCGCTTTCCGCCAACATGACTTACCTGATGAATCATTCGTACGCTGAATATGTTCAGCACATGACGAATGGATATTATGCCAACCAGGACGACTATTCGGCGGATGTGTTGAAACATTTTCAGAACATTATGGATCGTAATTCGCAGATTAACCAACTCATGTTGTATAGCGCCGAGCAGCAGGATCTGTCTACCTTTAATCAACACAAGCAATTCCGCAAGCTGGACACCAATGTAGCCCATTCCTATATTCCTGACGTGATGGCGATGGAAACGCCCAATATCAGCGCACCCAATTACTGGATTCGCAAAGAGATCAATCAATGGGACCCTGCGCTCTATTCCATCCGCGTACCGATTAACAATACACAGACTCTTCGTAATCTGGGCCAGCTTCTCGTCTTCTTTGACTCGGAGGGAATCGGTAACGCGCTGGATAACTACGAGAGCAATCTCAAGGGAGAAATCGTGGTGTTATCGGCCAAAGGCACAGTCTTGTTCGACTCCAACAATCAGTATTACGGAAAGCAGTACCCCTACGTGAATGTGGCCGATTCCCTGTTTGATCAGACGGATATGGATTCGATGAAAAAGAAACAGAACATGTATGTGAACAAGTTTGTCTCTGCGGATCAGGGCTATGTGGTCATTGGCACGGTTCCGGTAGAAGAGATGGCTGAAACCTATGCAGGTATTCGCAATACCATCATCTCGATCAGTATCGTATGTATTCTGTTTGCCGTGCTGGTTCCGGCATTTTTTATTATTAACTTTGCCAAACGAACCCGTCGAATCATTCGCTTCACGCAGAAAGTAAAATATGGCAACTTGACGGCTCGCATCGACGATCCGCGTGATGATGAACTGGGGCAGATCTCGCATAGCTTCAACGACATGCTGGATGAGCTGAATCTGTACATTGAACGGGTCTACAAAGCCGAGATCAAACAGAAGGAGACTGAACTGGTCGCATTACAGGCGCGTATCAACCCTCATTTTCTCTACAATACGCTTGAAGTGATTCGGATGAGGGCCATATCCCAGGGGGCGAGAGACGTCGGCGAGATGATCTATAGCCTATCCGTATTGTTCAAGAGCCTGGTACAGCAGAAGAAAAACTATACGCTGAAGGATGAGATGGAAGCTTGCCGCTTGTATCTGGAGTTATTCCGAATCCGCTACAAGGATATCTTCATATATACGATCCAGATCGATGCTGCTTATTATCAACACCCTGTGGTGAAACTCTCGCTACAACCCATCATTGAGAATTATGTCGTGCATGGTATTCAGACGGAACGTTCGGATAACCGCTTATCGATTTTTGTGGAAGAGACGGATGATGTGGTGCAGGTGGAAGTCAGAGATAATGGCAAAGGCATTGATCCTGCACGCCTGACGGAAATCCTTGAAGAACTGGAACGTCCTGAAGAGTCCGGTCAGATGTTCGGGCTGCGCAGTGTTCATAGTCGATTGCGCTTCCTGTATGGGCCAGAGTTCGGTATCACCATAGAGAGCACCCTCGGAGAAGGAACACGGATCAGGGTGCGTTATCCACATACAGAAGGGACAGGTGTGTAGTATGTACAAGGTGTTTATTGTGGACGATGAGCCATTCATCATTGAAGGCTTATACGATATTGTGGATTGGTCTTCATTTGGTATGGAAATTGTGAGCCATGCAGGTAATGGGCAGGCGGCTTTACACGCGCTCTCTTCTCAGCCTGTGGACATTCTGATTACGGATATATCCATGCCACTCATGAATGGTCTAGACCTGATTCGGGAAGCAAGGCGAGTGCAACCTGAGATTAAGGTCATTATCCTGAGTGGTTTCAATGAGTTCGAATATTTGAAGGAAGGCATGCAGCTGGGGATCGAAAACTATCTACTCAAACCGATTAATGTGGAGGAACTGGAATCCACGCTGAGCAACACAGCGTCCAAGCTGGATCATATGGTGTCACCTCAAGCCGATGATGCTTATGGTATTCAGATTCTGAAAGATAACATTCTTCATCGATGGCTTACCGGACAGATTGCAGCTACTGAATTTGAGGAACGCGCCCAGTTTATGAACCTTTCGCTGGATGCACCTGATGTTGCCGTGGCCATTCTGCGTGACAAAGGGCAAGCTTCTGGTATGTTCGAACGTGTAGAGGAGATGCTTAGAGACAGACGCCATCTGAACGTATTTCATGATATTGATGGAGACATCGTCATTATTGCGAATATTCAGGGTACGAGTGACGAGGAACAGAAGTTGATGGATGGTCTGCAGGCATTATCTGATGAAATAACCGTAACCCATCCGGCGGCACGCATTGGAGCAGGCAGATTGATGAAAGGGCTATACCATGCGCCGACCAGTTATGCCGAGGCCAAAAAGGCACTCCAGTATGTGATGATTTATCCTGATCTTAAAGTCATCGACCATGCCATACTGGAAAGATGCGGAAGTTCCACGGCGACCTTTTTCATTGATTGGAGGGAATACGCCAAACTCATTCTGTCCCGCAATACAGAACAACTTGCCGACAGGATTCGCATGGATTTTGAACAGCATCGCGATGGGCTTACACCTGGGGAGTTACAGAATACCGCACTGGAAGTTGTGATTCGCTTCAAAATGGAACTGGAGAGCATCAAACACTCGGATGAGTCTGCCATATACCAACAAGGGCTTCAACTTGTACTGGACAGTGGCACTTTTGATGAACTCGTGCGGGCGCTTCAGCAGGTTGGGTCGCAGACGATCCAATCCCTATTGCAGGATCTGAAGAATCCAATTGTGAACCAGGTGCTTCAGCATATCGACAAACACTATGCAGAAGAGCTTTCCCTGAAGCTGCTGGGTGCCCACTATCATCTGCATCCGGTGTATTTGGGACAATTGTTCCATAAGGAAACCGGAGAGACGTTTGCCGAATATATCAACAAATACCGGATTGAACGTGCGAAGGAGCAATTGCGTAATTCCAATCTGAAGGTACATGAGATCGCCCGAAATGTAGGGTACTGGGAGACAGGGTATTTCTATAAACAGTTCCGCAAATATGTGGGAATTTCACCGACTGATTACAAGGTGTTTGGTTAATTCGGTGACGGGTAGATCCAACTATGCGGACAGAGAGCCAAGAGACATATCGGGAACAGGAATGGCATGGATGAAAATCATGGCATACGTTACCCGGCATGTCTCTTTCATGTAAGCGATTTATTGAAATAGGTACCAAATAGTTACCCAAGGACGATTTCTCTTTAATTTGTACCTCGAAAACTTAAGTTTATCTTCTTTTTGTAAATGCTTTCATTCGATAAGGTTAAAGCAGTTAGTAAGTAGAGCCTAAAGGAACACGAAAAGGGAGGATCAAAGAAATGAGTAAACAAAGAAAACGCTTCTCACTCGTTCTTGCATTGTTAATGGCCGTTACACTTGTTCTTAGTGCCTGTGGAGGAAGCAAAGATGCTTCGGAATCCGAAGGAGCTGGTGATGACGCGGTAGAGTTGATCTGGTATACCATCGGTACCCCTCAGAAAGACGTCAACAAAGTGATGGAAGAAGTGAGCAAGTATACCAAAGAGAAAATTAATGCCACGGTAACGATGAAGATGGTTGACTGGGGTGACTACCCGCAGAAGATGCAGGTTAACGTAGCATCCGGTGAGCCAATGGACATTCTGTTCACCTCTTCTGGTGGATTCGATTATGTACAAAATGCCAGAAAAGGTGCATTCCTTGAACTGGATGACTTGCTTGCTAAATACGGTCAGGATATCACCAAGACCATTGATCCTGCATTCCTCAGCGGTTCGAAGGTAGACGGACACAATTACGGAATTCCAGCCAACAAAGAACTGCCTCAACAAGAGGTATGGCGTTTTAACCAAATGCTGGTTGATAAATACAAGCTGGACATCTCGGGCGTTCGTACGTTAGACAGTCTGGAGCCTTTACTGAAAACGATCAAGGAAAACGAGACGAGTGTAACACCTTTTGCCATGGATAAGAACTATGTTCCTTACGTGCCGTATGACTATGTCATTCAGAATCTGCCAATGGCAATCAAGCTGGATACAACAGACTATAAGCTCGTGAACATATTGGAAACACCTGAAATGAAAGAAGCACTTACTACGATGCACAAATACTACAAGGCTGGTTATGTATCGGCAGAAGCGGCAACAACAGGTTCCACCAATGATCTGACGACATCAGGCAACTGGTTCCTGGATCGTGCACAGACACAGCCGCTCGCGGATAATCAATGGTCTGCAAGTTACGGTTATCAAGTCGTTTCAACACCTGCAAGTGAAGCAATTATAACAAATACCTCTGTACAAGGCTCTATTATGGCGATCTCGGCCAACTCGGAATATCCAGAGAAAGCGATGGAGTTCCTGAACCTGCTGAATACAGATCCTGTGCTGCGTAATATGGTGGATTCCGGTATCGAGGGCACACACTACAAAAAAGTGGATGACACGCATATGGAAAATCTGCCTGAATCGAAAAACTACGATATGCCTTCATACTCCCTTGGGAACAATATGCTGCTCTATCTGAACAGCAATGACCCGGATAACAAATGGGATGAGTTCAAGAAGTTTAACGCTGAAGGTATCAATTCCCCGATCCTCAGCTTTAACTTTGATGCAAGCAATGTATCGTCCGAACTGACGGCGGTACAGAACGTGAAAGAGCAATATTGGGCAGCACTGATGACAGGTACACTGGACCCGGGAGCCAATCTGGATCAAGTGATTGAGAAGTTCAATCAAGCCGGACTGGAGAAAGTAATGGCTGAAGCCCAAAGCCAGCTGGATGCCTGGAGAGCGGAAAACAAGTAACAGTACATCGTAAGGATCGGGCGGCTGCTTATCGCGTCCGGTCCTTTTTTATTCAAGCCTGAAGGAGGATATCCACAATGACTACATTTTTGAAAAACCTGATTAGAAACCGAGTCATGTTGTTCATGGTGCTGCCAGGCGCCATCTGGTTCTTCTTCTTCTCCTACTTGCCACTCGTGGGCACCGTGGCTGCTTTCAAGCAATATCGGTTCAGTCGTGAAGGATTCTGGGCAAGTTTGATAAAGAGCGAATGGGTTGGCTGGGATAATTTCAAATTCCTGTTCAGCACAAGTGATGCATGGCTAATAACGCGTAACACCCTTTTTTATAACATCGCAATTATCTTCCTGGGGCTGGTATTCTCTGTGGCATTGGCCATCCTGCTCTCGGAACTGGTTAATAAACGACTCGCCAAACTATATCAAACGGGCATGTTCCTGCCGTATTTTCTATCCTGGGTTATCGTTGGTTACTTCGCATTCAGCTTCTTGAGCATGGACCGCGGGATGTTGAATCAGATTATCGGCTGGTTTGGGATGGAACCAATTCAGTGGTACTCTGAGGCGAAATATTGGCCGTATATTCTGGTATTCGTAGCGTTATGGAAAACCATCGGGTATAGCAGCGTTGTCTATCTGGCTTCCATACTGGGGATTGATAAATCACTGTATGAAGCAGCCATGATTGATGGAGCAAGCAAATGGCAGCAGATTCGCAATATTACGATTCCGTTGCTATCGCCCATCATCACGATTATGACCTTGCTGGCCGTAGGGCGCATTTTCTATGCCGACTTTGGACTGTTCTATCAGGTACCAAGGGATTCGGGTACGCTTTATTCTGTGACAAATGTTATTGATACGTATGTATATCGTGGTTTGAAAACTAGTGGTGAGATTGGCATGAGTACGGCTGCCGGATTGTATCAATCCGTCGTGGGCTTTGTGCTTGTTATTATCTCCAACTATGTTGTTCGCAAAGTAGATAAAGACAGCAGCCTATTCTAGGACAAGGGAAAGGAGTGAACCACTATGGCTCAAGCTCAACTCGTTAAAAAACGCGACTTCCACCACGTATCCAGCGGCTGGAACGTGATTATGAACATCATTGCCGGTCTATTCGCTCTGATCTGTGTATTTCCTTTTGTATTTGTAGTCATCATCTCGTTTACGGACGAGAAAGCACTGGCACGTGATGGGTATCGTCTGATTCCGGCAGAATGGAGTCTCGCGGCATATCAGTTTGTCTGGCAGAGTGGGGACACGCTGCTGCGGGCGTATGGAGTTACCATTCTGGTGACGGTACTTGGTACTATTATCAGTCTGATTCTCATGTCACTGTATGCGTATGCGGTTTCCCGCAAGAGCTTCAGATATCGGAGATTTTTCTCCATCTTTGCAATTCTTACCATGCTGTTCAACGGCGGGATGATTCCAACCTATATGGTCGTATCCCAGCTGCTTGGGTTGAAAGATACGTTATGGGCACTGATTCTGCCGCTGGCGATGAATGCCTTCTATATTATGATCCTGCGTACATTCTACTCCACCAGTGTACCGGATGCAGTCATTGAATCGGCGAAGATTGATGGCGCCGGTGAGTTCTATACCTTTATGAAAATCGTGGTTCCACTCTCCTTGCCGGGACTGGCAACCATCGGGTTGTTCAGTACACTCGGTTACTGGAATGATTGGTTCAATGCGCTGTTATACATCGATAATCCGAATCTGGTACCACTGCAATCTATGTTAATGCGGATTGAATCGAGTATACAATTTATCCAGCAGAACTCTGCTAACAGTTCAATGAGTCTGGCAGCCATGCAGTCCATTCCGCAGGATACGTCCCGAATGGCGATGGTTGTGCTTGCTACGTTGCCGATTATATTCGCTTATCCTTTCTTCCAGCGTTATTTCGTACAGGGTCTGACGGTGGGCGCGGTCAAAGAATAACCGGATCACGTTATAGGATTGGAGAGATGCAGATTGATGACTTACAAGGATCAAAGCAAATCCGTAGAGGAACGGGTACAACACCTGCTTAGCCTGATGACTACGGAAGAAAAGGTAGGCCAACTCACTCAGCCATTTGGCTGGCAGACATATACGAATGATCAAGGGAACATCACGTTAAATGATTCCTTTAAACAGCAAGTGGAAAATGGGGGCATCGGCTCCCTCTATGGTGCACTTCGCGCAGATCCGTGGACTGGCGTTACGCTGGAAAATGGACTATCCGCCAGAGAAGGCGCTGAGGCGGTCAATCTAATTCAACGTTATGCAATAGAACATTCCAGACTAGGGATTCCCATTCTGATCGGGGAAGAGTGCTCGCATGGGCATATGGCCATTGACGGAACAGTCTATCCTATCCCCCTTTTACTGGGGAGCACCTGGAATGTGGATCTGTATCAGGAGATGTGCCGGGCAGTAGCACGGGAGACACGTGCTCAAGGTGGTGCGGTCACCTATTCTCCGGTACTAGATGTTGTGCGTGATCCGCGCTGGGGACGTACGGAGGAATGTTTCGGTGAAGATCCGTTTCTCATTGGAGAGTTGGCAGTTGCTTCCGTAGAAGGGCTTCAGGGTGAAAGTCTTGACCGTGGAGATACAGTAGCGGCAACGCTGAAACATTTTGTTGGTTATGGCAGCTCGGAAGGTGGACGTAATGCAGGGCCTGTACATATGGGCTGGCGCGAACTGCTGGAAGTGGATCTCTATCCATTCCGCAAAGCGGTGGAAGCTGGCGCTGCGTCGATCATGCCGGCATATAACGAAATTGACGGCACGCCTTGCACCGTGAATACGGAATTGCTGGAAGATGTATTGCGTAAGGATTGGGGCTTTGACGGTCTGGTCATTACGGATTGTGGCGCGATCAATATGCTGGCAAGTGGGCATGATGTCGCGGCAGATGGAATGGAAGCTTCCGTACAGGCGATTGAGGCAGGCATCGATATGGAAATGTCCGGTGAGATGTTTGGGCAATATCTGGTGCAGGCGGTGGCAGAAGGCAAGCTTGATGTGAAGATTCTGGATCAGGCTGTCTCTCGTGTGCTGGCATTGAAGTTCAGACTGGGTTTATTCGAACAGCCTTATGTGGATGCCGATCAGGCAGCAGAAGTCATTGGCAGTGAAGCGCATGTTCAGCTGGCACGCCAGTTGGCTGCGGAAGGGGTTGTGTTGCTCAAAAATGAGGCTGACACGTTACCTCTATCGATAGCCAATGTGGGCCGGATTGCCGTCATTGGCCCAAATGCGGACCAGGCTTACAATCAACTCGGCGATTACACGTCGCCACAACCGAAATCCAAAGTAGCTACCGTGCTGGATGGGATTCGGATTAAGCTGGCTAACCGTGTTCTTGAGCACACGAACGAGGTCGCTGATCGTCATGGGATGCATGAAAAGGATGACCGTCCGGCTGGATATGGGGATAATCATGCTGCGAAGAATTTGGCAAGTGATCTAGAGCGTGATTCATCCGAGGTACTTTATGCACCAGGCTGCCGGATCAAAGGTGATTCGAAAGAAGGATTTGAGCGTGCAATCGAAGTTGCCAGCCAGGCGGATACGGTCATTATGGTGGTTGGCGGTTCCAGTGCGCGTGACTTTGGAGAAGGAACGATTGATCTGAAAACGGGCGCTTCCAATGTATCGGATAACTCATGGAATGATATGGAGTGTGGCGAAGGGATCGACCGTATGACGTTGGGTCTTGCCGGAGTACAGTTGGAACTCATTCAGGAGATTCACAAGCTCGGCAAGAAGCTTGTCGTTGTTTACATTAATGGTCGTCCCATCACTGAACCTTGGGTAGATGAACATGCCGATGCGATTCTGGAGGCGTGGTATCCGGGTCAAGAGGGCGGGCATGCCATTGCAGATATTTTATTCGGTGATGTGAATCCGTCAGGCAAATTGACGATCTCCATTCCGAAGCATGTCGGACAATTACCGATCTATTATAACGGCAAACGTTCCCGAGGCAAGCGTTACCTCGAAGAGGACTTGGAGCCACGTTATGCATTTGGATACGGACTGAGTTATACCACATATGAGTACAGCGAACCTCAGCTGAGTGCTGCATCCATGACAACTGATGATTCAGTTACGATATCGGTGAATGTGACCAACACTGGCCGTTATGCAGGTGCAGAGGTTGTACAGATGTATATATCTGACGTGGTTAGCTCCCTGACTCGTCCCGCCAAGGAACTGAAGGGGTTTGCAAAAGTGAAGCTGGAGCCTGGAGAGACACAGACCGTGGAATTCCACATCGGGGCCGAGCAGCTGCAGTATATTGGTCGTGATTTGAAGCCTGTCGTTGAACCGGGACAATTCCATATTCATATCGGCAGCAGCGTAAACGATACGCAAATGGCCGAACTGACTGTAAGGGAGGCGTAAGACGTTGGAACGTATCAGACGATTTATTCGCGAATTGTCCGAACATCAGTGGCTGGAGCAATTACAGCTGCGCAGCTGGGACATTACCCGCGCTTATTATCATGTGCCAGGACAGTATGAGGATCAGGGTGAGTACCCCGAAGGGCAAGATTTTGAGCGTTTTCCGAGCAAACAGGGAACGACTTATTTTTTTAGAACACGTTTGGAGATCCCTGCTACATGGCAGCAAGCACCTTATGGGCTTGTATTTGAGACAGGCGGAGAAGGCTTGCTTCGGGTAAATGGGCACTCTTATCAGGGTCTTGACCGCAATCACACCTACGTCACCCTTGATCCGTACAAAGTTGGAATCAATCCGGAACTGGAGATCGAGATGTTTGATCCAGTACCTGAACCCGTGGACCCTTTGAATCAACAGGCGGTTATTCAGCCGCCAATCACATCGATTACGAGCCTGTTGGTAAGACCAAATGAAGCAGTTCGCAGTCTGATGTGTACCGTCATTATTGTGCGTGATTCGGCTGTGTTGCTACCGGAAAGTGACTTTCGGCGGGTTCGCCTGTTAGAACTGGTGTATCGTGCGATGGATCAATTTGTAGGCATGTCAGTAGAAGAGATTGAGCATGGAGAGGGTATTCGTCAGATTGAGAATAATCTGAAGCATCATGTGCGTGAGATTGGTGGCAACGCGGAAGGTCTGGAGCATATGGTGGGACAGTCCCATATTGATATTGCCTGGCTGTGGCCTGTACGCGAGACGGTACGCAAAACGAGTCGTACCTTCTCCACCGTAGATGCACTCATGAATGAATATCCGGACTATGTCTATTCCCAGAGCCAACCCTTACTATATGCGTTTCTGAAGGAACATGATCCTGAGCTGTATGCACGGGTGAAGCAGCGGATTGCAGAAGGTCGCTGGGAATTGGTTGGCGGCATGTGGGTGGAGCCGGATCTGAACATCCCGAGCGGGGAGTCCCTGATTCGCCAGATGTTATATGGTCAGCGTTTCTATATGGAAGAGTTCGGCAAGACATCACAGATTGAATGGCTACCGGATACGTTCGGGTACTGTGCCTCCCTGCCGCAGATTTTGAAGCATGGCAATGTGGAGTATTTCATGACAACAAAGCTCGGATGGAATGACACAAATGTGTTTCCGTACGATCTCTTCCACTGGGTGGGCATTGACGGAACACCCATTCTGTCTTACCTCAATCATGGTGTTAACGAGCACACGCTGCCTAAGGACATTCATGATCACTGGCAGTCGTACCGTGAGAAAGCCGCGCATCCGGAGCACATGCTTCTGTACGGACACGGAGATGGCGGTGGTGGCGTAACACGCGAGATGCTGGAGTATGTGGATCGCTCAGACCTGATGGTAGGACAGCCCGCCAGTCGATATAGTACAGCTGGAGCTTTCTTTGCCGGAGTTGAAAAGGAGCAGCCTGTACTTCCGAAGTGGCATGGCGATCTGTATCTGGAGTTACATCGGGGAACCTACACGACACATGCGCGCAATAAGCGCAACAATCGGAAAGCTGAAGTTCTATATCGTGAAGCTGAATTGTGGAATACACTCGCTCTGCCAGATATGGAGGCGAATACCGAAGCTGAAGTACGTTCAGCACTGCATGACGGCTGGAAATTAATTTTGCTGAATCAATTCCATGATATTATTCCGGGATCAGCGATTACGGAGTCCTACGTCACTTCGAATGAGGAATATGTACAGGTATTTGAATTGGGCAGAACCGGACTGGATCAAGGCATTGCAGCATTGACAACGGGTATCAACACAGAGGGACCGGAAGGTTCATTAGCCTATGTTGTATTCAACAGCCTGGGCTGGAAACGCAGTGCAGTCGTTAAACTTCCTGTGCAGGATGAATTGGATCGCTACGGCATTGATGAAGAAGGCCAGCGCTTGCGGATGGATCGGGAGGATGGCAGTATGTCTATTCTCGTGACGGACATTCCGGCGTTTGGATATAAGACGATTTGGCTGGTACCGGAAAATACAAGGGAAACAAATGTAGGGAAAATGACAAACCTTGCCGCGCGGCCAACCTTTAATGATACATGGGATACCGCATTTTATCATGTGCAGTTCAATGAACGTGGGGAGATCAGCCGTCTGTGGGATAAAACCGCGGAGCGTGAGATGCTGAAGCCGGGTGAACGTGGCAATCAACTCCACTTCTTCCACGATCGTCCAACGCTCTGGGATGCATGGGATATCGACAGTCGTTATGAGGAACAGATTGCTGGCGAAGTGGAAATGTTGGAGAAAAAGCTGGTGCTGGCGGGTACAACAAAGGATGTCCTGCGCTTCCGCTGGAAGCTTCATCAATCGGTGATCACACAAGATATCGTCTTTTATCATGATTCACGACGTATCGACTTCCAGACACAGGTGAATTGGAACGAAAATCACAAACTTCTGAAAGTTGGCTTCCCGATTGATGTGGTGACCTCCAAAGCAACATTCGAGATTCCATTTGGCGCACTGGAACGCCCAACACATCGCAACACAAGCTGGGAACAAGCGCAGTATGAAGTCTGTGGACATCGCTTCGCGGATGTATCCGAATATGGATACGGTGTGAGCCTGCTCAATGATTGCAAATATGGGTATGACGTGCAGGGAAGTACCATTCGTTTGTCCTTACTTCGTGCACCCAAATGGCCTGATCGCACAGCCGATCTGGGAGAACATGAATTCACCTATTCCCTGTATCCACACGACGGAGACTGGAGAACAGCACACACCGTACGTCAGGCAGCTGAGCTGAATCATGAGGTAACGATACATCAAGTGAAACAAGTGCAACAGACGGAGCAGGTACAACCAGAGCAGCAGATAGAGCAGGTACAGCAGAGCGGAGGGACTGAAGTCGATCCAACCACAGATGCAACTGCTAATGCCGCCCCTGTACGCCCAGCAACCGGAGCATGGATTGATTTTGATAGTAACCATGTCATTCTAGATACCGTCAAATTGGCAGAGGATGGACAAGGCACCGTGCTGCGTTTCTATGAATCGTCAGGCAAACGCGAAACCATCACGTTGCAATGGCCACATGCCTTTGAACAGGCGTATCACTCCAACGCACTGGAAGAACCGATCCAACCACTGGCCCATACCAATGGCCAGATTACATTATCTTTTAAACCTTACCAAATACAAACCGTGCTACTGCGGTAAACCTTTTTGAAATATTTTTGAGCTATACATGTTCAACTAAAAATTTACACGATAACGGAGAGGACAGAAAGAATTCGAAGAAGCGAAGCGTTCGCCTAAAAGCTTTCTGAAAGAAAGCTACATCGGAAGCATACGCTATCCCCAGATTTTACCCTTTAGAAAAGGGAATCAAAAAAATCTGGGGATAACAGCGATCGGAAGGTTATTCTGTCATCGTAGTGGTCTAGTGTGAATGTTCTCAGCTTGATCTTGTATAGCTACACCATTCAATTTGTTTAAGGAGTTGCACTCATCCATGGAACAGTTCAGATTACCCAAAATACCAATGCCGCCTGTAGCTTTGCCACAATCCATTCAGGCCGTGCTCGAAGAAGCCGAACAGAAACTAGCTCACAGGCCGAAGCTGCTTCAATTATTCAAAAACTGCTTCCCCAACACTATCGAAACAACAACCAAGTTGATGGAGGACGGTACGACTTTTGTTATCACGGGAGATATTCCGGCTTCCTGGCTGCGTGATTCCGTGGAGCAGGTGGTCCATTACATTCCGTTTGCAAAAGAAGACGAGGATCTGCAGCGCATTATTAGCGGGCTGATCAAACGTCATATCCAGTATGTTCACATCGATCCATATGCCAATGCCTTCAATGAGACTGCTAACGACTGGCATTGGAACACTACGGACGAGACCGAGATGTCACCTTGGGTGTGGGAACGCAAATTTGAGATTGACTCATTATGTTTTGTTGTACGTTTGGCGTATTTATATTGGAAGGAAACCGAACTGACTGACATTTTCGATTCAAGCTTCAAAGCAGCGATGCGTAAAATCGTGGACCTGTTCAAAGTCGAACAGCATCACATGGAACAATCTCCATATCGCTTCACTCGCAATAACGGTATCCCAACAGATTCCCTGCGCAATCACGGAAAAGGTATGCCAGTCAACTACACGGGTATGATCTGGTCCGGCTTCCGTTCCAGTGATGATGCGTGTGATTTCCACTACAACATTCCAGGCAACATGTTCGCGGTTGTAGCTCTGCGCCAAATGCAGGAGTTTGCCGAGTGGGTGTTCCGGGATATGGAACTTTTGCAGGAATTGAAGGATCTGGAGCAGGACGTGGATCACGGCATTCAGCTGTACGGGATTTATCGTCATCCGGAATTTGGACCGATCTATGCGTACGAGACGGACGGTTATGGCAACCACTGTCTCATGGACGATGCGGGTACACCAGGACTCATGTCCATTCCATATCTGGGTTACGTCACAGCGGATGATCCGATCTACCAGAATACGCGCCGCTTCGCTCTGAGCAAAGAGAACCCGTTCTATTATGAGGGCAAGGTTGCCAAAGGGATCGGTAGCCCGCACACACCACCGGATTACATCTGGCATATGGGCTTATCCATGCAGGGACTGACGGCGCAGTCTGCCGAGGAGAAACTAGAGATTATCCGCATGCTCGAAGCGACAGATGCAGATACAGGTTATATGCATGAAGGCTTCCACGCTGATGATCCAACGATTTTTACACGAAAATGGTTTGCATGGTCTAACAGTCTGTTCTCCCAGTTGGTCTATAAATCCATGAAGGATGGCCTGCTATGAGCATCCAGCCTAATGATAAAAAGCTGATTATCTTCGCTGATCTTACGTTTCCAATGGAGGGTGCTTCTCCAACTCATGAGGCCCTGAATACATGGAAAGCAGTCGAAGAGATCACCGTTGTAAACGCCGAAGAACTCGCAGAGACTTTGAAGACTACAGCAGGTGAAGGATGTCTCGTGAATCTGCATGCACCCTATTTCCCCAAGTCCGCCTGGACGGAGATTGCAGCTTACCTGCATCAGGGCGGAAGCCTGATCAGTGTGGGGGGTGCGCCCTTCAAACGTCCGGTTCGATATGAAAATGGGGCATGGGTTGTAGAGTCCGAGCAGACCGCGTATCACCAGGAACTCTATATTCATGAGGCGTTGAACGTATCTTCTGCCAATGTGCAATCCTACACTTCTTCGGAACAGATCCCGCTTCTTGCTGGTAAAGAGGGACTTTTCGAAATTTCAGATACATGGAATCTGGTTCCACATACAACCAAAACAAGTGATCTGCCCCACCAGATGGGGTCATCCGGCCCCATGAGTACGCAGATTTATCCATTACTTCGTGGCATGAGCAAGGACGGACGCAGTGTCGCCGCTCCGGTCGTTCTGTGGGAAAACTCCCGCGCGACTTTCGTAGGTTCACGCTGGATGTTTGTGCATCTGCCGCTGACCACCTCATTCTGGACGCAGGATGGTGCTGACGAGATTGTGAAGTGGGCGCAATTCTGTGCGCAAGGTGTAACTGAGTTATCCCTGAAAACGAATTATGCTTCGTATGAGCCAGATGAGCGGGCTGTACTCACACTTCAAGGTCAGATTTTAAAGCGAGCGGGCAACAGGCGTACAGCGTCTGAACTGTGGACGTTTGACATAACGGTCGAGCATGAAGATCGCACAAGTGGCACGACGGAGAAGGTATGGAGCCATCGACTGGAGATGGAACTTTCCGGTGAGCAGCGTTTCGAACGTATACTTCTCCCGGTTTCCATTGAAAGTGGGCTGTATCGGATCGTATGCCACGCGCAGGCACCTGACGGGGAAGTTCGGACCTTGCGTCAAGGCTTCTGGGGACAGGATGCTGCACTGCTGGCAGAAGGGGAACTGATTACCCGCAGCAGGGACTATTTTGTAAAAGACGGACGTCCTCTCCCAGTTGTGGGCATGACCTACATGACCTCCGATGTGGCACGGAAATTTCTGTTTCTGCCGAATGCGGATGTTTGGGATCGAGACATGGCCCAGATGGCAAAAGCAGGAATCAACTGGATTCGGACGGGAATCTGGACCGCCTATCGCAACATGATGCAGGTGGACGGACATATGGCAGAGGATGTGCTTCGTGCCATTGATGCATTTATTTTAACGGCGAAGCGTCACGGCTTACAGGTCACGTTCACTTTCTTCTCCTTTACACCGGAGACATGGGAAGGCACGAATCCGTATCTGGACCCGCAGAGTGTCGAGGCACAGAAACGTTTCATCCGCAGCATCGTAAGTCGTCACACGCACACAACCCATGTGGACTGGGATCTGATTAACGAGCCATCGATGTTTGATCCAGTACGTATCTTCTCAGCTGGCCCACGCTCGGCGAGGGATTCGTATGAACAGCAGGCTTATATCACTTGGCTTGAGCAGCGGCATCAGACGATTGAGGCCTTGCAGGAGGCATGGAACATGTCACCGAAGCAGCTTCCGAACTTTGCAGCCGCGGTGATCCCGGAGGCGGAAGAGATTAATTTTGATGTACAGGACATGCACAAGGCCAAAAAAGGAACACGCTGGCTCGATTACTGTCTCTTCTCCATGGAGATGCACAATGGTTGGGCGAGAGAGCTTGTAGGTACGATCAAGGATCTAGTTCCCGATCATCTGGTTACCGTGGGACAGGACGAAGCCCTTGGTGCACAGCGTCCTTCACCATTCTTCTATGAACGTGAAGTGGATTATACAACCGTGCATTCCTGGTGGTTGAATGATGATCTGATCTGGGATGGCATTTTCGCCAAAACGCCACACAAACCGAACCTCATTCAGGAGACGGGCATCATGTATGTGGAAACCCCGGATGGACGAGCCAAACGTACCGAAGAAGAGCTTCGTGGCATTCTCGAACGCAAGTACGCCTATGCTTTCTCGACAGGCGGCGCAGGAGCGGTGCAATGGATCTGGAACACCAACTTCTATATGGATAATGCCAATGAGTCTCATATCGGAGCCCTGCGTGCAGATGGTACGGAGAAGCCGGAGGCGGATGTATCTTATGATTTTGGCCGATTCATGCATGGCATTCGTGATCTCTTTGAAGACCGCGAGCTGGAGGATATTGCAGTGGTGTTCCCGTATTCCAATGACTTTTCCAACCGTGCCCTGGCCTATGATGCCACAACGAAGCTGACTCGTGTGATGTCCTATGATCTGAAACTGCCGTTCCGTGCGTTATCCGAATATCATCTGGAAGCACTGGAACAGCAGCCACCGAAGCTGATTATCGTGCCGAGTCCGCATAATATGGACAGCGATGCACTGCATCAATTGCTCACGTTTGCAGAGAAGGAAGGCACGACCCTGCTTATTACTGGACCACTGGGGCTGGATGCGTACTGGAAGGCAAGTGACCGGGTCGATCATATCGTAGGCAAACGCAGTCTGGGTAACGTGCAGCGGGAAGAACTGCTGAATATTAATGGCGTGAATCACCGGGTGACCTATGGACGGCGTCGTATCGCCGAGGTGGCGAAGGAGACTTTGCTTCACAGGGATAATGGTACAGCAGATGAAGTAACCGTATTGCCTTTGGGTAAAGGGAAATTAATCTGGACTCCACTGCCGCTCGAGTTAAATGGACGGGACGAGCCACTTGCTGAATTATATCGTTATGCAACCGAGATTTCGGGCATCGAACAGGAGTTGGAATGGATATCTGGCGGGGATATCGCAGGAATCTACGGGCGGAAGCTGAGTTTTCCACAAGGAAATCTGTATGTATTTGTATCGGAGTTTGCCTTGAACCATGAAGTTCACGTGAGAGATCAACGTACAGGTGTATCGTACTCGTTCCAATTGGAGAAAAATCGTTCAGTGCTGTTTGCCACAGATGCTTCTGGAAAGCTGACTGCGGTGTATCGCCCTGATGAAGTTGAGATTGTACAACAAGATGAAAGAGGTGGGATAACACGATGACCAAGTCGAAGAGAGCACATATTATTTCGCATACCCACTGGGATCGGGAATGGTACTTGCCGTATGAGAAGCATCATATGCGGCTCATTCAGCTCGTTGATTCATTGTTGGATCAGCTTGATGAGGGATCAGACTATAAAAGCTTTTATTTGGATGGACAAACGATTATCATCGATGATTATCTTCAGGTTCGCCCTGAGCAGAAGGAACGACTGGAGAAACATATCCGTAATGGGCGTATTGTGATTGGACCATGGTACATTTTGCAGGATGCCTTTCTGACGAGCGGAGAAGCCAACGTGCGTAACATGCAGGTCGGACATAAGGACGCCAAGCGTTACGGCACACCTTCGAAAATTGGTTATTTTCCCGATACATTTGGATTGGTCGGACAGACCCCGCAGCTGATGCAACAATCAGGCATTGATAATGTGTTCTTTGGTCGTGGTGTGAAGCCGACAGGCTTCAACAATACGGTATCGGATGCCGGATATGAATCGAGCTTCTCGGAGCTGATGTGGGAAGGGCCAGACGGATCAAAAGTGCTCGGCGTATTGTTTGCCAACTGGTACTCCAACGGAAATGAAGTTCCAGTAGACGAGGAATCGGCCCGCAAGTTCTGGGAAACCAAGCTTGCAGACGCTGAAAAATATGCATCAACGAATGAGTTGTTGTACATGAACGGATGTGATCACCAACCAATTCAGCGGGATCTGCCAGAAGCCATCCATATGGCTGAGCAATTATATCCCGACATTGAGTTCGTTCACTCGAACTTTCCGGACTATCTGACCGCCCTCAGAGCATCGGCTGAACATGAGCTGTCCACGGTCAAAGGCGAACTGCGCAGCCAACGTACCGATGGCTGGGGAACTCTGGTAAACACGGCCTCGGCTCGTGTGTATCTGAAACAGATGAACCAGCTGGGCCAGACCATGCTGGAAAAAGTGGCTGAACCCCTGGCATCCTATGCCTATCTGCTTGGGCATGCCTATCCACATGATCAACTGACGTATGCCTGGAAAACGCTGATGCAGAATCACCCGCATGACAGCATCTGTGGATGCAGTGTGGACGAGGTGCATCGCGAGATGGTGATGCGATTTGATAAGAGCCGTCATGTGGCAGAGTCTTTGATTGAGGAGAGCACCAGTCAGATTGCCACCGCCGTGGATACCTCCATCTTTGCACGTTATGGAGAGCAGGCTCGACCTGTTGTCGTATTTAATACAACGGGTTGGGAACGCAGCGGTGTGGTTCAGATGGAATTGGACGCGGCTCGGTTGTATTTCCGGGAAGGATATTCGCTGGAAGAGATGGCGACGCAGATGAAAGCCGTTGACCTGTCAGATCGCATACTGGTAGATGAAGAGGGTAACCTCATTCCATGTACCGTGGAGGATCTGGGTCTGCAATTTGGCTATGATCTGCCGGATGATCGTTTCCGCCAGCCGTATAGTTGTCGGCGAGTACGTATTCGTTTTGAAACAGAAAATGTAGCTGCATTTGGACTAAAAACCTATGCATTGGTCAACTTTGTGGACGATGCTAAGAGTGGCACTCCGTCGAAAACGACTACGCTGTTGCGTGGTGAACGTGGTATGGAAAATCAATATTTGATCGTCACGATTGCAGACAATGGTTCATTCACACTCACAGATAAACGAACAGGCCGGACTTACAAAGATCTTGGCGTGTACGAAAATGTGGGCGATATCGGTAATGAATATATGTTCAAGCAACCAGAGAACGAAGTGGCATTGACAACGCAAGCGCTTCAGGCTGAGATTCGGGTTCTTGAGGATACATCGTACTCTGCCTCGTTCAAAGTGATTCATCATTGGGAAATACCGGAGTCGGCGGATGAGATGCTGGATCAGGAACAGCGAGAACTGATTTATTATCCACACCGCAAAGCCCAACGTTCAACTAAAATGATTCCCCTCCAGATCCGCACGGTTGTATCACTTAGTCGTAGTGGAAAAGGCGTCCAATTGGAAACAACCTTCAACAATCAGGCGAAGGATCATCGGGTGCGTACCCTTTTCCCAACGGATCTCGTATCTGGGGTTCATCATGTGGATTCCATGTTCGAAATTGCAACGCGTGAAAACACACCTGCACCGGAGTGGCAAAATCCAAGCAATACACAGCATCAACAGAATTTTGTGGATGTGAGTGAAAAGGACGCCGGATTGGTCGTTGCCAATCTGGGTCTGAATGAATATGAAGTCCTTCAGGATGGACGCAATACCATCGCGGTTACGTTGCTTCGTGCTGTGGGCGAGCTGGGAGACTGGGGCTTGTTCCCGACACCGGAAGCACAATGCCTTGGTGAACATACATTTAAGATCGAGATCATTCCCCACGATGGCAATGGTGCAGCATCAGGTGCATATATCGAGGCCTATCAGTTCCAGGTTCCTTGGACGCTGGCACAAACCGAACTACACCCGGGTTATCTGACACCTAGCAACACACCGTTTGCATGGCAAGGAGACGGCTTGGCTTTTTCTTCACTCAAGGTGAATGAAGATTCCGGTGATGTGATGCTCCGCTGGTTCAATATGACCACCGACTCTGCCACGTTGAATCTTGCTGCATCACAAGCGAATCCGCAGCCATTCGAAACGGCATACAAGAGCAACATCCTGGAGGAAGAGGGCGAAAAACTTCATTCCCACAACATAGAAGAGGCGTCGACATTATCATTTGCCAGCAAGGAATGGAACATACAGACAGGTTCATGCGAGATCGTTACTGTCGGCTTGCGCCGCTGATAAAAGTTGTTTAAAGAGTCGCAAAACAGACCTTTGAACACACACTAAAAGGTACAGGACTGCAAGTGTACTATAAACTAGGCATTACGTACGGTGGTGGAAGGGTTACGCTATTTACCAGATCTATGAGTTGAGTTATTGGTTGTTTTTCTATAGAATGAACAGTAGAATTGCAAATGATCGAAAGTTCCTATGCCATCAAGATGGTCATGGGCACACTTCAATTGCTCATTCTATATTGAAACATTAAGGGGGCTTGAAGCCATGGAATCCTTGGGAGGACTGCTTCAGCAGCTGAACCCTGCCTTTCGTGAGCAATCGCGGCGGATTGCGGCGGAATTGATGGAAAATCCGTACGTACGCGAATTCCGCGCAGGTCATCCTGAACTGCAAGATGCACAGCTCATGACCGATCTGAGCAAGCTGTTTCAGTACGCCAAAGACTCTAAGAACTGTGCGAATTGTCCGGGACTCGACAACTGTCCTAACGATTTTCAGGGCCACTTTTGCAAACTGGAAGTAGAACATTTTAACGGTAAACCCGAAATCATAGATATAAAAGCACCTTGTTCCAAACATATCGCCCGGCAAAATGAACATATCATTAAGCAACGCATTCGCAGTTTCTATGTGGACGAGCGTGCGCTCAGTGCCGGATACAACGATGTGGAGATTATGGGCAAGGATCGCATGCGTGCTCCGGCAGTGAATCAGGTGCTGCGGTATATTAGCGAGACCAAGGAGAACGGATTGTCTCCGCAAGGACTGTTTCTGGAAGGAACATTCGGGACAGGCAAGACGTTTCTGATGTGTTATCTGCTGCATGAATTGGCGGTTGCAGGCCACACGGGTGTCATTATCTATATGCCTGACTTTGTGGAGGATCTGAAATCGATGATCAGTGAAGGAAACAAGCTGAAGGAAATGACGGATATTCTAAAAAGCTGTGATCTGCTCATCTTTGATGATATCGGGGCAGAGAATCTGAACCCATGGGTTCGGGATCATGTGATGGGGTCCATTCTGAACTATCGGATGAATCGCAAACCAACGTTCTATACGTCCAATTATAGTCTGGATGGGCTGGAGAAACATCTTAGCTTTACCAACCGGGACGGCGAGGAAATGAATAAAGGCCAGCGTCTCATGGATCGGATTCGTCCATTTGTGGATGTCATCTCCGTTCGGGGTGAGAATCAGCGCGGCAAGCGTTGACCCGATCGATCTATATGAACGAAATGGTTCTGGACAAGGTTAATCTTCAAATTATCGGTGGAGCTTTTGATTTAGAAGCTGAGCTGATTGCAATCAAAAGCTAAAGTAGTCCCAAAAAAAGCCTGGCTTTCGCATTGTCGCGAAAACCGGGCTTTTCTGGTCCTGCGTGAGCCTGGAAGCATCCTATTCGGTGAGGAATTTGAAGATAACCATACCGAAAAAGATCACTGTCATCAGGCCGGCCATGCCGGCAACACCCGCGATCAGATCAAACAGATCGTTGCGGGGTTCCTCGTTCACATGTTCACGCGGGTCGCTGATCCGCACATTTGCATCCATGTTATTGCCTCCTTATGGGGAATACAGCTTGCCCGTATGGGGGCTGAAACCCGGAGTAATTTTAGTATACTTGGAAAAGAAAGCGTTTGTAAAGATTTTGAAGTTAGTATGCCACATCCTGTAATTGTGAAGATTTGATGTTGGGAAGATGAACATTGCAGCGTTCAATTCACAAGTTTGACGTACCTGTGTTATACTGGAAGTGTCGTTCACGACGTTACAGGTTAAAATAAAACCGTAAGTATATATAAGGAGGACAATTTCATGGCTATTGTTAACGTATCCGATCAATCCTTCAACGCTGAAGTAGAAGGCGAAGGAACGGTTCTTGTTGATTTCTGGGCGCCTTGGTGTGGTCCTTGTAAAATGCTCGCTCCAATCCTGGAAGAGCTGTCCACAGAAGTTGGCGATGCAGTGAAAATTGCTAAAGTTAACGTGGATGAAAATCCGGAATCTGCTTCCCGCTTTGGCGTTATGAGCATTCCAACTTTGATCTTCTTCAAAGACGGTCAACCGGTAGATAAAGTGGTTGGTCTGAACTCGAAAGATGCGCTCAAAGGAATTATCGCAAAACACCAATAATTTACAGGCTTACACATACGCCTCCGGTTTACATGCCGGGGGCGTTTTGCGTCGAATACCTTTATATAGGACAATATAAAGTATACTATTTATATAAAATGAAACTGGAAATTTACATGATAACGGAGAGGACAGAAATGAGCTGTAGAAGCGAAGCGTTCGCCTTTATCACCGGATTTTCCCCTTTAAAAAAGGGGATCGAAAAAATCTGGGGATAACAGCGATCAAAAGGTCATTCTGTCATCGGAGTATCTCATGTAAGGTGAGGATTTCAGCTTTCTTCGGGAAGGAGGATTCACCGAATTATGGATCAATTCATGAATAATTTGCAGGATCAGGAGAAGGCATTGGAGCAGATTCGTCACAAGCTCGCTTTGCTGCCAGACATGTCTGGTTGTTACCTGATGAAGAACAGTGAAGGCACCATTATCTATGTAGGTAAGGCTAAAGTGCTGAAGAACCGCGTACGCTCTTATTTTATCGGCAGTCATAACGGAAAGACACAGCGTCTGGTGTCCGAAATCCGTGACTTCGAATATATTGTGACGGGCAGTAATATGGAAGCACTTATTCTGGAGTGTAACCTGATCAAGAAACATATGCCACGGTACAACGTGTTGCTTAAGGATGACAAGACATTCCCATATCTTAAAATTACAAATGAAAAGCACCCTCGGTTGGAAGTTACCCGGCGCGTGCTGAAAGATAAAGCCAAATACTTCGGACCTTATCCGAACTCGTATGCGGCACACCAAACGAAAAAACTACTCGATCGCATGTATCCACTGCGCAAGTGTGGTGTAATGCCCAAAGAAGTGTGCCTGTATTATCACATGGGACAGTGTCTTGCGCCTTGTGTGAAGGAAGTGGAGAAGGAACAGTACGACCAAATTTCACAAGAAATTGGTTCATTTCTGAGCGGTGGTCACGAAGAGATCAAGAAGGATTTGCAGCGTAAGATGCAAGAGGCTGCGGAGGATCTTTATTTTGAACGTGCCAAGGAATTACGCGATCAGGTGATCGCCATCGATGCGATGATGGAAAAACAGAAAATTACGATGGCCGATGCCAGAGACCGTGATGTATTTGGTTTTGCCATTGATAAAGGCTGGATGTGTGTCCAGATTCTATATATGCGTCAGGGGAAAATGATTGAACGTCACGTATCAACCTTCCCGTTTTACGGTGAGGCATACAGTGACTTTATGTCGTATGTTACGCAGTATTACAGCGATAATCCGGCATTGCCACAAGAAATTTTGTTACCGGAAATGCCCAAGGATCTTGCAACAGATAACGACAGTTTGGATACGGGTTCTGATGCTGATGGAGCGATGGTACCTGCCGCAGTTACGGTGGAGTTCGATCAGGCGGGACAAGTAGAGCATAGTAACGCTTCCCAACCACTGGTTGCTGAGACTCGTGCAGCTTACGGAGGTTCCACTGAGGCAGAAGGTGAACAACCTGACAGTATGCAAGAGGATGCTCCAATAACGGATACAACTGATTCAACTGAAAAGCTTCCATCAGGACTGGAAGACCCAACTCAGGTTGCTGCTGCTTTACAAGAGTGGTTGGAGATCAAAGTGCTCATCCCGCAACGTGGGTTGAAACGCCAGATGATTACGATGGCCGTGGACAACGCACGTGTGGCATTGGAAGAGAAGTTCCGCCTAATTGAGCGAAATGAAGAACGTACATCCAAAGCTGCCGAAGGACTGGGACGTTTTATTGGACTGGATCAGCTTCACCGTATTGAAGCGTTTGATAACTCGAACATTCAGGGTACAAACCCGGTATCTGCCATGATCGTATTTACCGATGGTAAACCGGATAAGAAGGAATATCGGAAGTACAAGGTCCGTTCGGTGGAAGGGCCGGATGATTATGAAACGATGAGAGAGGTCATCCGTCGCCGTTACGAGCGGGTATTAAAAGAAAACCTGACCCAGCCTGACCTGATTGTGGTTGATGGTGGTAAAGGACAGATCTCGGCTGCGGTCGATATTTTGGAAAATGAACTGGGGCTGTTTATTCCGGTATGTGGTCTGGTGAAGGATGCGAAGCATAAAACTTCGCAGTTGATGATCGGTAATCCACCGGAAGTCATCTCCCTGCCTCGGGATAGTCAGGAATTCTACCTGTTGCAGCGGATACAGGAAGAGGTCCACCGTTTTGCGATCTCGTTCCACCGGGAACAGCGTGGCAAATCGATGGTGACGTCACGTTTGGATGCCATTCCGGGTATTGGAGAGAAGCGCCGTAAACTGCTGTTGAAGCATTTTGGCTCTTTGCGCAAAATAAAAGAGGCCAGCGTCGAAGACTTCCGGCCTCTATCTATTGGTGACAAACTGGCAAATCAGATTATTGCAGCACTTCGTGATGAGGAGTCGTAACATACGGCTTCTCTTTTTGTTTTGGATTGAATTTGTATACTACATATCCAACGATGGCCGGCAGTACAATCCAGAAGAGTCCGGCAGCCATATTCAGGGCATCGCCCATAAAGACCAAGCTGAGTCCCATCAACAAGCTGTCGAAGATCACATGCGCGAATACAACGGCAATGAAGCCGTGACGCAGCATGATCAGACTGAACAGCAATCCAATCACCATCAGCTCAATGGGACGGGTGATTACTGGATAGATCGGATACAATGTGTGTCCAAGTGCCCAAATGATGGTTGGGATCAGACAGGCAATAAACGTGTTACGCACAATCTTCTGCATCATACGAATGCCGAACAGTCGATAGACAGTTTCTTCACCAATACCGGCCATCCAGGCCATGATCGGGAAGATCCAGGCATAGGTCATATTAAATGTAGATTGATCTGCTGACGTCGTTGACCATGTGCCGATGCTTCGCTCCAGAATGAAGAACAGGATGGATTGCACACCCAGTAGAATGAATGCCCACAGGTAACCAGCGTACATGCTGTGAAGTACATATTTTCCATATCCCGGTTCCTTGGCACGAGGCCATGGGTTCAGACCTATTTTGCGCCACATGCCGTCACCAGCAACAAGGGACAGATAGATGGTTGCACTCATGACCAGTGTAATTCCCGCCTGCATTAACATCAGGAACGCTAACATGAAGCTGGAGAGCCCTTGTGCCTGAAAGAGTGGAATCATGTTCAGCGTACCAATTACCGAAGCTGCGAAATACACCAGCGAGAGAATGATCCCGCGTTTGAAAGACGTATGTGCTCGGGTCAGAATGCTATAGATGATTGCCAGCACGCCCAGAACAAAGGTCAGGAATGCATAACCGCCATAAGTCATCCAATTGGCTTGGCGCGTTTGATCTTTCACATAATCGGTATGGGATTCCGGGACCGAGAAGCCAGGATCGAACGATCGTACCGCACCATCTTCAAACGTAAAATTCAGTTCAAGCTTGGAGTCTCCGATGGCTTTTGCAGAATCTGTATACTTCAGTCCCGCTTCACCATCGCGAGTATCCAGTTGAAGTATCGGCACTTCATAACCGTATTCGGTTAGAACGCCAGCCGCCAGCCGTTCCTTCTCGTCCAGGGGCATATTGCCTTCGGCAAGCACTTGCGATGTGGTCGCTTTCCCGGTGCTTTGCTCCGCCTCAATCGCAGTATAGAGGGAAGAAGGCAGTTCCCGTTTGAATCCGACCACTTTTCCTGTTTTCATATGTACGTCAACATTAAGATAACCGCCCTTGTCCTGATCAGGCAAACGAACGCGGAATACATCGTAAGGATAGCTTGTTTCCCATTTTTGGTTATAGGTATCAAGTTGTTTGGTTTTGGCCATATACCCGTAGATATCGGAATGTGTCTGGTAGGTTACCAGGGTTTTTTCATCATCATTTGGCAGTGTATAGTCATTCACAGAAGCTGCGAATGATCGTGCGGATTGCTTCGCCTGCTCCTTGGTTATGAAGGACGTGGACGGAATTTCTGTCGTTTGCGATGAGGTAGCAGGAAAGATCTGAAATACAAAAAATAGAATCAGGCCAATCGCCGCAAGCAACCCCAGAAGCTTGAAGTTAGCCTTGAGTTGCAAAGGTTGCCCTAAGGGATTCATGTAATGGTGTTCCTCCTTTATTAATATGGATATTAAAGTTAACATAGCACAGGCCAAGCACCGAATGCCAATGATGTAACGGAAACAGGTGTAAATCCTTGAAAATGAATGAAAAGGACCGAAAGAATCTGATCCATCCGTCGCCATATCTGAGTTCTTCCCTTTTTGGCTGAATTCGATCCGATTTACACAAAAAACGTTTTGTCTACAAACGTCGCAGCGCTTATAATTTTGAAGCAAATGTGCAACGATTCGCATGTCTTTCGCCCAACAAGGGAACGAATAGGATATATTCCAACTTCATTATATATGTCATTTTAATCTGAATCATACTTGTTTAACGTTTGGCAACAGCATTTCAAATGAAGAAGGCTCCACGGGTGTGGAGTTATTTTCATTTTAGAAGAGGTGGAAGATACTCAAGTGAAACTGAATGTGCAATGGATGCGATTATCGCCACCCCGTATTCTTGTGTTAGGGTTTGCAGGCATCATATTGGTAGGCACACTGCTGTTAATGCTTCCGGCATCCAACCGTAACGGTGACAGTCTTGCATTTATTGATGCGCTCTTTACAGCAACTTCGGCTGTTTGTGTCACCGGTTTGGTTGTGGTGGATACAGGGACTCATTTTTCCGTGCTGGGTCAGGTTGTGATCGCGATTCTGATTCAAATTGGTGGACTCGGCTTCATGACGATGTCTACGTTGGTTGCCATAGCTTTCAAACGGCGGATCTCGCTTAGGGAGCGGTTGATTCTACAGGAAGCGATGAATCAGAGCACGATGGAGGGCATCGTCCGGCTAATTCGGAAAGTTGTGATCTACTCACTCATGATCGAAGGCATATGTGGCACACTGTTTGCCATCCGCTGGTCGTTCGACATGCCAGTAGGACAGGCGATCTATTATGGCTATTGGCATGCGATCTCCATGTTCAACAATGCGGGCTTTGATATGTTTGGGGATTTCCGCAGTCTGACCGGTTATGTGTATGACCCGTTGGTTAATTTTACAGCAATGTTCCTGATTGTTTCTGGCGGTATCGGTTTTGTGGTGCTTTCAGACCTGGTGGATTACCGCAAAACGCGGAAGCTGTCTCTGCACTCCAAAGTTGTACTGTTAATGACTGGATTGTTAATTGTGTTTGGTGCACTTGTCATTTTCGTATTTGAATTCAGCAATCCGCGGACACTGGGTGGCCTGAACTGGGGTGGCAAAATTCTCGGTTCATTCTTCCAGTCCGTTACGCCGCGAACAGCAGGAGCCAATACGGTAGATATTGCCGGACTCAGACAGGCAACACAGTTCTTTATGATCATTCTGATGTTTATTGGTGCTTCGCCGGGTTCTACCGGAGGCGGGATCAAAACAACGACATTTATGATTATGGCTGGCGCGGTCATCGCCATGATGCGTGGACGTGAAGATATCGTATTTTTCCGCTACCGGCTCGTACAGGAACGGATTTTCAAGGCACTTACCATTACATTGCTGGCGCTCTTGTTCATCATAGCCGTAACGATGGCGCTGAGCACCACGGAAGAAGCCAGTTTTATGATGATCTTATTTGAAACGACATCGGCCTTTGGTACCGTGGGATTATCGCTCGGACTAACGCTGAAGCTGACTACATTGGGCAAGCTCCTGATCTGTTTTACGATGTTTGCAGGAAGGCTTGGACCGATCACATTAGCGTATGCACTTGGGCAGAAAAAGGGTAAAGAGTTATACAGGTATCCGGAAGGCAAAATGATTATTGGATAAATCTATTTTTAGTGAGTTATGAAATTGATTTGGATAAGGGGTTCGTGAAGAACAATGAAAACACAGCAGTTTGCGGTGATTGGGCTTGGGCGGTTTGGCTCCAGTCTGGCACAGGAATTAATGGAACTCGGCTACGAGGTGCTCGGGATTGATAAAAATGAAGAGGTCGTCGAAGACATAAGTGAACTGGTAACCCATGCCGTTGTAGCTGATGCCACAGATGAGGAAGTGCTGCGCTCTCTGGGTATTCGAAATTTCGATTGTTGCATCGTAGCCATCGGGGATGATATCCAGACAAGCATTCTCACCGCGATTCTGTTAAAAGAGCTGGGCGTCAAGACGGTCGTGGCCAAGGCCATATCCGTCCTTCACGGACGAGCATTGGATAAACTGGGGATCGATCGTGTCGTTTATCCTGAGCGGGATATGGGCATTCGGGTTGCCCACCAGCTGGTTACCCCGAACTTGCTGGATTACATTGAATTATCCAATGATTACAGTATTGTCGAGATGAAGGTTCCCGCCTGTCTGCACAACAAAACCCTTTCAACCCTGAATGCACGCGTACGTTTTGGTTGCAGCATTGTCGCGTTACAGAAGGAAGCCGGGGTCATTATTGCTCCGACAGCACTGGACTCGCTCCAAATGGGGGATATTATGGTCATTATTGGTAATAATGCAGATATCGACCGATTTGAAGAAGAGGTTATCAGCCAAGAGAGCTGATAATTAAGATGAGTTAAATATGGAAGCCAGGCGTTAGAGCCTGGCTGATTCAGATCAAAGCTACTGCGTTGTAGTCCTCCGTGAGGGCAATGGCGCCTTAGCTGTAAAGAGTGCAGCTGTCTCCTTGACCCATTGTCTGGAGGTCTCGCTGAGGTCCTCTTTTTCCCCATAGATCATACAGGTTGTTCTGCGGGTCTGCTGTAATTGAGGCAAATGAACAGAAACAAGATCATTGTCCGCGAGCAATTGTGGACGAAGATATGACTTGGGCAATAGAGCAGCAGCTTTGGCGGAAGGCAGAAGTCGGATGATCGCTTCAAAGGAATCAATTTCCATGCGAATATCCGGCATCACGGCACAGCGCTGGAAGAGATCGTCCGTTAATTTGCGGTACCAGGTGCCTTTGGAGAATGTGATCATCGGCAGATCCTGCAAATGCTCCATCCCGGCTTCCTTACCGGACAAGGGGTGTGTAAGCGGCACAACCAGTTCCAGGTGATCGTCAAAGAGCGGCACACAGTTAAGCCCCACTTCGCTGATGGAGGAGGCGACAATGCCCACATCGGCTTTTTTGTCACGCACAAACGAGACAATCTCATGTGTTTTGCCCGTCAACAATTTCAGTTCGGCATTCGGATGTTTCTCCATAAAGGCATTGACGAGAGGTGGTAACGTAGTTTGAAGCGTCGTCAGGCTGGCCCCGAGTGTAATCGTGCTCTGTTCTTCATCCTTATACTGGGCGAGCATGGTCAGGAACTTCTGTTGCTGCTGCTTCTGTTCTACAGCGAAGGTATAGGCGAACTGGCCCACACTGGTTAACTCCAGCCGTTTGCCACGGCGGTGGAACAGGGCAACCCCGAGTTCATCCTCCAATTTGGCGATTTTACGTGAGAGCGCGGGTTGGGACAGATTCAGTAACTTGGATGCACGGTTCAGGCTGGATTGCTCCACGACCACTGCAAATGCATTTAACTCCTCGAACATGAACAACGACCTCTTTTCCATGAGTGATGAGTGTGATTCTTGCCCTTGCTTAATCGTTTTCCATGTTATATGGCCTGTAAACCCAATGTTTCACTGCTTATACCTATAGGTTATAACATTTAATAATTATATTGCAATTCCCTTATAAGAAAAAATGGAGTAACATGAACCGTGACACAAGTTGTTCACACCTGGGGAAAACGGAACAATTTGTCGAACCTTTTCATGGAAAAGGATTCGTGTCATGATAAGTGAAATTATTTATGAAAACGTTGTATTTAGCGAAAGGGGATCGACATTTTATGAAAGGGTTTTACTCCAGAAAGCTGCACTCCTTGCTTGGCGTCATTCCGCTCAGTTTGTTTTTTGTTGAGCATTTGGTGACGAACTTCACGGCAGTTGAAGGCGGCAAAGAAGCTTTTTACGGTGCCGTTGCATTTCTGAACGGTTTGCCTCTTGTTATTGTGATCGAAGCATTACTTATCTGGCTGCCGTTGTTCTATCACGGTGTTTATGGTCTTTACATTGCCTATCAGGCCAAGCCTAACGTTGGGCGTTACGGTAATGAGCGCAACTGGCGCTACACGTTACAGAGGGTAAGCGGTATTATTACGTTTGTATTCGTCATCTGGCACGTATGGGAGACGCGAGTACAGATTGCGTTGGGTAATGTATCCCATGAAGAGATTGGCGGCGTTATACATGATGCGGTGACGAATCCGATAACCT
This sequence comes from Paenibacillus sp. PAMC 26794, assembly GCF_000316035.1. GTDB lineage: Bacteria > Bacillota > Bacilli > Paenibacillales > Paenibacillaceae > Paenibacillus. Next base: position 162,875 of record NZ_ANHX01000091.1, read on the forward strand.
TTGCGATATATATGATCAGTGTGGTTGCGGCGTCATATCACTTTGCCAATGGTCTGTGGTCGTTCCTCGTTAGCTGGGGAATTACAGTTGGTCCGCGTGCGCAGCGTGTATCCTCTTACGTATGTATGAGCTTGTTCGCTATTATTTCCATCATGTTTATTGCTTCACTATTTGCTTTCCGGAGCATTGATTTCCAGACAGCTACTTCGATGATTGACGCAGTAAAAACAGTTCTAATTTAAGCATTTAGTGTATAAATGCTGACTTATAAGGGAGTGAACAGCAATGGCATCAACGAATGTAATTATTGTGGGCGGCGGTCTCGCGGGATTGATGGCGGCGATCAAATCGGCTGAAGCCGGAGTCCATGTTCATTTATTTTCACTGGTTCCTGTTAAACGATCCCACTCTGTATGCGCACAAGGCGGCATTAACGGAGCGGTGAATACCAAGGGTGAGGGTGACTCCCCATGGGTACACTTTGACGATACGGTATACGGCGGTGACTTCCTCGCGAACCAACCTCCTGTTAAAGCGATGTGCGAAGCAGCACCTGGCATCATTCACTTGATGGACCGTATGGGCGTAATGTTCAACCGGACACCGGAAGGTTTGCTTGATTTCCGTCGTTTCGGGGGAACGAAGCATCACCGTACGGCGTTTGCCGGAGCGACAACAGGGCAACAATTGCTCTATGCATTAGACGAGCAGGTACGTCGCTGGGAAGCAGCGGGCTTGGTTACGAAATATGAGAACTGGGAGTTCCTGCAGGCGGTTTTGGATGATGAAGGCGTATGTCGCGGGATTGTGGCTCAGGATCTGAAAACGATGAAGGTACAGACCTTCCCTGCAGAAGCGGTTATTCTGGCGAGCGGTGGTCCGGGGATCATCTTCGGTAAAACGACCAACTCGGTCATTAACACAGGTACAGCGGCAAGTGCGGTGTATCAACAAGGTGTAAATTACGCCAACGGGGAGTTCATTCAGATTCACCCAACAGCCATTCCAGGGGATGACAAGCTGCGTCTCATGTCTGAATCCGCGCGTGGTGAAGGTGGACGGATCTGGACGTACAAAGACGGAAAACCTTGGTACTTCCTTGAAGAAAAATATCCATCCTACGGTAACCTGGTTCCACGTGATATCGCGACTCGTGAAATCTTCAGCGTCTGCGTAGATATGGGTCTGGGTGTGAACGGCGAGAACATGGTTTATCTCGACCTGTCTCATAAAGATCCGAAGGAACTGGACGTTAAATTGGGCGGAATCATTGAGATCTATGAGAAGTTCATGGGTGATGACCCGCGTAAAATCCCAATGAAAATCTTCCCGGCAGTCCATTATTCCATGGGCGGTATGTGGGTAGATTATAACCAAATGACTAACATTCCGGGGCTGTTCGCAGCTGGTGAATGTGAATATCAATACCATGGTGCGAACCGTCTGGGTGCAAACTCACTGGTATCCGCGATCTATGGTGGTATGGTGGCTGGACCAAAAGCGGCTGAATATATCAAAGGACTTAAAAAATCGTCCGCAGATATCCCTTCTTCCTTATTCGAGAACCACACCAAACGCCAAAGCGATAAATACGAAGGCATCTTGAAAATGCAGGGCACGGAAAATGCCTATGTAATTCATAAAGAGCTTGGCGAGTGGATGACAGCCAACATGACGGTTGTGCGCTACAACGACAAGCTTGAAGCGACCATCGGCAAGATCAAGGAATTGAAAGAGCGTTACGGCAAAATCAACATGTATGACAGCTCCGGTTGGAATAACCCGAGCGCGGCGTTCACTCGCCAACTGTGGAACATGATTGAACTGGCAGAAGCAATGACACTGGGCGCACTGCTGCGTAACGAAAGCCGCGGCGCACATTACAAACCAGATTTCACGGAACGTAATGACGAAGAGTTCTTGAAAACGACTATCGCAAGCTGGTCGAAAGAAGGCCCGAAAATCTCGTACGAGCCAGTAGACGTATCCTTGATCCCACCACGTATCCGGGATTACTCCAAGGATTAAGAAGTACCACACTATTCATGTAATGAATAGTTAAACACCTGAACGGAGAGGCAGGAGAACTTTGGAGAAGCAAAGCTTCTTCAAAGTTACTGCCATCAACGTGATGGAGTGAAGGTTCTCAGCAAAGGTACTCTGTGTGCACAAAGCAGCAGAGGAAGCCAAAATACCTGTTCATAAGCAAGCAACGCATTGGCAAAGCTTGCATATTTAAAATTACCGCAATCCAGAATGAATGGAGTGCAGTTTCCAGCAAAGTGACCCTGCGTGCACGACGTAGCGGAGGAAGCGGAAATGCCCAGAAGAAGCGAAGCGCTCGCCTTTATCACCGGATTTTAACCCTGGAAAGGGTTGATCAAAAAAATCCGGGGATAACAGCGATCAGAGGGGCATTCCGCTGACGAAGCGTCTCCCGTGCACCAAAACATTTTGCGCATCAGCAATACAATCATCGTCAACAGAGGAGGGGACTACGATATGGCGGAACAAGCTACAGCCAACAAAACCGTCAAGTTTATCATCACCCGTCAGGATACCCCGGAGTCATCTTCGTACAACGAAGAATTTGAGCTTCCGTACCGTCCCAACATGAATGTGATCAGCGCCCTGATGGAGATTCAGCGGAACCCGGTCAATACAGATGGCAAATCCATTGCTCCCGTGTGCTGGGATTCCAACTGTCTCGAAGAAGTCTGTGGTGCCTGCTCTATGGTCATCAACGGCAAGCCTCGTCAAGCATGTGCAGCCCTGATCGACAAGCTCGAACAGCCCGTTCGTATCGAACCGATGAAGACATTCCCGGTGGTTCGTGACCTGGTCATCGACCGTAGCCGGATGTTTAGCGCCCTGAAACGCGTAAAAGCATGGATTCCGATCGATGGTACCTATGATCTCGGTCCAGGTCCGCGGATGCCTGAGAAGAAGCGTCAGTGGGCATATGAGCTGTCCAAATGCATGACATGTGGAGTATGTCTGGAGGCATGCCCGAACGTCAATGAGAAAACAGACTTTATCGGTCCAGCAGCACTGTCCCAAGTGCGCCTGTTCAACGCTCACCCAACAGGGGAGATGAACGCCGACGATCGTCTGGAAGCGTTGATGGAAGATGGAGGCATTGAGGGCTGTGGTAACTCACAGAACTGCGTGCAATCCTGTCCCAAAGGCATTCCACTGACAACCTCCATTGCCGAAATGAACAAACAAACGACCAAGCATATGTTCAAACGCTGGTTGGGTGTATAATCTCGTCATAACTTGTGCAGAAGTATAATCTGCAACTTAGAAGAAGTCGTGATCCCGTGCAGCAACATGCCGGAGATCCCGGCTTCTTTTTGTAATGAAGCAGAGGAACCGGGCTACCCATGCAGAATATGATATACTAAGGGGATGGATTAAGAGCGTAGAAGGAGGGGGAGATATGGCAGAGACACCGCGTCAGGGTAGCAACAACTCGCCGTCCCAGCGCTGGCACAAAGCACCAAGTGCAGAAGAGTCTGTGTTTCCTGGGGAAGAAAAGGATCATGATCCCTCTCGCCGAAGTTTCTTATTGCGCATGGTTTTGATGACAGCGGGTGCCAGTTTGCTTACAGGAGGTTATGCCTGGTTATGGGAACCGCGTCGTCTGGAGATCAAGCAAGTGGAGCTGAAACTTCCGAAGTTTCCAAAGGCATTTGACGGTTTGCGTGTAGTTCAGTTCAGCGATGCCCATCTTGGTTTTCATACCGGGGTGAAAGAGCTGAAGAAGCTGGCAGCAACGATTGAGGAGCAGCAACCGGACTTGATTTGTTTTACCGGAGACATCGTCGAGAGGGAAGCAGAGCCGATGCGTGAATGTATTCCGGTACTCGCCTCCATGCAAGCGAAGTATGGGAAATTTGCTGTTTTGGGGAATCATGATTATCGGGGCGGACAGCAGAATGAAGTGACAACCATGTTCCGTGAAGCTGGATTCACTTTGTTACGGAACGAACATGTGGTGATTGAACAAGGGGGCGAACGTCTGGCCATAGCTGGTCTGGATGACGCACTTACAGGCAGGCCTGATCCTGCCCAAGCCATTAAGGGATTGGATCATGATGTGTGGAAATTGTTACTTATGCATGAACCGGATTATGCCGACATTGCCACTCCCTATGGTTTCGGATTACAACTTTCCGGTCATAGCCATGGTGGACAGGTACGTTTTCCCTGGATCGGGGCACTGACAACTCCGCGAGGTTCACACAAGTATGTTCAAGGGTTGTATTACACGGATGTCCAGGGGGTATATTACACCACCCAGGCACAGATGCCGGTGTATGTGAATCGTGGTTTTGGCATGACTCAACTGCCCATTCGTTTTCTGTGCAGACCAGAATTAACGGTGTTTGAGCTTAAAGGATTAACCACATAAAAGAATATAAGATGAATGTAAAACATAAAGGATTCAACATGAATGGAGGTTATCCAGATGGAAAGAATTGCGATTGTATCCGACATTCATGGCAACATGACTGCCTGGGAAGCAGTGTTAGGAGATATCCGAAGTCGTGGCGTGGAGCGAATCTTTTGTCTTGGTGACCTCGTGGGCAAGGGGCCAGAACCGGTACAGGTTGTGGATCAGGTGAGAGCGACGTGCGAACTTGTTATCCGTGGCAATTGGGATGAATTGGTTGCGGTTAACGAAGACAACGAGAACTTTACGTGGCAAGCAGAACGGTTGGGTGAGGAACGATTGGCGTACTTGGCGGGCCTACCCTTCAGTCATCAATTTCAACTGAGCGGTCGCACCATCCGTCTGGTCCATGCTTCACCTCAAAGTGTATACCATCGTGTACAGCCGTGGGACGCGATGGAAAAGAGGTTGGCAATGTTTGATCCTCCGGCTGATGAGTCTGAGCAAGGTGTTGCAGATGTTGTAGGTTATGGGGATGTGCATAACGCATACTTGCAGTATATGAACGGCAAGTTACTGTTTAATGCAGGCAGTGTTGGTAATCCGCTCGATCTTCCCCAGGCTTCCTACTGTATTCTGGAGGGTGAAGACTGCAACGATAACAACACCCCGTTCAATGTTCAATTTGTGCGGGTGCCTTATGATATTGAGCGAGAAGTACAGGTTGCACAGTCGGCGAATGTTCCTGCATTGGATTTCTATATTCGTGAGATTCGTACGGGTATCTATCGCGGGTTGCAGGAGTAGTCAGCATCTGGGCCTTTTAGCGTGAGGAATTGAATGATGCAATATATTAATACTAAAATGCGAATACTAAAGTTCGTGGATCAGTTCAAATGGTATTACGCCGGATCATCATCAGAGCATGCTTGTCTTACCGGACTAGAGCCCGTTTAGGCAAAAGGAGCGATTGTCATGCTTACCCGAAAAATGCTGGTTCAAGGTCTGCCGGCTTTGTGGACAGAACGTCTTGTCCTGCGATCATTACGTCAAAGTGATTACAGCACATTATCGGAACTCTTTTCCGATCCTCAAGTCATACGATATGTGAATAGGGGAAGCCAGCCCACGCCAATCAGGGCGAGACGGTTATTGAACCAGATACGGAGCAGTAGTTCCAAGCTGGATTCGTTACATTATGGGATCTGCTGGAGAGGCAAGGAACAGGTCATTGGGATCACCTCGTTCCAGCACTGGAATGATCAGAATGGTACCGCACAGATTGGTTATATCCTAAACAGGTCCTGTTGGGGCAGGGGTGTGGCTACCGAGGCGGTACAGCGGCTGCTGCAGTTTGGATTTGACGATCTTCATCTGTGGAGGGTGGAGGCACGTTGTTATGAGGCCAATGTATCTTCACAACGGGTGTTAAGCAAAATAGGGATGTCCTATGAGCGGAGTCTTCCCTCGTTCGGACTGCATGATGAGGATGACGAGGGATCAGAATCCCTGATGGATGTTAAAGTGTACAGTATGTCTCGGGAACAATACGTCAGACCGCTTCAGGAAAAAGATCTGCAAACCCTGGTATCTGACAAGCCGCAATGACATAGAGTAAGAGTAGTCAAACGTGAATGAATCGAAATTCAATCATTTGTTACACAATTGAAATATAGCTGCAATTGAACTCTAACAGACAGGGGGTAAACTTATCTCATGACCCCCTTTTTGATAATAGATAATGTTGTTGGGACCCGCGCGAGCGGGTTCATTTTTTTTGCCTAAAAACCCTCACGTTGCATTTCAGCATCCGTGAGGGTTATTTGTGTTTGCTCTATTTTACAGTGGTACAACCTGCATCTGTTTCTGCTTGAAGTATACCCAGTCGGTGAATCCGATCTCCTTGAGACGTGTACGAACGTCATCCAGCTCGTCTGCAACCCGCTGTGGTTTATGAGCATCCGATCCAAATGTCACCTTCACTCCATAATGATGGGCACGTTCCAGAATGGCATCCGAGGGATACCAGCCACCGCTGAGTTTGGTTTTGCCAGATGTGTTAATTTCGATCGCTACGTTGGATTCTGCAATGACCTGCAACGTTTTATCAATGGCCTGATCAGCGATAATTTCGGAGAAAGGTGGATAGTTTCCTTTCATCGCATCAATGTGTCCAAGAATCTGGAACATACCGCTGCGAGCCGATTCCCGGATTAATGAATAATAGCTTTCTTTCACTTCAACTTTGCGAGCATTGCTTAGTCCGTTCCACCGGGTTTTGTTGAAGATACTCACATCCTCGGTATGATGAACTGAACCGATAATATAGTCAAAAGGATACTGTCCCAGTGTGGTACGGTACAATTCTGCATGAGCAGGGAAGTAGTCGGATTCAATGCCGAGCAGCACATCGATTTTACCAGCGTACTCTTCTTTCAAAGCAAGGACTTCTTCCACATAATGCTGCAATTCAGACTTACCCATTGCGATCCGGGGAAATGCCTGCTCAAGCTCACTGCCAAAGTATGGCGTATGATCCGAGATACCGATGGCCTGAAGTCCTGCCTTAATACCTGCCTCTATATAATCGCGGATGTTGCCGTCTGCGTGACCACAACGAAAATGATGTGTATGAAGATCGAATTTCATATGGAATCCTTCCTTTCTCATGGCTCATTGTCATTCTGAACTGATGAATTGGGTTTCCGGCATGCCTTTGAGATCACTTATGAATTGCTGCATCGCTGAGTTAAGGTATCGACTGGACTTATAGATGACACCAACAGGGTGACTGACCTCCAGCTCACTTAAGGGTATCATTCGTAATGTACCTTGACGCAACTCATGCGCAACAGATTGTTTGGAGATGACAGCTGCCCCGAGATCAATCTCGACCATCCGTTTCACTTCTTCGCTGCTCGACAACTCCATTACAATATTAGGTTCAATATTATGTTTCTTAAAGATGGTTTCCGTAAACCGTCGTCCGACTGTATCAGGGGACAGCAGAATCAATGGTGTACTCCGGAGCACATCCACTGCAGCATGTTTTTTCTTCGCCAGCGGATGGGAAGGAGATACCACGAGTTCAAATGTGTCATAGTACAGCACAGATGTATTCAGGTTGGGATTACGCTCTGTGAGATAACCGATACCAATATCAACCAGACCATTTTCGACCTGGGTATAGATCTGTGATGAAGGAAGGGATTGGATACTGGTTTTGATCAGCGGGAATTGATCTTGGAAATAGGATAACACCCTTGGCAAGATCTGAATAGCAATGGAAGTTGTTGTGCCTAACACGATACGTCCCTGAGGCGTTTCATCGAGATCGGACAATTTTTGTTTCAACTCATCAACGATATCGAGCATCCGTTCAGCGTGCTCCAGAAATACCTGTCCACGGTCTGTAAGGGTAACGGGTTGGTTACGATCCACAAGAACGGTGTTGAATTCGTCCTCCAGACTTTTGATCTGGGCCGAGACGGCAGGCTGAGTCAGGTTTAGAAGTTCACCCGCTTTGCGGAAGCTCATCGTTTTGGAAATGGTAATTAGTGTCTCCAGTTGGCTTATGTTCATAGGTGACCTCCTTGCAGGCAAAGTATCTTGATTATGTAGTGTTTGGTGCGATGTAATCCCGTAACTGGTTATTGTTCCGTTATCTTAAATTATAGGTGATTCAGGACAGCAGAGCAATGAAGGTAATTGTCAGGATCAAAAGTAGTTCAAGAGACTGTGAAAAAACGCGAATACAAGAATTTGATTTTTTTAACAGTTGTGAGAAAGCAGTAATAAAGTCCTAAATGCCTTTTGCCACGCATGATGATCGAAATGCTTTCTTCAAAAGAAGTGAAAAGCTCTATATATTCGCTAGAATCAGCTATAAACATTTGCCCCACGGATGACGATAAATTATAGTACACATGATTTAACGAATTCTTAATGAATTCTTGTACGTGATAAAGTATAATAAATTTAATGAATATGGGACTTTTGGTGTGTGACCAATAACCCAGTGTGAGGGGGACATAGACAGTGAAAGCGGAAGTGATTAATCCTTTCCTGGAATCGGCACGGAACGTATTCGAACAGCTCATCCAGGTTTCGCCTTCCACCGGGAGTCTTGGCGTGAAGAATGTAGAGTACATTGCAGACCATGTCTGGATCGTGATCGGAATGACCGGACAACTTAGCGGAAACATTGTATTTGGAATCAATGAACAAGTTGCATTGAAAATTGTATCTGCGATGATGGGCGGTTTTGTCATTACAGAAATGGATGAAATGAGCAAAAGTGCGATTTCGGAACTGGGTAATATGATCAGTGGTAATGCCAGCACCATCCTGTCGAACCAGGGTGTTATGGTCGATATTACACCTCCACAAGTGATGAAGTCCGAATATCTGACTACATTTAGTGCAACGAAAGCACTGAGCATTCCTTTGCTGATGGACGGCATTGGTGAGATGGATATTCAGGTCATGATCTCGTAGAATAGAGCCATACGCCTCAAGAGGCAATATGTGTTCAATACGGGAGGACATCGGGTATGCTGAAAGATCAGGTAGTGTTTATTACAGGTGCATCGAGTGGTATCGGTGCGCTGTGTGCGCAGATGCTTATAGAAGAAGGAGCCATCCCGATTCTGGCTGCCCGTTCGCGGGACAAGCTGGAAGAGATTGGTGCCTCGCTGAAAGGGCCGCATGAATTACTCACGCTCGATGTTACGGATAGTGAGCAGGTTCAGGCAGCTGTGGAGGCGATATTGCATAAATACGGACGAATTGACATTTTGCTGAACAACGCAGGTTACGGGAAATTCGCAGCGATGACAGAGATGTCTGTACAGGAATTCGATGAGATGATGGACGTTAATTACATGGGCATTGTCCGCTGCACCAAAGCAGTGCTTCCACAAATGCTGGAACGGGGCAAAGGTCAGATTGTGAACGTGGCCTCCATGGCTGGCAAAATCGGTACAGCCAAATCCGCTTCCTATACAGCTACGAAACATGCTGTACTCGGATTTAGTAATGCGCTGCGTCAAGAGCTTCGCAAGACTGGCGTCATGGTGACAACGATTAATCCAGGTCCGATTGATACACCATTTTTCCATCGGGCAGACCCATCTGGCAATTATGTGAACAATGTACGCTGGATGATGTTGAAACCGGAAGACGTTGCGGGTCATATGATTCGGGCGATGAAAAAGCGCAAGGAAGAAGTGAATCTGCCGAGACTTGCTTCTGCTGGCATATGGCTGTACCAGCTATTTCCTCGTCTTGCAGATCGATTGTCGCACGGTGTAATGAATCAGAAGTAAATGCAAGAATGGGCATCATATACGGGATGAAAGAAAGGCTCCGCCGAGGGGCTTTTCTTTTTTTTGCGTGTAAATGGACAATTCCTGAATTAGATTTGGTTCACGGGCTTTTTTCGCATATAATGAAAGGTAATGTGATGACAGGCTTCGGTTTATATCCGTACAAGCAAGGCTAGCATCAAAATGAATAAATTAAAAGGATGGACATACATGACGAATCAAACATTTGCTTCAATTGGCGTGGAACAGGATCTGGAGGCCGTTTTGGCGAAACATGGCATTAACGAACCTTCACCTGTACAGGCTCAGACGATCCCGGTTATTTTGGAAGGCCGAGATGTCGTATCCAAATCCCAGACGGGAACAGGGAAAACGCTGGCATATCTGCTGCCACTGTTACAATCCATCAAAATGGATATCAAAGGCACGCAGAAACTCATTATTGCACCTACGCAAGAGCTGGCGATGCAAATTGTACGTGAAGCGCAGCGTTATGCGGAAGAACGTAAGATCGGCGTATTGGGACTGATTGGTGGCGCAGCGGCTAAACGTCAGATCGAGAAGCTGCGTGAGCATCCACAATTGGTTGTAGGTACACCGGGACGACTGAAGGAATTGATTACACTCAAAAAACTGAAAATGCACAATGTCTCTACGATTGTTATCGATGAAGCGGACCAAGTGTTCCAACTTGGCGGCGTAAGTGACGTGAACTTTGTTCTGAAGAGCGCACTGCGGGACCGTCAGCTGATCTTCCTGTCAGCAACCATTGATGAGCATACGGCTGGACTCGCGAAGCGTGAGATGAAAGAGCCTGTTCAGATCGGGATTGAACCGGACCGTGCTACGGCTGCGGGCCTTGAGCATTTTTATTTTGTAGAAGAGAACCGCAACAAAATTGACATGCTGCGTCGTTTGGTTAGACAGTACAACCCGGATCGGGCAATCGTATTTGTGAATGCAACAGAGGATATTGGTGAAGTGGAAGCGAAAATGAACCATCTGGGCTTGTCCGCAGCTGCGCTGTATGGCGATGCTGACAAAGTGACCCGCAGTAACGTATTGTCTGCCTTCCGTAATGGCAAACTTCAGTTGCTGATTGCCAGCGAAGTCGCTGCCAGAGGACTGGATATCGAAGGATTGCCAATGGTCATTAACTATGACCCTGCATTTGACTCGGAGCACTATGTTCACCGTGCAGGCCGTACAGGCCGGATGGGGCGCTCGGGTATTGTATTGTCCATTGTGGACGAAACACAGATTTTCATTATGCGTAAATTCGCACGCGAACTCGGGATCGAACTGTCAGAACGTGTACTCTTTGGCGGTAAAGTACTAGAGGCTGACCCGCGTCCGGACACGCGGCCTGAGGGACATTCCTTCTCCAGAAAACCAGGACAATCCAGAGATCGCAAACCAGGTCAGGGCAATCGTAATGGTGGAACCAGAGCTACAATCTCCAATTCGCGTCCAGCAGGTAGCAAACCAACGGGCAATACAGGCCGCACGGAGCGCGACCAGGATCGTAAAAACAAAGGAGCACCCAAGTGGAGTAAAGACAAAACGCCACGCTCCGAAGAATAGAATCTGACGAAAGGGGTGCAGGGATAGATGGAAAACGTTCAATCGCCTGTTCTGCAAATCAGCGGGCTAAGCGGAGGTTATAGTGCCAAACGGCCGGTCCTTCACGGCATCGATCTGGAAGTTGGACGTGGAGAGATGGTCGGACTAATCGGCTTAAACGGTGCTGGCAAAAGTACAACCATGAAACATATCCTCGGCTTGATGACACCTCAACAGGGCGAAGTGCGAGTGATGGGCAAGAAGCGGGACGAGGATGCGCAGATCTACCAATCGGCCATGGCATTTGTACCGGAATCACCCGAACTGTATGATGAGATGACGGTGATGGAGCATCTGGAGTTTACGGCAAGAGCGTACAATGTGTCGGAGGCTGATTTCAAACAACGTACGGAGAAACTGCTGGAACTGTTCCGTATGAATGAGAAAAGTACAAGTCTGTCGACTCACCTGTCCAAGGGGATGCGGCAAAAGGTCATGATCATGTGTGCTTTTGTGGCAGGACCACCACTGTACATCATTGATGAGCCTTTCCTGGGGCTGGACCCGCTGGGTATTCGCTCCTTGCTTGATTTTATGCTGGAGATGAAAGCTTCAGGATCATCCATCCTGCTCAGTTCACACATTCTGTCCACGATTGAAAATTACTGTGACCGTTTTATCGTTCTGCACCGTGGGCAAGTCATTGCTCAAGGGACGCTGAATGAATTGCGCACTCAATTCGGGGAATCGGATGCCACGCTGGAGCACATGTTCTATTCCCTCGTACAAGGCAGGGATTGAGCATGGATCTCAAGCTACTATGGAAGCAAAGACGCACAGGATTCTGGAACGGAATTCTTCCTTATCTGGGTTATGTGATCCAGAGCGGTGTAGCTATGGTCTTTTTGTTTCTGGTCATTGCGTTCTCCGCCTGGTATACATCGTTTGTCCAGAACATTCCGGCTGAATTTCCGATTCGCTGGATTGCATTGTTGCTGCTGGCACCGCTAGTGCTGTTTAGCAGTTATCGTACATATCTGCTTCCGGCAGATATCGTGTTCCTGCGACCACAGGAATACCGGATGCAGGATTATTTGAAGAACAGCTTTGCCCGGGGCATCATCTATAAAAGTCTGGGTTTGCTGTTTGTGTTTGTTACACTGTGGCCACTCTATGTTAGAGCAGATCTGGATGCACGGCCATTTGGCTGGTTCATCGTGTTCCTGTTGCTGTGGAAAGGGCTGTCCAGTTATGGAGCATGGCAAGAGCTAAGAATGGTTCAGGTCGGGGCATCAAGAGGATATCGTCTCTTGCGTTGGGCTCTGGCAGTGCTGGCGGTTGGCGCCTGGCTATGGCAACCACCGCAGCGGAGCGTATGGTTCCTGTTGTTGCTGGCTGTTGTCTATATCGTCGCCTTGCGTATACCAGTGAAACATCGGGTAGCGTGGGAACGACTAATTCAGGTGGAGCAGGGGCAGGCTGGCAGAGTTATGCGGACGCTCGGCTGGTTCGTGGATGTGTCTTCATCCGGACAGAAAGTAAGTTCTCGTCGCTGGCTTAGCAAATGGGGGAACGCTCTTCCCTGGAATGCGGGGAAAGCTTACCGTTATCTGATTACCAAAACGTTTATTCGAACCGAAGTGTTCTCAATTGTGGTACGCCTAGTTGTACTGGGCATGTTACTATCCTGGTGGACAGCAGGCAGCTACTTTGGTGTAGGTGTGTATCTGTTCTTCCTGTTGCTTGCAGGTGTTCAGTTAGGTGCGCTACGTCGCAGTCATAGTGAATCGTTCTGGATCATGATCTATCCAATCTCGGGTGAGAGTCGTCGTTCTCAGGTGTTGGGATTCATATTCCATCTACATGCACTGGCTGCGTTACTCATGTGGTTGCCTATGCTGGCTGCAGGAGCAAGTGGACTGACTGTCACCGGAGTAGCGCTTATTTTGGGTATACTGGTGATTGTGATCATGCGGCGTTCGCAAGGCAACAAGTGGTTGAAGGAAGAAGAAGACGAGTAAACAATTGATCGTACCTATGTACCTCTCGCCAGCCAAGATGGTGGTTCGAGTTGGACGGTGGTTATTATTCAACCAACAAAGACGGGTATTCCGAGCTATGTCTCGGAATACCCGTCTTCATGTTGTACTCAGATCACTTGGTTCTCGCGCAAGTGTGTAATGGTACTAACAGAGGAACGATTTAGTGATAATCACGAGCAAGATGAACAGAACGAGAATGGCACCTGTGTTTGTAAACCCTCCGCCGTAACCGCCGCATCCATAACCGCCTCTTGTATCTTCAACTCCAGACATGGTCATTCCCCTTTCAAGTGGTTGTTTGGCACGCCCTTGCGTACATCGTATATTATGTGCCGGGGGGTTAGGCTGATTGGGCCGATGCCCGGTAAAGCTAGAAATTAAAGCTTTTGGGCTGATAAAGCACAAAGAACCCTTCGTATATCCAGAGACATGAAACGTCGCCATTATACAAAGGGTTCTTATATCATTCAGGGTACAGGTCTGTGTTAACTAAGTCGTCCGCAGATCCTGAACTCCACGATAGATGGTTTCATACAGATCTTCCAATCCGGATTCTTCAATACAGGAGAAGGCGATTCGAAGATCCGATTCACCCAGCGCGATTGTACCCACACCATATTTATGCAGCAAATGGCTTCGAAGTGCTTCAGCGCCAACTTCTTTCAGCTTCAGGCACATGAAGTAACCGGAGTTGAACGGATAATAGTCCCATGCATCTCCATACTTGCCGCTATCGAGAATGACTTTTACCTTATTGGCGCGGCCTTTCATAATCTCGAACTTCTCCTGTTTCTGTGCTTCAAACTCCGGTGCTTTGAGCGCATCCAGTACAAAAGTCTGGGAAGGATGCGGGCCACTGGAGATCGTTGCCCGGATAATACCGAGTGTTTTTTGTTCCAATGCATGCAGGACGGCTGCATCTTCATGGGCATACGTAATGAATCCAACGCGGAAGCCCCATACGAACTCTTCCTTGGTTGCACCATCCACTTTTATGGTCAACACACGTGGATGAATGTTGGCAAGTTTGCCAAACAGGGATTCATGAATGGAATCTTCGAAGAACAGCCCGAAGTACGCATCATCTGTTACAGCAACCACGTTAACGCCGGCTTCAGCTGCCTGACGAATCGTGTTCACAATTGCATCTGCTTCTTCGGCTCCAGGCGTATAACCTGTAGGGTTATTCGGGAAGTTGAGCAGAACGATCGCTTTACCTTTGTCCTTTTGATCAAGCAAAGCCTGAAGCAGACCATCACTGTTGAAGTTCAACTGATCATCGAACAGGGGATAATGAACCAACTGGCCATGACGACGAATTCCGAAGGTCAGCTCGTAATTTTCCCAGTTTTTATCCGGATATATGACAGCGTCTCCTTCATCGGCGAACAGGTCGGCTACGATACTTAGTCCATGGGTTAATGCATTGGTTACAATCGGATTACCAAACGTTTTGCCTTCCAGGGAAGGCGTTTCCTTCAGCATCTTGTCTCTCCAGACGGTCCGCAATTCAGGTTTGCCTGCAGGTGGAGCGTAAGGATACAGATCCTTTGGCTGGAATGCAGACAGCTTCTCCTGAATAACCTGAAGGTGCATCGGCACACCACCCTCCAGGGCGATACCAATCGTGGCATTATGGGTCTTGGCCAAGCTTGCTGCTTCAGCAGATTGACTCAAGATCCCCTCTTTAGGAAAATAAATTTCTTTGCCAAGCTGTGACAGCATGGAGTAGACGTGACTGCTGCCTGTCTGAATACTTTCGTTCAACTGTTCAGCCAGTGGATTCATTCTTTTCATCCTTCCAAGTCTTTGTGATTCAACTGCCTAACATTATATCACCTTGACATGCCCCCGTCACGGAAATTACGCAATATGACAGTTATATCGCTTTACCGCGTTGTTGCATAGGGTTTTCGGGTGGGTTATCGTTGAATTCAACCTTGGAGTAATCCTCAAGAAATGAAACTTATTGCTGATGAAATGGACAGTATTTCCGCATCATTTCAGCAGTTTCGGCATCGCGTCCCTCATTACGCTGTTCCAGTTCACCACGGATATGATCCAGGCGTTCAATAGACCAATTTTGTCCAAATTTAAACTTGGCGCTGATCCGTTCAGGACTAATTCGGACTACGGCTACAGCTTTGAGGTTACCTGTGTAACGCGAGTCAGTAGCGTCAATGGGTACATATCCGCCTTGCGGCTGGAGTTTCTCCATGAATCGTTGCAGTACCTTACCTTTGATGTCCAGATCTTTAACCGGTTCAGCCTGACCGAAGGCCATAACACTTTTGAAGAAAGAAGTCGCCGGACAAGCCAACTCAGGATCACTGAAATAGGATGGAATCAGGGAGAACTCTTCAGCTACCGTGAAACTGACCGACGAATCCTGTTTGATCTGTTTCATCTTCTCACCAGCCAGACTGCCGTGGAAATAAAAGCAACCGTCCATATATACGAAATTCAGCGGTGTAACCCGTGGTTGTCCATCCGGGCTGACCGTTCCCAGAAACCCAAAGGAGCACTGATCCAGAAATGCGGTAATTTCCTGTTCTTCATCTACTGTGAATTCTTTCCGTCTCATGTGTATTCCCCCATCATTGAATGTATAATAGATCGCCATATCTTATGGATAACCATAGTTCATACATTGACAATGAAATAGATCCAATTTACATTCACTTTAGTAGGCCAATTAATCGGGGATCACGGATGAAGACAAATGAAGAGAGGTGCATGATGGAATTGTGGCTGCCGATGGATACCTATGAACTTCAGCATCGATACAAGTATGAGGCATTGTACCATGCGTTACGTGATGCCATTCATGCAGGTACATTGGTGGGAGGCACGAGGCTTCCTTCCACCCGTGAGTTGGCAAGGCAATATGAGATGTCACGTGGTTCGGTAGCTCAGGTATACGATATGCTGCTTGCGGATGGTTATGTCCATGCACATCGGGGAAGAGGAACCTTTGTAACCGAAACATTATCCACTCAGGAAAATGAAAAACAGGAAGCCGTTCTCAAGCTGTCTCCCTGGGGCGAACGAGTACATATGTTGAATACGCAACATGAAGTACTGCGGACTCAGATGTCTTCACCGAAGGCGTCTGTCATTAATTTTCAAATGCAGCGCATGCCTGCAGAACATTTCCCGTTAGGGGAGTGGAAGAGTGCACTCGCTGCGGTTCATCGCAGTGGTTGGCGAGAATCGAGCGGTGTAGCCGGTGATCCGGAACTGCGTGAGGCCATCGCCTCCCATCTCAGATGGACACGTGGTATCCAGGCTGAACCCTCTCAGATTGTATTGTTCAGTGGTTCAATGCAAGGCATCACCCTTCTATCCCAGCTGCTGATCGCAGAGGGGGCAGCGGTTGTATTGGAGAATCCGGGGTATCCGGGCATTGCCCATGCCGTCAAGTCCTGTGGGGGATCCATAATCCCGGCAGAGGTGGATGCCGCAGGCATTATTCCTCAGCCTTGGGAGGCACAGACGTTATTTGTCACCCCTACCAGGCAGTTTCCAACAGGGGCCGTGCTGGGATTGGACAGAAGACGTGCCTTGCTTGCGTGGGCCTCGAAGCGGAATGCGGTCATCATTGAAGATGATTATGACAGTGAATTCCGATGGGGTGGAAGACCGATTGAACCCCTCAAAGTGCTTGATCGTGAACAGCGCGTCATCTATGTCGGTTCATTCTCACAAACGATGGTTGCTTCGTTCCGACTTGGCTATGCCGTACTGCCACCTGGTCTGGTAGAACCTCTCCTTGCCGCCAAGGCGCTGTATGAACCGGTACCTCCGGCGCTGTTAGAGCAGCGTGCACTGGCAAAGTTTATGACCCGAGGAGGTTACCTGAGGCACTTACGACGGTTAACCCGGTTATACGGGGAACGGCATGATTTTTTTGTCCGAGAGATGGAACTACAGTTGCCGGAAGCATTCAAGATGCAGCTTGGTGATGCAGGACTGCATATCTACGCTACCTGGAATGGCGATGTGGACAGTTATCAGCGATTTAAAAAGCTTGCTGAGGAGGATGGCATACTGTTTCGTGATGCAGAGCGATATCGGCTGACTTCAGGTCATCCGTCGGCCTGCTTTGCTTTTGCACATCTGGAGAAAGAAGAGATGACAGAGGGAATCCGGCGAATGCGGCTAGCCTGGGAGAAGTGCACATTTTCGTTTCGGTGAATTCCGCTGTATAATGGGATAAGACATTTCGCTCCTGTAGGAGCAGAGATCATATATGAGCAAGTTGTATTTAATCATGCAAGATACTGAAATACATATGGCCTGGATTGAAGAAGTGAGATTCAGATCAGAAGGATGCCATATGCAGAGAGATTAACTATCAAGGGGGAGTGGCGACATGCTGCAGGCATCGCCGTCATCATTTGTTATTTTGCCCGCTGTCGCCAAAATTGTATGTGAACCGGGCTGGAAGTGGCAGAAACGGGAAAAACCGATGCAAAACTATGATTTATTTTATGTATGGAGTGGTGAAGGAACGCTTGTACTGAATGACCAGTCGTATGAAGTTGGCAAGGGTAGTTGTTTTTTGTTCAGGCCAGGCGATCATCCTACTGCAACACATAATAAGCAAAAACCGTTGGTACTTACGTATATTCATTTTGATGTGGACGTGCCTGTTGCTGATGTTCCTCAGTCCTATCGTGAGGTACAGGAAACGGTGGAGTTTGAGCATTTGCTGGCACGTTATGTAAGACTGTTCTTATCGGATGTGTACGGACGTGATGAAGAGAGTCGATTAATTCTGAAGCAATTGATGATTCTTTTGCTGCGCGTCGATACGGAAGAACCTGTGGAGAAAAAGGTAAGCAACCAGTTATCCGATGTGATCCAGGAGGTCGCCAATTATGTGCGTCAGCATCCGGGGATTACGCATCGGGTGGAAGATCTGGCTGCCCGGGCTGGTTTATCGCCCCGATACTTCTCGATCAAGTTCAAGGAACTGGTGGGATCATCGGTGCAATCTTATATTATCCGCATGCGTATTGAACGGGCGGAACATCTGCTGGTGCATACCGGCATGAATGTGACCGAAGTGGCGGATGCTCTGGGCTACCGGGATATTTTCTTCTTCAGTCGTCAGTTCAAGCAGTATACCGGCAAAAGCCCGTCCGAGATTCGTTAAAATTCTGATGAGAAGAACAGGAAACCGTTTCAAGTCTGGAACGCAAGGGTAATTATCTAGCATTCCAGATGACCAAAAGGGGGAACTTGTGATGAACGGAAAACGTCGGGTCCGCAACCGGGGATGCTCTACGAAGGGATGCAATATTTTCCGGAACCGTCTGCGTCGCTTCAAACCGGCAGAGGACTTGCAAGATGTGTGGTTTTGAGGAGAACTCAGCAGACCAATAACGACGGAGCGAAGCTTCGTATTGCATGTATACATGGATGAATATGAAGGCATAAAGAGGATGGCGCAATACCTGGTTACAGGTGCTGCGCCATCCTCTTTATTTGCATATGGACCAACTAGTTCTTTGGTTTTAAGCGACCAAGCAATGCGCCCATTTTGACCGAATCGCCTGGTTGTAAGCCTGGCTTCGGTTCGAATGTACCACTCTGCGTTAGCAGAACAACCGTGGAACCGAATTCAAAATAGGCCAGATCATCGCCTTGTGACCAGGTACTTGTGTCCGCGCTAGCATACTGTATGCTACTCACGTTCATCGCACCCACTTTGACAACCGCCACTTCACCGTAATCGTGTGCGATATACGTAATGAGCCGTTCGTTTCGACTAAGCACGGATCTCATATGGGTCAGGCCAAAGTCATTCACGGGATAAACTTTGCCCTTGATGTGTTCGCTCTCTATTTTGCGGCCGCTGACAGGTGCATGAATGCGGTGATAGTCGCGAGGGCTGAGATAGAGGACGAACCCGTACCCGTGCTTGTACTTCTCCAGATGGGGAGAATGGTTTAATAGTTCAGCAAGTGTATAATTTTGTCCCTTAACATTCAGGAGTGTCCCTGCAGATATTGGACCGGCTGCCGTAATCTTGGCATCTACCGGGCTGATCAGTGCATGCTCTGAAAGTTCCAACGGGCGCATGCCCGGCTTTAATTTGCGGGTAAAGAAATCGTTCAGTGAACGGTATTCCTTCCAGTCTTTCTCGGCCTCCTGAACAGGGATGTCGTAGGTCCGGACAAAATAAGGGATAAATGCCTTGCTTCCCCGGCTTTTGGAGAAGGCTCCCACGGTCCGGGAGATCCATTTGCGCGAAGAAAGCTCGGTCATTAATCGCAACAGCGTTTTTGCCATGAATATCCCCCTTAGGGTTAATGCGAACTTCAAGGCCGGCAAGACCGGCCGTTCTGCATAATATTGACACAGAATGCACACGAAATCAATATAGTCTCCTATCGTATGTCTGCGGTTGTCTCGGAATTCTGGAATTCTGTTCCAGCAGCAGACGCCCATAAGCCATCGGTTTGCTGTACGTTGCCTTCCAGTGTTCCGACATTCCCGCCTTGCGAAAACCGTAACGCTGATCCCGTCCATTGCATTCAATAAAATAGATCTGGCCGCTGCGCGTTATCCCGAGATCAAGACCCAGATCAGCCAGATGTGGCAGACTGGCGGCCAGGTTGTGGGCAATTCGAAGTGCAACGAGTCCGATTCTGTGTTCCAGTCGAGCCAGGTCGAAGCCAGATTCCCCTAATCCAAGGGCCTCTGCGAGCTTCATGACTTTACCGCCCTGGGCGATATTGCTGACAAACGTATGGGCAGGAGCCGCTTTGGCAAACATGCCTGTTATTCCCCAAAGACCATCGCCGCCCCGTTGTACAGATACCCGCAAATCTACCGGCCTGCCCTCATAACGTACCAGTGGGATACGCTCTTCAATGAGGTAGGCATGGCGAAAGATCCGCCTTAGGGTGGAGGAAGGAAGCTGTCCTTTGCTCAATCGGAAGGTAGCCCACCCTTTGCGTGCAGCCTTTGTCTCACAGGTTAGTTTCCACTGTCCATCTCGCTCAAAGACTCGCATAATACCATGACCGATGCTGCCGCTGCATGGTTTGATAACGAGGTCATCATATTGTTCCATCATATAGGCCAGAGACTCTGGCGTAGCTTTAACTGCACGGGGCAGGTGTTCTCGCAAGGCGAGGTCCTGATGAAGCATGTCATGAATGTGATCTTTACGGTACCGGTTGCGAACGTTGAATACCTGAATACCCTGCAACATCAGCTTGGTGATCTGATGCTGTTCCGTCCGGCGAAGCTGGAGTGAGCGGTTATGAATGACGGAGGGCAGTGGCATGCGCTCGCGAACATATCTGCCTTCTTTTTTTACATAGGCAAGACATGTTTTTTGATCCGAATCGATATCTTCCAGCCTTAAAAAGCAGGGAGTTAATCCATAACTGGCCGCTGCCTGATCATAATTCGCGAGTGATTCCTGACCGGTCCTTCCGGCCGGTATCCCCCGGTACATGCGTGAATCGAACATAATGCCGATCGTTTCTTGGAGCATGACCGTTCCTCCTTCAATGTTATCGCGACCATGGATCGTCCATTCATGGAATGCCGGCCTGTCACCGCATGGCTCAGACATCGCGATAACGCAGACCGGTGTGTAAGATGCATCGCCAAGCACTAGTGCTTGCTCAGGGCGTGTCTAAAACTCCGAAGGAAGCAGGTTTTGCCGAATTTTCGTTCCAAGCAAGGAAGTTTTCCGCAGGCGTGCCGGGGCACGTCAAGGGAAAGTGACACAGCAGGGGGCGAAAAGACGGTGAAAGATGCACTTCAGCGAGTTTTCAGACACGACCTAGATATAATATTCTATGACATGACTGGGACGGGGGCGTGGACAGCAGCCTTTCCTCTGCAGCCCTGACACGCCTATTTCCACGAAGATCATCGAACCTTCCTGTCTTGACGCCTGTACATTCGTGCTCTGGAATCCGCAAAAGTCATAAATGAAGTGGCAGATGCCCATATGGAAGCATATGATGCCGGAGACGAACGTTAGAGGAAGGAGCAAGCTGCATGAGTAAAAATGGCAAAAAGAAGGTTCCGACGCCGAAACTGCGGCATGTGAGCCCGAAATACAAGGAATTGGAACTGACTGATCGCCGGGCAGACAAGATGAACTCAGGTTTCACTGTGAATAGGGAAGAACGCTTGAATACCAATAAAAGGGGTTCGAGGGCTGTTCAGGAGTCGGAAGAATTCCTATTCGACTCAATGGAGCTACCTGCTTCAACAAACGAGCTGGAAGAGCTAGAGATCGAAGCCGAAATCAAGCCGGAACCCGTAGAGTCTGATCGCAAGGAAGTCGAGACACAAGATAGCTCGGAAAAGCAGATTCAGGTTAGCAGTGTGGCTCCGCCTGCTCTGGAAGAAGAGCAGGACATCAACAAGCAGGAGATAGCAAGCAAGGACCGGCTGCAGATCCTGAACCAGAACCAGATGCCGGGTCATACCGGACACTACATCTACACGGACGACTTGAGTGAATTTGCTGTTACGGAGAGCAAGTTGGCTCCTTTCTCTGTGGATGCCTCCAAGCTGAAACCGGATGCGGTCGGCAGTGAAGCATTGCAGGATTACGCGGTGACCAGCATTCACATTGCAGACGGGGCCATTGTTTCTGCGAAACTTGCGGAAGCGTCTGTATCTGAGGAGCACCTGATTGACGGCTCTGTGTCTGGTCACAAAATACGAAATGCTTCTATTGCAGGTGAGAAAATCAGAGATGGCAGTATTACTTCTCAGAAGCTTGGCAACCAGGTCATCGATTCGGCCAAAATTGCCGACGGTTCCATCAGTACAAGACATCTCAGTCGCATGCTGATAACGGAAGAATTAATCAAGAATCATGCCGTAACTGGAGATAAGATCGCGATTAGCGGCGTGGATACAAGGCATCTCACGGGAGGAGCTGTGAATACCTCCAAACTGGCTGATGATGCAGTGACTACATCCAAAATTCGTGAAGCTGCTGTCACAGGCAGCAAAATCGAAGAACACTCCATTGAGTCTCACCATATTCAGGCAGGTGCTGTTAAACAGACACATCTGGCAGAAGGGTCTGTCGGTCGTTCACAACTATTAAATGGCAGTATTGGAAGTGACCAGATAGAGGATGGATCCATACAAACAAGACATTTAGCTGAGGGTTCACTAAGTGGAAGGCATCTACTGGACGGTTCAATCGGTTCAAGCCAGATTCGCGCTCATTCCGTTGGCAAGGAGCAGATTGGCAATGGAGAAGTGGGCAGTGAGCATTTGACGGAAGGTGCAGTAACCAGCAGCAAACTGGCAGACCAGTCTGTGGGAACAGCAAAATTGCTGGAGCAGTCCATTACGGCATCCAAGATCTCTGATCAGAGCGTCATTTCTTCCAAAATTGCGGATGAAGCCGTACAAGGTAAACATCTTGCCAAAGGGTCCATTCGTGCGGAACACATTGCGAATCGGGGAATCACAACGGTACATGTGGACAATTCTGCAATTCACTCCATTCACATTGCAAGTGGAAGCATCGAGGCAACTCATCTATCTGCCGGAAGTGTGTCCGGAGATGCTCTCGCAGACGACGTGGTGTGTGAGCGGCATCTTGCAGAGTCGGCCGTGGGTACGTATGAATTGCAGGATGCTGCCGTTACAGACGTTAAACTCGCGGATGGAAGTGTGACAACAGAAAAGCTTGGAACGGCATCGGTAAGTAGCAGAGCACTTGCCCCGGGAAGTGTTATATCCTCGCATCTTGCGAGTGGTGGAGTCACTGGTACTCATCTGGCTCCAGGGAGTGTGGGTTCCGAGGCCCTGAGACCTTATGCAGTGAAATCAGATCACCTGACAGAACATGCCGTAGGGGCACCTCATCTTCAACCAGGCAGTGTTGAAACGGATGCGATTGCACGGGCGGCGGTCACAACAGACAAATTGGCTCCTGGTAGTATAACCTCATCCCAGTTGGCTGGCGGGTCCATTTTTCCGCCTCATCTAACAGATCATGCGGTTACCTCCCCGAAGCTCTCACCAGAGAGTGTTGCCACAGATAAACTGGCGGATTTTGCTGTTACGTCAGCTAAACTGGCAGACGGGAGCGTGACTTTTTCCAAAATTATGGCAGAAAGTATTAACGCCAAACATATTCCAGCAGGAACGATTCGCGGGTATCACTTGAAGCAGCATGCCGTTTCCCTGGAACATTTGTCGGAAGAAATACGCTCACCGGAATTATTCGCTGATGGCAGTATTACGGGCAACAAACTTCGGCATGGGTCCGTGAGTGCGGACCATTTGACAGCAGACTCGGTATCGGGGACAGAACTACAACAGGCTGCTGTAGGTAGCGAGCACTTGCAGCCATCCGTTGTACAATCCGTCCATCTAGCTGAAGGCAGCGTGAAATCTGACCATTTGGGAACTCAAGTAGTGAGCTCACAGCATCTGAAGCCAGACATCATTCATGAGGAGCATATTGCTGAACAGGTGGTAACATCGCATCACTTGGCACCCGGATCTGTCGAAACAGACCATCTGGCACCTTTATCCATTACAGCGGCCCACCTTCAGCCAGGTTTGATCAGTGGTTTGCATCTTCAGGCAGAGTCGACAAGTGCTGTTCACCTACAGCAAGGAGCTGTGCATTCCCGTCATATTCAAGATGGTGAAATTCTTCCTCATCATATCCATGAACGCAGCATCGGAACATCTCATCTGGAAGAAGAAGCGGTAAGTACGATTATTTTGCAGGATGAATCTGTAACACGCTCCAAACTAGCAACGGGTAGTGTGGATGGCAGCAAATTAGCCGCAGAAAGCGTATCGGCTACTCACATTGCCAATGAAAGTGTGCAAACCCGTCATATCCAAGAAGGCGCAATCCTTGCTGATCATATTCAAGAGTGCAGTATTGGCTCAGTTCATCTGGATGAGGACTCTGTAAGTGCGGTTCATTTGCAAAATGGATCTGTAACAAGTGCCAAACTGGCGGATGGCAGTATCAACGGCAGCAAATTGCTTGAAGGAACCGTATCGGGGGTTCATATTGCGTCCGAAAGTGTGCAAACTGGGCATATTCAGGCAGGGGCCATTCATGCTGACCATATTCAGGAGCGGAGCATCGGCACAATCCATCTGGAGGAGGAAGCAGTAAGTGCGATTCACCTGCAAAATGGGTCTGTCATCAGTGCCAAACTGGCCGACGGCAGTGTAACCGGCAGCAAGTTGATCGAAGATGCGGTGTCGGGAATCCATATCGCTTCTGAAAGTGTGCAACCCCGCCATATCCAGGCAGGAGTAATCCTTTCTGACCATATTCAGGAGCACAGCATTGGCATGCTTCACTTGGAACAGGAAGCCGTAAGTGCCATTCATCTGCAAAATGGATCTGTAACAAGTACCAAGTTGGCCGACGGCAGTGTAACCGGCAGCAAGTTGCTCGAAGGAGCAGTATCAGATATCCACATTGCAGACGATAGTGTGCAATCCAGTAAGATTCAGGCAGGAGCCATCCATGCTGATCATATTCAAGAGCGGAGCATCGGCACAGCACATTTGGAAGAGGAGTCGGTAAGTGCCATTCATTTGCAAAATGGATCTGTAACGAGTGCCAAACTGGCGGATGGCAGTATAACTGGCAGCAAGTTACTCGAAGGTACGGTATCCGGGGTTCATATCGCATCGGAAAGTGTGCAATCCGGGCATATTCAGGCAGGAGCTATTCATGCTGGTCATATTCAGGAGCGAAGCATAGGCACAGCCCATCTGGAAGAGGAAGCAGTAAGTGCGGTTCATCTGCAAAATGGGTCCGTCACAAGTGCCAAATTGGCTGACAGTAGCATTAGCGGCAGCAAATTGCTCGAAGATACTGTATTGGGGAGCCATATCGCGTCGGAAAGTGTGCAAACTCGCCATATCCAGGCAGGAGCAATCCTTGCTGGTCATATTCAGGAGCATAGCATTGGTGCGTCTCATCTGGAGGAGGAAGCAATAAGTGCGGTTCATCTGCAAAATGAATCTGTAACGAGTGCCAAACTGGCGGATGGCAGTGTGAGCAGCGACAAACTGCTTGAAGATGCGGTGTCGGATGTCCATATTGCCAATGGAAGTGTACAATCCCGTCATATCCAAGAGAAAGCCATACATGCTGACCATATTCAAGAGCGAAGCATTGGGATCTCCCACCTCAAAGCGGAATCGGTAAGTGCGATTCACCTGCACAATGGTTCCATAACAAGTGCCAAAATGGCTGACGGCAGTGTGAACGGTAATAAATTGCTCGAAGGTGCGGTATCGGCTATCCACATAGCAGACAAAAGTGTGCAAACTCGTCATATTCAGGATGGAACCATTATTGCTGATCATATTCAAGAACGCAGTATTCGCACAACTCATCTGGAAGAGGAAGCAGTAAGCGGGGTTCATCTACAAAATGGGTCCGTCACAAGTGCCAAATTGGCCGATGGCAGCGTGAACGGCAGCAAACTGAGTGAGCAGAGTATAACTTCAAGTCATCTGAACGCGGGAATTGTGGGTACCGAGCATTTAAGTGAAGAGATCTGGAATGCCATTCGTCAGGTTAGTGGAGAAACGCTGGAGCAGCTGGCTGAGATCAAAAGGCAAGAAGCCTTGCTGGAGGTCCAGCAATTAATGCAGTCGGTTGGACTAGAGAATGAATCCATCTTCGGAATGGATTGGAGTACGGAGACAACAAATCCTCAAACGGATGGGCTTGAGCTGCAGGAGCAACTTGAACTGCAAAACCCACATGATCAGCAAGAGTCACAAGCTGGCGTTGAATTATATGTAGAACAATCGATTGAACAACCTACAGAACTTGCACCGGATGTTACATCTCTGACGCCTGGTGGTTCAGTCGAAGAGGCACCAGAACCTGTTGTTCAATTGCAGTACACACCGGACCCTCAATCGATTACACAGGAGCATCTGTGTGATGATGCCGTGGGCAGCAACCAGTTGCAATCGGGTGCAGTTCAGGCCAAACATCTGGCATTCCAGCCCGTTCGCAGCGTAAGTAAACAACCGGTTGTACAACAATTCGGGATGGAAGCTTTTGTACTGCCAGAGAGTGAAGTATGCACAGAGGTAACCGTTGTTTTTGAAGAATCATTTGCTTCAGAACATTATGTGATTGTGGGCATGAGCAATGATCGGGGATTCCAGATTTCCCTGCTCTCGCAGAGTGAGGACGAAGCTGTACTTGAAGTGTCACGTACAGCAGATTGCAAGCATACGTACGGGTTGTTGTCATGGATTGCTGCGGGACCTTCGCAAGGATAGTGCAGGTAGTATCCGTAATATACAAATGACAAAAGCGGTGTCCAGAGTTGTCCGGGACACCGCTTTTGGTTGATCTAGGCTTAATCCGTTCGGACGGTGAGGGGTGTCTGAACGTTTCCTTACCATTAGGATGAGTACACTTATAAGTTCAACGACATTAATTAAAATAAGATTTTACAGGCCTACAGCTTGATACGCTTTGGTAATAGCAGTAGCTTCAGCCGAAGTTGCTCCGTACAGATCTTTGGCAGCTTGAATGGTAGCTGTTTTGGCAGCGGCAAATTTGGACGTTGGTGTCAGGTAATTCACCAGTGTGCTGTAGAAAATCTGGATCGCTTTATCTCGGCCGATTCCGGTAACAGTCACACCATTATGTGTTCCGCCTTGAGCAGCAAGGTAGTAAGCTTTATTGATGATACCACTGTTGGTATGCACACCGCCGTTGTCCTGTGTGCCTGTGTAGCGATCGCTGTATTTGTCAGGTTGACCATACAACGTAGGATTGGAGAGGGAGCGTAGCGCATCTCCTGGAATGTTAGGTGTGTAGATATCATCACCGAGCAGCCAGTTTTTGCTTTGGATCGTATTACCGAAAATATCGGCGAAAGCTTCGTTGAGTGCACCTGGTTCATTGCGATATTCCAGATTGGCTGTATATTCAATAACACCATGCGTCAATTCATGACCCACAACATCCAGATCACCAGACAGGGATCGGAACGTCGTTCCGTCTCCGTCACCAAAGACTATCTGTGTCCCGTTCCAGAAGGCGTTATTGTAATTGGAGCCGTAGTGAACGGTCGATCTGATCAACAATCCGTTACCATTAATACCGTTACGGTTGAATTTGTTTTTGTAGAAATCATACGTAGCAGCTGCATGGGCGTGGGCATCTACACCTGCACGATCGGTCCATACATTATCCGAATCTGTGAGCAAGGTACCAGGCAGTGAGGAGCCATTGTTCGCCGTGTACGTTTGGATGCCATTGCCGCGAGTGGTGTCTTTCAGTTGGAAGGTACTGCCGGATTGGGTGGTTGTCAGGGTTTTGGTATCTCCAAGCACGCCTGTACCTGTTCCAGTGGCAAAGTTAATGAGGTCAAACTGGGATACGATACTGCCATCCACTGCGTTAATGAAATATTTGGTCCGTAGAGGGGCCGGTTCCAGTACGTTTACTTCCGTAATGTAAACCAGATACGTCTGACCATCTTCTTCATGATGATAGATGTTCAATTCAGCTTGAGGTGTGATTTCCGCGGCACCAAGCTCTCCAATCCGGGAGGTTGCTTCTTCGGTTGCAATACGGATCGCGTCTTCTCCGCTGATCTCGGCTACACCATCATTCGGAATGGCCTGCTCTTCAATCGGTGGAAGATCGCCAAGTGCGGAGCTCACGGCTCCGGTTTTGTCCAGGTGGACCGTCTGTTCTGCACCATAAACCGGGATACCTTTAATATACTGTTTCAGGCGGAAGTGTCTTACGCCAGATGTATCTGTGTTTCTTTTGACAATTTTGAGTTGGGATTTTACATCGGAATTCAGGAATTGTTCCTGTTGTCCAAGGTAATTAAAGATGGTGTCATCTGTTCCACTGTTCAATGGAATACCCTCCTCAGAGGCATAAGGGGCCTGAAATGGAATGGATTGATCAGACAATGGAGCTGCAGTAGCAGAGGATACGGAAGCGAGCAAAAGAGCTCCTCCAAGAATTGTTGGCATAACTTTGGCGAATTTCATAGTAAACTCTCCCATTCTTAAATTATTTTTTTGTTGGAAAATGTTTATGCCTATCTCGGTTGGATTTCCGTCTGCAACTTGGGCAGCGCGGAGCGTGGGGCTGAACCTGAAGCGTGGAATGAGACAAGAAACGATTGGAACAAAATCGGCTTGGCCTTAGCTCGGGAAGTGTTAAGCACGACACCAAACAAAAAGGATAACCGTTTATTCAGTTCAGCCCGAAGGTTTAATCGTCTATTGTGTTCCTCTTTCAGAAAGCCGGGGGTTGTCCAATAGCGCAGGTAGAAGATACGTTTACGGAAAACTGGGGTGTTCAATCCGGGTTTGCGTAAATGACGAAGGCAGTGTGTTCTGAACGGCATCACTCCTCTCAAGAGTAAAATGGATCTGCTTAACAGGTTCTGTGAATGAGGTCATGATCTAATCAACCTAAGGTCAATAAATTGATCTACAAAGATAAATGGGAACTTATGTTCACAACAAGGTTATTTTTGTAAATAAAACTGCTTGGAACGTATATTATCACAGTGTAAAACTTTGGAAAAGATGCAATTTTAGATTTTTGCTAAAATTGTGTCTGAAGTAGGGGAGAGGTAGCGTTTTTCACATAATTTGACGTATTTTGTCTAAAATCAAGGCCTGTACCCTCGTGTTCACAGGGAGAACCTGCTTACTGCAAGGACAAACGCCGTTTCCACTGCTCCACGAATACATAGAATAACGTGTACTCCCTTGGCATGCCGATGATCGAATGCGGGAGGTGAAACTGTTGCGCAAAACCCGTACCACAGCACGTTATGCAACCCGATCCAATGTGACACGAAGAAAAAAAGTGCTGAAGAAACGAAGATGGAAGTCTGGACACAAAAAGGGTACAAAGGCCTATACGTTCGTTATTCCGTCCAGACAGCTGATGTCACAGGCTAAGGATGGAGTAGAGAATGGAGCGGAAAATGGCATGAGTGATGCTCCTTCACACAGGGATGTTTCTCAGGGACCGGTGCTCTCGGTCATTATCCCTGCTATGAATGAGGAGAAAACGATTGGTGCAGTTGTACGTGAAGCGCTGCGGATATGCCGTGATGCGGAAGTGCTTGTCATTGTGAATGGTTCAACAGACGGTACGGCTAACGCAGCCAAACGGGCTGGAGCACGAGTGCTCACGTATGCAGAAGCGCTGGGGCATGATGGAGGACGAAAAGTAGGCGCATCGGAGGCACGCGGTCAGGTATTGTTATTTACTGATGCAGATATCGCGATTCCCGCAGAGCACCTTGCGCCTTACGTGAAGGCTGTGCTGAAGGGAACGGATGTGGCGCTTAACGACTACCATGGCCCGGTCACTAATAATCCCGTTCATCCGGTAGTGGAGGCCAAACACATGTTGAACAGCATACTCGCAAGATCCGATCTCCGGGGGGCATCCATGACAGCTATTCCACATGCAATAAGCCGAAAAGGACTTGAGGTCATGGGGATATCCTCACTGGAAGTTCCGCCACTTGCACAAGCCAAGGCAGTGATCGGCGGACTTCGGGTACGCGCTGTTCATCACGTACCTGTGGGTAGAATGAATGCAGTACGAATCAAGAAGCGAAGCGGACCTGATCTGCTAAGTCAAGTGGTACTGAATGATCATATGGCAGCGATTAAGTGGATTACGGATACGCTCGGTCCCCGCGGAGGTTATACCGATCTGCAACGTGTTCGCAACCTGGCGAGGTAAGCATGTCGCATCGGATGATGCAGCATGCTGGAGGTGAGGAAATGAAGGGACGTTCAGGGGTTGTCCGCCGCAGGCGGACAACAAGTAGACCAACGACAGCAGGAAGAACAGTAATGAACAAGCGTCATAGGAACAAGAAACATGTAGATATTCAAAAAAAAAGAAGAAGCCGAGCAAAGTCTGGCCCAGTAAATCTGCACTTGATGTGGAAAGCGGGGCAAGTTGCAGGAAGCGAGGCAAAGGCAAACAACACAGTATCAGAAGAACATGCACGTCTCGTATGGAATGCACACGCGGCGAACGTTGCGGAGCTAAGCAACTTCGAGTTAGCCCTGAACGCAGGTAAGGCATTTATGCAGGGTTATGCACATGCCTCGGGACATTCATTCCAGATCGTACCGCTACCTCTTCGTCATTCGGCTGCTGCCATTGTCTGTGCCTGTAATGAGGAACACACACTGGGGCAGGTGTTATTGCAACTAAAGCGGTTGCCTCTGACGGATATTATTGTGGTACTGAATGGAACGACAGATGACAGTTTGAAACAGGTGTTAACGCAGCCGGGACTTACAGTAGTCTATGAACCGGATCGGGCAGGACATGATGTGGGCCGGGCACTTGGAGCCAAGATGACGGATGCGGAGACGGTTCTCTTCGTGGATGGAGATATGGTCGTCTCGGCTGAACAGCTTGCACCCTATCTGTACGCGGTTGATCGGGGACAGGATGTGGCGTTGAATAATCTGACGTCTTTGCTTCCTGCGTTTGCAGGGCAGGATGAGGTAAGCCGGATCAAAGCATATCTGAACCGTACATTAGGCAGGGCAGATCTCGGTTCCAATTCCATGACAGCCGTGCCTCATGCATTGTCTCGTCGTATGATTCAGACCGTGAAGCCAGCATCACTGGCCGTTCCACCTAAAGCACAAAGTCTAGCTATTCAGCATGGAATGAACGTCTCGGCACCAAGTCAGGTGGATGTTATTCGTTCCAATCGATTGCGTCCTGGTAACACGGGAAGTGGGAATGATGTCGCCAGATTGATCATCGGAGATCATCTGGAGGCACTGGCTACATTGCTGGATACAGGTTGGAATCCAGCTCAGGCACATACGCTCTCCCGTGCAGAAGTGGCTTACAGGAGGAACGCCAGATGACACTGACGAGTATGATTATCCCAACGTACAATGGGCTGGATCTGATCAGGCCCTGCATCGATGCCATACGTCAATACTCTGGCGATCCTGCGTCATATGAAATTATCGTTGTAGATAACGGTTCGACGGATGGAACGGCTGAATATTGTGCGCTGGAGCGAATTCGATTTGTAAGGTTCCCGGACAATCGGGGATTTCCGGCAGCGTGTAACGCTGGACTTCGTGCAGCCTGCGGGGATGAGTTATTGCTGCTGAACAATGATGTTACGGTCACGCCCCGTTGGCTGGAGAATCTGCGAACGGCTCTGTACAGTGATCAAAGTATTGGGATCACGGGGCCTGTTACGAATTATGCAAGCGGCATCCAGCAGATTGAACTGGCATTTCGGGACATGGAACATTTTCAGGAGTTAGCCGATTCCAATAATGTTGCCGATTCTTCAAGGTGGAGGGAAGTACGCCGGATCGTCGGTCTGTGCATGCTGATAAAACGAAATGTCGTGGAATCGGTTGGACTGCTTGACGAGGCGTACTCTCCGGGACACTATGAGGATGACGATTATTGTTATAGAGCAAGATTGCAGGGATATCGCTTGCTGGTATGTGGAGATGTTCTCGTGCATCATCAGGGAAGTGCCAGCTTCCAGAAGACAGATCCGGTAGCGTGGAAACAGCTGCTTGAGCGTAATCGTTCGATTTTTATGAACAAATGGCATGTCGATCCGCTTGAATATATGGACATATCCGATGAAGGAGGGAACGTGGAATGAAAGGTGTAATTCTTGCCGGCGGAACAGGAACTAGACTGTATCCGCTGACCCGGCTCATTAACAAACATCTGCTTCCAGTCGGTAAACATCCGATGATTATGTATGGCATCGACAGGCTCCGCCAGGCAGGCATTGATGAACTATTGATTGTGATCAACAAACATTCCGCCGGGTTATATACAGAGTATCTTGGTGGCGGAGCGGATCATGGGGTCAAGTTGACTTATCGCATTCAGGAAAAGGCAGGCGGGATTGCGGAAGCGTTGGATCTGGCGACCACTTTTATCCTTCCTGGAGAAAAATTCGTTGTGCTTCTCGGTGATAATCTCTTCAGCGATGATCTGAAGCCTTATGTGGACCGTTACATGCAGCAACCTGCTGGTACAGCGCGAGTTCTGCTCAAAGAGGTGGATGATGCACGACGTTACGGGGTGCCTGTTTTTGATTCAAAGCATCCAGAGCGAATCTCGTACATTGAGGAGAAGCCAAGCCAGCCGAAAACCTCTTATTGTGTGACGGGCATATACATGTATGATGATCATGTATTTAACCTGATTCGCAACATTGCGCCGTCTACGCGTGGAGAACTTGAAATTACGGATGTGAATAATCACTACGCGTCTGCTGGCGGACTGGAATACGACATTTTGCAGAAATACTGGAGTGATGCAGGTACATTTGAATCGCTCCAGGAAGCAGCTGTCCGTATGAAAGGACAATTGCCCTAAAATATATGCGACTGATGCTGCCGCTGTGCGGTGCCCCATGGGAGCAGAACACTCTGCGCCGGAGCTGGAAGGATGCTCCGGCGCTTTGCGCAGCGACAATCCTCGTGCATGCCAAAGGAGGGAATGGCGTGAGAGTAGTGACACGCACCGGGGCCGCTAGGGCCTCCGTGTCGGGTAAACCCCGGGGCATCCACCCGGCCGTATTTATGGGCAGTGGCACTCCGGCAGCAGCAGATACAGGGTCTGCTGGAGTCAGAGGTGTGAAGTCAGGGAAACGTAGTACCCTGACCAAAGCAGGTACATCTGCCGGCGCAGCGCATAAGGTCGGTGCAAGGAAAGCGAGCAGCACAGGCAGTGCTGTTGGCAGAGCAGGCAAAGCTGGCCGTGCGAGCGCGAGCAAAGCGGCAAAAGCCAGCCGCACCGGCAAAGGCAAAGCCGGCCTGCGCCGGGCCACTGCTGGGCGCAGGCCTGCATCAGCGCGGGGCCGGCGTGCCGCTGCCCGCGCCAAGCAGCGCACGGCGATGCGCCGTGCGCCCTTGCCAGCACCGCAAGCCAGCACGCCACAGGCGATGCCTGCCAGCGGTGCTGGCCCCGCCCCGCACCAGGCGACACACCCG
>NZ_ANHX01000092.1 GCF_000316035.1 Paenibacillus sp. PAMC 26794
CACCGTTTCTGCCCTATGCAGGGGTGCCATGCTCAACGCCCGACATCCGCGCGATGCTTGCGGAAGCCATACAGGCCGCCGACTGGGTTGGCGTCCCGATCTCGCGGGCACCGACATTCCAGGGGCTGTTATTCCCGGTAATGCGCCACTTCGGGATTGACTGGTCCCGGCTGAAATTGACCAGCTCCACGATCAATTACAGTCTGCATCAGTCCGGCCTGGTGTTGCCCTTGCTGCAAGGACGGCGGGTTCTGCTCATAGGCAGCCAGGCACCAGAGCTTGCGGCACTGCTGCATAACCGGGGGATTCATGTCACAGGTATCATTAGTTCTGTGGCGGGAGTCATGGATATTCCGAGGGTGATGCAGCAAACCGCAGAACATGCTTTTGATATCGCGTTGGTGGCAGCGGGTATTCCGGCGGTGATTATGTGTCGGCGAATTGCAGGTGAACTCGGCAAGGTTGCTCTGGATTTTGGACATTTGGCTGACAAACTGGTAACAGGAGAGCTTCAACTCTAGTGGCGTCCGGGGGCCGGTCATGTGCGTGTTGGCCTCACGGACAAGTGGAAATGGAGGGAGCAACATGAGCACACCCGATCAACAGCGCGGTGAAGAACGTCATAGCCGCAGCAACAAGGTTAAGGCTCGAAACGTCGTCCGTCGAAAGGGTCACAGCCATCACAACATCACTCCAAATATCAGCACTCACAGTGACAACAGCCGCAGTGAAAACAACCGGAATGGTAGCATAAGCAGCGAAAAAAAAGCGGACCGCCGGGCCACACAGCACGATGTCTCGCGACCTGCCATGGCAGTCCTGCATGCAGCAGGTCGTCGCTCAATGCGGAAATCCAGACGTAAAGGTAAAAGCAAGCGCACAGCCAAAGGCGCCAGGCTCTACAAACAGGGGTATAACAGAGGATACGACGAAGGTGTCCGCCAGGGACAGAGCTCGTTTGGTCTTGTTTTTGAAGGAGTTAGCATCATTATCCCCACGTACAATCAGCGGGACTATGTGCTGCAATGTGTGTCGAGTATCGAAAAGCATACCCCTGCCCCCTTCGAAATCATTGTCGTGGATAATGCCTCCAAGGATGGAACTGCCGAGGCCATGCTCCGCAAAGGCGGCATGGTGAGGGTGGCTGCCCTGGATAAGAACCGGGGGTTTGCCGGAGGTGTCAATCATGGGCTGATGATGGCGAGAGGACGACATATCATCGTGCTGAACAACGATACGCTGGTTACTCCGGGCTGGCTGGATAACATGATGACTTGTCTTGCCAGTGATCCGAAGATTGGTGTGGTGGGTCCGGTGACCAACTATATTGGCGGGGATCAGCAGATTCAGGTTCCGTACCGTGAGGTAGAAGAGATGTGGTCTTTTGCCGCCACACATAATCGTCCGGATGCAGACAAACATCGAATAACCGATCGCCTGGTCGGATTCTGCTGGCTGTTCTCACGGGAGCTGCTGGAACGGGTAGGTTATCTGGACGAAGGGTACGCGGTGGGCAATTTCGAAGATGACGACTGGATCATCCGGGTGAAGCTGGCAGGATACCAGCTTGCGGTAGCCGGGGATGCTTTTATCCACCACTTCGGAAGTGTCAGTATGAAAGCCTTGGGTGAGCAAGACTTTGCTGTAGTGAATAAGGATAACGAGCAGTTTTATAGCCAAAAGTGGGGAGATCCCCATGTGCTGGTTGCCGAGACATCCCGGTTGGCGTGGCAACAAACCTCTGGTACCCCATCCGGTCAACAAGAGGATGGTGACACAAACCCAATGGATCCGCGTCAGCGAATCTCAACGCAGGGCAGCCAAGATCCAGCATTACAGTTCAGACACAGTTATGACTTCTACCCGGAAGGTTCGTTCCTGTCCGATGCCAAAGGAGATGTCTATATTTTAACTGGCGGTCGGCGGCGTAAGCTGAACATCCCTGTACCGCGTGGAATATCTCCTGTTCAGGTTGCCAAACCGGACCTGCTCGCCATTCCTGCCGGAGAAGCACTGATATCAGCGGGGGACGTGCAAGGATGGCCGAGGGAATCACAACAGGTGCATACGACAGCGGTTCATGATTCTCACAATGGCTGGGCAGAAGGAAGTATTGTTGCCGCAGTGGATGCACCCGAGATTCGATATCAGATCAGCGGAGATAAGCGGAGACGATTTGTATCGGTCTATGCGGCAGAACGTTGGGGTGTACATTCTGGGCATATTATCAGCGTGTCTGCGGACCAACTGAATTCGATGGAAGAAGGACGGCCCATTATCGCCCCACCTCAGCTCTTGAACCCAGATCTGTAATGTCAGGCGATCTGTTTATCCAGATTAGCAGCATGATGCGGAATGGAAAATGTAGCGGTATCCTGTGTAATCGCTCTGATTCATTCCGCATCCGAATATTACATATGAGTTGGTAGCTAGACTACTGAAGCAGAGTGATTCATTCCTGTTAAATAAGCCATCTTTCAAATTTATAATTTAATCTTTCTATTTGGTTATAGGTTTATTCTATTAGCAGATCCATTGACGCAGGAAGGGCACAGGAGTACATTTAGAGCCATAATTCTTATTTAACAGATGGGAATTGAAGGTCTAAGGGCGTTCATAGTTAATCACCCAGACTTTGATCTTAAAACCAATCAGGAGGTATGTCGATGTCTTCATCTACCAAAAAAGTCGTGCTGTGGAGCAAAACAGGCTGTCATTTCTGCGGGGAAGTAAAAGCATTTTTGACAGAGCGAAACCAGCCTTTTGAGAACATTGAAGTGCAGGGTCATGACGTGCTGCGTGATGTACTTGAAGCAAAATATGGCATTCGGCATGTACCTGTCATTGAAGTGGGAGGGGACGGCAAGTTTGAAGCCTTGCTGGAGCCTGATCTGGAGAAGCTGGCTGAACTTCTGACACGAGCGGACGAAGCGGCAGCAGTCTAACGGGAGTTGATATATACCTTTGAAACAAGCCATTTCCGGCTGCTTCATGATGCAAGATTGCATTTGTGCAGCAGTCGGAACGTTCATAAGCTATAGCTCTCTTGGGATGTAAATGGTCATATTTACATCTTCAATGTTCATATAGAAAAAATCTATTAGTCACGCTGTTGACCCTTTTACGGGGCAGTGATAAGATTTGTGAAATTAAAACAAACCAAACTCATAGGAATAGTTAACTTTTAAGTTATTTTGCATACGTAATCAGTTCAGTTGGCCCTTGATCATTCTTTTGAAGATTCTAATCCAAGGAAGGCGGAGTGCATATGACAGCGAAACGCAGTTTGAAATTTGGAGCCATTATTCATGGGGTTGGAGGAAGCAACACCACATGGAGACACCCGGAGGTTCTGTCGGATGCCAGCGTTAACTTTGGATTCTACAAACGTCAGGCACTGAAAGCGGAGGAAGGCAA
The DNA here is from genome assembly GCF_000316035.1 of Paenibacillus sp. PAMC 26794. Lineage (GTDB taxonomy): Bacteria > Bacillota > Bacilli > Paenibacillales > Paenibacillaceae > Paenibacillus. The sequence continues at coordinate 3,418 of NZ_ANHX01000092.1, forward strand.
GTTCGATCTGGTCTTTATCGCAGACGGTCTGTATATAACCGAGAAATCCATTCCGCATTTCCTCAATCGCTTCGAACCAATCAGTATCCTCTCCGCTTTGGCTGCCGTTACTTCACGTATTGGACTGGTAGGCACCCTCTCGACATCCTATAGTGATCCGTTCACCGTAGCCAGACAGTTCGGTTCCCTCGATCAGATCAGTGATGGCCGTGCAGGCTGGAACGTCGTGACTTCTCCACTGGAAGGTACAGCGAAGAACTATAGCAAGAGCAGTCACCCTTCGCATCCGGAACGTTATCGCATTGCCGCGGAATATTTACAGGTAACCAAAGGGTTGTGGGACTCTTGGGAAGATGATGCCTTTGTAAGAGACAAAGAGAGCGGCGTATTCTTCGATCCATCCAAGCTGCACACGCTTAATCATGAAGGAGAATTCTTCTCCGTACAGGGGCCACTCAATATTGCCCGTTCACGGCAAGGACAGCCGGTGATTTTCCAGGCAGGTTCATCGGAAGATGGCAAAACGCTGGCGGCGCAAGAAGCGGATGCTGTCTTTACTGGACACGATACGATTGAAGATGCACAGGCATTCTATAAGGATGTGAAAACACGGGCGGCTTCCTATGGGCGTTCTTCACAGGATATTGTTATTCTGCCAGGCATCAATCCTATTGTTGGACAGACCGAAGAGGAAGCGGAACAGAAGTATCAGGAGATCGCGAGCCTGGTTACCATTGATAAAGCGCTGGATTATCTGGGACGTTTCTTCGAACACCATGATTTCTCCCAATATCCGCTGGATGAACCGTTCCCGGAACTGAATGGCATTGGAAGCAACAGCTTCCGCAGTGGAACTGACAAGATCAAGAAGGATGCCAAAGAGCAAGGATTGACCTTGCGTGAAGTGGCTCTGCGGGCAGCAACACCACGCAGCAAATTCCTGGGCACACCGGAGCAGGTTGCTGACAAGATTCAGGAATGGTTCGAGACGGAAGCGGCGGATGGTTTCATTATTGCTTCGGAGCTGCCAAGTGGATTGTCTGATTTTGTGGAACTGGTTGTTCCGATTCTGCAAGAGCGCGGCCTGTATCGTACGGAATATGAACACGATACATTGCGAGGTAACCTTGGGGTACAGATTCCGGTTAACCGTTATACGACTGCGAAGAAGCAAGTTGTATCTGATTTGGCATAACGGATAGGGAGCGAACGAGCATTTGATTATGTCTGATGTGTTCTCCAAACGGTAATAAAGTAATTACTACGTTTCGTACTACCTTAAAACCGACTTAACTCATAAGATATATAGAGTATTGGTATAAACATCAATTTAATGACACCTGTATACACAGAGGGGGAAGCGATATGAACAGGTCTATTTCATGGATGAAATATATGGCATTGGCAGCAGTATTGGTGATGGTATTATCCGGTTGCGGAGCGGCGGGAGGCAGCACGAACAGTACGGCACAGGCATTAGGCGGCAGGCAGGCCGGGCAAGCCGAAGGAGGCAACCTGACTTTTGCTCTCGCGACTTCACCGGATACACTAGACCCTCATCGCAGTGGGCTTGCCGTAACAGTACGCGCCATCCGAACGATCTACGACAATCTGGTCGTGCAGCTGCCTGATGGTTCCATCAAACCTTGGCTCGCCACGGAATGGAGCGTATCCGAGGACGGCAAGAGTTATACGTTCAAGCTGCGTGAAGGCGTGAAATTCCACGATGGCACACCGTTTAATGCGGAAGCCGTGAAATACAATCTGGACCGGGTGATTGATCCGGCCACCAAAGCTGCCAATTCTCTGGCCCTGATTAGACCCTACAGCTCCTCCGAGGTCATTGATGAATATACCATCAAAGTAAATCTGGAATCACCATCACAAGCCTTTCTTGGCAACTTGAGCCAGGCACTTCTGGGGCTCGTATCCCCTACGGCTGCCCAAAAATATGGTGACCAGCTGGGTAAGAATCCGGTGGGCACAGGCCCGTATACCTTTGTGAAATGGGATGAAAATGCGGATATCGTCGTTGCCAAGAACAAGGATTACAACTGGGGACCTGAGACGGTTGAAAATAAAGCCGCGCCCCATGTGGACACGATCACATTCAAAATTGTACCGGAAGAAGCAACGCGCATCGGAAGTGTACAGAGTAGTCAGGTACTCGCTGCCGAGACGGTTCCACCGCAGAATATCGCTGCATTAAAAAACGATCCGAACCAGCAATTGTTACAGGCCAATACAGTTGGACTGCCGTACACACTCTTTTTCAATCTGCGCAAAGCACCTTGGGATGATGTGAAAGTAAGGCAGGCAGTACAATCCGCTGTAGATGTGGAATCGATTGTCAAAACATTGTATCTGGGCAACTACGAACGTGCGTGGTCCGCACTGTCTCCTGGAATCCTGGGTTATAATGCATCGCTGGAAGGAAGCATTAACCCGGATATCAACAAAGCCAATCAGCTGCTCGATGAACAAGGCTGGGTGAAAGGCGCTGACGGTATTCGTGCGAAAGACGGCCAGAAACTGACCCTGCGTTATGTCGATGGTTCGCCAAATCGGGAGAAACGTAATGACATAGCCGCGATTATCCAGCAACAGCTGAAACAGGTAGGCATCGCTGTTGAAGTGGAAATTACAAAAGACGTAGCAACGGTCATCTATCAGAACTGGGATTATGATCTCTATGGCAACAGTCAGGTCAATTCCGATCCAAATGCCTTGTATGCTTTCTACCATACGAGTGCAGAGGGAGAGCGTCCGACATTGTCCGGTTTGTCTGATCCAAAGATCGATGAATTGCTGGAGCAGGGAGCGGTCGAGACGGATCCTGATAAACGTGTTGAGATCTACAATCAGATTCAACAATACCTGATTGAGCAAGCGATAATTCTACCGATCTATGTATTCCCGTATACCGTCGCAGCATCCAAAAAGGTCGAAGGCATCAAGTTTGATTCACTGGGTTATCCACTCTTTAACGACGTCCGCATTCAGCCCTAACATGAACGGTCAATTCAGATTCAGGAAGGAGATATCCCGGTATGGTTCAAATGATACTGTCACGACTCGCAACATCGCTTCTGGTTATTTTCGGAGCTTCGGTGCTGGTGTACTGCATCATGTATCTCCTGCCGGGTGATCCGGTTCTACTCATGCTGGACCCGTCCTCGGCTACCCCGGAGATGATCGAGAATCTGCGGGTTCAGCTTGGACTGGATCAGCCGTTTTACATCCAGTTTGCGAACTATTTTGGTGATATGCTGCGTGGCGATTTTGGTAAATCAATGATTAATTCGGATCCGGTTTTACCAAAAATACTGGAACATTTTCCAGCCACACTGGCTTTGACCGTACTCAGCTCAATCATTGCCATCACAATCGGAATTACACTCGGTGTATTGTCTGCAATTCATCGCAATGGCGTGATTGATTTCGTCGCCCGGCTCGTTGGACTTTTCGGCATCTCCATGCCAACCTTCTGGACGGGGATACTGCTCATCCTGTTATTCTCGGTACAGCTTGGCTGGTTCCCGGCGATGGGTTCCGACGGTTTCAGTTCACTGGTTCTGCCCGCGGCTACGCTGGGTCTCGTGGGTGCAGGATTTATTGTACGGATGGTACGGAACAGCATGCTGGAAGTGATCAATGAACCGTTTATCGTGGCGTTACGGGCCAAAGGACTTTCGGAACGTGCCATCATGTATGGTCATGCACTGCGTAATGCGCTTATTCCTGCTGTAACGGTAATCGGCATGCTAATCGGTGATCTGCTTGCGGGAACCGTTGTGGTGGAGACCGTCTTCTCCAGACAGGGGATCGGACGAATTATTGCGGATGCGCTAATGGCCAAGGATCTGCCAGTGGTGCAAGGTGTGGTTTTCTTTACATCTATCATCTACGTTGTCTTGAACCTGCTGGTGGATATCTCGTATTCGTACATTGATCCCCGGGTTCGGCGTGCAGTCCGCACATGATCATGGATGGAATAGTCAGAAGTGTCCTGACGCGGAGTATGAAAGGAGGAGTTGTTGCTCATGAGCATGAAACCTTTGGTTGGTGACAAAAAAGCATGGGCGGGCAGTGTAGGACGTATCCATCTGTGGAATCGCCGCCCTTGGCGCTATCGCGTCTCATTCGGGGTATCCCGATTATTCTTTTATGCAGCATTGCTGGTGGTGGTGTTTACCGTGGCATGTGCGATTGTACCGGGCTGGATTGCGCCCTATGATCCAACTCAGATGATGACGGATGCTATTCTGCAGGCTCCTTCTGCTGCACACCTGTTCGGGACGGACTATTTTGGCAGGGATATCTTCAGTGTGGTTGTGCATGGAAGCAGAGATTCATTGCTCATTGGATTCGCTTCGGTACTTGTAGGTGGTATTGTCGGCAGTGCGCTTGGTATTATCTCCGGTTATGCCGGAGGCGTTGTTGATACCATCACGATGCGGGCTGTTGATATTCTGATGGCTGTACCCGGCGTGCTCCTTGCATTGTCTGTTGCAGCTGCTCTCGGGCCAGGACTGATGAATATAGCACTGGCTGTTGCGGTTTCCTCCATTCCGGGTTACGCAAGGGTGATGCGTGGGCAGGTCATATCTGTTAAAGGTCTACCTTTCATTACAGCGACACGTTCACTGGGCGGTTCCAATACACGTATTTTCTGGAAACATGTACTGCCACATTCGTTGTCACCCTTGCTGGTCATGGCTACGCTGGGCGTAGGGACATCAATTCTTACGGGCTCCGGACTCAGTTTTCTGGGACTTGGGGTGTTGAAGGAAATACCGGATTGGGGCGCATTGCTCTCACAAGGTAGAGGTTATCTGACGGTTGCCTGGTGGATCTGTACGTTCCCCGGTCTGGCGATCACATTGTTTGTACTGGCGGTTAACCTGATTGGAGACGATATTCGCGATCGGTTGGACCCCAAAGTAAAAGGAGCGGCCTGACCGCTATACCAAGGAGGAATACTTTATGTCACATGTTGTCATTATTGCCGGATCACCTTCCAAGCGTTCGCGTTTGACAGGTCTGACGGATTACAGCAGCCAAAAATTAACGGAGGCAGGCATCACCGTTGAAGTCATTCATGTTGTGGATCTGCCCGCTGACGATCTGGTGCAAGCCCGGTTTGACAGCTCATTCATTCGTGATGCACTTGCTATCGTGGAAGCGGCGGATGCAGTTATTGTGGCTACACCTGTATACAAGGCATCGTACTCGGGAGTACTCAAGCTGTTCCTGGATCTGATTCCGCAACAGGGGCTACGGGGTAAGTTGACACTTCCGCTCGTTATCGGTGGCTCTATTGCTCATCTACTCGCGATTGATTATGCATTGAAGCCTGTTCTGGCAGCCCTTGGTGGAAGACATATCTTGGGTGGCGTGTATGCTGTGGATCAGGGAATAGAACGATTGGATGATGGGAAATTTGTACTCTCGGCAGATGTGACTACACGTCTGGATCGCTCGCTGGATGAATTGATATTGACACTGGAAAAGGATGGGATTACGATATCATAAAACCAAGTAAGTACATTGGATAAATCGATATAAGATCAAACGTCTGCGGACGTGGATACGGAGGCACTCATGAATATCGAGAACATTGAAGCATTTGTATATATCAATCATTATGGAAGCTTCAATAAGGCTGCCGAAGTACTCTTCTTGTCCCAACCTTCGGTCACAGCTCGCATTCAGTCACTGGAAAGGGAGCTGGGCTGCAAGTTGTTTGATCGGCTTGGCAAGCAAATTGTGCTGACAGAGGAAGGTCGGAAATTCCTGCCATATGCGCAGCAAGTGCTGCAAGTGATTCAGAAGGGCAAGCAGAAGATTCAGCAACGGAGATCAACACCGGATGCTCTTCGGCTCGGTAGTACAGTATCAGTATCCAACTATGTCATTCCCGATTTTTTACCCAAGATCAAGGAAGCTTACCCCGAAATTAATATCAAATTGACGACAGCAACGACGGATCAGCTGATTGCCAAACTGCTTGGTCAGGAGATCGATCTTGCTTTTGTGCGCAAGGTCATGCATCCTGCGATCCGTACGGTTGCTTTTTATGAAGATCCGATCCAGCTCTATGTGTACAAAGGGCATCCATTCATTGAGAGCGGACATGTCAGCATGGAAGCCATCCGGAATGAGCAACTGGTCTTTTTTGAATGTGGTTCACTGGACTGGCTACGCATTCACCGGGCTTTCGACTCGCTGGAACATCCGCCGAATATTACATACCATGTTGATAATTCGGAGACGGCGAAGAAACTGGTTATGCAAGGGGCAGGCATTGCCTTTCTTCCGGGACTTACTGTGAAGAAGGAAGTGCAGAATCAGGAGTTATTCCCCATTCAGGTACATGAGGTAGCAGGTGTATCGTTGCAGATCAGCGTCGTTACTTTAAAGGAAGAATATTCGCCATTGGCAGAGCCCTTCGGGGAACTGCTGCGGCAACTATAGATCGCTTGTAAGCTACATGAACACAGGTTCAGCACAATCAAGGAGGAGAAGGATATGAGTATTCGTGTTGGCATTTTGGATCAGACTCCCATCTATGAAGGGGAAACGGCGGTGGATGCTTTTCGGCATACGATTGAGCTGGCACAGCGGGCAGAGCAGCTTGGATTCCATCGGTTCTGGGTATCGGAGCATCATGATTCAGGGCATGTTGCAGGTTCCTCCCCGGAGGTACTCATCTCCCACTTGCTTGCGCATACAAAGCGGATTCGGCTGGGGTCTGGCGGAGTAATGCTCCAGCATTACAGCCCATACAAAGTCGCCGAGAATTTCAATATCCTCGCAGCGCTCGGACCAGGAAGAGTTGACCTGGGAATCGGTCGTGCACCAGGCGGGTTACCACGTTCGACACAGGCGTTGCAGGAAGGTATTCAGGAAGCTGCCTCTCTTCAAGAGAAAATTGTTCAGGTGAAACGATACATCCACAATGAGCCGCTTGAAGATCCATCGCATCCACTTGCAGGTCTCAGCGCTTCGCCTGTGTCCGACATTCCAGCGGAACTGTATGTGCTTGGAGCGAGTGTTGATAGTGCAGGCATGGCTGCGGAACTGGGACTCCCATATGTCTTTTCACTGTTCATTAACAGTAATATAGAGGTAGCGCTTCAAGCGATCCGTATATATCGTGAACAATTTGATCGTTCCCAGGGAAGAGAGCCTTACGCTGCACTAGCCATATCGTTAATTGTGGCCGAAAGTGAGGAAGAAGCGGAAGGACTTGCGAGCGAGCATATGCTGGTGAAAATTCATCTGGAGAGTGGTAAGGTGCTGACCGTCGGTTCTGTGGAACAGGCGGAAGAATTCGGCCGTCAATCAAACGAAACCTATCGGATCGAAATTTTGGAGCCAAGTGTGACCCGGGGTACGAAGGAAAGCGTAGGTCAGGCGCTGCTGAAGTTCAAGCAGGAGTTTGCTGTGGAAGAGTTCATTGTGACTACAGCTACACGGGACTTTACCAAGCGAATTCGTTCATTTGAATTGTTGCGTGAAATTTTGGCAGAGCAGGGACTAAGTGAATTTGCACTGGAATCCAAGGAACAGGAAGCTGCAATCGGATAGAATTAGGCAGTTAAGATAGCAATGAATATATACGAATGGGAGGCCATGTGATGAAAAGTGATCTGGAACAGCCCAAGCAGCATTCTGGGCAACAAGTACAGGGCCCCGAGCATGAACTTCACGGTGAACGGGCGGAAGAATTCGTGGAACGATTAATCACCATTCGGCGACATCTGCATCGTAACCCGGAATTGTCCGGCGAGGAAAGGGAGACGACGGCAGCCATTCGCAGTTGGCTGGAAGAGGAAGGCGTCCGTATTGCAGACGAATATGTGCTGCGGACAGGGCTTGTCGCTGAAGTGGGTCAAGGGGACGGTCCTGTGGTTGCCCTAAGAGCAGATATTGATGCGCTGCCCATTCAGGAAGAGACAAAGCTGGAATTTGCCTCCCAGGTAGATGGAAAGATGCACGCTTGTGGACATGACGCACACACGGCAATTCTGATCGGTGCTGCCCGATTACTGAAACAGCGTGAGTCCATTCTACCGGGAAAAGTACGGTTGATATTCCAGCCATCGGAGGAAAAAGCAACGGGTGCTCGGCAAGTGATCCAGAGCGGCGCATTGTCCGATGTTCGGGCGGTATTCGGATTACATAACAAGCCTGATCTTCAGGTAGGTACGGTGGGTATTCGGGAAGGCGCATTGATGGCAGCAGCAGACGGTTTTGTTGTCAAAGTGGAAGGTGTAGGCACCCATGCAGCCGTGCCTGAAGCCGGCATTGATCCAATCGTGGTTGCCGCACATATCGTTACGGCACTACAGGCCATTGTGAGTCGTAATGTAGGAGCACAGGAGAGTGCCGTAATCAGCGTCACCAAGCTCCACAGCGGCACAGCCTGGAACGTCATTCCCGATGAAGCGATACTCGATGGCACGGTGCGTACCTTTGATGAGAAAGTGCGTGCGCGGATTCGCGAACGTTTCAATCAGGTAGTCGCCGGTGTGGCGGCGGCCTATGGCACACGGGCTACGGTTCGCTGGATTCAGGGACCACCTGCCGTGGTCAACGATGAAGCACTGGCATCTGCGGCGGAGCAAGTTGCAAGTCAGATTGGACTGAATAGTGTTAGACCGCTACCTTCTCCAGCAGGTGAGGACTTCTCTTTTTATCAAAAAGAAGTTCCCGGCCTGTTCCTCTTCCTGGGCACCTCTGGCCCGCATGAGTGGCATCACCCTGGCTTTGATGTGGATGAACGGGCATTGGCGCTGGGAGCACATCTTCTCGCCGATCTGGCAGAGCAAGCATTACGTAATCTGTAATCATTTAGATAATGTATTCTGCGCTTTATTGTGATGTGGAACGGTTTCCGCTTTGGCGGTAACCGTTTTTTTGTTATGGCCTTTAATAGAGTTAATCCACTGTAATCAAGAGCAGGTGTGTCCATCAGACCGGTCGCGGGCTTCTCTTTCTATTCATTAATGTACATGATGTGTGCTATCCTAGGAGCGGTGATGATCGTTTTTGCCTATGAACGGCGTAGACCGGTGACAGGTACATCTGTGAATTGACTGCCAGAAGAGAAAGTGGTGACGAACGTTTGAAGTCTACGATGACTGAAACATCCAATGGAAAATTAAATCCGGTATCCTTTTCGTTTATCCGGTTTTATATGCTGGCCTTTTTATTTTTTGCGGCAAATTCAGCCTTGACGATTATTCTGCCTTTGAGAAGCGAAGCCGCCGGATTGAATCAGGCTGAGATTGGTCTGATGATGGGGGCATATATGTTCACCTGTATGCTCTTGAGACCTTTTGCAGCACAGCTGCTGGGTAAGCATGGGCCACTTCGTGTGATGCAATGGCTATTGCTTTTACATGCCGGGACGTTGTTGCTGTTTGTTGTTTTTGGTGTGGAGACGTATCTGTGGTTGCGGGCCCTGCAAGGGGTGGCTACGGCCTTTTTCTCCATGACCATGCAGGCAGGCATTGTGGAAAAGCTGGAGGACAAAGACCGGGCACAAGGGCTGTCCATGTACACCCTGTTTACGATGGTTCCTTCTCTGGTCATTCCGATTCTCGCCATACAAATCTGGGAAAATGCCAGTGATCTGGCGTTTACGTTATTGATGATCGGACTGGCGGCTCTGCCACTTCTGATCGGGTATAATGTGGATTTGCCGCGGAGTACCGTACAGAACAAATCGTATACCTTGGTTGATATGTTTCGTTCATTTGGCGGCATCTGGCGTAGCACGCCACTGCTGATCAGCAGTGTGGTAATGTTGTTTGCGTCCTGCGTCTTTGGGGCGACAGCGACCTTTCTTCCCCTGTATATGGTATCCACCGGAATGGCAAGTGCAGGCTTATTTCTGACGATACAGGGATTGGTCGTAATCCTGTGCAGGTTTATTTTGCGCAAAAAAATTCCGTCCGATGGTAGCTGGAATACCTGGCTCATGGCCGGGTTAATGCTGTGTGCAGCACTGGGAACCCAGTTGCTCAGTCTGATGGAGATCATTGGACCATTGGTGTATCTCTCCGCGGTGTTTAGCGGTTTTGCCTTGGCATTGTTGTACCCGACATTAACCACATATCTCTCTTTTGTGCTGCCTGCGGATTCCAGATATGTACTCATGGGGATCTTCATGTCCTCGTATGACCTTGGATTCTCTCTGGGTGGACTGGCGATGGGGCTTATTGTACAGGTGAGTTCGTATTCGATCATGTTTATGATCTGCACGTTGCTCTCTATTGCAGCGATGATTCTGGTGTTGGTGTTCAGGCAACGGATGGAAGCGGGGAATAAGGCCAGATCTGTGGTGACAAGCTGAACCGTATGGTAGCGGAATGATCCTGAGCAGTGATAGACAGCCGGATGTTGCTGCCAGGTATACGTTATTGTGAGGTGCGAATGGAGCGCCGATGTGGAAGCGTAAAAGAAAGGCTTATGGACTGAATTTTCCGGGGGGCGTATCATCAGGATACGAAGCTGCAGGAGACAGACCATGGGTCTTTTTTTAGATAATAGAATTTATAAGTTTTCAACAGAGCTGAACAATTCGATTATCGCAAGAAAAACTTCAACTAAACGCGGTCTGTCTTCTGTGAAAGTCTTCTTTTGCTTTTGCGTCAGCATGATGAAATAACTTGTGCCTATAACGTGTGATTGTGCATCATTCGAAATTGCATAGGTGTTACGTTCTCCTGGGTTTTAAAACATCGGATGAAGTAGCTTGACTGTGAAAATCCCGTTTCCAGCGTAATTTGTTTAATGGAAAGGTTGGTTGTCGCGAGCAGCTGTTTCGCATGTAGTAGCCTAGATTCCAAGAGGAATTCCGGGAAAGAGATGCCAAACGTCTGACTGAACTTGCGGCTAAAGTATGTTGTACTGTATCCGGCAATCCCGGCAGCGTGGTCTAGTGTAATGTGCTCGTTACTGTGGGAACGAATATAATTCCCTGCTTCACGAATTCGCTCTGAAGTGTGATTTAACGAAACATTGATTTGGCTCGCCGCGGATTGTAATCTGGTCAGAAGCTCATATAGTGTAGCTGCCACACTGTGCTCGTCCTCCACCTGATAGCCTCTTCCGAGCTCCAGTAATCGATCCATGAGCGCGGTAACCACCGGGAAGTTGGAACATTGAAACAACCAGGGCTCGTCAACGCCTTTTCCATTTAACAGTTCTTCGAGACGAATTCCGTAAAAGTGAATCCAACGAATGCTCCAAGGATCATCCGAATCTGAGTAGTACGTTTGTCTGAGACCGGGACCATAGAGGAATCCCTGCCCACGCGTTAGCTCATAACAAGCAGTTCCCGTGTCCAGGAATCCTTTACCTTCAAGTACAAGATGCAGGTTATAACATTGATCCAAGTTAATTTCAGTGGTGCCGTATTCTCGATGCACACGATGCTTCGGAAAGTCACTGTACCCTCCAATAAAATCGGGAAAGCATACATGTCTGGGGAAAATCGGCTTGGGGAGAAAGATATGTTCTTTCACGTGCATCCTCCATTTGAACGCAATATTTTTATGTAATGAATCGAAATAGATTAAGACAACTGTGGTTTGAATCTTGGACAATGACAATATTTTATTATAAGTCGCATAATCTTGTCATTTATTATAAGTGAAGTATCCAATAGAATGGAGGCAATATGGCAGGTTAAGGGGGCAATTGAAGGTGGCAAAATCAATCCAAATGGATGAATTGAAAATGGGGGTCTGTTATTACCCTGAGCACTGGTCGGAGGCGTTGTGGGAGGACGATTTCCGTAGAATGAAAGAGATGAATATCACAGTTATTCGGATGGCTGAATTTGCATGGTCCATCTTTGAGCCGGAAGAAGACCAGTTCGATTTTAGTTTTTTCCAGAAGGCACTGGATCTGGCGCATCAATACGGTTTAAGTGTTATTTTGGGAACACCTACTGCAACTCCACCAGCGTGGTTAACATCCAAATATCCTGAAGTATTAAACGCAAATAAGGACGGGGTGTTGTATCAACACGGCATGCGGCGTCATACCAACTACAGCAGCCCAATCTTCAGACAGCAATGTGAAAAAATCGTGCGCAATATGGTGATTGCCTATAAAGATCATCCGGCTCTTATTGGATGGCAGATCGATAACGAATTCAATTGTCATATGGATGTTTTCTATGCTGAGGCTGACCATGTCGCCTTCCGTGAATGGTTAAAGGATCGTTATGAATCGTTAGAGAATCTGAACCAGGCATGGGGAACCGTTTTCTGGAGTCAGACCTATACCGACTGGGAGCAAGTTTACCTTACCCGAAATATGGTCAGCCAATCGCCGAATCCTCACCTGGCATTAGATGAAAAGAGATTCATATCAGCCAATACGATTTCATTTGCCAAGCTTCAGGTGGACATCATTCGGGAACTGGATCCGAAACATTGGATCACAACGAACGGTACGTTTGGACACTTGGATAATCATGAAATGACAGAGGAGCTATTGGATTTCTTCTCCTATGATTCGTATCCGCAGTTTGCCACGATCTTCCCAGGGACAGACGATAACTCATTACAAGATCGGGCCTGGAGCATGAAACTGTCGAACGTACGTAACATGTCACCGAACTTCTGCGTCATGGAACAACAGTCTGGGCCAGGAGGCTGGGTTGACAGTATAGGCATGGGTACACCAAGACCGGGACAGATCCGATTATGGTCGTATCAATCTGTTCTTCACGGAACAGATCTGCTCGTCTACTTCCGCTGGCGGACGGCAACGTTTGGCACCGAGATGTACTGGCATGGCATCAATGATTACCATAATCAACCCAACAGAAGGGTACGCGAGGTTGCACAAGTAGGAGAAGAGTTTGCCAAGATCGGGCGTGTTATTGCGGGCACTACATATCAAGCCGATGTTGCGATCCTACAGGATTACGATAACATCTGGGATGGAGAGTTGGATGAGTGGCACGGCCCGCTTCAGCAACAGAGTGTACGCTCTTGGTATAAGCAGCTCCAGTATCGTCATATTCCGACGGACATGGTTACACTGCAACCAACGACAACACTGGAGGAGTTATCCGAGTATAAGGTGATCATCTATGCTCACCCGGCCATCATGACAGACGAGACAGCAGAACTTCTGCAAGCCTATGTCAGTCAAGGAGGCACTCTGTTTTTTGGTGCGCGCACCGGTTATAAAGATATCAAGGGACATTGTTATATGAGACCGTTCCCTGGGGCTGTCGCTGAGTTGTGTGGTGTAACCGTAGAGGACTTTACCTTAATCAAAGGAACCATTCCAGCAGCCAAACTGCAATGGAATGGGGCAAGTGAGCGGCTTCAAGAAGGAACGCCAACGGCCGGATTTAACGAAGTTCTTCATGTGGAGCATCCCGACGTACAGGTCGTAGCCGAGTATGCATCCGAATATTATTCAGGTAGTCCTGCATTGACCAAACGTACGGTAGGTCAGGGGCAAGTATGGTATTATGGAGCGGCTTACAATGAACCGGTCGTAGATACTCTCCTGGATGAAATAGGGCTATCTTCACCTGTGGGTGACCTGGTAGAGGTACCGTCCGAAGTTGAGCTTGGTATCCGTTCCGGTAAGGATAAAGCTTATGTATTTTTACTCAACTACTCGGATCAACAAGTACCCATTAAGCTTAAGAAGCAAGCAAAAGAGTTACTATCGGGTACAACAGTTCAGGATGAAATCAACATGCCCGCGTATGGTGTATTCATTTTTGAGATCGATTTGCCACATTAAAAAATTCATTCATCCATATCATGCGTTATATATAGAATGAAACACCAAAAACGCCTTGCAGCCATTGCAAGGCGTTTTGTATTTGCATCGTGCGCAACATACGTACAGTGTGGACTGACATTGGTTGTATTGTGTATGGACTATGCTTCGTACAAAATCTCACCTGTCCGGGATACATCATATCCCTCGAATGATTGCAGTTCCTGCCTGAACTCCGGCGATTGGAGAATATGCAGTACCGATTCTGTCCAGGCTTCATTACCTTGCTTCCTCAGCATGACCAGATCATAGCGCTCCTGAGTGAGCGGGACAAAATCAACCTGCCCCACAAGTCGCGCAGCCTTTTCAATGCCAACTCCGACATCAGCTTCACCTGAACTTACTTTGGCAGCCACGCCCATGTGACTGGTTTCCTCGGTTTCATATCCGATCAGACCTGCGGCAGGAATTCCATGTAGCCGAAGTTGCTCATCCAGCAATACTCTCGCGCCAGAACCTTTCTCCCGATTAGCTAGTCTCAGTTCAGGCTTGCTCAGATCGGTCCAATTCTGCAAGTTCTGCGGATTGCCACGCTGTACATACAGTCCGGCAGGACGTGATAGCAGGTTCACCACAACATAAGAACGCCCCGTCAGGATTTTACGAATATACGGCAGATTATACTCACCGGTATCTCCGTCGAGCAGATGGGTACTGACCAGATCAGACTCACCGCGATACATCGAGATAAGCCCGTCCAAGCTGCCCATGAACGAGCGGAGCGGACGAATGTCCCGTGTATGTTTCTCCATATGGCGCATTAGAATATCCAGACTAACATCCTGACCTGTTATGACCAGATGCCGTGGTGCAGAAGTCATTGTATGGGTAGAACTCGCTGGGGTAATCGCATGCGCAGACCCAACGGGTGTAGTCGATTGTAAGGAAGTTCCCTGAAAATCACCCTGACCTGGCTGAGTCCCTGATGCCGAGGTCTGATGCGGAGTCGGGATACGCTGACCTGAGGACTGAAGTTGCTTGGAGCGACGTTTATATGCCTCCAGATCGGTAGCATCAATCCGCATTTGTTTACCCACACGGTATGCGACAAGATCTCCCTTTTTGATCAGGTCATAGACCGTCAGTTTCGATATTTTGAGCAGCTTGGATATTTCTTCGGTTGTGTAGGATTGCTCCTCCGTCATAAGTGAAGATCCTCCTTCAAAGGTATAGAGCAACTATGGTTTTGTTATAAATGTTTCTTGTACTATACCATTAATTGAGGGATGCCATAAACCTGAGAACACGCAATAAACGCATAGGACAGATAACAAAAATCAAATGTGATAGAAATCACCTTCCCATTTTTTTTGTCTTGTGTATAATTAGATATAATCAATTATAACTAGTTATAACCAAAGATAACGTTGGGGGAGAAATGAATGAGAAAGAGAATCGGATATGTGTTGGGAAGTATGTCACTGGGACTGGCTCTTGTATTGGCTGGTTGCGGCGCAAACACGGGCACTAGGGATACATCCACGGGTGCAGAACAAACGACCTCAACGCCAGCGGCATCAGGTGAAAGTTCATCAGCAGGAAATACCGATCCGCAGGAAACGGTAGATCTGACAATCTCTGCGGCGGCCAGTCTGACCGATGCGATGAAAGAGATTGAAACCAATTATGAGTTAGCTAATCCTTATATAGAACTTAATTTTAACTTTGGCGCCTCGGGTGCCTTGCAACAGCAGATTGAACAGGGTGCCCCGGCTGATATCTTTGTATCGGCGGCAACAAAAAATATGAATGCGCTAGTGGATGAAAACCTGATTGCATCGGGAGATCAGAAGAATCTGCTACAGAATTCACTGGTGGCCATAGTGCCAGCAGATGGGACCCACACAGTAACCAGTGAAACGGATCTCACCAGCGACTCCATCAAGACGGTAGCCATTGGGATTCCGGAAAGTGTTCCTGCGGGAACCTATGCCAAGGAAGCTCTGACCAATGCCAAGCTGTGGGATGAACTGGAAAGCAAGCTTGTGCAGGGGAAAGACGTTAGACAGGTTCTTCAATATGTAGAGACAGGTAATGCAGATGCAGGGTTTGTATATAAAACGGATGCTCTTACTTCGGATCAGGTGAAAATTGCGTTTGAAGTGGACAAGAACAACTACACACCTGCCAATTATCCGATAGGCATTATCGAAGGAACGAAACATCGTACAGAAGCTGAACAATTCTATGCATATTTGCAAACCCCTGAAGTACTGGATATCTTCGCGAAATACGGATTCACAATTCCGGAATGAATGTGAACGCAATAGACTGGTCCGTATTCTGGTCACCGGTGCGCTTATCGCTTCAGGTTGCGTTATTATCCAGCGTAGTGGCCACTGTGCTCGGAATTGCGATAGCTTGGAAGATGTCACGTTCTTCATTTCGGGGAAAGATTCTGCTGGAAACGGCATTTATGCTGCCGCTAGTCCTTCCCCCGACGGTGGTTGGATTTCTGTTACTTGTCATACTGGGGCGTAAAAGTCTGTTTGGACAATGGGTTGAAGCCATATTCTCCGCACCGGTTATTTTCACCTGGTGGGCTGCGGTGATTGCTTCGGTGGTGGTTGCTTTTCCACTTGTGTATCAGACGATGAAATCGGGATTCAGCGGTGTGGATCGTGATCTGGAAGATGCGGGCCGTTCGATTGGGGCGAATGAGTGGCAGGTCTTCCGTTACATTTCTTTGCCGCTCGCAGGCAGAGCATTGATGACCGCTTTCATCCTGGGCTTTGCCCGTGCACTCGGGGAATTTGGTGCGACACTGATGATTGCAGGCAATATTCCGGGCAAAACACAAACGGTACCTACGGCAATCTATGTCGCTGTGGATTCGGGCAATCAGACCATGGCTTGGGCATGGACTGTTTCCATTATTATTATCTCGTTTCTCATGTTACTGATGACCAGACAGCAGCGAGATGGAAAAAATGACTAATTTGATATGTGTTAATATTATATATAAAATGATGAAAAACTCGTTTTGAGGAAAGAACTTTTTTCCTTAACGAGGGTTTTTATTACCAATTTCATATGTACCAATATCAATACCCTGCTAAATTGGTCTTAATGGAAATGTAAAGCTGTTTTAACATAAAAAAATAAAAATTTTCCCGAAATTTAATCGTTCAGTACTCGCTTTCAGTGGGCTTGTTCCTGTAAGATAGAAGTAATGGATTCCAGCCAAGTACTGAAATAAGGAGAGACGACGATGAACACTAAATCTGATTGCGGCGTTTCGTTGCAAATTGATGACTATCTGGATCTTTTGCATTTTGCCATCCAAATTCAGGATCAGGAATGGCAGCAATCCCTTATCCGCCAACTCAAAATATTTCAGACGGCGACGGAGCAGCAGCGCACACCTGAAGAGGAATTATGGACACGGTTTGATTACATCAACAGCAAACTGACAGGTCTGTGCCACCAGATTCATGCCGCTCATTCCATGGACGAACGCAAGAAGTTCGAGGAACGGATCGGTCTCTTACAATTACAGCGAGTGGAAGTTGCACGTAAAATTAAATGGGCGAGTCGCAGATAGATGAGTAGTGTATACACCAAGTGATGCACCGCCAAAATGGTATAATCAGTGAGAGTCATACAAGAAGAAGCCATCCGCCAATCGATATGGGGGATGGCTTTTTCTTGTACTATAGAGAAGTCCTATAACCTTATCAGGATGTCCTATTAGTTTAGTTATTGCCCTAAGATGACTTGTAATGATATTCTTTGTTCAACCTAATTCCGACTATACAAGTAAGAATTGTTTGTTAATAGGGTAGAGGAATGGGAGTACACATCATATTCGCTGTGATAACAGCCTGTGGAGGAGATTGGGAATGGTTAAACAACGGGGGATTCAAAAATTCCGGACAGCACTGCTGTTCATTACAATGCTGGTGGTACTGGCTGGATGCAGCACAGGAACTGCAAGCAATGAGTCAGAATCTGCTTCGGCAGCAGGCGACAGCGACACCAAAGTGAAAAAGATCATTGTAGGAACAGGTACACAGTTCCCGAATGTCTGCTTCATTGATGAGAATGGCAAGTTAACAGGTTATGATGTGGAACTGATCCGGGAGATCGATAAACGTTTGCCTGAGTATGAATTCGAATTCAGTACCATGGATTTTAAAAACCTGCTGCTGAGCCTGGAAACGAAAAAAATTGACCTGATCGCGCACCAGATGGAAGTGAATGATGAGAGACAGGCTAAGTTCCTGTTTAATGATGAAGCCTATAATATTTTTCCAAATAAAATTGTCGTAAGTCAGAAAAATGAGGAAGTAAAATCGATTGAGGATCTGAAGGGTAAAAAACTGATTGTTGGTGCTACGAGTAATGCGGCTGTACTTGCTGAGAAATGGAATGCGGCGAACGGCAACGGGATTGATATCGTTTATTCCGGAGCGGGTGAGGATACCATTACCCAGATCAAAACAGGCCGGGTGGATGCCACCATCAGCACTCAGTTTGCCATTGATTATCAGAATAAGGCGGTTGATGCTCAGTTGAAAACGGTAGGAGATGCCCTCTCCAACTCCAAAGTGTACTTCATTCTGAACAAAGATGAGCAGGAGCTCAAAACCAAAGTGGACGAAGCGCTCAAAGCGATCAAAGAAGATGGAACGTTAGGCAAACTGAGCACTGAGTGGCTTGGAGCTGACTATACGGTTGAAGAGTAGTCTGAGAAAGGTGTGCAGCGGTAATGGGAAAATCATTTGATCTGTCATTGGTTCTGGATTTCATCCCGGAACTGCTACGATATTTGCATATAACACTGATTGTACTGGGTGGTTCCGTCGTGCTCGGACTGGTGGGCGGCGTACTTCTGGCCGTTCCCCGGCTGTATCAGATTCCGATACTAAGCCAGCTGGCTACCCTGTACGTCTCATTCATGCGGGGCACACCGATCCTGATCAAATTGTTCCTGGTGTATTACGGACTTCCCGAGTTGCTCAAACCCATTGGCATCGACCTGTCGAGAACCGACCCGTTGTTATTTGTCATTGTGACCTATGCGCTTAGTGACGCGGCATCCTTTGCCGAGATCTTTCGCGGAGCGGTGCGCAGCGTGGATAAAGGTCAGACGGAAGCAGCCTATGCTGCGGGTATGACCACAGTCCAGTCTTTTCGGCGTATTGTTGTTCCGCAGGCACTGATTGTTGCTTTTCCGAACATGGCCAATACGTTAATCGGTTCATTAAAGGATACGTCTCTGGCCTTCTCCATTGGTGTCATGGACATGGTGGGCAGAGGGCAGACGCTAATCTCCGCCACGTCCCACGCACTTGAAGTGTATATCAGTTTGTCCGTGGTCTATTATGTCATTGTCATTGTGCTTGAAAAAGGATTTGCCTTTGCAGAACGCAGACTCCAGCGTCATGAACGCAAGAGGGTTGTATACAAACCGGCAATTCGAGCCAAACGCCTGAAACGAATAGCGGGGTGAGCATGTGTCGATTGATCTCCAGTTTATCTATACATCCTTTTTTCAAATCCTGAAGGCATTGCCACTGACACTCGTCATTACGATTGTTCCGTTGATTGCAGGCTTCGGAATCGGTCTGGCTACGGCTCTGATCCGTATCTATCGTGTGCGGTGGATTCACCGCATTGCTGACTTCTACGTTTCATTCCTGCGTGGAACACCGATGCTGATGCATCTATTCCTCATCTATTACGGTATTCCGATGATTATTGATAAGCTGGCGGAACGTTACGGTTGGGCTTTCCAATCCTCGTCGATTCCAATTCTCGTATTTGTACTGATTGCTTTCTCGCTCACTGCGGGCGCCTATATGTCCGAGATTATCCGTTCCGGCATTCTTGCTGTGGATATCGGCCAGATGGAGGCGGCTCACGCTGTAGGCATGAGCACATTCCAGGCTTTAAGGCGCATCATCATCCCTCAAGCGATCGGAGCTGTATTGCCTAACCTGTGCAGTATGTTTGTTGGGTTCCTGCATGGATCAACACTTGTTTTTACCGTGTCGCAGATGGACATACTCGGTAAAGCGGATGTAGTGGCATCCGTAAGTCTGAAGTTTCTGGAGGCCTTTATCGCCGCAGCATTCATCTATTGGGGGCTGACCATCATTGCCGAGCGGATCACCGCTTTACTTGAGCGTCGGGTTGCCGTGTACAGCAAAGGAGGCGTGTCATGATTACACTAACAAACATACACAAAACTTTTGGCAAGCAGGAAGTATTGAAGGGCATTGATCTAACTGTAGAGCAGGGCGATGTCGTAGCGATCCTTGGACCGAGCGGATCAGGTAAAACAACGCTGCTACGCTGCGTCAATTTTCTGGAACGTGCCGATGAGGGCGAGGTTCAGATCAGTGGATTGACCGTCGACTGCAAGCATGCACGCAAACATGACATTGTGCAGTTGAGACGAAAAACGGCGATGGTGTTCCAGCATTATAATCTGTTCAAACACAAGACAGTGCTGGATAACGTCACCGAGGGATTAATTATTGCCCAGAAAATGTCCAAAGCCGATGCCCGCACTCGTGCCTTGCGTGTGCTTGAACAAGTCGGACTGTCTGCCAAAATCAATGAGTATCCGAGTATGTTGTCAGGTGGACAACAGCAACGGGTGGGCATCGCCAGAGCACTGGCACTGAATCCCGAAGTGATTTTGTTTGATGAACCGACCTCGGCGCTAGACCCCGAGCTTGTGGGTGAGGTGTTGTCTGTCATCCGCTCCATTGCTCAAGAGGGAATTACCATGATTGTGGTTACCCATGAGATGGGTTTTGCCCGTGAGGTGGCGAATCGGGTTGTTTTCATGGATGGAGGTTCCGTTGTGGAGGAAGGAACCCCGGAGGAGGTGTTTGTACGTCCCAAGCAGGAACGTACTCGCCAATTCCTCAGTCGATATTCTTCCGACTGGAGTTATGTCATCTGACGATATAGGCGCAAGCTGTAGTAACTGACGATCCCGGCCCGGCATATGCTGTAACAGGCAAATGCTGATAGGCCGGGTTTTTCTATGGGTGAAGCAGGCCGTGACGGTAAGGAGGAGGACCATGCAGAGCAAAATCGATGAAATCATCACACATATTGCACACTCTCACCAGCAGATCGCACGTGTGCTGGATGCCAAACGCCAAGTCGCTGTACGCATGTCTGAAATCATCAATCATTTGCCAGATATCGAACCGGAGCTGGATGGCGTTGACGGTCTGCTGGATAGCTCTGGGCAAATCAACAAAAGCATTATCTCTTACTTGGGGGGCCTTGCAGATCTGGAAGAGGCTGTAGCCGAAACGCTGACCCAAGTCATGCGGGAGATCGCAGTTCAAGAGGAAGAATAAGCCCGGAAGGCGGGTGAAGGAACATGAGTAGAGAACAGAGCCTCATTCTGATGCTGGACGCAGCAGCCAAAATGCAGTGGAATATTGCCCTGATCCTGGAGGCAAAAGCGATTGAGGCCGAGAAGGTACGGAACTGGACGCTGAATCATTTGAATGGGGATACCTTTCTGACGCATGGGGATCAGGTAGGCGAGCCGCTCAAAATGCATGATCAGCTGGTGGAATTGCTGGAAGGATTAACCCGGATGGAGACCGGACTGTGCAACAATCTCAAAGCGGTGATGGTACAGAACGACAGCGAAGATGGCGGCGGTATGGACGGTGGCATGTTTGGCGGCATGGATCTGGGAGACATGGGAAAATGAGTCTGATGCGGCGTGAGCAGGAAGCCAAACTGGCGCTCATTGAATCCATTGCACACAGTCAGCAGGCGCTGGCACGCATTCTGGACAGTGTAGCCAGTGTAACCGCTCATTCGGAAGTATCCGCCCGCAGTCTGGCCGAGAACATTCGTTTGCTGAGTCGCTATCAGGCAGAAATGTCTCGTATGGTTACGGGAATCAGGCTGGCCCGAATCCAGCATGGGGAGCCTGGCTTGCCGTGGCTCAAAGACCCCGGGTGTGCAATTCGTATCGTTCGGGACATACAGGAGGAATGTTGACATGTTAAAGCAGAAGAAAATACGACTGAGAACCAAAAGAGCTTTGTTAACCCGAGGAGCCCGTCTGCGCAAAATTCGCAAGCTGCGTGCGCTCAGAGCCAAACGTGTTCTTCACAAACGCCCACTTAAAGGACGCAGTGCGTGGCTCAAAAAAAAGAAACGTACGGTACGGCGGCACCGGAGTCCGAAGCCCGTACAACCAGTCGTCCCGGCTACCCCTACCGATCCGAACCCGGACGGTGCGTACAGCCAGGGATACGACGAGGCGTACAACGAGGGATTCAACGCGGGTTTCGCCAAGGGATTCGAGGACGGACATCAGCTGGCGTACAAAGCACAGTAACCGAGTAGACAGGATTATTCCTGCATGGAATGATACCTGTCTAGCAGTTAGCCCGGGGGGGGGGGGACAGATCCCTCCGGGTTATTTGCATCGCCGCAAAAGCGGACATGCCCGTACAGGCGGATGTGGAGGGCATGCGCCAATTTTGCGCCTTGCAGGACACCCGTCCATGATGCATCTGACCCCGAGGCATATCCTTTAGAGGGAAGACCAATCTCGGGGAGAGTCTGGAAGTGAGATCTCCTGAAGGAAGACAGGGTGAAGAATGTGGCAAAACGAAGGCACCGTCCGCTGACCGAAGCGGAAACAGCTTACCGCGGCGGATATGCAGAAGGCCGCAGATTCGGCGGCTGTCAAGCCATGATGGAGCGGGTGCAGATGTTTGAACCGACCTTGCGGGACATGAAGGTGTTATATATCCCGCAAGGATTCGATGCCATCGATGAAGGTGTCACCTTGGCTCTGCAGCAATCTGTACGTGAATGCGTTGTTGGATCGCCAGCAGCGATGTTGCAGGAAGCCAGTCAGCATCGGCCCGATGTCGTGCTTGTCATGAATGGTCTGCATGTATTCCCCGCAGATCATGTAGAGCAGGTGAATGGCATACGTGCACTCGGTATCCGAACTGCCGTGTGGTTTGTGGATGATCCGTATTTCACCGAAGATACAACGTCCCTTTGCCAGCACTATGATGTCGTGTTCACGCATGAAGAGGCCGCGGTGCCCTTCTATCTGGGACATGGAGCGAACCAGGTCATCTATATGCCTCTCGCGGTGAATCCAGGCATGTTTCAACCGCGGCGCGCGGCACCGCAGCATCAGCACGACATTTGTTTTATCGGTACCGGATTCTGGAACCGGATTGCCTTGTTTGATGAATTGGCCCCTTTTCTTGCGGACAAAAAGGTGTTCATTGCGGGTAGCCAGTGGAACCGGTTGGCACGCTTTGATGTACTCGGTCGTTTTATCCACGAAGGGTGGATTGCCCCCGGAGAGACAGTGGATTATTACAATGGCGCCAAGATTGTCATTAATATTCACCGGACTTGCGAGAATGGGGAAGACAATCGCAACACACACCATCTTGTAGGTCGCTCGATTAATCCACGTACGTATGAGATCAGCGCCTGCGGCACAATGCAGATTACGGATGCACGTGCAGATTTACCCCGTTATTATAAGCCGGGATATGACATCGAGACGTTCAACAATGCAGCAGAACTTCAGCGCAAGATCCACTATTATCTGAAGCATGAAGAAGAACGACAGGCGATGGCGTGGCGGGGACTTCTCACCACGATGAACCAGCACACATTTACTCGTCGCATCGGTCAGTTGCTGGAACATTTGTAATCCCCGTCTGAAGTGCAGCACCAACGAGAACTCTATCCCAAAAAATAAAGGAGTGGCGGTATGTCTCTCAAACACCGTAAAACCAAAAAGGTTCATTCACCCGTACTGAGCCTGACTGATCAAGCGCGCAAAAATGGGCAACATGCCGGATATGACGCAGGTAAGGAAGAAGGATATCTGCGCGGTCGCGCCAACTATATTGTGAATTGTGCACAGGAACCGTTACCTTTCCGACAGCTTCACGTGCTGTATGTATCCTCGGGTAAAGGCTTCCCTTACTCCCCGTTGGATGAGGCCATTATGGCCACGCTACAGGGTATGGTAGCTCAGGTAACCCTCTCTGATCCGCGTCAACCAATTTCTGAAATTGCGCTGCAGACACGTCCTGATCTTGTGCTTGTGCTGGATGGAATGGATATTCCCGTCGAGCATATCGATGCGATTCGCGAAGCGGGCATTCAGACGGCGATCTGGCTCACGGATGACCCGTACTATACAGATATGACGCTGGAAATTGTGAAACATTTTGACCATATCTTTACGCTTGAACTGAACTGTGTAGAATTGTACCGCCAAAGCGGTTGTGCGTCGGTTCACTACCTCCCTTTTGCCGCATTCACCAATCATTACTTCCCGATTACAACTCCTTCCCCGTTAAAACGGGATGTCAGCTTTATCGGCTCGGCCTACTGGAACCGGGTATACTTCTTCAATCCGATCATGCCTCAGTTGATGTCACACAATACGGTATTTAACGGCATCTGGTGGGATCGCCTGCCTGACTATACTGCCTATGGCGAGAAGATTGAGCTCGGTCGCTGGATGAGTCCGCCGGAGACCAATGATGTGTACAATGGCACCAAAATTGTCATCAACCTGCATCGATCCCACGAAGATGATTCCGTCAATAATAATAACCTCAAAATCCCGCCAGCCTCACCGAACCCGAGAACGTTTGAAATTGCCGCGTCGACGACGCTACAGCTGACCGACGCGCGGGATGACATTGCGCGTTTCTACAAACCGGGTGTGGAGATTGAGACATATTCCTCGCCGCAGGAGTTACTCGACAAAGTGGAATATTATCTTACTCATGAAAAGGAACGCCGTGAGATTGCACTTCGTGGACTCGAACGTACACTGAAAGACCACACGTATGGCAAAAGAATTAATGAAATGTTAACCATCATATTCCCTTAATACTGGCCGGGAGGAGGTGTGCACAGTACCCTGTATCGGATACCAGGTACAGGGTCCGTGCGGCCATGGCAACGAAACCAAAGATGATGTTATTTTCACATGTGTGCAATACTCGGAGCATTACAGGTGCCGAGAAGCTGCTGCTTCATTTTATGAGAGAGATCGGTACGATCTTTGAATGTGTGCTCGTAGCCCCTCAGGAGGGGAAGCTTGCAGGGCTTGCGCGGAGATTCGGCATTCAGGTCAAAATATGCACTCTGCCGATGCTTCACGGTGTGTACACACCTTACCTGGGCATTGCAGATGATGCGGAGCATCTTCGTCATACGCCAGCGTATCAGGAAGCAGTCTCCCTAATACGGGAGACTGCTCCCGATATAGTGTTAACGAACACCTGTGTTAATGTGATGCCGGCTGTAGCGGCAAAGTCCCTTCAGATTCCGATCATCTGGAAGATTACCGAGATTATTCATACGAATGAACATACAACCGAGGCGATCCAGATGATTGGCCGTTACGCGGATTGGATTATTGGTATATCCGAGACAGCGGTAGCCCCTTTCCAAGAAGCCGGCATGGGTGACAAAGTGACCATCATATCCCCAACTTGGGAACCCGCGCTACCAGCACCGGACCGCTGGGTTCATCTGCGCGAACGCAAGCGCAAGGAGCTCGGTTTCAAATCATCGCAGACCTGTATCGGTTATATTTCTTCATTTATATATGATGCCAAAGGGTTGAAACCTTTTGTGGATATGGCCTTGAGGATCTGTGAAACACATTCGCGCTGTCGCTTCTGGATTATCGGGGCAGCATCGGATAAAAAGTATTACGACGAGTGTGTATCACGGGTGAAAAAATCCGGGTATTCACGCCGGTTTACCTTCACCACATTTGAAGAGAACGTATCTCTGGCATATACCGCGATGGATATCCTGGTCATCCCAAGCATGGTCAAAGAAGGGTTTGGCATGACCGCACTGGAGGGTCTCTATTTTGCCAAACCGGTCATCGCTTTTGCTCAGGGTGGACTGAAGGAATTAATGGAATCCGTAGGCAGTGATGCATTTCTGGCCCCGCCGGGCGACACCGAAGCGCTTGTCAGCTTGGCAACAACCTTGCTGAATGATGCAGAGCTGGCCTCGAATACGGGGTGGCGCAATCGGACAGAAGCGGAAAGGCTCTACGGGATTGAAACCTACCGAACGAAACTGCATACGATGGTGACACAGTGGTTATTGCGTTTTCCCGGATGGTTTGCTTATATCCAACCTCCGAATGGACCTGTGTATACCCATGGGGAGGGAGGACTACGCACTGTACTGGTTCTGGAGCCGGCTACGGTTCGGGCACTGTTATTCCCGCTGACCGTCATACATGCGTTGCCACATTCCTCATTACCTCCAATCGCATTGGGTCACGATGCTCCGGGTGCCTCAGGTACTGGCACAGCTGCAAAGCTGATTCAACAGAGGGGCAAAACGCGGAAACGTCGTCGCAAGTCACTTGCACCTCGTTCTCGCCGAGACCGTGAGGGACTGAAACGTACTTCCGGAACTGGCAGACGTAAGGGGAGACCCCGTACAACGAAGGGACCGCGTAAACATATGGGGAAATCGGCTAGTCGCAGACGCAAATCTGCCAAAGCGGGACGTAGCCGAGCAGGGCGCAAGGGTTCCAATACAAGATGAAGGCAGGGATTACGATGAAGATCATGACGGTGCTGGGTACGAGACCTGAGATCATACGGCTCAGCCTGATCATCTCCAAGCTGGACCAGTACGCTTCCAAACATATTCTGGTGCATACGGGACAGAACTTCACGGAAAGTCTCAGCGGTCTCTTTTTCAAGGAAATGGGCCTGCGCGCACCGGATTACGTTCTTCAGGATGAAGCGGCCACTCTGGGACGACAGCTATCCTCGATGTTTACGCAGATGGAAGATCTGATATTGCAGGAGAAGCCCGATAAATTGCTGCTGCTCGGCGATACCAATAGCGCATTATGTGCAGTATTGGCTGAGCGCATGGGTGTTCCTGTTATTCATATGGAAGCAGGCAATCGTTGCTTCGACCTGGATGTGCCTGAGGAGAAAAATCGTAAGGTTATTGATGCCATCTCCACCGTTAATATGCCTTACACGGAACAGAGCAAGAAACATTTGGTCAGTGAAGGGGTACCAAGCAGGCGCATCGTGCTAACGGGCAATCCCATCTATGAAGTAATGCAGCACTACGACACGCAAGTAAGTTCCAGCAAAATACTCAAGAAGCTCAAGCTGAAGTCCGGGCAATACTTCCTGGTTACTGCCCATCGAGCTGAGAATGTGGATCATGCCCCTCATTTGCTGGAGATTATGAAAGGACTGAACCAGGTCGCAGAGGAACACGGGTTGCGTGTGATCTGCAGTATTCATCCGCGTACAGCGATCCGGATTGCGGAGCATCTGCAACTAGAGATGAACCCGCTGGTGGAGTTTCACGAGCCGTTTGGATTCTTCGACTTTGTAATGCTTGAACGTCATGCACGCTGTGCACTTACGGATAGCGGTACCGTCCAGGAGGAGTGTTGCATTATGGGCGTGCCAACCGTAACGATGCGTCGAACTACCGAACGGCCGGAAACGGTCGATTGCGGCAGCAATGTGGTCTCCGGTCTGGATGCCGCGCGCATCGCTGATTGCGTGAAAGTCATGACAAAGATGTCTAGCGACTGGGATTGCCCGCAAGGTTACAAAGCCACAGATGTATCTAGTAAAGTGGTTAAATTTCTGCTTGGAGGGAAAATGCATGTTTGAAAATAAGCGTATACTCGTGACTGGCGGTACGGGATCATGGGGTTATGAACTTGTGGCTCAACTACTGCCCCAGCAGCCCAAAGAAATTATTGTATATTCCCGGAACGAGTCTAGCCAAGTGGCTATGAGTCGTGAATTTGAAGACCCGCGTCTTCATTTCCGGATTGGAGATATTCGTGACAAGGACGCCTTGACGGCGGCTTGCCAGCATGTGGACTATGTATTTCATCTGGCTGCGCTCAAGCATGTTCCGGTGTGTGAAGACCAACCGTACGAAGCACTCAAAACCAATGTGATTGGTACACAGAACGTAATTGAGGCCGCTATTGAGAACAAGGTGGAAAAAGTAATCTATATCTCGACTGACAAGGCTGCCAATCCGTCCAACTTCTATGGCATGACAAAAGCGATCGGCGAGAAATTAATTGTATATGCAAACTTGTTACACAGCGATACCAAGTTTGTTACGGTACGGGGTGGAAATGTACTGGGAACAAACGGAAGTGTGGTACATCTGTTCAAGAATCAGATCCGCCAGAAAGGGCAGGTCTCCATTACGGATATGAGTATGACTCGATTCTTTCTTACGCTGAAGGATGCAATTACCTTGCTGTTCAAAGCTTCGGTGGAAAGTGTCGGCGGAGAGATCTTTGTCATGACGATGCCTACCTGCAAAATCGTTGATCTCGCGGAAGTACTGATTGAGGATTCCGGTGTGGAGAATGTGAGCATTGTGGAACGTGGCATTCGTCCAGGGGAGAAAATCCATGAAATATTGATGAGTGAATTCGAGAGCATGACCACCGTTGTCTACGATGAGCAGTACCTGGTAATTCTTCCTACCCTGGGCATACCGGGTCTGCGTGAACATTATACCAATTGTCCCCCGGTCTCCTTTAACAGTTTCAGTTCTGAACACCAACTCATGACCAAAGAGGAGATTCGTGAAATTCTGAAACGCGGAGGATTCTTGTCATGAAACTGCTGATACTTGGTGGAAACGGAATGGCCGGCCATATTTTGGTCGACTATTTCCGCCGTCAAGGTGTACACAGCGTCTTCTACACATCTCGGGATGTAACGGACCCCAATGGTCTGCTCCTGGATGTGAACGACAGCTTCATGGTTGATCGATTGGTAGAAGCTGTGCACCCGGATGTGATTATTAATGCTGTAGGTGTGTTGAACAACTTCGCAGATGAGGACAAAATTACTGCATATCATATTAACGGTTTCCTGCCACATCGTCTGCGGCGGGTTGCAGATACGATTGGTGCACGCCTGATTCATATCAGCACGGACTGTGTGTTCAGCGGGGAACGGGGAGCATACCGGGAAGATGATGTTACGGATGGGACTTCAGCTTACGCCATCACCAAAGCACTTGGCGAAGTTCAGGATGAAGGTCATCTGACGATCCGTACGTCCATCATTGGACCCGAGATTCGCCAGGGCGGCATTGGTCTGATGCAATGGTTTATGTCCAGCACAGGTGAAGTCGGCGGGTATACCCGCGTATTCTGGAACGGTGTGACCACACTTGAGCTGGCCAAATGGGTAGACCATTACCTGGCCTCATCGGTTAGTGGTCTGATCCACTTAGCTCATCCGGCACCTGTTAGCAAACATGAACTGCTTGTGTTGTTCAAGCAGACCTGGGATAAGCAGGATGTGACGATTGTGCGTGATGACAGTGTAGTGCAGGACCGTACGCTGGTGTCCACTCGCGAGGATGTGAAGACAGACCTGCCGGATTATTCTACAATGCTGAAGGAGTTGGCATTATGGATGGAGCAGAGCTGAGAGGCAAGAAAGTGCTGATTACAGGCGCTTCTGGTTTTACCGGGCGACATGCCGTATCTTATTTTCGGGAAGCGGGTGCAGTGGTTGCAGCGGTAGTCCGGAGGCCGGATGTGTATTCGTTTGGTAAAGGTGCACAAGTCCATGTCTGTGATCTGAACGATAAACAGCAAGTACGTCATCTGATCGGCGAGGAGCAGCCCGACTATGTGCTGCATCTCGCTGGCAAAAATTCAGTGCCTGATTCGTGGTCTGATCCGCTACTGGTCCTGGAGACCAATGTGATGGCCGTGTTGTATCTGCTGGATGCGCTTCGCAGTTGTCCGACAGCACGAACCGTTATTGTAGGATCGAGGTTAAAATATACGCCGGAACCTGGCCGGATTCCCCAGCCTCCGCATCCATACAGCCTCAGTAAAGCTCTGGAAGAGATGGTGTCCTTGTCGTGGATGTCGCTCTTCGGACAACAGATCATGCTGGCGGAGCCAGGCAATCTGATTGGCGCGGGTCCTTCCACAGGCATCTGTTCACTGCTTGCACGCCATGTTGTTGCCTGTGAGCAGGAGGGCAAAACCGAGGCATTCCGTCTGTCCGGACGGGACAATACCCGTGACTTTCTGGATGTGCGGGATGCAGTCAGAGCGTATGCGACCCTCTTGATACAAGGGTCCAGCGGTACAGTATACCCGGTGGTGTCCGGAGTTGAGCGAAGTCTTGGTGAAATTGTAGATCTGCTGTTGTCCATGACAGAAGCGGAAGTTCCTGTTCGCTGGGATGGGGCATCTTCTGGTCCGGATGGTTCGGGGAAACAGGAGGAACTATCACTGCTGCGCAAGCTTGGCTGGCAGCCGATGATTCCATTTGCCACATCACTTCAGGATATCCTGAGTGATGTTCGTGTCCAGCAAGGGAGGACGACAAGTTGAATCCGAGAGTATCCATTGTCATTCCATTCTACAACTGTCCTTATGTGCCTCAGGCGATTCAGAGTGCGCTGAACCAGACGTATCCCGATGTGGAGATTGTTGTTGTGAATGACGGTTCAACCCGGCATGCAGAGTTGCTTCAACCCTATCTTCCTTATATTCATGTGCTTGGCAAAAGCAATGGCGGGACGGCTTCGGCACTTAATCATGGCATCCGCCATGCCTCTGGTGATTATGTAGCCTGGCTCAGTTCGGATGATTATCTGTACCCGGATAAAATTCGTTATCAGCTGGAGTTTATGCAGCGTGAGAATGTGCTCGTCTCACATACCAACTTTCATTATATCAACGAGCATTCGGCAGTTACCAGAATGCATGGTGGGCCTGAACCGATGTCGGATATGGATTTACTACGACGGTTTGTTAACGGCAATCCGGTGAATGGCTGCACGGTCATGATCCGCAAGGATCTCTTTAGCGGAGTGGGGCTGTTCGATGAACTTCTTCCCTACACCCATGATCTGGATCTCTGGATGCGTATTGTACTGAACGGTCATCGGTTCCCATACCTGAATGAACCGCTTACTGCTTATCGGTGGCATGGGGGAATGGGATCGGTACGTCATGCGGATGTCATCGGCAGAGAGGCATCCATGGTATGGTCCAGATATCGGGAACCGCTGTTGCAGCGAATAGCGACGCTTGGCGGGTAGCGTAGGGAGGGCAGTTATGAAAGCCAAAAGATGGCTGATTAACGCCCTCTTTGCGCAGCATTTTTGCCGATGATAGTGAGGTTGGGGGAAGTCGATTAATGATCCAAATGTGCTTCCGTAGCACCGCAGATGTCCGATACCGATCGAATGGATCTTCATATAATAGAGGAAAGCAATCGCTATGCAGAGACAAACGGGGGAAGGGGAGGACCGAATGGAGCCAAAAGTATCGATCGTCATTCCTTTTTACAATTGTGCTTATATCGAGCAGGCTGTTCACAGTGCCATTCACCAGACGTATCCTCATATTGAAGTGATCGTGGTGGATGATGGGTCAACCGAGCATGTGGAGCGGCTAGAGCCATTCATGGAGCATATCCATTATATTCGCAAAGAAAACGGTGGAACCGCGACAGCATTGAATGAGGGCATCAAACATGCAACAGGGGATTACTTTGTCTGGCTCAGCTCAGATGATGTGATGCTGCTGGATCGGGTGGAGAAACAACTGAAGTTTATGCGAGAGGTCAAGGCTTCATTTTGCCATGGTGCATACCATTATGTGAATGAGAAGAGTGAATGGTTGGATACGGTGCAGCCGGAAGTGGGAAGTCGTCTGGAGATGTTGCAGGTATTGCTTGAAGGTTGTCCGATCAACGGCTGTACTGTCATGTTAGAGATGGATGCATTTGAGCGGTTTGGCTTGTTCGATACCGATTTTCGCTACACCCATGACTATGAGATGTGGATGAGGCTGTTTCCGATGTATGAGCTGTTCTACTACAATGAACCTCTGATGTGCTACCGATTGCATGAGTCCATGGGAACCAAACGCCATTTCAAGGCACTGGTTGCCGAGATGGAACGGGTTCAAGAGAAGCATAGACCTATTTTACTCAATTTGCTGCAGGTTGGTGGGTACTGGAAGTAGATGGATTTGGCAATGATGGCTGAATGGAATAGGTGTTAATTGGACAGGAGAGCACCCTTATATGTATTCCAAGTTGGCGACAGATTAATAAGATCTGGATTTCCTAGCTCCAAGCGCTAACGAACCTGTCACGTCTTATTAGGGTGATTACGATGGAAAATAAATCCTAACGAATCTCAGTCACGTTATTCCTTCGCAAAATGGCTTTTGAATCTGGAATTGGACCACGATGGATGAAATAACGTCTCTGTGATTCGTTACATGTCAGACTTGTGTAAAATGGAGTAAATAGCGTGTTCTCGGTCCGTTAGAACACATTTGAAGCGAACAAGGGGTGTCCTCAGTCATTCATATGACATATGGGACACCCCTTGTTTGATATTCCTGCATGTTATATGAAGACGGCATATCTTTCGACGAAACTCAATCTTTTGAATTCATGATTGCCATGGATGCAGGATCGGGAAATATATATCCTTTAGGCAGCTTCTTCATCAATTCAGTCATTACAGCGTAATCTACGTCGATGTGAGGTGTGGAAACTGGAGTCGAAAACCAGCGATTGTATAGATCACTCGGTACAAGTAACGTCATATCGTAAGTCCTCCTCTGTAGATGGCTTCTTGGTAGACTTGAAATGTACGAAATCCCATCACTTCCAGTGAACGGTGTTGTTCAGCCCAGGCTTTCGCCGCCGCACCCACTGTTCTCCGGGTAACATCATCCTCAAGTAGTGCATTCAAAAGTTCACGGAGTGAGTCGACATCCTGCGGAGGAACAACCCATCCCGTACGTCCAGGTTCAACCATCTCAGGCATACCGGCTGTACCACTAACGATCACAGGTACACCCGCCAGTTGCGCTTCGGTAACGGAGAACGGCTGGGTGTCCTGCAGGCTGGGCTGGACATAGATGTCTGCATGGCGCAGGAAGGAAGGAATATTGTCCAGCTTGCCCCAGAACACAACATCGGCTCCAATACCCGTTGACGCGGCCTGTGACCGCAATTCATCGGTTAGATTGCCTTCTCCTGCGATCCAGCAGACCCAATCGGAACGTTTATTTTTCAGACTGGCTAAGGCCTTGATTAACACATGAACGCCCTTGATGTATTCAAGTCGTCCGGTAAAGGCAATGACTTTCTTGCCCGCAGGTGGTCGCTGGCGGAACTTCACAGCTGCTGAGGCACGGTAGGCTGGGAGATCTATAGCATAGGGAATCTGTCTGAACTTTGATTCTGGAACTGCAAGCTCTGTAAGCGTACTCTTGATCCAGTGGCTTGACACGAGAATGAGCTCAGACTGTGCCGCACTTCGTTCTTCCAATGAGAGAAAATAACGTCCACGCTTGGATTGCAAATATGAAGGGAGAGTAAGCTGTGGGTTGGAATTTTGAGCATCGTAAAAGGCTTCGCGTGCAAGAGAGCCATGATAGCTTGTAACCAGTGGGATATTGCGGTTCAAGATGCGTTTTATGGCTACAGCAGCTACTGGATCTTGCGCATGAATAACGTCATAGTGGTCCACCCCCAGATAAGCGGCCGCCATCTCGAAGGCATATCTATTCAGTTCATAATAAGCGAGAAGAGGATCGGCAGTGAATTGTGGCAGATCAGTCGGATTGAGTTTGGCTTGCAGCATGGGCCACACCTTATCCTTGGAGAAAGCGCGGTTCAGATTACGAACATATACTTCGTTACTGGCACCATTTGTGCCCATGATATCAACCTCTACACCAAGTGCGATTAGCCTGTCGGCCAGTTGTTTAACATATGTCCATATGCCTCCCATATGTGTAAGCTCCCAATACGTAACGAGCAGAACTCTCATAGCGACCTCCTTGTCACGGCCTGCACCGGCCGAGCTTCTATCCTTTTATTCTATGAAAAAAGAGGACCGGAAGGTCGGGCATTTCCGTGTAATTGTCCGAAAATGGGTGAATGCAAATGGCAATGGACGAGAGGACGCATATCCTATGTACAGGAAGGTTCATGCTCCGAAGGAGGGATCTACAGTGGCAGTATATTTACTTGAAATTCATGAGAATCTGTTACAGACATTTGTTCCCATCAAGTATATAGATGTGGAGTTGGCTTATGTGGGCAGCGAGGAAGGGACCGATGTATTTGTTGGTGGAGCCAGCATTCACGGAGAACTGTACCGACATCTTTTTCACATAAGGCCAAATTTGGGGGGAGCGAGCGGTAATCAGGTCATTCACAATCTGGATGTGTCATCCGAGCCTTATGAACTGAGGATCATCAGCAACAGCTCTTCTCCGTATCATCTGGTAATTCGAATATATTGCAGAAGTATTCACGGTCAGACATTGGGCATACTGTCAGAATATCAGATGATGAAGCTTGCAGATTGATATGGACATCATTGCATAGTCATGATTAACCAACGTGTGGAGCAGGGAAGGTGCCTGTTCCATTTTTTTGTGGTGCATCCATAGTAGAATTGTCTGAAAAAAATAGCTTGACAGCAAAGGTATTTTCATTAGAATTAGATCAGTATTAAACGAAAGTTTAAAACGACGATTTAAAACGATAGTTTGAAATTGGTCGTCAATATAGGCTGAGTGAGACGCATGGATAAGCCTGCGTCTACTGGCTGGAAAAGAGTGTGGAGAACGTGGAAGAACAAACAGCAGTACCTCAGGAGCCGGCAGAGTTTTCGCTTAAAGCCATTATACTGCCACTCCTGGCAATTATCGTCGGAATGATTATGGTTATTCTGGACAGCACGGTAGTGAACGTAGCCATTCCGAATCTCGTTCAATATTTCGAGACGGATCTTAAAACCATCCAATGGACGGTTACGGGTTACACCTTGGCTTTGTCTGCGGTTATTCCACTGGCAGGCTGGTTAACGGACCGTTTTGGTGCCAAAAGAGTGTTTCTATTCACCATTGCCATGTTTACCTTGGGTTCTGTGTTATGCTCGATCGCTCAATCACCTGAGCAATTAATCATTTACCGTATCATTCAAGGCCTTGGTGGAGGCATGGTTGCCCCTATTGGTATGGCGATGGTCTTTCGTCTGGCTCCTCCTGAGCGAAGAGGTTCTATCATGGGGATGCTGGGAATCCCGATGCTGCTTGCCCCTGCATTGGGTCCGGTGTTGTCCGGGTGGTTTATTGAATCACTGAGCTGGCACTGGATCTTCCTGATTAACTTGCCCATTGGTATTGCAGCTTTCATTCTATGTATCAAGTTTTTGCCTGATACAGATCGTGGACGCACACCTGCACTGGATCTGCTCGGCATGATTCTGGCGCCAATTGCGTTCTCGATGCTGGCTTACGGTGTGAGTGAGGGTGGAACGAGCTGGACGTCTGCAACAACTTTGACGGGTGTCATTGTGGGTGGGGTAGCGCTCATTTTGTTCATTATTGTGGAGCTTCGTCATCAAAATCCATTGCTCGAACTCCGGGTATTCAAATCATCTGATTTCTCACGGGGAATTATTCTCGCATGGGTGTCACAAGTGGCGCTGTTCGGTGCGATGATCCTGATCCCGCTTTATTTGCAGCAGATCAAAGGGTACACTGCATTGGAAACTGGATTGATCCTGCTGCCACAGGCGTTGGCTTCCGGAGTGGGTATGCCGCTCGGTGGTCGGTTGTTTGATAAAATCGGTGCTAGACCTCTGGCCTTCGTGGGTCTGGGTATTATCTCGGGAGCATTGTTTATTCTGTCCTCCATTACGGCAGAGACAGGTCTTGGCCTGATTATAACGGCTCTGGTCATGATGGGTCTGGGTATGGGCTTGTCCATGATGCCACTCAATACGCATGTATTAAATGCTGCACCGCGTAAGTTGGTTGGACGGGTTACACCGCTCACGGCCGCTGCACAGCAAGTGGTCGTGTCCTTTGCGGTTGCAGGGCTTACAGGCTTCCTTACTTCAAGAATCGCAGACAATACAACGAGTACAGAGCCGACCGCTATCGTTCATGGTTTGGTAGCTGGTTTCAATGATACGTTCTTCCTGGCCGCTTGTATTGCATTGTTCGGATGTTTGCTCAGTCTGATTCTGCGCAAACCTAAGCCGATGCCGGAAGAAGAACTTCAAAATGGCGACAAGCCTGATCCCGCGATGATGATGGGACACTAAGACTCTATAAAAACCATACTAAGGCAGTTCAGAGAAATTTTGCTGAACTGCCTTTTTTGCTATGCTCAATGGAAAATTCGCAGTGCTGTCATCATTTCACGGAAAGAAATGGCATATCGATCTGGTGAAAAAGACAAGCTCATATGCTGTCTGCCCTGAATGCGGATATATTCACGCAGTTTCTGGTTTTTCATGAGGTCCCTTGCCTCGGAGACAGCTGCCTTGACATTGCCAATCGGATAGAACTTTCCAGTCTTGTTATGTGTGATAAAAGAACGCACACCGTCCGAATCCGTACTTAGTACCGGGCATCCACAACTGATGGCTTCAGCGACGGCATAGCCGAATCCCTCAAGCAGCGAAGTCGATAACATGATGCCCCCTGAAGCGGCAATCATGGAATAGAAGGTAGGCATCTGAGAATGGGGAACATTGATGAAGATGCCAATCTTATCTTCAAGCCCGTATTCTGCCAGCATGTGCCGGAACATGACTTCATCTTCTGGATTAGCCAAAGTTGGATCGTGGAACAACCATAGTCTGACTTTCGGATTTTTTTTGACGATTTCACTCGATATGATTAAATATTCACGCCAGTTTTTGTTGTGTTCAAGACGTCCTACCCAAGCCAGCACCGGATAGGGTGGGGTATCCACCAAAATTGGTGCGAAGGTGTCCGTATCCAGCATATTGGGAATAACAAACCGATGAAGCCAAGGGCAGATATGAATGAACATATCCAGCAGGTGGTCTGTGGGAGGCAAAACGGCTGCATCGCAATGGGCTTGAAGGTAAGGGACACCCATCTGTATCGTTTCCAGAGCTTGATCGCGTGTTCCGAGTCCCTGCGCTTCAAAAATAATTCGACCTGTATAACCAAGTCCTCTCAAGCGGCCGGGCATAGCGATGTCTGAAGTGGCAATGATGGCATCATAATGATGAGTATGAATGATATGATGGATATCCTCGTCACTGGACGCGGTGAAAATGGGCGTATCACTGTTGTTCTGCAATCCCGAGCCTGTGTTGAGATACAATAGGTGCGCTTCAATGCCATGACGTTTCAGAACAGCGGTGCGCAGTCGATTTAACGTATCCACGCCACCGCTCGGAACATAAAACGTGAATAATACTTTCAAACGATTCACCCTCTGACTTTTGGTCAGGAGCACATTCTCCTGTACTCTATGTTACGTTGGCTGTAAGTGCAGGGTGTGGGTGCTACTTGGATTGTTCACATTTTGGACACATATTTTTAAGCTGTCTTTTAAGTGTCATTAAGCTGAGGCTAGGATAGCTCACGTAAGATACAAGTAACTTCCCGTGTCTATCATCTATTACATAAGTTCAACGTAACATTTACACGATAACGGAGAGGGCAGAAATAACTTGAAGAAGCGAAGCGTTCGCCTTTATCCCCGGATTTTTCCTTCTGAATGAAGGAATCAAAAAAAATCTGGGGATAACAGTGATCGGAAGGTTATTCTGCCATCGGAGTGCAAGTGTAAATATTTTCAGTTGAATTTATATAACGATCGATGGTGCACGGGTATTTTAACGGGAAAGGATGAATGATGTGCTCGAAGTGAAACAGGTCAGCAAAGTTTACGAAGGGCAACGCGGCGTACATCAACTGGATTTCACTATGGAACGTGGTGAGATTGTTGGCTTTCTTGGGCCCAATGGTGCCGGAAAAACAACAACGATGCGTATGATTACGGGTTATGTGCATCCAACTGCGGGTTCCATTATGGTGGATGGGGTATCGGTGCATGAGCAGGGGCAGCGTGTTCGTTCCAAGATTGGGTATCTGCCTGAAACGCCGCCACTGTATCCGGATATGACGGTGCAGTCCTATCTTAAATTCGTAGCCAATTTGCGAGATGTCCCGGCACGTGAGGTTAAGCTGCGGGTCAGTGAGATGGTTAGCAGACTGGGACTTCAGGGTCGGGAAAGGCAAATGGTACGTGGGTTATCCAAAGGATACAAACAACGCCTTGGGCTGGCAGGAGCCATTATTCACAAGCCGGATTTGCTGGTTCTGGATGAGCCAACATCGGGTCTTGATCCAAATCAGATTATCGAGATCCGGGATTTAATCCGAGAATTGGGCGAGAACCATACGGTTCTGCTCAGTACGCATATTTTGCCTGAAGTGAGCACGCTCTGTAATCGAATGTTGATCATTAATCAGGGACAGCTCGTGCTGGATGGTTCACCTCAGCATTTCGGATCAGCAATGGGGGATCAGTTCAAAGTGTCGATTGAAGTGAAGGCCACTGCGGAGCAATTACAACATGTGCTGACACCATGGGAGAAGGTGCGAAGTGAAGTCATTCAAGCGTCGGATGCGAATACCGCCAAAGATACTTCACTTAATTCAGATTCGGCGAATACGGTTAAAATGCTGCTTACTGGAGAAAACTCGGAAGATTTCCGGGAGGAGCTGTTCTACCTTTTGTCAGGTGCAGGATTACCGATACTGGAGATGAAGAAGGAGAACCTGAGTCTGGAGCAAATTTTCCTGAAGCTGACCACAACCGAGGCCACAGACACAGACGCAAATTCGGCAGATGTGGATAAGGTTGTTGGGGCAGAGATGGATCAGGACGTAACTTCTGACATCGACTCGTCGAGTATATCGGGAACATCAGTTAGTACAGCAGCCGATGCTTCGCCCCAAGCTCGCAAAGGGGAGGACTCCAAATGAGACGAATGATGGCGGTATGCAATAAAGAGTTGCAAGCTTATTTTCTGTCACCAACGTCCTATTTTGCTTTTGCCGTATATGTACTGATGACCAGTCTGCTGTTCTATTCAAGCTTTGTATATTACCAGCCGAGCATTGTCGATTATCGTCTCGTGTTGGGCGATACGCTGTCCATGCTGCTGTTTGTCGTGCCATTGCTGACGATGCGATTAGTGGCAGAGGAATTCAGACAGGGAACGGATGAATTGTTGCTGACTTCTCCGGCACGAGTAACAGAAATTATTTTTGGCAAATATCTCGCTTCTCTGGCCATTCTGGTTGTGCTCATCCTGTGCAGTCTGGTGTACCCATTCATCATGTCGTTCTATGGGACATTGGATATGACGACAGTATGGATGTCTGCGCTGGGATTATTTTTCCTGGGCGGAAGTATGATGGCGATTGGACTGTTCGCTTCTACATTATCCCAGCATCAGATGGTGTCTGCGGTGGCGGGTTTTATTATTTTGCTCGTTTTGTGGATGCTTGATTCATTCGCAGGCAATACAGGTTCTGCTTTGCAACAGTGGCTGGACCCATTTGCCCTGACTAACCGGTTCGACAGCTTCATGAAAGGTGTGCTTAGTGGGCCGGATATATTGTACTATGTCACCCTTTCGGGTGTGTTTCTGCTGTTAAGCATTCAAATTGTGGAACGGAAGCGGTGGAGGTGAGAAGATGAAAAAATGGTTAAGTCATACCAACAGTACCGTGCTGTCCGTAGCGGTGATTGGCATCTTTATTTTGCTAACACTGTTCCTGAATTCACTTGGCGGCTTCCAGCTGGATCTGACCTCGAACAAACAATACACGTTATCTGACCAGTCCCTTACTGCGATCAAAAATGTGAAGGATGACGTCAACATTCTGGTGTTAACGGTCGAAAATGCCAACAACACCGTTCTGAACCGTGAGGTCACGGATATGGTCGAGGAATACACGAAACGTAACAGCAAGTTGAAAATAAAACAGTATAATCTGACGCAGGAACCTGCGCTTGCATCCAAATACGGCATAACAGGCAGCTCCATTGTGCTGGAGCAGGGAGATCAACACAAAGTGATTGATATCGCCAGTCTGTTCACCGCGACAGGGGACGGAAGTGACGGATCATACCAGTTCACAGGTGAGGAAAAACTTACGCAGGCGCTCATGAATATGTCATCCACGGAGATGCGCAAAATGATGTTTTTGACTGGGCATGAAGAGCTGAGTCTCGCTCAGATGACTACGCTGCAATCCTCCTTGGAACAAAATAATGTGCAGACGGAAGAGTTACAGCTGAATCAAGCAGGGAAGGTTCCCGAAGATGCAGATGTGCTGGCGATTATTGGTCCACAACGTGATCTCAGTGATACGGAAATGAAAGCCATTCGCACATATCTGAGTAATGGAGGCAAGTTGTTATTATCCCTCGGATTTGTAGAAGATATGAAATCCAGTTGGAAAAACATCGATGCTCTGATGGCTGATTATGGCGTCGTTGATGAGCATGCGGTCATGGTGGATAATCAGCAAGCCAGTACAATGGGGCCACTCTGGGTGGTGCCGGAGTATGGTACACATGCAATTACGGACAAACTTGCTGCAAGCCAATTGTATCCGATGTTGTCGTTGTCGATTGCGCTGACCAGCAAAGAACAGGATAAATATACCCTTTCACCGTTAATTCATTCTTCGAATGACAGTTATGGGGAGACGAATATCGGCGGTTTATTGCAGAATGAAACAACCAATGATGCCGAAGAGGACATTCAAGGACCAGTTGAATTAGGGTATGCAGCCGATACGACGGATGGCAAACCGAAGGCGGTTATTCTGGGCTCGTCCATTTTCATGCAGGATTCGGAAATTGCGAATGGCGGCAATCGGGACTTTATTTTGAATACGGTAAACTATTTGAGTGAGAAAGAAAATGGATTGACGATTCGCCCAAGGGTACAAGCCGGCTATGAGACGGCATACCTGAATGACGAGCAAGCCAGAACGATTTTCTTCGTGGCTATTGTAGCGTTCCCACTCCTCTTTGTTATCATCGGTGTACTCTTATGGTGGAGGCGTAGACGGGTATGAGAAAATGGGTCCCAACAATTCTGGTGGTCATTGTACTAATTGTGGGCTGGGTGTACGCGGACAGTCAAAATTATTTTCGGGAAGAAGAAGCGGTGCAAGCCAAGTTGCTCGGTATTCAATCCGGGGATATCCAATCCATTACAATACATGACACAACGGAGGAGACATCCGGTGCAGCAGCATCTTCGACCCTGACGCTTGAAAATGGCGTATGGCAGATGGTGGAACCGAAAGCCTATCCTCTGAACGGTTACAGTGTAAGTAGCTGGCTGGATGCTCTGAGTGGTGCAAATCAGGAACTGGTGGTGGAAGAAGCGCCGACGGATCTGGATAAGTACGGATTAGGAACAGATGCTACACGTATGGATATCAAACTCAAAGATAATCGGGAGATCAAACTGGCTATTGGTGGCCAGCTTCCAGCAGATGATGCACGTTATGTACGTGTTGATTCGGGCCCTGTGGTTGCCGTGCAGACAGAGGCGATAACAAGCATAGCTTTGTCTCGTCGTGATTTGTTGGACACTACACCTTTTAACATGGATGAGACAAATGTTGGGTCTCTGGAGTGGGAGGGTGAAGCAGCTACCTGGATATTAAAAACGACATCGGAGAACGATGCAGCAGAGCAGACTTGGACACTGAATGGAAAAACGATTGAAGCCACAGATGCCGTATCTCTTATCGGCAAAATCAAAAACTTGTCGACAGCAGATGATGTGCGTAAAGCATCCGAGTTGAAAAATTCGGTTCCACGATTCACCCTGTCTGTTGAACAGATGGTCAATGGGCAACAAGTTCGAGATGTGTATCGGGGACTTACGGTGCCGTCCGAATCGGATCAGATCTGGGTCATTACGCCGGATGGTCAATGGGCATATGGCATGGATGCAACCAGTTTAACGGAAGCCGAGAAATTCCCGGATACAATTAAAGCATCAACAACTTCTTCGGAAGAGACACCGAGTTCTGTAAATGACGCAACGACATCCTCTTCAACAGACGGGAAATGAGCCGGGCGGAAGATAAGTGATATTAATTGAGATGTAATATTATTTTGAGGCAGTGCTGCGAACAAAGCAGCACTGTTTTTTTGTTTAAAGGCAAAGAATCTCACTGCCCACGGATCAAAATCCATGATCAAAGAACATGCCATTTGACCAAAAATTACAGGGTAAGGTACCATATCCTTTCAGCATATCGGTACGGTCAGAAGCGCATCCTATCTTTGTGACCAAAACCAACATACATTGGAGGATGAGTACATGCCAGCAGTCAAAAAGGCAACAGCTATTACGTTATCATTATCTACTGCAATCTTTGTAATGGCCGGTTTGACAGGTTGTGGCACGAATCGGGATACCAACAATATGCACACGCAAAGTGTTCGTCAACAAGCGAACGGAATTAACCGTTATGGCGTGGAGTCCAATGGAATGGACGGTATTCGTGCGAAAAGTTATCGCATGCATAATGTCAATGACCTGAAATCCAGTGAAGAGCTGGCAAAACGCATCACGGAGATGAAAGAAGTTAAATCCGCCCGTGTCATGTTAACGGATCGTAATGCTTATGTCGCGGTTCGTTTGGCAGATGGTCATGCAGGCAAGTTGGAAAGCAAGTCCAATGGTCGTACGAGCATGCTGAATGGAACGATGCGTAACCATGCCAGTGATACCATGCGTGGGGGCAACATGAATCATGATATGGGTGGTATGCGTGTGAATGGTGGTACGGGCACAATGTCTCCGTACAGCACTAGCGGAATTGCTCCAGGATTGAACACGAATTCAGCAACGGATCGCAGCCATATGGGCAATGATCGTGGCATTTATGGCACGATGGGCACAGGCGCGGTTGGTATGATGCGTGGTCTGACAAACAGCGGCAAAGCACGTGGGACGGACGATGGGCATTATGGTATGAAAAGTGAAGGACAACGTGTAGATAGCACGGATGATAACACATCAGCTGAGATTAAGGGTAAGATTTCAGCCAAAATCAAGCAGTTTGCACCGAATATCGAGAATGTATATGTATCAGCCAATCCGGATTTTGTGAAGCATGTCGAGAACTATGCCACAGATATGCGTAACGGTAAGCCCGTTAGTGGCATGATCGATACGTTCCAATCGATGGTGGAGCGCATCTTCCCAACGAACGGAACAGGTACGAATCACCGTGATGGCGTCCTTGACGATGGCCTGATGAACCGTAATCACAACGGTGGTGTCATGAATCGAATGAATCGGTAGTTCATAAGACAGATGAACAAGTGTGCCTTTGCGCAGATGGTAACATCCGCTGCAGAGGCATGTTTGTTTTAAATGATCTTTAATACATAGACAACTGCTCACGTTCTCTTTGGACAATGAATCACATGTTTACTGCCCATTTTTCTTATAAAACTGAACCAACGCCCTTGACCTGACATAAGATGAGTTGACTGTATCCCCTTAACCTTGTTACACCAACACAACCCGAGCAAGGAGGGGTGAACATTGAAGGGTATCGATCATAAAAGCAAATTTTTGTTGACCCACCGTGAACGCGAAGTATTCGAATTACTGGTTCAAGACAAAACAACGCGTGACATCGCAGGGCAGTTATTCATCAGCGAGAAAACGGTGCGTAACCATATTTCGAATGTGATGCAGAAACTCAATGTTAAGGGTCGTTCGCAGGCAGTTGTCGAGCTGATTAAGCTTGGAGAACTGAAGATTTAGTTGCGAATTACAGTTAGGATTAAGTAGCAGCATGAAAGCCTTTCTCTATTCTTTGTCAAGAAGAATGGGGCAAGGCTTTTTTGCTGCTGATTTATAGTTTATTACATCAGATGATCCGCT
Organism: Paenibacillus sp. PAMC 26794; assembly: GCF_000316035.1. GTDB lineage: Bacteria > Bacillota > Bacilli > Paenibacillales > Paenibacillaceae > Paenibacillus. The sequence continues at coordinate 47,092 of NZ_ANHX01000092.1, forward strand.
GTTCAGGGATTAAGTCACCCATCCATGGTGTATAAAAATAAGCCACGCAACGCAACCATCCAAAGGTTATCATTACATGGCTTATGTTGAAAATTGAACATCCATTAATTCAAAGTCGACTTTGCATGAGGCTCTCATCATAAAATCAATGCCAATGATTCCGTCAAAACCATAAGGTTCTTGAATTGAACCAAGTTGAATTGGAAAATCAGTCAAAGCAATATGCTCAATATGAAGATTGGGAATGTGCTGTTCATAGCAGATTTCGCTCGTTCCACCTACCCCATACATTCGCTTAGCTCGTCCATTAATAAAATCAATCTGTATACCTACTGCAGCTAATGCATCGGTATCAAACACAGTTGCTGCACAGCCTGTATCAAATAAAATATTATGCAAAATGATAGTTTGTTCATTATGGCTTATGGTCAAGGATACGATAGGTAAGCCTTGCTGTAGTTGTAGTTTCATGTTCGTTGCCGCACTCCTGAAAAAAATTCTTCTACAACCTCAACATCGCTTCTGCTCGTATGAAAGACATATAACTCGCGTGTCGGATGGAGCTTGTGCAGTTCTTTGTAACCGCTCCAGGCTTCTTGAGGATTATCATAGTTTTGAATAACAGCTATATCCTCTAGTTGACGGACACGGTTGCTGGAGCTTGCCTTGATTGCTTCCACAAGCACAAAACGATCTGGGTGTAATTCAATAATCTCTCCCCATTTCATCGGTGTCACCTCACTTGGTTAGTCGTATTTTTATTATAGCATAGTCGTTTAAGGGTGTAGGAAGTAAGCATGTTAATTGCGATTATGTGGTACCTTGTAGTTATCGAGAGACCTACATAGCAACAGGGCGGGGATATGAATATCTCGTTAACCGTTTCGGCCCGAATCAATGGTTGAAAAGACATTTGAATCTTAAACTGCATTGAAAATGAAAGGATGAGCTGTGTGGACCACTTTTTAAGTGAATTTGAAAATCAATTTCGAGCGGGGTTTCTTCCTGATCTGGAACAAACGCTGGCTAAGGTAGAGCACGAGAAAGTATATGCTTGTGCCTTTGGAACAGACAGTGATTGGGTAACGCTGTTCATGGCGGTAAATACAGAGGAATCCCTGGCTAGGCATATTGTGAGTATGAAAGAGCAAGGGCTATGTGATAGTGAGGAGGACGAGATCTATTACAGATGGGGCTGCTCCGAATATCAATATGGCGAGGATACGCACTTTAACCACATCAGTCGATTGTTGTATGCAACAGAAGATGTCCAGAAGTATAAGGATGAGATCATTCGAATCATCGCCAAAGTTGTGAATGAGACAGCAGATGACGTTTTCGCTCGATATGGACAAACCAAAGCAGACATTACGTTTTTCGTTTCTCTCACAGATGATGATCTGGCGGAGGAAATTGAAAATCAATCGGTCCATCAAATGACTGTACCCGGCTTAGCCAGCAAATTCTTAAAACGATATGATGACATGAATTAGACCGAGTTAACTTGAGTTGAGCGTTTAGTTGAATGGAAATTGCATTAAAACGATTTGAATCTTAGTACCGCGAAAGTCTTTCCTATTCTTTAACTAAACTAAAGAAGGAAGAGGCTTTTTTGTTTTAGCGTGAAAAAATGAAACAACCGAATCCATACACTTATTGATTCCTATTCATTTGAAGGAACGTCCTCCATTTTTTCTTCGAAAATGGCTGATAAAAGAGCTGCTCCAATTCCTCAAATTGTGCTTCGTTCAGATGAAGATGGAGTGCTCTTTTCGCAATTTTTGCGGCAGGCTGGGAAGCGGATTTCCTTCCTCCGGCTTTTCGTTTGATCGGAATATGAAATTGCAGCAGATCTTCAAGGTGATTCCATCCTTCCCAACTCAACCGACCTCCGCGTTTCCAGTCGATAGCATAGAGGGCATAATAGGTGTGTCCTTCTGTTTGTTTGGTAGCAATAATCCAGGTGGAAGGACTGAACTTTTTCTGTTGTCTTCGATTCATTAGAATTGCACCCCTCTCGATTCTCAATATAAAGGACATCAACTATGCGTATCAAGCAGGTCAGGGTCTATACACGCTCAGCATCATTGCAAAAGTCATGTTAAATTCCTCTTGATTTGCAGGATCGTCTTGATTAAAATGAAGTTATAAAAATAATTTTCTTAATTTGTTAAAAATAAATAAAAATAATTTTCATAAAGTGAGGTCCTCATGGCAGCCATATTACGTGCGTTGCAGCAAGAACTAAATAACCTTCCGTCTCAGGAGCGACGTATCGCCGAAGTCATTATGCAATCTCCATCGGACATTCCCGGCTGGACGATTAGTCATCTGGCAGAGCAGAGTGGGACGAGTGCGGCGACGGTAACCCGCTTTTGCAAGTCGTTTCATTTCAAAGGCTTTCCTGATTTCAAAATGAAGCTCGCCGCAGAATTGTCCCACGCATCCGATGAAACGGCGTATCAGGATATTGTAGCGGGCAATTCACTATCCAAAATTGTTGAAGCTATCGAAGCCAACCACCTCGCGTCTATTGCAGACACCACTCGTTTACTGGACTTGGGCAGATTGGAGCAAGCCGTTCAATTATTGTGCCAGGCTCGCCGCATTGATCTGTACGGTGTGGCCACCTCTTCGATTGTTACACAGGATTTCTATCAGAAACTGGTGCGGATTGGCAAAAGCTGTACGGCTTTCTCCGACTCACACATGCAGATTACATCCGCATCTTCGCTCGCCGAGGGAGATGTGGCGATGGCCGTATCCTATTCAGGCGAAACACCAGAGACCATCGATGCCCTGCATTGTGCCAAACAAGCTGGAGCTTCTACGATTTCACTGACTTCCTATGGAAGTAACACACTCGCAACGGTATCGGACATTCCACTGTTCACTTCTTCTTTGGAAGAGGGCATGAGGCGTGGAGATATGGCTTCCCGTATTGCACTGCTGCATGTGGTCGATATTTTGTTCACAGGCATGGTAAGTGCCGACTTCGACCGTTTTATCCCCAGACTGGAACAATCCTATCACAATGTGCAATCTTATCGAGTCCAACACAACGGAGGTGCCTGACAGATGAAGATGAATATACGAATTTTTGAAAATGAAGAAGATTTGAACGCCACGGGTGCTGGCCTCATTGCCAGCTTGTTGCAGACCAAACCACGGGCTGTATTGGGGCTTGCGACAGGAAGTTCTCCTGTGGGCATATATAAACAGCTTATCACGTTGTACCAGAAGGGGCTGGTTAGCTTCTCACAGGCTTCTTCTTTTAATCTCGATGAGTATGTCGGACTTCCAACAGAACATCGTGAAAGTTACCGCAGTTTCATGAACGAACAATTATTCCATCATATTGATATGGATCTTGCCAGAACGCATGTGCCTGATGGTCAGGCTGCCGATCTGGAACAGGAATGTAATTCCTATGAACAACGGCTGGACGATCGTGGACCGGTAGACCTTCAACTGCTGGGCATCGGACATAATGGTCATATTGGCTTCAATGAACCAGGAACTGAACTTACAGGACGAACACATGTCGTGGATCTGAAAGACGAGACGCGAAAGGCAAACGCACGTTTCTTTGACAGCATCGATGAGGTTCCGGCTCAGGCGATTACGATGGGTGTCGGTACCATTTTGAAAGCCAAACAGATTCTGCTCATTGCCCGTGGCGAGGAAAAAGCCGAGATTATCCGCGAAGCCTTTATGGGCCCAATCACAACGGCCTGTCCTGCATCGCTTTTGCAATGTCATCCAAATGTGGTGGTACTGCTGGACCGTGCAGCAGGGAGGCTGGTGAGATGACCGGAGCGAATAGCCATGAACCTGAGAGACAGCGTGATGAAAATATTTCTCTTCTTCGGGGCAAACTGCTCCTTGCAGATGAAATATTGGAAGACGGTGTAATAGCCTGGAGGGATGGGAAAATCCTTTATGCTGGGATACCGGAAGGTCTTCCTGAAAGGATTCGGAGCGAGGCTTTGCCGCTGTCAGTACCGGAACGTGGTCTCATCGTGCCTGGATTCATTGATATCCATGTGCATGGTGGGAACGGAGAAGACTTTATGGATGCAAGCCCGGAGGTGCTGGACAAGATCACATCTTTTCATAGTACGCAGGGCACGACAGCGATGCTTGCGACTTCGATGACGGCTCCGAAAGAGAGACTGGATAACGTACTTGCTGAGGTTAACCGCTACCGTTCTGTTGACATGCCATATGCACAGCTTGAGGGTGTGCACCTGGAAGGTCCCTTTTTCAGTCCGAAATGGCCTGGTGCGCAAAATCCGGAACATATCATGCTGCCTGATGTATCTTGGCTCGAAGCATGGGAGAAGCAATATCCTGGCCTGATCCGTCAAGTTACGTTGGCACCGGAACGTGAAGGCGCGCTGGAAGTCATTTCATGGCTGCGAGAACAACGGATTACAGCGGCACTCGGCCATACCGATGCGACCTATGAAGAGGTGGAGCGGGCAGTAGAAGCAGGACTTCATCATGCAGTACATACGTTCAATGCCATGACACCGCTGCATCACCGGCTACCCGGGGCTGCCGGAGCCGTGCTGAGTGATCCCCGCATCAGTGCTGAGGTAATTGCTGACGGCATTCATGTTCACCCTGCGGCGATATCGATCCTCGCTCAGCTGAAGCAACATAATGATCAACTCGTGTTGATTACAGATGCCATGTCTGCTGCGGGATTGGATGATGGGGAGTACAAAATCGGCGACCTGCCCGTAATTGTGAAGCATGGCGAGGCCAGACTGAAGGACGGCGGCGCACTGGCGGGAAGCACACTGACGATGATTCGCGGTTTCCGTTACCTGGTACAGGAAGTGGGCTTGAGTCTGAACGCTGCATCAAGAGCAGCAAGTCTGACCCCGGCACGCCTGCTGGGCATTGATCATCGGACAGGTTCCCTGGCTCAAGGAAAACAGGCAGATATCGTTTTGCTGAATGAGGAGTTGGATATTGAGGGTGTATGGGTCAAGGGCAGACGGATCGGTGAGTCATATTAGATTTAGAAAATTAGTATCGTGTTAATAACTCTCATTTGTGATGCATCGGTTTTCGGAGTTAAGACTTGGCTTCTATCTGTGTAGAGGCAACACCCTGAACAATATGTTAAAATAGATCTCAAAAAGACGGGATCTGCGGATCACGCATAACGGAGGCGTGAAACATGGAACGTAACGCTATGCTCGAACATGATCCGTTCATCACAGTGTTGGCGGAGAAGTTGCACATACACGGATATTATGCCTTTTATGGCGAGCATTACAATGAGACCGATATGGAGCTGTACCGCAGGCATCTGTTCACATCATTCAGCAACATCGTATGGGTAGAGCTGGATGCACGCAAAAAGTATATGATTGTCGATCATCGTGGACGCAACACGGTTATGAAACTGATCGAAGGTATGCTGAACATACGTAGGACGCTGCGAGCGAATCAGGCAATGGCAGGTACGGACACCGCTGGAGTCCAGCAGGAGATCGCGCATTTATCCAAGCTTGTGCACATGCTGAAGTTCACAACATTCCGCACATAATGGGGATGAGGGGAGTAGAATCTGGAGGATGTCCCGAAATTGGGTTACTCCTTCTAGTCACAGGCGGATGAACGTCAGCCACGTTATTCCGGTAGAAAATTGATGAATGACATGCAAAACGAGGAAATAAAGCGTCTACGATTCGTTATTGAGTCAAAACTGCGGATTTTCGTCGAATAGGAAGGGCGCAGTTCGTTAAAAAGTAAATACCGAACCATTGAAACGAAATAGATCTAGATCACCAATTATAAAAGGGGTGTACCGTCATGAAGTTGGACGGCACACCCCTTTTATATACTTACATACCTACCTATTACCCTTCATTTGTAAAGTAGGCTCAATCCTAAAATCAGTCATGCGAGAAGCTGCAACGTAGTGGAGGGGACGAAATCGATTCTGAAGAAGCGGAGCGTTCGCCTTTATCGTCGGATTTTACCCTTTGAGAAGGGGAAGCCAAAAAATCCGACGATAACAGCGATCTAAAGAACGATTCGGCCCCGGAACGTCCACTCAGCACGCTCTCATGATCTGGTTTTAAACACGATGATTACAAACTCTTCAAAAACTGAACAATCGTCAACAACCCTTTATCAAAGTTCTCCAGGTTGAAGTGCTCGTTCGGTGCATGCAGATTCTCATCCGGCAAGCCAAAGCCCATCATGACAGCAGGGATTTCGAGTACACGTGAGAGCTTCTCAACAATCGGAATGGAGCCGCCATCTTTGGTAAAGAGGGCACGAACGCCATACACATGCTCATACGCATCTGCTGCTTTTTGCATAATTGGATTGGAAGGATCGGTATTGAAAGCAAAAGCTTTCTCGATCTGTTTCACATGCAGCGTTGCACCCGGTTGAACGTGAGCACGCAGATGTGCTTCGATACGATCCAATACATGTTGTGGATCTTGATCCGCAACGAGACGGCACGTAATTTTGGCATGAGCTTCCTTCGGAATAACCGTTTTGCTGCCTTCGCCTTGGAAACCACCCCATACGCCGTTCAGTTCCAGCGTTGGACGAGCGCCAACACGTTCCACGAACGAGTAGCCTTCTTCGCCGTACAATTGCTCCAGCCCGAGGTCTTGACGAAGCTGTTCTTCATTGAAGCCCTGTTTCACAAATTCTTCTCGCATCTCAGGAGATAGTGGCAGAACGCCGTCATAGAAACCGTCTACACTCACACGGCCTTGCTCATCATGTAGCGAAGCAAGCAGGGACACGAGTGCATGCAGTGCGTTGGGTACACCGCCGCCAAATGAACCGGAGTGCAAGTCGGTATTGGCTGTATTGATATCCACATGCATAGAGCATAAGCCTCGCAGGCCTGTGGAGATTGCTGGTTTTCCTTTTTCAAGCAGGGATGTATCTGAGATCAGTATCATGTCTGCACGCAGCTTGTCTGTATGTTCATTCAGGTAGATGGGCAGGTTCGGGCTGGAGATTTCCTCTTCGCCTTCGATACAGAACTTGATGTTAACTGGCAGTTCTTTGTTTTCGGCGAGGATGGCTTCAACTGCCTTGATATGTAGGAAGATCTGTCCTTTGTCATCCGTTGCACCACGGGCGAACAGCTTGCCATCACGAACGGTAGGTTCGAAAGGAGGTGTCTCCCACAGGTTAAGCGGATCAACAGGTTGTACATCATAGTGTCCATAGATCAGAGCCGTCGGTTTGCCGGGTGCATGCAGGTGATCTGCATAGACAATCGGATGTCCAGCCGTTTGAATGACCTCTACGTTTTCCATGCCTGCACGTGTGAGCGCATCTGCTGCCCATTGTGCTGCACGGTTAATATCCTCTTTATGCGCTGAAATGGCAGAGATACTTGGAATGGACAACCATTCATTCAGTTCTGCCAGGTGTTTTTCTCTATTTTGTTCAAAATAAGTCTGTTCTTTCATTAAAAAGGCCTCCTTCATGTTTGCTATATCTCATTGTAATCCATTTTGTCATGTTAATAAAACATTGGTTAAAAAAATGATCGGTTACAGATCGTTTCATTCACCTGAGGATTGTGCGTATAATACAGGAAAAGGATTTCATCCATATATTCTCAGGGGAGTTGAGGAAGTTTCCATGACAGTCAGACCCGATGCAAGCAGGCAGGTGAGCACCGATGGAACCGACTAGGAGCGAGCGAATATTTGGCAGATTCAAGCGGTTATCCGACTTAAAGGCAGGAAGACATAAAGGAAGATTTTATCGAAACAGCCTGATGCTTATTTTACTCATTGCCAGTATTCCTGGGCTAATCACAGGTATCGTCATGTATCAACAGGTCGTTGGCCGGATGGAAACCGAGTTCAATCGGATGCATCAGAACCAGATCGAGAACCGGGCACGCAATGTGGATGATCAACTGGCTTATCTGGAGATGAACTTATCCCATTGGGCTTTTGAACCGAGGTTTGGCAATGCACTGCGAACGCTGGATTTTGTGTATTATTTCAATGAAACTCAGGAGATTGTGACTACATTATACGTATTACAAGGTTCCCATCCACTGATCAAGTCAGCACAGTTGTATTTGCAGGAGCCTAAGCCAATCTTGTTTAATCGGGATTATACCGAATTGAACGATGAAGCCAAAGTAGAAGCATATGATCGATACCTTTCCATGGGGAACCACGTGTACTGGACAGACTGGGTTTCCAGCATCAACAGAGATACCGAACCTTCGACCAACGATAGTCCACTGCATACGGATGCAGGCAATGCACTTGTTCTAGTACATAAGATACCGGGGGAGAGCATTAATCCGTTTGGGGCACTGGTCATCACGCTGGATAACGAGAAAGTCGCCAGTTTATTGAAAACGCTTACTCCTTATGATGAAGGTGTAACGTTCCTTATGGATCAGGAAGGAAACACACTGGTTACCGGGAATCCGGGAACGGCGGGAGAGACGTCTGCTTTTGAGCAGCAGCTAAAAGAAGAAGTGGCCCTGCATGCGGACAGCCGCTCATTCCTGTTCCGATATGAGGATCAGACCTATTCTGTCTCATACGGCTCATTGAGTCGGATCGATTCGGACTGGACTTACGTCTCCGCAGCACCTCTGACCTCAGTCACTTCGCCAGTCAAGATGGTATCCAAAATCATCGTCATTGCGAGTGCAGGCAGTCTGATTCTGGGATTATTGTTATCCTGGTTTGCTTCCCGCCGAATCTATTCGCCTGTAGCACGGATGCTGCATCTGCTTACGCCTGGCAGAAACGAAACAACACCAACGGATGCCAAGCTGGACGAGTTTAAGCTGCTGGAACAACAGTGGAACGAACTGACTTCCCGCAATGTCACGGCACATCGCCAATTGCAGGAGCAGCTTCCCCATCTGCGCGACAGTTTTGTCTTACAACTTGTGCAGGGGCATCTATATGCCTATAACGAGCAGGATCTTCAGCAGCGGATGCGTAATCTCGGATTTGAGTTGGAGGGCCAGCAGTATTTGTTGGTGCAGATGTATTTTACGGGGTACGAGCAGCTGCAAGGCAGATTTGGAAGCCAGGACACGGGATTAGTCACCTTTGCAGCAGTGAATATTACACAGGAAGTTGCGAAAAATGTTTTCAGGCAGATCAGTGTCATGAACTTCCACGACCTGTCTTCCGCCATGCTTGTGATTGCTCCCCAGGATGAACCTGTGAAATCACAAGCGCTGTTATGGGGACAGGAACTGGTGGAGGTCATTGGACGAACGCTCAAAATGAAGGTGACCTTGATGGTCAGTCGCCCGGCAGCTTCACTTCAGGAACTGCCCGGACGATTCGTTGAGATGGAACAGGCCGTGGCTTATCGCAGTGTGGAGGAAGGAAGTCAGATTCTCGATCTGGAGGATGAGGAATGTTTCCGCAGAAATGAAGCAGTTTCCTATCCGCTTGGGCTTGAACGGGAGTTGCTACAGGTGGTCAGGCTGGGCAAACAAGCCGAAGCGGAACGTGTGCTGGAACAATTCATGAGTGAGATTACGCGGACGGGCAGTACCGAATTTCAGGTGCAACAGATGATGCTTCAATTGCTTGGCAGCATTCAGCACATGATGCTGCAAACGGGTGTCACACCTTATAAGCTGTTTGGTGGTTACAACATGTATGAGCAACTATCCGGTATTCGTGAACCTGTACAGATGAAGCAATGGATGATGAATGAGGTACTCATACCTTATATACAAGAGGTTGAGGTACGATCGCAGGAACCGCTGAAACTGGTGGTGGAACGAACGATGTTGTATATCGATACACATTACCGCAGCGACATTTCGCTGGAGAATTGTGCTGACGAGGAGCAGATGACACCCTATGCACTGAGTAAGGCTTTCAAACAGGTATCGGGCATCAACTTTATTGATTATTTGACACGTGTGAGAATGGATGCGGCGAAGCAATTGTTGCAGGAGACAACGATGAAAATCAATGATGTTGCAGCGGCTGTGGGATATCAGCACAGTTATTTTAATCGGATCTTCAAGAAACAGGAGGGAGTTACGCCGAGTCAGTATCGCGATCAATGGTTTGGACAATAACCTTTTATATCTTTGTCATTTCAGACCGGCATTCGGCTTTATCGGATGACGGTTTTTTCTTTTTTTTACCGTGATACAAAGAAGGATAAACCCGCAAAAATGTGCAATTCTACCCGCTACGTTATGCGCAATTTCTTGTGAAAATGGCGTTATAGCGGACTTTTCGGCCATCATGTCGTAGCAATGCAAAAAATGAAGGTTGCCGGAAAAAGATCGGCTGTATAGTCTGAGTATCAGGTTAATTGATAACGTTTACATATTTGAGGAAGGGGAGACATGATGAACGGGAAGACGGACTGGAATACCAACGGCACTGCAACTGCTCAAGCGGATATGGCAACAAGACCATTAAAACAGGAGTCCAATTGGAAAAGACAGATTAAACGAAACAAATGGTTATATGTGCTTGTGCTTCCCGGATTTTTGTACTTTGTCATCTTTAAATACTTGCCCATGTGGGGGATCATCATTGCCTTTCAGGACTACCAGCCTTTCCTGGGCATCCGGGAGAGTAACTGGGTGGGGCTAGAGAACTTTACGAACTTTTTCTCCAATCCAGACTTCTTTCGACTATTACGCAATACGCTGGTTCTTGCTCTGTATGATCTTATCTTCTTTTTCCCGGCACCGATCATTATCGCCTTATTATTAAATGAAATTCGGGTCGCCTTCTTCAAAAGAACGATTCAAACGCTGGTCTATGTACCCCATTTTGTATCCATGGTGATTATCGCCAGTATCACGTATGTGTTCCTGACCCCGCAGGGCGGGGTGTTATACGACCTGATCGCCTGGATTACAGGCAAGCCCATTGATGTACTCTCCAGTCCGGGTTCGTTCCGTCCGCTCATTATTGTGCAGATGATGTGGAAAGAGATGGGATGGGGCACAATTATCTTCCTGGCGGCCCTCGCAGGTGTGGATACGGAGCAATATGAAGCTTCCATTGTGGATGGCGCAGGACGATTACGGCGGATGTGGCATATCACGCTTCCAGCCATTCGTACGACCATAGTCATTTTGCTCATTCTCAGACTGGGGAACTTCCTCGATACCGGATTTGAGCAGATCTATCTGATGACCAACTCCCTCAACCGGGATGTCGCAGACGTATTTGATACGTATGTGTACACGGTGGGGATTACGCAAGGTGCATTCAGTTACAGTACCGCTGTGGGACTATTCAAGTCTGTGGTGGGGATCATTCTGGTGCTTGGCAGCAATAAACTTGCGAAAAAATTCGGCCATCCCGGAATTTATTAAGGAGGAGCGCCCATGAACAGCCGTCTATACAACAGCCCTGCCGGCAAGGTATTTGATATCTTCAATTACGTCATGCTGGGGATTCTGGGCATATTAACCGTCCTTCCGTTCCTGTATATTATAGGGAATTCTTTCGCAACGGAAGCCGAGATCACCGAACGCAGTTTTTTCCTCATCCCGAAGGTATTTTCCTTTAGTGCATATGAGTATATTTTTTCCTCGTCCACGATCTTTCGCAGCATTGGTGTTTCCATCTTCATCACGGTGGCAGGGACACTGGTCAATCTGTTCTTCACCCTAACGATGGCCTATCCACTATCCAGAAGTGACTTCTGGGGCCGTAACGTCATGATGAACATGGTGATTTTCTCGATGTTATTTGGCGGTGGCATGATTCCAACGTACCTCGTCATTCGTGGACTGGGACTGCTCGATTCTTACTGGGCTCTTATGCTTCCTGGCGCGATCAGCGCTTTTAACTTAATAGTTGTCAAAAACTTTTTTCAGCAAATGCCGCCCGGGCTGGAGGAAGCGGCCCGCATCGACGGCTGTTCGGATCTTGGGGTGCTGTGGCGAATCGTTCTGCCTTTATCCAAACCGGTCATCGCCACGTTTGCCTTGTTCTACGCCGTAGGCCACTGGAACAATTTTTTCTCGGCACTGCTGTACATTTCCGACAGTGACAAATGGCCGTTACAAGTCATGTTGAGACAGATCGTGTTGCTCTCGCAAGCCAGTGTCGGAGATATGGCAAACATGGACCCCAATTTTGTACAGCCACCAGAGCAGTCGATCAAAATGGCGGTGATCGTTGTAGGTACCATTCCGATCTTGCTGGTGTATCCGTTTTTGCAGAAGCATTTTGCCAAAGGTGTCATGTTAGGTTCAATCAAAGGCTAAAGCCAAGGGGGAGAACGTATGGGACAAAAAACGGGATTCAAAAAAGGTGCACTGTTACTTTCTGCGTCACTGGTATTGAGTACAATTCTGGGAGCATGCTCCACGGACAAAGCAGGTTCAGGGACCGCTGCGGGTGGAACTGACGAGATTACCATTATGCTTCCGAACTTCGAAGCGGAGAATCCGCCGGAGAACAGCCCGGTCATCCAGAAGCTTGAAGAACTGACCAAGGTGGATGTGAACCTGCAGTGGGTGCCAAGCAGCTCGTACGAAGACAAATTCAACATCACACTGGCCTCGGGAAAGCTGCCTCAGATTATGGTGGTGTTAGGGAAGTCCCCAAGTTTTATTAATGCGGCTCGAACCGGGGCTTTCTGGGAGCTTGGTCCTTATCTGAAAGACTATCCGAATCTGAGTCAAATGAATGAAATCATCACCAACAATGCGTCAATCGATGGCAAAACCTATGGGATCTACCGGGCACGTGCCCTGGGACGTAATGGGGTCACAATCCGAAAGGATTGGCTGGAGAAGTTGGGGCTGGAAGAGCCGAAGACGATTGATGAATTTTACAATGTATTGAAAGCGTTCACGAAAGATGATCCAGACGGTAACGGTAAGGATGATACGTACGGTCTGGTTGCCAGCAAATTCACGGGTCCGTGGGATAACATGCAGGTATGGTTCGGTGCACCCAACAAATGGGGAGATGATGGTAGCGGAGGTCTGATCCCGGCGCATGAGACACCAGAATACATGGAAGCCCTGAAATTTTTTCGGCAAATCTATAGCGAAGGTCTGGTCAACAAGGATTTTGCCGTGATGGATGCAACGAAACTGCCTGATCCATTTGTGAATGGTCAAGCCGGTGTCATGGTAGATGTAGCAGATAATGCGCAGCGGATGGATCAGAAAATACTCGATAAAGACCCAAATGCGACAGGACGCGTGGATGTGCTGCAAGCGATGGAAGGTCCAAAGGGATTGCGTGATATGCCAACGTCCGGTTACTCAGGCCTGATTACCATTTCCAAAAGCAGTGTCAAAACGGAAGAAGACCTGAAGAAGGTGCTGAGCTTCCTCGATCAGTTGAATGAACCGGAATTGCAGGCATTGCTGTACAACGGACTGGAAGGCAAGCAATACGAGAAAAAAGAAGACTACATCATACCAAGCACTGACAAGCTGGCGCTGCGCGACCTGCAGGGTTTAAATCAGATTTTGATGTTTGTGCCGGAAGACAGAACGCTTCGTGTACAACAGACACCTGTCCGTGAAAAGGTTGCACAGGTGCAGAAAGCCAACGAAGAGATTGTCATCGCCAATCCTGGCGAACCGCTGATCTCTGATGTTTACGCTCAGAAAGGACCGCAGCTGGACAATATCATCAACGATGCGCGGATCAAATATATCGTAGGTCAGATTGATGAGAAAGGATTCGAAGATGCTGTTGCCCTGTGGAAGAATAACGGCGGAGACGATTATGTCAAAGAAGTTAATGAACTGTACGCTGCACTGAAGTAGTGTGAAAGGAGGAAGGCAACATGTGGAACGGGGATGCTTTTGAAAATCCCGAGGCGCAGTACAGGGTCCATCCCTTTTGGTTCTGGAACGGGGATATGGAAGAAGAGCAGGTTAAGCGGCAGGTGGCTGAGATGGCCACGCAAGGTGTAGGCGGATTCTTCATCTGTCCGCGTCAGGGGCTACAGATTCCCTATCTCTCTGAAGCATGGTTCGATAAGGTGCGGATTGCAGTGCAGGCAGCTGCCGATCATGGCATGCAGGTATGGTTATATGACGAGTATCCCTATCCGAGTGGAATGGCTGGTGGGGAAGTGACCCTTGATTTCCCTGAAGCAAAGCAGCGTCAGCTCGTGCATCATCAGTTGGTGGTTCAGGGTGAAGAAGCTGTCGATCTGGAGTTGCCATGGGGACGAGTCTTGGTTGCCAAGGCGATTCCCAAGGATGAACAGGGCAAACGGTTGTGGCATGAGTCCAGCGATCTGCGCAGCAAAATCGGCAATATCCAGACCGATCAGGTGTTTCAGGAGACCGGACTCACATCGTATAACCGCAAGCGGTTCTTCACCTACCGAACAGCGTTCCGCTTGTTGTGGGATGTTCCCCCGGGTGATTGGGAGTTGATTATATTTCAAGAAATGGAGATCGACGATTTCAAATATTACGGCAACTTTGTTGATCCTTGCCACAAGGAAGCGATGAGTCGTTTTATTGAACTGACACATGAGCGTTATAAGTCAGCGGTTGGAGATCAATTTGAAAGCGTGATCAAAGGCATGTTCTCGGATGAGATTGCACCGCTGGGTCGTATCCCCTGGTCACCACAGCTTCCCCGTTATTTCAGCGAGCGTTGTGGTTATAGTCTGATCGATTCGCTACTGGCCCTGTTATATGGTGATGTTCCGGACGCGCATCGGATTCGGTATGACTACTATCAGTCACTGCACCTGCTTCTCAGGGAGTCCTATCACAAACAGGTGCATGACTGGTGTGAGGAAGCAGGAATCCAGTATGCGGCTGAAGTGCCTGGGGTACGGATGACCACCCAGTTGTTCAGCCATATGCCAGGTGGTGATTCGGCCCATGAGAAAATTGGACGATCCTTATCGTGGATTCTGGAACGGTACGGCCAAAAGATGCGTGACAATCCCAAGATGGTCAGTTCGCTTGCCCGGCAATTGGGCCGAAGCCGCAATCTGATTGAATGTTTTCACAGTGTAGGCTGGTCCATGACGCTACAGGATGCCAAGTGGATGATTGATCGAATGGCCGCCATGGGCACCAATTTTTATAACTTTCACGCCTTTTTCTATACGATTGGTGGGCTTGCGAAGCATGACGCACCGCCGTCTCAATTTTTACAGAATCCCTACTGGAAGCATTTCCGGCGATTGGGGGATTACACCGGACGTTTGAGCTATCTCATGAGCACCGGAGCAGCAGATATTCGTATTGCCGTGCTTGACCCAACGACGACATTCTGGAGTCTGATGGGGAATCCGCTGCATGGATTTGAATATAGCGGCGAAGACGAAGCAGAACGGGGGCAACTGGAGCGTCTGACGAAGGACTGGATGAGGATCACGACACATCTGCTCGAAAACAGACGTGACTATGATCACCTTGATCCCGAATTGTTGGCTGAAGCTGACTTAACGGATGGCATCATTCAGATCGGCGTTGCCCGTTATGACGCACTGATTCTGCCACCGATGCTGAATCTGGAGGCCGCGGCCTGGGAACAGGTGAAGAGATTCGTTCAGCAGGGAGGAACTGTCATCTCTGTTGGGATGCCTCCGCATATTGCCATCCAGCCGGGAAGTCCGGAGGGAGAGGAAGCTGCCCAGTTCTTTGGTGCGGGCGAGCAGCCACAAGAGGTGTACTGGGGCCGTAGCGTGACAACAGATCACGATATCCGTGAAACCATGTGGCATCAAGGTGAGGGGAATGCCTATTTTCTACCCGCAGGAACAGGGCAGGGAGATGACTTTTCGCTGGAGCTAATCTCTCTCCTGCTCGATCAGGTATTGCCGGAACCCATCTGCTGGATCATGGAGGAGGAAAGTGCCTCCCTGCTGATGCACACCCGTGAATTGTCGGCTGGAGAGCACATGGTTTTTTTGACCAATCAGGAGGGTCAGGAATTGAAGGGGCAATTAAAGCTAGTTGCCAGACAGCTGTGGGATGGAGAGGAGCTGGCAGAGGGTGCTTGTCTTGTGGCAGAACGACTTGATCTGGAGACAGGACAACTTCAGGCATTGCCGTATACGAGCAGTGGTGGGGAATGGTGCATTTCACTAACGCTGGCGCCTTATGAAGCACATGCTGTTCGTCTTACTTTACAAGCTGTGAAGGAAGAGGCTTTAACAGCGAAGTTGGATGTAGCAGACAAAATGGGTTCGGCGTTCGGATCTGATGTATCGGCAGGGACGAATCAAGCCAGTAAGATCAGTATTCCTTCAGAAGGGCCATGGCGATTGGAAACGGTGCAGCCTAACATTTTGCGAATGGGACAATTCCATCTTCAGGCTTCCAATGCTAATGGTGTGATTCTGGAAAGCCAGCATGTAGCTGTAAAACCGTTTATTGATCAGGCGGCAGAATTATCGGAGCAGCAGCATCTGCCACTCCAGTTCAACCAGGTATTTGGCACACCGAAAAAGGCATCCGTTGCTTACCCGATCGAGTGCCGATATACGACCACATTTGAGCTAAGAACGGCATTGCCTGCATGCTTGTTATTTATGGACAGAGCGGCGATTTCGGGCACTTGGTCGATGGAGATTAATGGGCAACCGCTTGAAAAGGAACAATTCGATCCAATCGAAATAACCGACCACAATAACATCGCTTGTGAGATTACGGAGCTGCTGCACAGCGGTCTCAACGAAATGACGGTCATCGTACAGGTAACGAAAGATGAGGATGGCATTGTGGATCCCTTGTATCTACAGGGAAGATTCGGCGTGGAGTTCCATCATGAAGGCATGGCTTCGCTCGTGCGGGAATCGGACACGGCCCTTTGTATCGGACCAGAACCGCAGCCGCTGTATCCCCATTTTGCCGGGGAAATGAGTTATAAACGCACGTTCTGGCTGAATGAGCCAGGGGAAGATATTACCTCGTTTGAACTGGAATTTAGCGATTGGCGGGTGCAGGATGTGACGGAAGTGCGGGTGAACGGACATAGTCTGGGTGTGAGATGCTGGTCTCCGTATCGTTGGAAAGGAGAGGCCTCCTGGTTGCGTCCGGGAGACAACGACATTGAAGTACGGATCACGAACACATTAATTGGCCTGCTGGAAGGTACGTATTTTGATTCAGAACATCATCGATTACAGGATGCAGGTCATGTACCTGTTGAAGAATTCGGATAAAGGAGTGGTAGCAGGGATGGGACATCGTATTCAGTTTGACCGCTATCCAGGTGGTGTGATGAAAGCGTTAACGCTCAGTTATGACGATGGAGTGGTGCATGATCGCAGACTGCTGGAAATCTGTAATCGGTATGGTTTGCGGGGAACCTTTAATCTGAACTCCGGTACCCTGGGTAATCCAGGCCGCATTGAGGCTGGGGAAGTCGCTGAACTTTATACGGGGCATGAAGTAGCCGTTCACACGGTTACTCACCCTACGCTGCCTTATGTTCCGAATGAACTATTGACCGAAGAGATTATGGAAGACCGAAAAGCATTGGAGCAGCTCGTCGGTTATCCGGTACGAGGCATGGCTTATCCCAACGGAGGGTATGACCGTGCGTTAAGTACCAAGCTGGAGTGGCTTGGCATTGATTATGCCCGTACCGTTGAATCACATGGCAGATACACGTTGCCAGATCGGCCGCTTGAATGGCATCCGACGTGTCATCATAACCATGATCTGGCGGGGCATGCCAAACGTTTTATCCAACATTCCAAAACAGGTACGCCACTATTACTTTACGTCTGGGGTCACAGTTATGAGTTCAATGATAACGACAACTGGGAGATCATCGAACAGTTCGGTGAGCAGATTGGCGGCAGGAATGACATCTGGTATGCGACGAACATCGAAGTGATTGCCTATTGGAAAGCGGTACAACGACTGGAGTGTTCGGCCGATCGATCCATCATCCATAATCCGTCTGCCATCTCGGTTTGGTTCACCGCAGATCAGCAGGTTGTTGAAGTGCAGGGTGGAGAGACATTGCGGCTAAGCGAACGAATCAAGGTATAAGGAAGGGAGCTGACGATCATTCGTTATTTTCATGAGAACGAGGCGATTGCAGGCAAGGTGTACGATTCAATTCCGGATATATTGACAACGGTGGCTCAGCGTTATATTGGCGATCATCCGAAACATTCCTTTTTGTTCAGAGCCTATCATCAGGGAGGTTTTCGCAGGCTGGGCGATTATCGTTACGACCTGAATCTGAATGAAAAATGGGTAGAGGCGTGTGCAGGGCAATACGTGTATGTATGGGGCAAGTTATGGAGCGAGCAGAATACAACGTTAAATACGGGTCTGAACTGTTATAGTCCAGTGACGATCTATGTGAATGGCGAAGAGGTATTCAAGTCCGAGTTGTTGCAGGAGTTATTTCCCGAGCGAAGAACCCAGATTCCGATTTCCGTGAACTATGGCTGGAATGATGTGTTGCTGTGTTTTGTCAAAACAGAAGTGGGATTCGGCGGTATCTACGGAACAGCCTCATTCAAAAATTTCCCACTCCACTTCCTCACTCCTGGGGCAAATCGTCAGGGTCAGGAAGGCTGGTTATATTCGGAACCCGTCGATGAACCTGTATTATCTCTTCCTCGTGACGGCATGACGGAAGAAGAGACGGGCCTTACCTGGTATCCGCGCAGGGACTGGACGGAGTTAGAAAAGAGCAGGGGGTGCTTCTCCAGAATTCTGGCAGTTGCATTGGGTACAACAGGTTCAGCAGAATTATCAGGTACTAAACAACCCGCTGTTGCCTATGCATGGTCCAAACTGGATGTAACTCAACCGGGATATTCACCTGTTCTTCTGCAAGGAAAACATGAAGGTGCGCTCACCCTGTACGTGGCTGGTAAGGAAGTATACTCTGCTGGAAGTAGCGGTGAATTCCACCTTGAACTCCCGCGCCGTTACGGTTCTTCGAATCTGGTCGCGAAAGGTGAAATTCAGGCAGTGGGCGGTTCATGGGGATTCACGTTGGAAGATGCCGAGCGTTCGGGTTCTACAGGCTGGAGACTGAAACCGCCTCATCCGGTTGCAGGATGCTCTGACCCCTGGCTGTACACAGGTGTGTTTGCTCCCGGTGCTGAACCATCCCACGCCGACATTGTGAGAACTGATACCGTATTTGATGATGGCGGACAAGGTGTATATTGGCGGGTAGATCTTCCTGATACGCATGTTCGTCCCTATCTGGAGAACACACATTACGGAAAGTGGAATTATCCGCTCGGCGTTACCCTGCTTGGACTTCTCCAGACGGGACAGGAATTGGGACGGGATGATTACATTCAGTATGTGCGGCAACATATTGAACTGAGCACTTCATTTGACCGCTATGGTCTGTGGGATCGGGAAGGGTACGGTGCGGCAGGGATCAATAATCAGCTGTCTGCCATAGATAGTCTGGATGATTGCGGTTCGTTTGGGTCTACGCTGCTTGCTGCGATGGAGTTCGGCGATATTCGTGGGGGAAGAGATACCGCGGATCGGATTGCGGGCTACATTACGGATGAGCAGGAGCGTCTGGAGGATGGTGCCTTTTACCGGGTTCGCGGCAGTGGGGAGATGCGTAAGGAGACGATGTGGTGTGATGACTTGTACATGAGTACACCTTTTCTGATGCGTTATGGTCAGTTGACAGGTGATGCGACGTATTGGGATGATGCGGTTAATCAGTTCCTGATGTTCCGTAAATACCTCTACCTTCCCGATCAACAGATCATGTCCCATGTGTATGATTTTGTGCGTGGTCGGGCGACAGGTATTCCGTGGGGACGAGGGAACGGCTGGGTGCTCTTTTCATTAACCGAATTGTTATCCATCCTGCCACATGATCATATGAAACGATCGGAATTGCTAACGTTCTATCGTGATTTAAGTCAAGGTTATCTGGCGCTGCAAGGGGAAAATGGACTATGGCATCAGGTGCTGAACCGTCCGGATTCGTATGAAGAAACCTCCTGCACGTCCATGTTCATCTACGCTTATGCCCGTGGTATTCGGGAAGGCTGGCTGGAACAGCCTGAGCCTTATCTGGAGGCTGTACGCAAAGGATGGGAAGGCATGACGCGTTTGTCGATTGACTATAAAGGTAATATATACGGGGTATGCCGCGGTTCCGGGTACTCGTTTACCGCCTTGTATTATCGCGATGATCTGGGATGGAATCTGAACGATACCCATGGGATCGGCAT
Organism: Paenibacillus sp. PAMC 26794; assembly: GCF_000316035.1. GTDB lineage: Bacteria > Bacillota > Bacilli > Paenibacillales > Paenibacillaceae > Paenibacillus. The sequence continues at coordinate 67,264 of NZ_ANHX01000092.1, forward strand.
TGTGCTCTTGGCAGGCATTGAATTGTATAAAATGAACCAGAAGCTCCGTGAGAGGCATATATGTGAAGTGCATAATTAATTCGAGGCAGAAGGCTTGATGAAGTCCTTTGAAGTAAAAGAAGACGAATTAGGCAAGTAAGTTACCTAAATCGTCTTCTTTTTGTTCTATTGCCACGATTTTTTTGGATATTGTGGATCAATCGACAAATTTTGATAGAAAGCTACAAAATGGTTTTATTATAATAGGGAAGAGCCAGTTATTCTATCATAGGGAGGAATTGAATTGCAAAACAAAGGGAGATGGACAAGGTGGACTGGAGCATGTGTATTGGGTCTGGGACTATTATGCATGGCTTCGTCCGTAGAGGCGGCAGGGAAAACAACTTATGTATATGATGCCAACAATCGATTAACCTCTGTGACAACCGCGAGTGGAAAGGTATATACATATCAGTATGATACCAACGGAAATCTATTAAAAATAGTTCAGCGTGCAGCCAAGTGATAAGTACAATTCATACGAGGAGAGATTGATGATATGAAGAGAAGGCTATCCATTCTGCTTATTTTTACTTTTTTGGCATCGATATTATTTCCACCAGAACTTGGGATACAACGTGCTGCTGCTTCTTCATCCTATGACACGCTGAATACCGTGAGTGTGACAGAAGACGTATACGGCGATGACTTATTGAACCCCGCGTTGGGAGGCGCTGTGGATTCGAATGAGCTTATTACCATTACGACCGTATCTGAACGTTTTCAAGTGGAGCGGGACTGGATCATTCTTGAACTGGGAAAAGGCTACGCGTTAAATGAAATCTATCAGGCGTTGATTGCTCAGGAACTAGGGGGTTCATATGAGACATACATACAGGAGAAATATCCAAACGCCTTAAATCATTCATTCACGACTAGTCCTGAATCGGTTACCTTTGAAAATGAACCTGGTTCATTGGGACGGGTCGATGAGCCTTCGGTGACAGAGGCTACATACAACGATGAATATGTGTCCTCTTCTGTGACAGACGAGGTGTATACATCGCCTCATTCATTCGCTCTCGCTGCCAACGGTTATGATGACATCGCCTTACAGCGTCAGTCCATCAAGTTCGACCAGGCTCCTTATGGAGTGGGATCGGTAAATGATAGTATCTCTACGAGCGATGGCTCGCTCAATATAAGCGTGGTGGATCTGGTCATGCCAGGGGCCAACGGTCTTGATTTTACTCTGCGTCGCAAGTATGACAGCTCGCTGGGCAAGGACCAGATTGGTGCGAGAGTAAATCCTGATTTTAAAAACACAACCGAATCGACAACAGAGGAACAAAAATTTCCAATTGGTAAAGGCTGGACCTGGGATCTGCCTTATGTGAAACATGAAGGCGGTGGGACGTATGTTCATATTCCGGGAGTTGGTACATTCGCCGATTCTGAAAGAGGTGGGTTAGCAGGATATCCATGGGAGAATCTGGACTTTGGGCTTGTACACTCCGATCTCTATGTTTCAGGAGAAAAAGCAAACTATGTTTTAAAAGATTACAATACCGGAATTGTTCAATATTTTGATCAGGCGGGAAACATTCTGCAAATTCGTAATCAGTATAATAACACCATTGAATTTTATTACACCACCAACGTAAATTACGGCACCGTTCTGAGTTTTGTTATGACTCGGGCTGGCAAGGGACAGCCAGTGCAGACGATGGATTTTTCATACAGCGCGAATGAGGTCAAAGCTTCCTTTAATGATCGGGTGGTCACCTATAAAACGCGAAATGTGACGAGCAACAATCGTACTCAGCGATTGCTCGATCACGTCATTGATGCAGAAGGAAGAATAACGAAGTATGGGTATCTTCGATGGAATGGCTTACTTTTCAACCTAATTGATTACTACAAGGATTACACGGGAGAAAATCAGCAGGTCTATTGGGGATGGAATGACTGGCTCGTTTTGGCCTCCATTGAGCATCCGACCAAAGCGATGACGCAATATACTTTTGGCGGAACTGTCCTGCGAAAACTGGGACCGACTGGCGCGGAGACTCAACCTCGATATGGTCAGCGCAGAGTATACTACAGCACAGCAGGACAGGAAGTATCCAGCCAAATCAATGTGAATTATAGCGGCGATATTGGTGCAGTTTACGGACAAAACAATACCTTTACGACCACGGTAGAGGATGGGCTAACCCGAACCGAGTACAGTTTCAAGAAACAATTTGTTGCACATAACAAACCGGATGTGGTCTATAATACGCAAATCAGTAACCGGGCAATTGAAGGGGATCAGCGGCGGGTTACAGCCTATTCTTACAATGAGGCTGCTTATCGCAATGTTCCGACCCGGATTGAAGAACGTTCGTATGATACAGGTGGAGCTTCCAGTGCAGCGGTCACGACCCTGCAGTACAACAATTGGGGGCAGGTGATTGCCCAGACGAATCCACTGGGTGCAACGATCAAGCCCACATATGAGATGAAGTTTTTCAGTGGATACGACTTGTCACCAGTGATAGCCCTTACCCAAAGCACGGAAACGGGCGGTAGTAGCCAACAGGCAACCACCAGTTACAGCTATGATTCGGTTACCGGATCATTAGCACAGTCAGTCATACGGGACAGCCAAGGCAATCTTCTGGGCCAGACTAATTATCAATATGATGGATACGGAAACCCGATTGTGCTCCAACTGAAGGGAGAGACGGCAGATACCATCGTTCGTCAGCAGTTTGGTTACAAGTCCATGCGGCCTACCCGGCAGGAAGTTAATGTAAAGGATGCAGCAGGGAAGAGTTCCGCGGTTATCCTTCAAGCAGGGTATAACGTTACCGGAGAGATGAACAGCTACACGGACGGCAATCAGAATATAACAACGACGGCCTATGACAAGCTTGGGCGTGTTATTTCCGAGAAGAATCCGGATGGAAGCATGACCACCTTGTCCTATGATGACGTGAATAATACGTTGACGGTAACGACACCTGATCTTAGCAAAACGGTATACCGTTTTGACCCGCTAGGCAGGTTGTCTAGTGAAACGAATGTGCGGGGCAGCAAGACGTATACGTATGATGCATATGATCGAATGATCGCTCAGACGGATGCGACAGGACAAACAATCACGTACACGTATGATGCCTTCGATCGGGTCATTCGCCAGCAGGACGGAACGTCCACCACCCAAATGGCTTATGATGATGCAGCATGGACCCTGACAATCACCGATGGCGAAAACAACCGCATTCGGGAGACCTATAATGTCATGGGCCAAGTGACCAAAAAGGAAGAACTCAGGGCTAGCGGCAACGTGGCTTTGGCCACCTATACGTATGACAGCGTAGGCAACGTCATCTCCGTCACCGACGGAAACGGCAACCTGACCACGAATAGTTATGATGCCTTGTCCCGTCTCTCCTCGGTGACCGATGCCGAGAATAAAAAGACAAGTTATACGTACAATCTCGGTGGTGACTTAACCAAAGTAACCTATGCAGACGGAAAAACTGTCCAGAAGCGTTATGATGAGATGGGACGTTTGCTCGTCCGGACCGATCCCTTGGGACAAGTCACGACCTATACGTATGATGCGAATGACAATGTGACAAAAGTGCTGGATCGCAAAGGGCAGGAACGCACCTACGTATACAACAGCCGCAACTTCCTACTGGAAAACCGGGCCAGTGACGGCACAATCTCATACACCTATGATGCCATGGGCCGGAGAACTGGCATGGGCGATCCTACCGGAAGTACCCAATATGCATATACACCCGTCGGTGAACTGGAGAAAATCACGTATCCGGATGGGGCGACGTTAACGCTGGGTTACGATGCCCGAGGAACACGTACGCGTCAGACCTTCCAGCAAGGCAGTTACACGCTCAATCTGGGTATGTCGTACAAGGGAGCTTCTGTACTTCCAGCATCGCTGAACTTAACCAATGGGAGTGGAACGACGCTCGGCAGCTTCGCCTACACCTATCGGGGTAACAATAGTCTGGCCCAACAAAGTGCGGGGTCTGGCTGGAAAGAGACCTACACGTACAACGGACTGAATCTGACCGGGCTCACCCATACGTTCCAGGGAACAAACGGCCCGAGCTACAGCTATGCCTATGATAACAATCGAAATATTACGAGCAAAACAGATCAGGGAATCGCTTCCCAATACACCTATGACAAGCTAAATCGAATTAAAACGTCCAGCCCGTATCAGGAAACGTATACCTACGACGTGCGGGATAACCGGAGCAGCCTGGAGAGTGAGAGGGAGTGGAGCCCGCCTGCACCAGCTTCTTACACTTACGATGCTCGCAATCAACTAACAGGTGCTACGGTTAACGCCCAGACGGTGAGCTACCGATACAATGGTGACGGTCTGATGACTGAACGAAGTACGGGAGGTCAAACGACTCGGTACTACTACGATGATCGTGGGTTGCTGATGGCCGAAGGCACGGTAAGCAGCACGGGAACGGCGCAAATCACGGTAGGCTATGTCTACGATGCCACTGGCAAACTGATCGCCCGGCAGATCGCCGGAGAAAACCAGCTCCATTCCTATGTGACGAACGGACACGGGGATGTCACGGAAATCCGGGATGCGTCAGGCAATATATTAAACCGATACACATACGATATCTGGGGCAACCCGGAAATGACAGAGGAGACCGTCCCGAACGTCTTGCGTTATGCGGGGGAATATTGGGATGATGTCACGGGACTACAGTATTTAAGAGCTCGTTGGTATGACCCGTCCACGGCCCGTTTCATTAACGAGGATACGGTGGAAGGGGAACTCACGAATCCCCTGAGTTTGAACCTGTACACGTATGTGGAAAACAACCCATTGATCTATGTCGACTCCAGCGGAGAGTCCAAACGACCAGCAAAGAACTCTTTAGAGGGGTTGGGGGCAGGGAGTGGAAGTGCCAGTGCTGGCGCAGGTAGATCATCTGGAGGAAGTTTTGGTGGGGGCGGAAGTAAAGGTGGAAGTAGAGGAGGAAGTAGCAGCGGATCAAGTAGTAATAAGCCATCGACTTCAAGTAATGGGCAATCGATCCAGGGGGCGGCTAAGCTTTCAGATACGATTAGTAGTAAAGCCTTTAAACAAATTTTTAAAAAGTGGGGTAAACAAGGTGTCGACGCCTTTGTAAAAGCGGCAAATAAGGGATTAGTAGGCCCGCAAGGACAAAATGGAATAAAATTATTAAAAGGTGACGGAATAAGAATCGGTGGTAAAACTTATACTCATGAAATTAAGGTTTTGAATAAAGAGTATGGTGATTATCGAATTTTTGGATATGTTGATGAGGCAGGAAAATTTATTTTTGACCAATTTAAAAAGGGATTACATTAATAATCAAGGAGTTGAGAAGTTTGAACACCGATGAACTCTTAAACTGGGTTTCTACAAACGATATAATTGAACGTGCTAAAAAAGCTTTTTGGTCATACATGGGAAATTTTAAAATGGAGGAGCCGGATGAGTATAGAGAGTTATTTAAAAATGTGGATTTGAAATTTTTAGATACAAATATTAGCAAAATAAGCTTAACAATTAGTTATAGATTTGACGAGCCGATTAGTTTTGTATCTGTTTTTATAGAAATTACTCATGAGGAAGAAGAGTTATGTATTTATGAGTCCTTATTTTCACTAGATGGGAGTGAGTTAGATGATTATTTAAGAATGACAAACTAGAAGAAGGATCTATATTTGGTGTGTGAAGGCTTATAGTTTCTCTGTTTTTCTAAATATGGAAGGGAAATTGGGCGGAGTTGCGAAATTTAAATCAGACATGGGTGCTAGACTTGAGATTGCGAAACAAAATGATGCCATTTACTCTCTATACTCAAATCCGCGGATTCCTCAAGCAAGTAAGGATTGGCTCACAAAAAAGGGAATTGGTTATAAGGAATTTTTAGATTAAAAGGAGAGATGATCCATGTCTGTCTCATCATCTATTGAAATATGCTTATCAAAGCAACTATCAGGAATGACTATTTTAAGCAAATTAGAAAAATACGGTTGGTCGTATAACGATCACGGACATGCAACTTTTCTGCCCATCGGTGACGATGATGACTATAGTTGGCAACACGTCAGTATTCCTAAAGAAGAGTTGTTTAAAATTCTAAGTACAAAGGAAAAGCAAAGAGAATTAATCGGAGTTGGAATGACTTGGAAGGATACGAATATAGGAGACACTTTTTTAATGAGTCCTGATATTAATCGTAAAGTTGTTGAAGTAGAGAGTTACAGTAATATAAATGATATAAATTGGTACATGACCAAATTGATCCCTGTGTTTGGTCCGTTATTTGAGTCAATTTCTTACCAAGAACATGTATAAGTTCTTTCACCTAATGAAACCTTGAGGCTAAACATCCTCAAGGTTGTTTTCTTATAAAAAATTAATCAGAATCTCTTTGCTTGCTATCCTTTGGCTTGAAACAAGGATGAGAATGTATGTTTTGGGAGAAAGGATTTTAGGTCTCAGGTTGTCCATTGAAACGAATATACGGGGCAGCAAGACGTATGCGTATGATGCGTTCAACCGGGTCCTTCGCCAGCAGGACGGAACGTCCACCACCCAAATGGTCTATGCGGCGCGTACCCTGACGATCACCGATGGGGAAAACAACCGTATTCGGGAGACCTACAATGTCATGGGCCAAGTGACCAAAAAGGAAGAACTCAAGGCCAGCGGCAACGTGATTTTGGCCACCTACACGTATGACAGCGTAGGCAACGTCATCTCCGTCACCGACGGAAACGGCAACCTGACCACGAATAGCTATGATGCCTTGTCCCGTCTCTCCTCGGTGACCGATGCCGAGAATAAAAAGACAAGTTATACGTACAATCTCGGTGATGACTTAACCAAAGTAACCTATGCAGACGGAAAAACTGTCCAGAAGCGTTATGATGAGATGGGACGTTTGCTCGTCCAGACCGATCCCCTGGGACAAGTCACGACCTATACGTATGATGCGAATGACAATGTGACGAAAGTGCTGGATCGCAAAGGGCAGGAACGCAGCTACGTATACAACAGCCGCAACTTCCTGCTGGAAAACCGGGCCAGTGACGGCACAATCTCATACACCTATGATGCTATGGGCCGGAGAACCGTTATGGGCGACCCTACGGGAAGTACTCAATATGCCTATACACCCGTTGGTGAACTGGAGAGTATCACGTATTCAGACGGAGCCACGCTGACTATGAGTTACGATGCCCGAGGAACACGTACGCGTCAGACCTTCCAGCAAGGCAGTTACACGCTCAATCTGGGTATGTCGTACAAGGGAGCTTCTGTACTTCCAGCATCGCTGAACTTAACCAATGGGAGTGGAACGACACTCGGCAGCTTCGCCTACACCTATCGGGGCAACAACACTCTGGCCCAACAAAGTACCGGGTCTGGCTGGAAAGAGACCTACATGTACAACGGACTGAATCTGATCGGGCTCACCCATACGTTCCAGGGAACAAACGGCCCGAGCTACAGCTATGCCTATGATAACAACCGAAATATTACGAGCAAAACGGATGAGGGGATCGCTTCCCAATTCACTTATGATAAGCTGAACCGCGTTCACACATCCAGCCCGTATCAGGAAACGTATACCTACGATGTGCGAGATAACCGGAGCGGTCTGGAAAGTGACCGGGAGTGGAACCCGCCTGTGCCAGCTTCTTACACTTACGATGCTCGCAATCAACTAACAGGTGCTACGGTTAACGCCCAGACGGTGAGCTACCGTTACAATGGTGACGGTCTGATGACTGAACGAAGTACGGGAGGTCAAACGACTCGGTACTACTACGATGATCGTGGACTACTGGTGGCCGAAGGCACGGTAAGCAGCACGGGAACGGCGCAAATCACGGTAGGTTACGTCTACGATGCCACTGGCAAACTGACCGCCCGGCAGATGGCCGGAGAGAGTCAACTCCAGTCCTATGTGACGAATGGACACGGGGATGTAACGGAAATCCGGGATGCGTCAGGCAATATATTAAACCGATACACATACGACATCTGGGGCAACCCGGAAATGACAGAGGAGACCGTCCCGAACGTCTTGCGTTATGCGGGGGAATATTGGGATGATGTCACGGGCCTACAGTATTTAAGAGCTCGTTGGTATGACCCGTCCACGGCTCGTTTCATCAACGAGGATACGGTGGAAGGGGAACTCACGAATCCGCTGAGTTTGAACCTGTATACGTATGTGGAAAATAATCCATTGATCTATGTGGACTCCAGCGGAGAGTCCAAAAGACCAGCAAAGAACTCCTTAGAGGGGTTGGGGGCAGGGAGTGGAAGTGCCAGTGCTGGCGCAGGTAGATCATCTGGAGGAGGTTTTGGTGGGGGCGGAAGTAAAGGTGGTTCCTCTGGTAGTAAGCCGTCAACATCAAACAAAGGACAATCGACTAAGGAGACGCCAAAATCTTCTGTTGTAAAAGAACTATCAAGAGCTATGAAAAAAAACCTTAAAACTTTGGACAACATAGTGAATAAGCACCTTACTGAAAAGGACTTCTCAGGAACTTTAAGGGATTTGCAAGGAAATCCTGTTCCGAAACCAGAAGGAGGATATTGGAACCATTTGCATGAGATGCAAAATTCTTATCAAGGATTAATCAAAATAAAACGTGGGCTCACAGGTTCTCTACAAAATCCTAATTTATCAGGCTCTGTTAAAAAAACTTTACAAGATGGTCTAGACAAAGCAAATAAATATTTGAAGAAAATTGAAGATTTGTTTGAACCTTTTGGAGGAATAAAATAATGAGAAAAACGATTAAAGAGATGTATGATCTTAAGCAAAGTACTCAAGAAGCCGAACAGGAATATGCTTTGGATACCTGGTACAACAGACTAATCAGTAAAACAGTTGAAGAGATTGACATAGGAGATACCTCTAGAATGTTGTCACAGAAAATTCTTGTTGAATTAGCGATACAAAAGGCTATAGAATTTTTAATAGATGATCCACAGGCCGGTGAAAAGTATGATGGTCAATTACTTGAGTTACTCCATTCTATTGACTTAAATGAATTTAAAGATCTGTCACAACTTAAACTCCTCCTACAAAAAATTAATAACAGCCTATTAGATTTAGAGTGGTTGGATGAAGAGGATAAAAAGGAATACAGTGAATTATTATGTGAATTTATGACAAAGGTCAATATGTGAAGTTTAGTGTATGACTAGTTATTATCCCCATGAAAGTCGCTAACTAGCGGCTTTTTTTTTGAGCATGGTTCAGATTACTATGGCATATGGTGCAACCGGTTATCCAATCGCCAGGCAGTTGGCTGGACGGAAACAGCTGCAGTATGTGACTAATGGCCACGGGGTCCGAGATGTATCTGGAAAAGGTATAGTATACGGCAGTCCACTCACAGTGAAGGAACGTTACCGAATGCCCTCCGTTATACAGGGGAATATTGGGATGAAGTGACAGGACTACAGTATTTGAGGGCACGCTGGTATGATCCGGCCACGGCACGGTTTATTAGTGAGGATACGGTTGAAGGGGAATCACGAATCCGCTGAGTTTGAACCTGTACACGTATGTGGAAAACAACCCATTGATCTATGTCGACTCCAGCGGAGAGTCCAAAAGACCGGCAAAGAACTCTTTAGAGGGGTTGGGGGCAGGGAGTGGAAGTGCCAGTGCTGGCGCAGGTAGATCATCTGGAGGAAGTTTTGGTGGGGGCGGAAGTAAAGGTGGATCCTCTGGTAGTAAGCCGTCGAGTTCAAGTAGTGGGCAGACGACTAAGGGGACGGGAAATGGTGGCCAGAAACCTAACGTGGCTGAACAGAATTTCAGCTCGAATTTTGATAAAAAAATAAAAAAGCATGCTCAAGATATCTATGAAACTTCAAGGGATTTAGGTATTCCAGTTAAAAAAGGAGATAAAGAAGGAATGAAAGATTTTGTTTCCTCAATTGTAAAGGACTCAAAAAATCTCGCTAATTCAAAACCTTTTGAATGGAATACAATTGAGTCAGTGAATGCTTATGTTAAGGGAGATGCAGTTGTTCTAGTCAATCGAAAAACAAACGAAATATTTACTTTTTTAAATAAAAAAGGAGACCGATTATCAAGTAAGTTAAAATCCGTATTAGATTTGATTGGAGAGTGAGGACGAATATGAACAACTATATAATATCTTTTACAAAAAAGTTTGATTATTTTTTTAAAAACAAAGAATTTTCAAATATTATTTATTTACATGATGAGGATGATCAGGAGAGACTAGACCATGTCCTATTCCTTGAAAAAGCCGATGGTAAAGTTATAGGGTTGTATATAAGAGGTATGAATCCGTTAATCTCAGTGAACAGAATTTATGATTTGGATGATTTCAATTTGTTTGCAAGTTATGAAGAATTAGTTGAATCTAAGGAGAATATTCAACTGAGAGTAGAGTATATATGTTTGTTTTTTAGCTCCGGATATAATGAACTTTTAGGTTTTTATTTATCGAATAACGATACATCTAGTTCTCTATTTGTATTATTTTTACAAGATGAGATTGATATGATAAAGAATTGTAGTAAGTCAGACGCTAGTAAGATCCTTAAAAATAAGTATTCGAGTAAAGGTTATATAACTTACGAAAAAAAGAGCGAGAGTGACTGGGAAGAGATGAAAATGGAATGTCAACAATAAATTGAACACAATTTTTCAATAGGAAAGTCTTGATTTTTTTTGTTGCCACCCAGGGCCGAATGAGCCCTATCATATCTGACCCATGTAATACTATTATCGGACTTTGGCACTTTGAAAATAATAACACCACAATTGGAGTTAACTGCCGTATTGTGGTGTGCTTTTACTTATGATTTTATCCTATAGGTAATAGGGGCAAGGAAATGACGAGCGAACGTCAACCAAATCTACGTAAGGAAAAATACATTTGCGATTAACGAAATTGTCTGACCGAAGTAGGTACGATGAAGGCAAGGTTCGCTTTCGCTAAATGGTGATGGGCTTATGGCAGAAGGTAAATCGGGCCAGACGAGAGAGCTTCCGTACAGTAGATCACCTATATGACGTAAGTGGAGAGCTTCAATCTCGGTAAGATCAGGTTGAGCCCGGATTGGAAAAATACTGGAAGAGAGGACACATGTTGTCATGTAGTTGAAAATGCAGCAGGTAAACACGCTGGATTGTTTATCTATTATGACAAGCTTAACCGCATCCACACATCCAGCCCGTATCAGGGAACGTATTGAACCGATACACCTATGACATCTGGGGCAACCCGGAAACAACAGAGGAAACCATCCCGAACGTCTTGCGTTATGCGGGGGAAGATTGGGATGATGTCACGGGCCTACAGTATTTAAGAGCTCGTTGGTATGACCCGTCCACGGCTCGTTTCATCAACGAGGATACGGTGGAAGGGGAACTCAAGAATCCTCTGAGTTTGAACCTGTACACGTATGTGGAAAACAACCCATTGATCTATGTAGACTTCAGCGGAGAGTCCAAAAGACCGGCAAAGAACTCTTTAGAGGGGTTGGGGGCAGGGAGTGGGAGTGCCAGTGCTGGCGCAGGTCGATCATCTGGAGGAAGTTTTGGTGGGGGCGGAAGTAAAGGTGGGGGTAGAGGAGGAAGTAGCAGCGGATCAAGTAGTAGTAAGCCATCGACTTCAAGTAGTGGACAGACGAGTCAAGGGACTGGAAAAATTAATAACGTCTACGACTCTATCAAAAAGGCTCCTAAGTATCCTGAAGGATTCAAAGGTGTTCAAAATGGAACAAAAAAAGTTAATGTTAATAATAAGGATGTTCTTGAACAATTAAGAAACGTAGAATCTGGGCAGTGGAAAAAAGTATATAAGGATGGTTACAATGCCAGCGGTAAAGAGGTGTCAATTCATTATTTTGAGAGTGCCTCAGGAAAGGTATTTGATGTTAAGGTTAAGTTTGGTTGGAGTAACAATTAAGGAGTGAAGAATAATATGGAATTGAATTTAAAAGTTTCTGATAAAGTTCAAATAGAAAGGATTGTATCAATTCTAGGATTAGGGATGCTAACTGCTCTTGAAGAGGGTGTGGTCAATCTCGAAGAGATAGAAGGATATTTGTTTAATCCATTTACAGTAGACATTTTAGAGAATATGGCCTTAGAGAATGCAGTAATAGAAATAATTAAATCTGGGTGTGAACTGGAAGATGTTGAGAGTTTAATACCGCAAAAATTACAATCTACTATTTCAGGGCTTAAGGAGGATACTATCAACACATTAAGACAGTTACCGACTCCAAACATACCCACTGAAAAACTATTTAAATGATAGGTCTCAAGGCGGTTTCTCAAATTAGTATCAATAATAAAGATTTATAGTAAACCATCATATAAAGGGATTCTGATTGGCCTAATGCCAGTTGGAGTTCCCTTTCTTGTGAATTAATCCTTAATTACTTCAGATAATAGTATATACTCACAAAATTCCTGATGTTATTAAAACCATTAGGTGTATTTATGTATATAAAATAAAAATAAATTACAATTTGGCATCGATCTGATCCTTCAGAAAAAATACATTTGCGATGAACGAAATCATCTGACCGAAGTGAATACAGAAGAAGGCAAGGTTCGCTATCACTAAATGGTGATGGGCTTATGGTAGAAGGAATAGGCCTGGATGGAACGAAGACCTGATATTACTATAATGACCTACAGCTGCTTATTGTAGAAGGTATAATCGGGCCAGACGACAGGGTATCCGTAAAGTAGGTTACCAGTATGACACAGGTTGTCATGTAGTTGAAAATGCAGCAGGTAAACACGCTGGATTGTTTATCTATTATGACAAGCTGAACCGCATCCACACATCCAGCCCGTATCAGGGAACGTATTGAATTGATACACCTATGACATCTGGGGCAACCCGGAAACAACAGAGGAAACCATCCCGAACGTCTTGCGTTATGCCAGAGAGTATTGGTATGAAGTGACGGGACTACAGTATATAAGAGCTCGTTGGTACGTTCCGCCCACGGCTCGTTTTATCAACGAGGATACGGTTGAAGGGGAACTCACGAATCCCCTGAGTTTGAACCTGTATACGTATGTGGAAAATAATCCATTGATCTATATAGACTCCAGCGGAGAGTCCAAAAGACCGGCAAAGAACTCTTTAAAACGACGGGAACTAATTCATCTTCTGTAACAGTAAGGTATGGAAATAGTACTTCGAGTGTTTATCGTGGAGGTAAAACATTTGAAGTAAAAACGAACGAAGTCAAGCTGGACAAGAAAACTGGATTAGTCAAAACAACACATGGAGTATCCTTGGATACCAATCCTGGTACTGTTTCTAAATTCGGTGGAGCTTATAAAATTGAAAGTATTCCTGATGGTTTAAAGATCATTCAACGGGGGAGTAGACTAGAACATTTTGAGATAGTTCCCGCGTATGATATGTCACTTAAAATGTATCAGGACTTATTGAATCTAATTAAGGTATCACCGGTAAAATAATTGGAGGTAGGATCATGGATGAGATCAAAGTTTTTTTTCTTGAGGACACGGAATTAGCGGAATATGAAGCAATTAGTAAAGGGTATAGAAATGATGTCATTGTTACTGTCTCAGACATTTTATACCGTGTTCACGTATATGATATCGTAAGACTTCAACAGGATTTCGAATCAGAGTTGGATAATTACGGGTACTATTCAATTGAATCAAATTTAGTATTAGTGAAAGAAGTAAGTAAAGAGAATATTCAATTAACGATTAAGGCGCTATATGAGCAAAAATATTTTGAAAATTTAAAACCTATTGATAAAAGTAGTGTCGGTGATTTTTTTTAAAAATAACAATTTGTATGTTGCGATAAATAAACCTTGTTAGTTTTTTCCTCGCAAGGTTTATTTAAAATATCACCAATGATACGAATAAATAAAATAGCGTTGCGCGAGATACTGTCTATACTCAAACTTTCAGATTCCTCAAGCAACTAAGGATTGGCTCTCAAAGAAGGGAATTGGTTTTAAGGAATCCTTAGATTAAGAGAAGAGATGATCGATGTCTGTCTCATTATCTATTGAGATGTGCTTATCAGGGCAACTATGAGAATACCTATTTTAAGCAAATTAAGTGCTCGTTGGTATGATCCTTCAACCGTATCCTCGTTTTATCAACGAGGATACGGTTGAAGGGGAACTCACGAATCCGCTGAGTTTACATTTGTACACGATGTGGAAAAGAACCCGTTGATCTATGTAGACTCCAGCGGAGAGTCCAAAAGACCTGCAAAGAACTCTTTAGAGGGGTTTGGGGGCAGGGAGTGGAAGTACCAGTGCTGGCGCAGGTAGATCATCTGGCGGAGGTTTTGGTGGGGGCGGAAGTAAAGGTGGAAGTGGATCGGCTGGTAGTAAGCCCAAGCCATCGACTTCAAGTAACGGGCAACCGAGTCAAGGATCAGTTAAGGCTATCAACGTTTCTGAATCTAAAATGTATCAACTTGGTAATTATTTCAACAAACACGGAAGGGGATGGGGTATGAATCTAAAAAAGCCTATGATGTAGCAGCTAAAGAATTCGCTACAAAAAATCAAAACAACCCTAAGTCTAGTATTGTTGAAGGAACTTGGAACGGTTCAGGGTCGTTAAATGGAACAACTCAACGAGCAATAACTTATGATAGGAAAACAGTTATTATTGATATTAAATCAGGCCAAGTAATTGACTTCTTCGTAGGTAAGGAATCAAAGGTATAAATATTATAAAATTACAATAAAGAGGTGGGTCGCGTTGTCAGAAAAAATTATCAACAGTAAGTGTATGGGGCGTTATCAGCTTGGGTGGACTATGGAAGATTTGAAAAAAGAAATTTATGGGAATTTCACAGAAGAATCTTTGGAAAATCATTACACTCTAACTACGGAGAACTTGAAGTTCTGGATATTAAAAAAGAGAGAGGTTATATCGCAAATAATGGCTTTCGGTTCTTATTCCGGCAAATTCTTAGAATGTATAGGGATAGGCAATAACATGCTAGATTTAAGCCGGATTGGTCTCAGGTATAATAAAGAAGATTATGTATATACACTTCAAGATTATCCTGGAATTTGTTTTGAGCTTGAGGATATTGACGAATGGAATGAACTCACTGCGCCAATAGAGTATATTTCAATATTTAATGTTTAGCAAAGAATGATATTTTGAGAAATAAAGCTTACTTAGGTTTGTGAAAAGTCTTGAATATTGCTGAAGAGTCCCCCTTGGAATAGACATTGGGAAAAAAACTAGGTTTAAACGATAAAATTTGAAGTGTACCCTGAGGAGTGTTTTTATGGCAAGGTTACAATGCAAATGTGGTGCAACATTATCTAACTCAAAAGCACCTAATGACGTTGAGTTAAGAGTATATACCGACAAAGAGTGGGATAACATTATAAATTTAGGGAACGCAATTGACCCAGTAACAATACCATTTCCTCGATATGATGTATGGAGATGTTTAAACTGTGAGAGAATTTATGTTTTTGATGAGGATACTGTAATAAAAACATATATGTTGGAGAGCAACGATTAGAATAGTGAGAATACCTCTTTACTGAATAAGCTATATACCTTAACGACCATCTGCTCAAAGCAGGTGGTCGTTTAATTAATGTAACCTATGCAGATGGAATACCGTCCAGAAGCGTTATGATGAGATGGGACGTATACTCGTCCAGACCGACCCCTGGGACAAGTCACGACCTATACGTATGATGCGAATGACAATGTGACAAAAGTGCTGGATCGCAAAGGGCAGGAACGCACCTACGTATACAACAGCCGCAACTTCCTACTGGAAAACCGGGCCAGTGACGGCACGATCTCATACACCTATGATGCTATGGGCCGGAGAACCGGTATGGCGACCCTACGGGAAGTACTCAATATGCCTATACACCCGTTGGTGAACTGGAGAGCATCACGTATCCAGACGGAGCCATGTTGACGATGAGTTACGATGCCCGAGGAGCACGTACTCGTCAGACCTTCCAGCAAGGCAGTTACACGCTCAACCTGGGCATGACGTACAAAGGAGCCTCGGCGCTTCCGGCATCCCTCAGCTTGACGAGCGGCAGCGGAACGGCTCTCGGCAGCTTCGCGTATACGTATCGGGGCAACAATAGTCTGGCCCAACAAAGTGCCGGGTCCGGGTGGAAGGAAGTCTATACCTACGACGGCCTGAACCTGAAGGAACTCACGCATGCGTTTAATGGTACAAACGGTCCGAGTTACAGCTATACCTATGATAACAACCGAAATATCACGAGCAAAACGGATCAGGGAATCGCTTCCCAATACAAATACTTCAGGAGGCGTCGAACATTGGGGAATAAAAGGTAAGGGTGGAGTATTTAGTTGGAGGCTGAAAATCAAATCTGAAGCAAGTACAAGAGAA
Organism: Paenibacillus sp. PAMC 26794; assembly: GCF_000316035.1. GTDB lineage: Bacteria > Bacillota > Bacilli > Paenibacillales > Paenibacillaceae > Paenibacillus. Next base: position 83,716 of record NZ_ANHX01000092.1, read on the forward strand.
GGCTTAAAAGCAGGAAGTAATCAGCCTCGTTTTGATGCAAGATTAGATGATAAGGGATCATATATCAATCCTTTTACTGGTGAAATGGGTGGTCGAAGCATAGGTACACGTATTCCCCTTGGGAGCTGATAAGTTTGAATAAAAAGATTCTGATGGAAATCTTGTTATATCCTAAAACAAGTGATGCAGAGAAAGATGATGCAGTAATTGACTTGGTAATTAATTTCCAAGATGATGAGACAATCGATTTTCTAATTAATGTTTCAAACGATAATTGCTATGATGAAATGGTAGTGGCAAGTTGTGGCGAGTCTTTAGCACACATTTGGATTAAGAACGAACAAATTAATTATGAAAAAGTATTAGTTCTAAAAGGTGTTGCTTCAGCGGAAGCAATCTCATTAATTCAAGCACAACGCACTGATTGGTATAGAGACTATTCAAAGATGAATCAAATTTAGGGATGAGAAGGCCCTGAAGGTTCACCTTTAGGGCTTTTTTGAAAGTAGTCAATTTGTTTGTGTTTTTATATATATTTTACTATTGAGAGTAGAGAAACTAAAGTAATTTGTAAGTGCTGATGTTTGTGATACCGCGCTAATAAACGTTGTACATAAGGCATCAAAATAACTCCAGCTGCTCCGGTCCTTCTTCCTTCTCCGGTTCAGTACGGTCAGGGAAAGGCTTCACCGGCTGATCCAGCAGGTCCATCATCATCTGGGCATTCGCCGCTGCATCGCCACCGGAGTTGTTGTTGAAAATAACATAGACATCCTTGCTCTGCTCCTGCAATTGCTCCAGATACCCTTTCCACTCCAACAATTCTTCCTTGTTGTAACGGTATAAATAACGGGTCTCGCGCCAATTAGGCGCACCATTCTGATGCCACCCGGACACATTGCGTCCGTGCATACGCACCAGCGTCATCTCGGAATCCGTCGCCTGTGGCACGATGGGGATAGAACCGAGACCTGCCTGAGGTTCGTCACAGACGCTGTGAATCCAGCCTTGCTCTTTCAGGAACGCAAGCGTCCGCTCGCGCATGTCACCTTCATACCAACTGCGATGACGGAATTCGAGGGCACATGGAATACCTTCCATTCTCAGTTTCACTTCACGAAGCTCTTTCACGTTGTCTTTATTGCACTCAAACCAAGGTGGATATTGAAACAAGGCTGCTTGCATCTTGCCGGCTTCAATGACGGGTTCCAGTGATTCCCGAAAAGCCTTATACATCTCCGACGTGCTGGTGAAGTAGGGCTTGCCCCGCAGATGTCCGGTCATTCCCTGATAGGCTTTGATGATAAAAGCAAAGGATTCGGGCGTCTCTGCAGCCCATCGTGCCATTCGATCCCGCGGCTGAACGGCGTAGAAGGAACTATCCACCTCCACGGTGGAGAAGTATTGTCCGTATAGACTAAGCTTGTCTTTGGCTTTGGTACGGTTTGGATAGAGATCTTCCTGATCTCCCCATCCGGTAAGTCCGATGCGAATCATAAGAACACCTCCTGTTGCTTATAGTTAACCGATTCGCAGGGGCATGCGTATGTCTAACATTATATCGTGTGCATTTTAGCTCTTCAATGTTGGAAACTTACTGGGATTTTTTGAGTTTGCAGAATAAAGACGTTACAATACATTAAAGCTAGGGGAAATGATCAGGCCTGTACAAAGCGTACTACAGATAGAGGGCCGATGACCAAGTGGAGGGCGAGATGTAATGACGGAATGGTATAAAAAAAGTTTTGGAGAAGATTATCTTCTCGTATACAAGCACCGGGATGTGCAGGGTGCCTATCAGGAAGTACATAAAATGATCAATTGGTTGAAGCTTGAGCCCAATGCTGAAGTATTGGATCTCTGCTGCGGTATGGGACGGCACTCCATGGCACTTGCTGACGCAGGATACCAGGTGACTGGAATCGACCTGTCCGATGTGCTTCTACGTGAAGCGCGCATAATGGACACCGAACACCAAGTATCGTGGTGTCTTGCGGACATGCGTGAACTCCCGCTAAAAGGCGGCTTTGACGCTGTAGTCAATCTGTTCACATCGTTTGGTTATTTCCTGGAGGACGGAGAACAACTGAAAGTATTATGTGCCATTCATCGCATGCTTCGCCCGGGTGGCAGCTATATTATTGATTTTATGAATACGGCTTATGTGACTCGTCATCTGGTGCCGCACTCCGTCCGAGAGGATGAAGGGCAGCGGATCGAGGAGTATCGCAAGATTGAGGAAGGATTTGTGCAAAAGGAAATTCGCATTACGGATACCACATCCGGACATGAACCGCGGGTATATCAGGAGCGTGTGAAGTTGTACACACGGGATCAACTGAGTCAGATGTTAAGTGCAGCTGGACTCCGGGTAGATCAGGTTCATGGCGGCTATGATGAAGAGAAATATGACGAGCAGACTTCTCCGCGCATGATTTTTGTGGGTCGTCGTCCTTTGGAGTGAACAGAGACCGTCAGGAAGGGGGATAACATGAAGCGAACAGAAGAGATGTCCATGACAGAGGGCATACACCGGGTCAAGATCAGCATGTCGTTTCCCTTACGATGGGTGAACAGTTATGTGTTATCAGAACCGGATGGGAAGATAACCATTATAGATCCGGGACCGCGTAATTCGGAAACAGAACAGGAGTGGAGTGAAACGCTGGGAGATCTAGGCCTGACCTTTAGTGATATTCGTCAAATTGTACTGACCCACCATCACCCCGATCATCTTGGGTTGTCGGGTTGGATGCAACAGATGACGGGGGCACCCGTTCGAATGTCCACACGCTCCTGCCAAGAGGCCGATTATATGTGGGGACCTGATTCACACATCAATACAATATTACCTGATTATTATGGTCGTCATGGTATGCCGGAAGACAAGACTGAGCAGATACATGAACATATGAAGGCATTTACTTCGCAGATCACACCACTTCCAAATGTGACACCCATTGAAGATGGCGAGTGGCTTAGTATGGGCGGGAAACGTTGGGTTGCTGTGGAGACGGGTGGACATGCCCCAGGCCATTTATCCTTTTATGCGCCGGAGTCCATGGAGATTCTGTGCGGAGATGCAGTTTTGCCACAGATTTCACCGAATATTAGTCTGCAACCCGGCAGTGATCTTCAGCCATTATTATCTTATATGGAAGGATTGCAACGTCTTGGGGAGCTGAATGTCAAGCAGGCGTATCCAGGACATCGGAATCCTTTTGCCCAGTTCAGCGAACGGACAGTACAACTGCTCGCTCATCACGAGGAACGTCTCCAGAAGATGACGGAGCGAATTCAGGAGTCACCTGCGAATGCGTATGACATCTGTGTACACATGTTTGGCAATCGGCTCGGCACCCATCAACTGCGGTTCGCCATGAGTGAGACGTTAGCCCATCTGCAGGAGTTAATTCGACGAGAAGTAGTGAAGCAGGAGCAGCAACCGGATGGTACGTTCTATTTTCAAATCTAAACGGAATGATGATATCGATATGAAATGATAATGCGATCTTATATAGAGGCTCGGGACAGGAAGTTCACCTGTTCTGGGCCTTTTTAGCCTCTCTTAACGGTTCATTCATCTATTTTTAAGCCAGCGCGCCTATGATACATCTATGAACTTCGATACATCTATGAACTTCGCTAAAGAAAGCAGGGAAGAGCGATGACCAGAAGAAAACGGAATCAATGGAGAAAATGGCAAGCTTCAGCGGCAGCAACGTTGACTGTGGCTGCACTCTTTCAATATGTAAGAACTTCGGATGCCTTTGATGTGGCCTATGCAGCAGCGAATGGCACAGATACAAGCGTTACTGCTTCAAGCCAAGTGGATACGCATGATGATGTGATGGATGAATGGATCAACAGTACAACGGACAGCAACAACTGGAACACGCAGGACAATGACAATAATGATAGTCAATATAATGGAACATCCGATAGCACACAAGCAGCTCGGCCAGATCAGAGCGTGAGTAACAAGGGGAATTATTCAGATTCTCAGCGTTTCGGACAAAATAACCAGGGTACAGACTCCGGATACACCAGTGGCAACTATCAGTCACGTACAGGTGCGTCATGAGCCGCACGGAGCAAGTTGCTCGTCCGCTCCGTTTTCAATTCCGTGCGATGAACACGGATGTTGAAGTGCAACTGTCCGCTGGGCGGGAAGAAGCTGAACATGCAGCAACCGTGGTGAAGAATTGGTTTGAGACGCAGGAGCAGCGTTTCAGCCGATTTGTGGCAGACAGTGAACTAAATCGTCTGAATGCTTCAATCGGATGGATGCCCATCTCCGCTGCGATGGATGAAGTTTTGAGTTTGGCCTATGGATATATTGGACTGACTGAAGGGATTTTTCAACCGGGTATCTCCCAGGCTCTTCAGGCTTCGGGATATGATCTAAGTTTCGAGAAGGTGCAGCAACGACAATTGCAACGTCCGTTGCTTGAACGCATACTGCGAACAAAAACGCCTGAATGTTCAGGGATGACAGAAGATCGATATGACCACAGTCGTCCGAGCTGGATTCAGCGGGAAGGTAGCCGGATGGTTCATCTGGACCCCGGAGCTGAGTTGGACCTGGGAGGCATTGTTAAGGGCTGGGCAGTGGAGCGTATCGCAGACTGGTTGCAGCGAACGTTGCATATTCCGGCGGGGTTGATTAACGCGGGTGGAGATATTCAAGTATGGGGCTCACCAGACCATTCCCAGTGGACCTTGCAAGTAGCAGATCCTTTGCAGAATCAGGGTGCTGTGTCGGGAGCGATCCGTTTACAGCGAGGAGCTGTTGCCACTTCGGGTATTTCCCGCAGACAATGGCAGAATACGGACGGAAGCTTTGCACATCACCTCATTGACCCCCGGACGATGGAGCCGGCAGATACGGACGTATTGCAGTGTACCGTTATGGGACAGCATGCTTCGCAATGCGAGATCATTGCCAAGACGGTCTGCATTTTGGGTAGTGCCGAGGCGGTGGGCTGGTTAAACCGACATTACGATCGGCATGACGTCCTGTGGATGACACGGGATGGGAGTATTTATTTTAGAGGGAATACGGATACGCTCGCTGAGCATTGGCCCGGTTTTGATCCGGATCATCGCTTCAGTCTGATCTAGGACAAGTCTAACAGATATGGGGGAGCCGGTTATGGCACAATGGATTGTAGATTACCTGCCGACGTGGAATATCATTCGAATTAGTGGAATTGCTGCTTATGTGCTGCTCTTTGCCGGTGTGTTTCTGGGCATTGCGCAAGGGATGCCTATGGCCAAAGGCAAACCAAAAGCAGCCATGTTCAAATGGCATACCCGAACGACCTGGCTCGCCTTCGGACTTGGACTCGTGCACGCATTAACGTTATATATTGATCATTACAGCCCATTTACCTGGGGAGAACTTCTGATTCCTTTTACCGCCTCCGTGCATCCGATCGGCAGTGGTCTGGGAACGTTAGCCTTCTACGGATTAGTGATTGTCCTGTTATCCAGTGATCTGCGGAACAAGCTGGGCCGTAAATGGTGGTTCATGTTCCACATGTTGTCCTATCCGGTGTTCATTGGTCTGCTGGTTCACGGCATGGTGACGGGAATAGATTCTGGCAATATCATCATGCGGATGATGTATGTATTTACCGGACTCAGCATTCTCGGTATCACCGTGCTGCGTGGCATGTTGAGAGAACGCAAAGGCCCGGAAATCACGATTGGACCGAAACGTGCAACATCTGGTTCACCTTCCGAGCAGAATTGGGTTGAAGGTTTTGGTTTGGTGGGAACGGTACGACCTAAACATCTGAAATAATAAAATGTGGATTATCATCCAATATGTATCGTTACACATGCAAAGAAGCGGCCATCAGGCCGCTTTTTCCATGAACAGTTATTTTATTGAACAGTCATTTCACGAAGCATCCATACACATGTCCAATGTTCTACATAGCTTCAGGTATGAAACGAGTTACGGATTATACAGCGTCATCACTAACAGGTTTTTCTCCCAGTGCTTCTTCAAGCTCGGATTGTTTGCGATGGGCGATCCGACTGCTCGCTGCTGATGCAATCGCACCGACAATATCATCGAAGAACGTGTGGACAGGGCCCAGGCTCTTGTCATTCAGTCGTTCAAGCACCCCTGGTTTCAGCTTGTCCACATAACCATAATTCGTAAATCCAATGCTGCCATATACATTGACGATGGAGAATGCCAAAATCTCATCCACGCCATACAGTCCTTCATCGTTCTCAATCATCTCCTGCAAAGGAGATATGAGCTGCCCCTGTTCTGCCAGAATATCAAGCTGAATCCCGGTCAGAACAGCGTTCTGTACCTCTCGTTTACGGAGAACCATCTCCACATTTTCGATACATTCTTCCATCGTAAGACCTGGATAATATTTTTGCTGCAATAACATGACCAGCTCTGCGATCTCAGGGATCGTGACGCCCCGCTTATGCAGCCATTCCCTTGTGGCCTCCGCGACCTTGCGGCTATTCAGGCTGTAAGGGATTTTTTCTTGCTCAGGGTGTTCCATGGGCGATTCCTCCTCTGAAGTTAGCAATGTCCCTACTCTTGCTTCCTAATACGTTATTAACCTGTTTTACGTTTCTTTATTATCTTTTAGTTATTTTTTGGACAAAGGCTCGTATACATGGTAGTACAAACTGTAAAAATGATGAGGGGGAACGTGATCATGAGAAAGATCCAATCTTTGCGTACGGTATCGGCAGCTGCGCTGCTGAGCATTCCTATGGTGTTGTCAGGTTGTGGCATGTTTGGAGCACAGTCTTCCGAAGCTGTTGATCCACCACCGCCTATTCAGGAAGCAGCCATGATTCAGGCAGCCGAAGGGAATGGGGCACTCGCAATGCTCCCATTAACGACGGTATATCTGCAAGACCAGCAGGGGCTGCTCGCTCCTGTATCCCTGACCCTTCCTTCTGGAACAGATGCTAGCAGTCCAAAGACAGCTCTGGATACACTTGTCACAGGCGGGGCCTATTCGGGTATGCTGCCTGAAGGATTCCAGGGCGTTCTCCCGCAGGGAACGGTTGTGCAGAATGTAACGATTCACGCGGATGACAAGCTGGCGGTCGTTGAGTTCTCGGGTAATTTTGCCAAGTATGATGCGAAGGAAGAACGGAAAATGCTAGAAGCTGTCACGTGGACATTAACGGGAACGCCTGATGTGGAGAATGTGCAGATCTGGGTGGATGGCAAAAAGTTAACGCAAATGCCGGTGAACAGCACGCCGTTGCCTGAACCGCTGAATCGGGCTGTGGGAATCAATCTGGATCTGGGCGATACGTTTGTGACGAACAGCAGCCCGGTCACGGTCTATTTCTCCGCTGCTTCTCCAGCAGGCATCCAATATTATGTTCCGGTGACACGTCTGGTTACACCTGGTGAAGATCGTGTGCAGGCAGCATTGAATGAACTGATCAAGGGACCTGACAAAGGCGGCGAACTGGAAGAGGTCATGACAGGCGGAACGGAGCTGCAATCGGTCAAAACGGCAGAGGATGGCACGGTAACGGTTGCCTTGAAAGATGATATGTTTGCCGAAGGGGATATCGTGCCAAGCGAGCTGTTACAGTCCGTCGTATTAACGACTGCAGAAAATACAGCCAGCAAGGATGCCAAAGTGCAGATCGAATGGAATGGCCAAAAAACGGTTATGGGTGACGACAACAGGGATTACAGTGCGCCGGTTTCCAAGCCTGAATATATCAACGAAATTCCGATTTAATGAACGAAGAATGCTTAAGGATGCTTTTAACCGAACTCTTTGGTAAAATATAAGGGATTCGTAAAATACGTGTTCAAAAAGATCGGTTTTCAGTACCGAGAAGATGGGATGAAGCTAGAAATGGAGTAGCGGAGCGTAGGCAAACTACGTGAGCAACTACAATGTTTCCGAAGGAAACAACCTTCGTAAGCTTATGCTTATTCGGCTTGAATTCCATATTCGATGCTGATGATGCCTTAAGGCATCTTTCGTAATCAAAAGCGAGCTTTTTGAACAATCTCTAAAAGTGTGAATAAGTTCAACATTACAGGATGCTTAAGTCGTAGGAGGCAGAAAATATGAGATCAAACGGACGAACCAGCGAACAGCTGCGCCCGCTGAATTTAACAGTGAACACGAATAAATACGCCGAGGGCTCTGTACTGATTGAAGTTGGAGATACAAAGGTGATCTGTACAGCTACAGTAGAGGAACGTGTACCTCCCTTTATGAAAGGGCAGGGTAAAGGCTGGGTAACAGCTGAATATTCCATGTTGCCACGTGCAACACATACCCGGAACCAACGTGAAGCCAATCGCGGCAAATTAACTGGACGCACCATGGAAATCCAGCGTCTGATTGGTCGGGCACTGCGCTCGGTAGTTAATCTGCAGGCTCTTGGTGAGCGTACGATTACCCTGGACTGTGATGTTATTCAAGCTGACGGAGGCACACGCACAACGTCCATTACCGGTGCGTTTGTAGCGCTGGCGCTTGCCGTGAACAAGATCTCCCAACAGCACAAACTGCAAGTGTTCCCGATTACGGATTTCATTGCCGCAGTAAGTGTGGGTGTTGTGGGTGAACAGCCTGTACTGGATCTGAACTATGATGAAGATTCCAAAGCCAAGGTAGACATGAACCTGGTGATGACAGGCGGCGGTAAATACGTCGAGCTTCAGGGAACAGGTGAGGAAGCACCATTTGATCGCCGTGAGCTGAACGCCATGTTGGAACTGGGCGAACAGGGAATTCTGGAGATGATCGAGCGTCAAAAAGAAGTGCTAGGACCGATTGCGCTCAAGATCGGCGCGCGTGGATTAGGGGAAGCGTAAGATGAGTTTGGACAGCCCAATCCTCATTGTTGCAACCCGCAATGCGGGTAAAGTCCGTGAATTCGCTCATGCTTTCGCACCGCTTGGCAAAGAGGTTAAGAGCATGTTTGACTATCCGGAGCTGCCGGATGTGGTAGAAGATGGCGTAACGTTTGCGGAAAATGCCTGGAAGAAAGCCAAAGCGGTTGGTGATGCGCTGGGTTTGCCCGTTCTGGCAGACGATTCAGGACTTTGCGTAGATCTGTTGGACGGGGAGCCAGGAGTGTATTCAGCGAGATATGCAGGCGAAGGAGCAACGGATGCACAGAATAATGCGAAGTTGCTGGAGACGCTGGAATCGTTGAAATCCGGTGAGGACACCGAGCAGCCGCTACTAAGTCCGGCTCGTTTCGTTTGTGCGCTGGTCCTGTACGATCCGACAACAGGTGATAAGTATGAATCGGAAGGCACTGCGGAAGGCTGGATTACGGCTCAAGCTGCAGGTGCTGGCGGCTTTGGATATGACCCGCTATTCTATGTACCTGAATACGAGATGACGATGGCAGAGCTGACGCTCGAGCAAAAGCAGGCGATTAGCCACCGCGGTCATGCGCTGAGAGCGCTTGTATCCAGACTTGAAGGCTAAGACTAAACGAAACATTTTGATTTAACATAATGATATGTGAACATCAAAGCGTTAATGGAAGGACAGAAGCATTCCGAATGGAATGGTTCACCCGCCATTAACGCTTTTTCTATGAAATGAAGTGTTGAGTCGGATTTGGGAAGGTCCATCTATATACCTAAAGAGGATTGCTATTTCTGCGACTATATTAGAGAACGTATGTTCCTGTACCTACATTCAAAATGGTTCACATTGCACGATTGGGAATCTCATTGGGACTGGAGTTGGAAGAAGTTGCAAGCCTTGTGTGGTATGGGTTAACATTCAAATTAACGAATCATATATGAACCTTAAACGGAGGGATCTACTCATGCAAGAAGTGAAGCTTGTTGTATCCTACGATGAATATGAGGACGGCATTCGTATGGAAAAATTAATTAAGGATTTGGCAGCTAAACCGGAGGCCAGCTCACTGGAAAGTCTGGTCATCGGAGATTGGGGACAGGCTTATGAAAATTCGCCTGACGAGTTCATAGGCACGCTCGTCGAGTCAGCTCCAAGCTTTCCGTCATTGAAGAAACTGTTCATCGGGGATATGGGATACGAAGAGTGTGAAGTGTCGTGGATTATTCAGACGAATCTTACCCCGTTGTTGGGTGCTTTTCCAGAATTAAAATCATTCTCGGTCATGGGCAGTAGCGGCCTTAGTCTGGAACCACTCGAGCATGCCAAGCTCGAAGAGTTGATTATTATTTGTGGTGGTCTGCCGAAAGATGTATTATCTTCAATCACCCATGCCAAGTTGCCTGAATTGCGTAAACTGGAACTGTATCTGGGTGTAGATAATTATGGTTTCGATGGTTCACTTGAAGATGTGCTTCCCCTTTTGGAACAAGGGTTATTTCCAAAGCTGGTTTACTTGGGTCTGAAAGACAGTGAAATTCAGGATGAGATTGCGAAAGCAGCAGCTAAAGCACCTATTCTGGATCAACTTGAAGTACTGGATCTATCGCAAGGGACGTTATCCGATGAAGGGGCTGAGGCGTTGCTTGCCAGTGACAAGATCAAGAAACTAAAACATCTCGATCTAAGTTACCATTACATGACCAATGAAATGATCAGTCGCTGGAACCAATCTGGTATATCCGTAGATGTTAGCGACCAGCAACAGAGCGATGAGGATGACTGGCGTTACCCGTCGTTAACGGAATAGAAATGTCAGATGTAAAGGAAATGAAAGAAAGCCGGCATCAACCAGTAGATGTACCTGATCCAACACGAAATCAGCCCTTATTATTGATTGGAAACCCTAATAACCGACGAACTCAAGGGATGCAAGAGGCTAGGCATAGATTGGGCTTGAAACCTGCGGTTGTACTGTCATATGCACAATTGCTTCAGAACTGGAGACACGGCGGAACGATCGCTGATACAGTTGATTCCAATCTGTCTGTACCCCTGATTCGAATTGATGCTCCTGGCGAGGATTGGGAAGTAGAGCGTGAGCTGCTATTCCTTGGAGCTATGAACGATACGTTAGCCTTAACGGATGGAATAGGTGCAGAAGCATTTTCCGCAGAACAGGCACTTGCGCTGGAACAGGACTGGGGAAGAATCTACGCTCCTGCCCAGTGGTTCCGTGGCTGGAAAGCATGTCTGGATCGAATCGGCCGTGAGTCTCGGGAAATATGGCCTGAAGTCCGATTTATGAATGATCCCGCCGATATCCAATTGATGTTTGACAAGAGAACATGTCAGCAGCATCTATCTTCACATGGAGTTGATGTACCTCCGGCGCTTCAATCTTCGCAGCCAATCCGCAATTATATGGACCTGCGTAGCTCAATGAAGTCTGCCGAGATGCATCGTGTGTTTGTGAAGCTTGCGTGCGGCTCCGGGGCTTCAGGAGTTGTTGCCTATCAAGTCAATCCCCGAACGGGTGATGAAATCGCTGTAACAACGATGGGGATGGAACAGAGACAGGGCAAGACGATTTTCTTCAATGAAGGACGTCTACGCAAGTATACCCGCAGTGAAGAGATTGCTACGCTGATGAACTGGTTATGTGCAGAAGGTGCACAGATTGAACGATGGATGCCAAAAGCCACGCTTGATCAGCGGGCCTATGATATTCGCCAACTGATTGCAGGTGGACAGGCAGGTCACGCGATTATGCGGCTGAGCCGTACCCCGATTACCAATCTGCATCTGCGCAATGAGCGTATGCTACCTGCTGAAGCAGGGCTGGATGAACAGCGGATGTCGCTGGTACGGTCGGCAGCGCAAGCAGCCATGTCTGCATTTCCCAACTCGTGGTCAGCCGGGATTGATGTGATGCTTACGAGTGGTTCGAATCCGCGTGCCTATGTGCTGGATGTGAATCCCTTTGGAGATTTGTTATACAGGGTCGAGCATCATGGCCTCGGAACCTATGAGTGGGAAATGGAACTTTTACGAAAGGAGCCTATTCAACATGCCTGATATGAACACCATTGTGGGCTCCCATGATCTGTTAATGATTACGCTGGATACGTTACGCTATGACGTAGCCAAGCTGGAAGAGGAGAATTGTCCTAATCTGTGTGGTTCGGGTCCGTGGGAGAAGCGTCATACCCCAGGCAGTTTTACATATGCGGCGCACCATGCTTTTTTTGGTGGTTTTATGCCGACTCCTGCCAATACAGATAAGGCATCTCATGTAAGGCTATTTCATTCCCGAAATACTGGGCTCAAAACACATCCGCACACCTGGCTGTTTGATACACCGGATATCGTATCCGGGTTAGCAGCTGAAGGTTACCGTACCCTCTGTATTGGCGGCGTCATCTTTTTTACGAAAAAAAACCCGCTTGCGAAAGTATTGCCTGGCTATTTCCAACAGAGCTACTGGCGAATGAACTTTGGGGTAACCAACCCCAAATCAACAGAACATCAGGTACAACATGCATTAAAGCTACTTGAACAGACAGCGTCGGATGAAAAGATATTTATGTTTTTGAACGTGTCTGCCATTCATGGCCCCAATCGTTACTTTGTAGAAGGGGCTAAGGAAGACTCGGTGGAGACTCAACGGGCTGCACTTCGATATGTAGACGAGGCTCTTGGGCCATTGTTCGAGGCGATGCGAAAACGCGCCCGCCCTGCGTATTGCCTGGCTTTTTCCGATCATGGTACAGCTTACGGTGAAGACGGGTATCAAGGACACCGGCTTGCACATGATGTCGTCTGGACGGTGCCTTACCGTGAATTTTTAGTATAGAATGTATTGATCTTATGAGGACAACAACCGGAGACAGGAGGAAACCGATGGAGAAACATATACAACATACAACAACAGGCCATTCCACACAGTCCGGATCCAATATAGCTACAAGTCTCAGTGAAGTACTGGCATTCCCTTATCGTTCTTACTTATACTCGTACCCACACAAGACCGCCTATCGTGAGCTGGACCCACCACTGCCGTTAGGGCCACTGTGGGAACGAGAAAATACCGATACGTATTTTTTATATATGCATATTCCCTTTTGCGCTGCTCGTTGCGGATTCTGTAATCTGTTCACACTGCCGGATCGACGGGATGATACGCATGAACGCTATGTAGATGCGCTGGAACGTCAGGCGAAGCAGTGGGCACCCATTACATCTCGAAGGCCGTATTCGAGGTTTGCGATTGGTGGAGGAACGCCTACATTATTAAATGAGGTTCAGTTGAATCGTCTGTTTGATATTGCTGAACATGTTATGGGGCTGGACCCTGCACAAGCATCGATTTCGGTGGAAACGTCGCCGGATACCGTTACGGAAGCCAAGCTGGCCATCATGAAGGAACGAAGTGTGGATCGTGTTAGTATGGGCATCCAGAGTTTTATTGAAGCTGAAGCATCCGCCATCTATCGTCCGCAAAAACCGCAGGAGGTCGAACGAGCACTTGAGAAGCTTACTCGTTATGATTTCCCATTGTTGAATCTGGATCTGATCTATGGTTTGCCAGGGCAAACGGTTGAATCGTGGATTTATTCATTGGAAAGAGTTCTGGCCTACGAGCCGGGCGAGATATTTATCTATCCCTTGTATACACGGGAAAATACAATCGTGAAGCCAGATGATATTCGCCGTCAGGGACCTGACATTCGGATGGAACTGTATAAAGCTGCACGTGAGACTTTGAAAAGTAAAGGTTATGTGCAATATTCGATGCGTAGATTTGCCAAAGAACAGTCGTCCTCCAAAGTGCTTCTGCCTTATAGCTGTCAGGAGGAGGGCATGGTTGGTCTGGGATGTGGCGCACGCTCTTATACGAGTGAAGTACATTATGCTTCCAAGTATGGCGTGAGTTACAAGGCGACGCAGAGCATCATTGCCGACTACGTGGCGACCGAGCGCTACGATGTGGCGGACTATGGCATCGTGTTAAGCCGTGAGGAACAGAGACGTCGCTTTATTCTGAAAGCCTTGCTGCATCGGGAGGGATTGACACTGTCTGACTACCAACAGCGCTTTGGTACCGATGTGATGTCCGACTATGTCTGGTTGGCAGAACTGTTGACAGAGGGCATGGCGGAGTTGGAGAGCGATGAGGGCAAGCAGGTGCTGCGTCTGACAGAAGAAGGACTGGGTTACTCCGATGCGATTGGAGATTGGCTTATATCTGCCGAAATTCGTGAACAGATGGAAGGGTTTGTTTTCTCATGAGAGCGACTTTGTATTATCGGGGGAAGTTGTCTTCCTGTAATTACGACTGTCCATACTGCCCTTTTAGCAAAACCGTGGATTCCAAAGAGACGTTGGAAGTGGATGAACAACAATTGCGTCAATTTGTGAATTGGGTGAGGGAGCAGGAGAGTGCCGGGGATCAATTTTCAATTTTCTTCAATCCCTATGGTGAAGCTTTGGTGCGTCGATGGTACCGGGAAGCGTTGGTTGAGCTGTCACATATGCCACATGTGGATAAAGTTGCAATCCAAACCAACCTGTCCGTCAAGCTGGATTGGGCGAGGGAGCTGGATACGGATAAAGCAGCTTTTTGGGCGACATATCATCCTCGTGAGACAAAAGAGGCTTCTTTTGTAAAACAATGTCTGACCTTGCGTCAGATGGGACTTGCTTTTAGTGTCGGTACTGTCGGACTCCGTAGTGCTTTCCCCGCAATTGAGTCCATGAGACAGGCTTTGCCGGATGATGTGTATATGTGGGTAAATGCCTTCAAAGATCGACCCAAGTATTACACGCCGGAAGACATTCAGTTTTTACGTGGACTTGATCCGCTATTTGAAGGTAATCTGCAGGATTATGAGAGCTTGGGCAAACGATGTGCTGCTGGTTCGGAAGTATTTTATGTACAGGGGTCCGGGCATGTGAAGAGGTGTTACAAGGATCGTCGAATCATTGGACATCTGTATCGCGATGGTGTGCAAGCTTTGGCCGCTGATCGGCCTTGTCGCATGAAAAAATGTGGCTGTTACATCGGTTATATCCATATGGAGGATTCCCCGTTCAGGGAAACGTTTGGCAGTGGGCTGCTTGAACGAAATCCGGTATGGATCAATCGTTAACTTTGAATTGAAATGCGCTGAAATCGATAAAGACTTTACACCAGTAAGTACTGCTGAGTAAAGTCTTTTTTTATTTTGGTCTGACGATTCAAAATATGTAATTTAGGATAAAAGAGATGTAGTATATTGTCGGTTAGATGTGCGTAAAAACCTAAATTATAGAACAGGTAGATACTATAGACCTATATTTTGGTGCGCAAATATGCTAACCTATTTTAAGTAGTCTCATATGTATTCATTCTTATTTGGAGTAAAAGGAGGGGAGATTTAGCTTTCAGACTGACTACATAATTCATGATTGAAATACATTGAAACGTATGGAGGAAATGAAATGAAAAGATTATCCATTAGTAGGAAATTGCTTTTAGGTTTTGGTTCTGTAATTCTTTTATTGGTAGCCGTTGTAGTCATCTCATATACTCAGTTTGTCTCGGTTGAGAAAACGTTTACGGATTTAATCCGGGAGCGTACCGCGAAACTGCTCACGATCAAAAATATGATCATCGATGTGAAATCCCAACAGGTTGCTTTACGGAATTTTGTGACGGAAGAGAATGATCAAAGCGAGCAACAATTCAAGTCTTTTTATGAAGATTACCGTAAAACAAGCGAAGAATTAAGATCAGGGATTCAAACCTCAACGATGATTGATTTGCTGGATCGTTCAGATCGCAGTGCGGAGGAATATTATGCTTTTGGACAGAGTGTCATTGAATTGAAAAAACAAGGCAGAACTAGCGAGATCACAAGGATGCTGTTAGATACAGGTCCAACGATCATATCCGGATTTGAAGAAACGGTAACTGCCATGGAACAACATCAGCAAAACTCGTTGGATACTGGCATTGTAAATGCCAATCAACTCATTCAAAAAGTAATTCGTTTAATCATGATCATTGGAATCATCTCGATCGTTTTAGGCGCGGTAATTGCTTTGATCATGGGAAGAATCATATCCAAACCGGTTGCACATGTGGCAAGGGCTGCAAGCCGAATTGCTGATGGAGACCTGACGGGTGAGGCCATTGTCGTTCGTAATCGGGATGAGATCGGAGAACTGGCGGAATCCTTCAACAAGATGATGGAGAACTTGCGCCATTTAATCCATCAGGTGGGTCATAATGCAGATCGGGTAGCTGCATCTTCTGAGGAGTTAACGGCAAGTACAGAGCAAACGGCGACAGCGACCGAACAGGTAGCTACAACGATGGAAGAGATTGCTACGGGTATGGATACGCAGGTGAGTATGGTTGGAGACGGGTTTCATACGATTAATGAATTGTCCACAGGCTTTCAGCAGATGACAGTGAATACACAAAATATGTCGGATGAAGCAACCAATGCGTCAGCGAAAACCATATCTGGTAATGATGCGGTTCAATCGGCTGTTGGGCAGATGAACTCGATTCATCAGACTGTACGTGTACTCGCTAAGGTTATTGAAGAACTGGGCAATCATTCAGATGAGATTGGATCTATGGTTGAAAGTATCTCCGAAATATCGGCACAAACAAATCTGTTGTCTCTTAATGCGGCTATTGAAGCTGCGAGAGCAGGTGAGCATGGTCGTGGATTCGAAGTGGTAGCAACCGAGGTGCGCAAGCTGTCTGATCAATCTGCGAAATCAGCGGAACAGATCAGTGTACTCGTAGCTGCTATACGCAATGGCATGAATAATGCATCACAATCCATGGGAGAAGTAAACGCTGAGGTTCAGGAAGGCATAGAACTTGTCCGTAAAGCAGGAGGTACTTTTGAGGAGATTCGTGAAGCTGTCAGCAATGTCGCTGGTCAGACTCAGGAGGTATCTGCATCCATTGAACAAATGGCGGCGGGTGTGGGGCAGATCAATGTGTCGATGAAGACCATCATGGAAGTAACAGAGAATGCGGCTGCCGGAACAGAGGAAGTCAGTGCAACGTCCGAGGAGCAACTGTCTGCGATGCAGGAAATCGCTTCGGCGGCTAATGACCTGTCTTCTATGGCGGAAGAGTTACAGGAGTCAGTCAGTCGATTCAAAGTGTAATCATGGATATACTTCTGGGTGAAGTTCAATATTTATATATGATCATATCGTGTATGTAAAACAAGTGGGTGCCAAGGAGAACAACAGTTATGCCTGTTCTTCTGGCACCCTTTTTTGATGAAGTAGCGATCAGTGGGTCATTCTAACGAATAGCGACTTTATATGTCCGCAACCAGGTATTGATCTGAGTCAGATATGCAAATAACTGGGGACCAGACATGAGCTGCCCGAACCAGGGAAGATTGGAAGCTGCATCTGGTGAAGACGCAAGATTCCGGATCTGAGCTTTGTCGATTAAAGGCAAAATAGGTGATGTGGGATCATCCAGGATATCAAGTACCTGTTGTTTGACCGCGGTCAGATATTGAGGATTATGTGTTTTCGGGTACGGACTCTTTTTACGATATAACACATCGTCAGGCAGGACACCTTCGAGTGCTTTACGCAGAATACCTTTTTCCCGTCCACCCGTTATTTTCATTTCCCAAGGGATGTTAAACACATACTGGATCAGACGATGGTCACAGTAAGGTACCCGCACTTCCAGTCCTTCCCCCATGCTCATCCGGTCTTTGCGATCCAGAAGTGTAGGCATGAAACGTGTAATGTTCAGGTAGGACATCACCCGCATTTGTGCAGCTTTACCTGTTTCCCCATCCAACAGAGGCACTTCAGCCACTGCATCCGAATAGCGGTCTGCCAAATAATCGAGTGGCCGAATCCATTCCCGGATATCCGGGGATAACAACGCTGCTCGCATATCAGGTGCTACAGACCACGGAAACGTACCGGAGTTCAGCATATCTTCGCGATGGAACCAGGGGTAACCGCCAAACACTTCATCCGCTGCTTCGCCTGAAATGGCAACGGTGGCACCTTTTTTGATTTCTTTACAGAACAAATAGAGCGAGGAGTCTACATCTGCCATACCTGGCAGATCCCTGACTAACATGGCCTGTGTCAGTGCATGAACCAGTTCTCCGTTCTCAATCTCAATCCAGTGATGGTCGGTCTTGAGTTCATCCACCATTCGCTTAATCCAGGGTCCATCTGCACCCGGCTGAAAGGAATGCGCCTGGAAATGCTTGGCGTTATCCACATAATCGACAGAATACGTACTAATTTGGCCTTGCCCCGTCCGGTTGTAATAATCCACGGCTAACGCAGACAAGGCACTGGAGTCCAGTCCTCCCGATAAAAGAGAGCATACCGGAACATCCGAAGCCAACTGGCGCTCCAGTGCATCTTGCAAGAGCGTTCGCACCTCTGCTGCCGTCTCTTCCAGGTTATGTTCGTGATTCTGGCTTTCCAGTTTCCAGTAGGCATAGGTTCGGATACCGTTTCGGTTATAGATCAGCGCGTGCGCAGGCTTAAGTTCGCTTAGTGAAGAGTATACGCCGTGTCCTGGTGTCCGTGCAGGCCCTACAATAAACACTTCGGCCAATCCTTCCGGGCCCACAGCGGCTTCCACGTCAGGGTGAATAAGCAGAGCTTTGGGCTCTGAACCAAATACGAGAGTGTCTTTGTTATTACTGTAGAACAGAGGTTTCACGCCAAGGCGATCTCGTGCGATAAAAACCTGTTCGCGTCCCCCATCCCATATGGCAAAAGCAAAAATACCGTTAAACCGGTCAACACATGCCGGTCCCCACTCAATATAAGAGGCGAGCAACACTTCCGTATCACATTGCGTGCGGAACTGATGCCCCCGCTGGAGCAATTCCTTTTTCAACTCGGGTGCATTGTATAGTTCTCCGTTATACACGACGGTATAGGAGGTATCTCCCTGTAACGCATGCATGGGCTGTGCGCCGTTCTCGGGGTCCATTACACTAAGACGCCGATGTCCAAAGGCACAAGGATTGGAGATCCATGTACCTGAAGCGTCGGGCCCCCGGTTCGACAAGCTATCCGTCATACGGACCAGCAGCTCTGATTCCTGGGTCAAATCCCGATTCCACTGTATGAAGCCGGTAATACCGCACATGGTTTGTTCATCCTTTCTTGGTCGAGTCATTCATCCGTTTGGCTGCTTAGTTACTGGCAACCAGCAAATGTTGTCTTTTCGTCAGAGGTCGTAACAAATATATGCCGAAAGCAGGCATAAAATGTCTGTCCTCTTCGGAAACTAGTTCTAGGGACAACGGCCTCAACATGCCTGTGAAGGAGAGAACATGCAATGGACAGTATGAAGTATTATGTGTCTGTCATGGGCCGCTCCGTTATTCCGGATCCGTCGGTAACATCATATGAATGGATCATTCAGGCAACACCGCAGGAAGCGGAGCAATTACTGGGACTGCTGAGCCTCATGCAGGAAAAGGAGGAAGAGGCCTTTCCTGGCATGGTATTCCCATGGCCAGATACACCGGAGGAGTCCGTAAACCGAGCGTATGAAACGGTATTACAACAGGTGTATCGAGAGATTTACCGATTGGGCACACCAGAGACACGATACCAGATTGAACAAAGTACATGATAAGCACAAAGGAAAAGGAGCGCGATGACGAATGTATGCCATTCAAGATGCCAAAATACGCAGATTAACCGAGGTGGATGGATTGTCTTGTGCAGAGGTTGAAGTGCAGCCTGGAAATGCCGGAGATCCGTCGTTACTTGTATACGTGGCCTCAACACAGCCCGGAAATTCGCTGGAAGTCGTTCGGATTGTACGCAATCACTCCGATTCGGCGATCGACTGGTATAACAATAATATGCATACCGCGTTTGAAGAGGCGACAGAAACAGCATTTGAGAACAGCGAAGGCGTGTCAGTTGAAGAAGATAAGGCTCGGTTTCAAAGTGAGTTGTTTGCCTTTGGTTTGCTTGGTCCAACACTTGAGCGTTATCTGATCGGTCAGGCTTAACAGGTAACGCTCAAGCAATACATGTGGTTTTAGCGAGATAGAGTTCAATGTTAAGCTATACGTAGACAATGAACAATTGCTATTGCTATTGCTATTGCTGGTTGCTGCAACTGTAGCTGCATCTGTAACTGGAAAACCCCGCCGTTGTTGAACGGCGGGGTTTGTTATGCGATGGTCAAATCAGGTGGGATGTGATCAAGCATACTCGCGCAGTACTTGAATCCCTTTGACCACGTTATATACAAAGCTTAATCCGTAGATCACAAAGAATAGAATGACAAACCCGACGGCGGAACCCAGGCTATGCGCAGTCACGAAGAAATAAAATAACGGAATGGCAGCGAGAAAGGGGAATACATGTGAGAATAAGGCGCGTTTCGCATGTCCCTCAATGTAATCATCCTTGGCAACTATCCATATAATGATCGGAAACAGGAACGGGGCAAAGAAAATACTAAAATAGGATAGGGCTGATAAAAGTTGTCTCATGACGATTCTCTCCTTCAATGCATCTTTGAAATGTATGTATGCAAAAGATTACCCAGCAATTCTGACATTGAAAATGTCTGATGTTAATCTTACTCTAAATGTCCCAATCTCCTCAATATAACCTGGTTCAAGCTATCATATTCTCAAAGGGATTGGAGTATGAGAATAACACCGAAAAGTACATGTTTGAACCCGTATTTAAGTATAATTATTAATTTTTTTATAAAACTATTGAAAAATATAGAAATCAGAGTATAATAAGAACCGCGCCGAAAATTTATTATACATATTTGTCTCAGTAGCTCAGCTGGATAGAGCAACGCCCTTCTAAGGCGTCGGTCGGGGGTTCGAATCCCTCCTGGGACGTAAAAAACAAGAAGCTTCCTTCGGGAAGCTTCTTGTTTTTCGTTCAGGGGAAGAGAACCCCAATGGTTCGTCGGAGCATTCACTTCGTTAGCACTACTTCGCAGTCTCGATTGGAAGGAGAGTATCCCTCCTGGGACGTAAAAAAAGAAAAGCTTCCCCCGGGAAGCTTCTTTTGCGTTCTAGGTAAATTGTTTTATTGGTTATACCTATAAATAATATAGAATTTATATATTTAAAGAATAAACAATTCTATGCCACAATGAGGATATCGATAACGAAAGCGACGGTGGTATCCATGAAATCATTAAATCAATGGCAAGCAGATGAATATGACAACAAACTGGCTTTTGTGTCCGGATACGGCAAAAACTTGATCTCTTGGCTCCAACCCCAAAAAGGGGAATATATCCTTGATCTGGGTTGCGGGACGGGGGATTTAACATATGAAATTTCTCTGGCCGAAGCTGAAGTTATTGGCATGGATGCATCGACGGACATGATTCGCCGGGCGAGGGAGAAATTCCCTGAACTTGAGTTCGTGGAAGGAGACGGTCATCAGTTTGAGACGAATAGACTATATGATGCCGTCTTCTCCAATGCAGCCCTGCACTGGATGCGAAGCCCGCGATTAGTGGTGGATAGTATATGGAAATCTTTGAAGCCCGGAGGGCGTTTCGTAGCAGAATTTGGTGGTAAAGGGAACGTGCAGACCATTGTGAATGCATTAGAGCAGGTTATGGAGCGAAACACGGGCATTCGTGCATCGGAACGCAATCCTTGGTATTTTCCTTCGATCGGAGAATATAGCTATATTTTAGAGCAACGTGGATTTGTGGTGCGTCATGCCTATCACTATGACCGTCCTACCAGATTGGAAGATGGTGAGCAAGGTATAGTAGGCTGGTTGACTCATTTTGGAGGGGACTATTTTGAGGGTCTCAGTCATGAAGAGATACAACAAATATGCAAGGAAACCAGTCAGATTGTGATGTCTCACCTTTGGAAAGATGATGCGATGTATGCCGATTACAAGCGTCTGCGTATTGAAGCCGTGAAGCCAAAATAAAGTAGAATTTTGCAATATTTCGAAATGTTTATCGTTGTTAAATGAATTATATCGATTTTTTGTAAACTAATCACTCTTTACCCATATACCAGGAATCTCTTTCGGATAAGAGGCTCTTGGTCTTTTTTTATGCATTATTTTAAAAATAAAATATTCAAACGACAAATAATTACAAATGGATATTTTTATCGTACTCAAGACCCATATAAGTAATTTCTATATCATATTTGTAAGTATTTAGAAGGGAAATGTGGTATTTTGATAGAATAATTTACCAAGGGTCAATCTTCTTGCAGATAGGCGGTGAAATTGGAGTGTGTATTGCAGTACGCACAAACAGCAGGAACCCATCATTTGGTGACGTATTCACATTTAAAAGGAGGGGCAAAGCCTTGAGTAAACGATTGATATCCACGTTATTAAGTGTTCTGATGGTCTTTTCCATTATTCTCCCCGCGGCTGGAGCCGCTCCCACAGATTCAGTTATTCAGCTTGACAACTTACCCAGTACAGCCGAAGCCAAACAATGGAGAGAGATTCTTGCAGGACGGGAAGCAAAACTTGCCGCAGATCCATTTTTGGATAAAAGCTTGGAAGGTCTGGGTGGAGAGAACACCCGAGTGATCGTTGAGCTTTCCAATAAACCTGTTGCAGTAGCGCAAGGTGAATCAACCCTCTCTGGAAAATCTTTTACCTCCTCTATGGAAACAAAGGCTGTGACTCAAGTTGAGCAACAACAACAGTCATTTGTACATAGCCTCACTCAGAAGAAAATCAAACATGAAGTACTGGAAGAATATGCATATGCCCTGAATGGTGTAGCGATTGAGCTTAAAGGAAACCAGGTGGGACAATTGCTTCAAATACCTGGTGTGGTCAGCGTATATCCTGACCTTGAAGTTACAATAGCGCCCGAGACAGATGAAGTGAACCCGTACATGAAAGACACAGCGCCTTTTATTGGTGCACCTGAAGTATGGGATCTGGGTTACAAAGGAAATGGCATTAAAGTCGGAGTCATCGATACAGGGATTGACTATGAACATCCTAATTTGCAGGAAGCTTACAAAGGCGGATGGGACTTTGTTGGAAACGACAATGATCCGTATGAAGCGACATATCAGGAATGGAAAGCTTCGGGTGAACCTGAGTTCAATGATACTGGAAGCGCCTATTACACCTCCCACGGTACGCACGTAGCGGGTACCGTTGCTGCTCGCGAAGCGGGGGACTACGGTATTGTTGGTGTTGCTCCTGAAGCAGATATCTATGCTTACCGTGTACTTGGACCGTATGGTAGTGGTCAAACATCATGGGTACTCGGCGGAATTGATCGTTCTGTTCAAGATGGCATGGACGTAATTAATCTCTCGTTGGGTAACGCCGCCAACGACCCGAGTTATATTACTTCAGTTGCCCTGAACAATGCGATGTTGTCTGGTGTGACAGCGGTTGTAGCAAGTGGTAACAGTGGACCTAACCGTTATACACTCGGTTCTCCGGGTGCGTCTGCAATGGCCATTACGGTAGGTAACTCTACAGGACCTAGCCAGCTGATTACAGCCGATACTCACTTCTGGATTGGTGAGGAAGGCGAAGAGGCACAACCTGAACAACAACCGGTGCCAGAGGTTGAACAATCTCCTGAACTGGGTACAGCACCTGGAACAGAAGCACCAGCAGTTTCAGTGCAAGGTGTACCCGCAACTGCTGATGAGGAAAGTGCAGCGGCTGTGGAGGACACAGTTTCTAACGAAGCTAAAGTTCCGAATGTAGAAGAAGCTACAACAGAAGAAAATACTCCATCTGCATCACCTTCTGCACCCGTTGAAGCTTCTCCTGAAGCTGCCCCTGTGGAAGAAGAGGCTGTAATTGCTCCGGCTGAAGCTCCACTGGCTATTACAGAGTCGGTTTACCGTCTGGATCTGATGGGATGGAGCCTGTCAGCAGACCCTGAAACTGTTTTGACAGGGAAATATGAGCTTGAATTTGCAGCACTGGGTAAACCAACTGATTTTGAAGGCAAGGATTTTACAGGTAAAGTCGCATTGATTCAGCGGGGTGAACTGGCATTTGTAGAGAAAGTCGCCAATGCCAAAGCAGCTGGAGCCGTGGCTGTTATTGTATATAACAACATTCCGGGTCCAATCGGTGTAAGTCTGGGCGATAACTTTGAACTCATTCCAACACTGAGCATGTCCAAGGAAGATGGAGATGTGATCAAGGCTGAGCTGGACGCAGGCCAAGCCGTTGAAGTGAGCTTTAGTGATTTTGAACGTTCCCAAACTCCGGGCGATGAAATGAGTTCATCCAGTTCACGTGGACCTGCTAAGGTGACGCTGGACATCAAACCGGATATTGTTGCACCAGGTACAAGCATTTTGTCTACGATTCCTGCCTACGGCAAGGATGAGCCAGATGCAGATTACGCACAAGCTTATGATCGTAAATCAGGTACAAGTATGGCTACACCTCATGTAGCAGGTTTGATTGCGCTGTTGATTGAGAAGCATCCGGACTGGACGCCATTTGATATCAAAGTTGCGCTCATGAACAATAGTAAAGTGCTGGATACAACCAAGTTTGATGTATTTGATCAAGGTGCTGGCCGTATTCAGGCTGTTAATACCATTGATCCTGCTGCTTTTGTCAAAGTGCTTGATGTAACTCAATACACAGAAAGTGGCTCTGTTGTTGAAAAGGAAAATATCACCGGAAGTATCAACTACGGTAATTTCCTGAGCACAGATGAAAAGACGATTACCAAAACGATTAAAGTTGAAGCGCTGAATGGTAGTGGCGGGGATTACACCGTAAATGTGAATCCAACTCGTAATGTCGCTGGTGTATCCGTTGCGGTGGACAAGAGTTCCTTCACACTGAATGGTGAGGAAGAACTTGCAGTGACCATCACCGTTCCGCGTGGGGTTACTGTGACTACAGAAGCACAAGGATACATTGAGTTCTCAAACGGAACCAGTACTTTTACTGTTCCATATGTTGCTCATTTCAACGTTACGTTGAGTGGAGTTAAGTATATCGAAACCGTAAAAGGCACTGAGAAAAATCCATTCCACTATCCATTGAAGGCTGATGGTACGTTGGATACGCTGAATGTTGCGATGGAATTCTATAATCCGATGACATTTGCCCTGATTGAAATCTATGATGGTCTTAATCCGGAAGGTGGATATTATCAAGATGGTTATATTGGCTCCATCTTTGGTAACTATTTTAACTTCAATGCCAATGCAAGATACAATCTTGCTTGGGACGGCTCATATGCAGATTACACAACCGATGAAGTGACTGAGATTCCGGATGGTTTATATACGGTAGACATCACTACTATTGGTACGGACGGCAAAACCTATAAGGAAGACACTTCGCCATTTTTGGTGAAAAAGAAAGCTCCGGCTGTAACTGCACCAGAAACATTAGAGTTCAAAGAGGATGAGTCTGCTGTCCTTAATGGTAGCGTGGAAGACTTGTACTTCCGCGTAGCTCCTGCGCTTGCCAGCGGATGGAACATCGCGTTTGATCCGGCAGCTTCCCTGGAAGCAACGTATGTTGTGAAAAAAGAGGATGGGTCGGTTTATAAAGTGGGAACCTTTGAAGTGCAACCTGATGGCAGCTTCAGCCTTCCTTTGGAAGGGATCGAAGCAGGGGAATATGCTGTTGAACTTACCGTAAAAGACCAACAGGGGCTTTCGGGCACAGCCAATACGGCACTGAAATTGGAAGCCGTGGAGACCGAACCTGAAACTCCGGCAACCAAGGCCCCAGGTACGCCTGTATTGTCTCACAATAACTGGGTAGGCAACGGCCTGCCAGAGGGCGCGTATATCGTTACAATGAACCTGTGGTGGGGCGAGAACGCAACTAGCTACAAGTTATATGAGGACGGGGTTTTGGTTGATACGCAGAAGTTGACTTACAACGCGCCTTGGGCACAATTTGCTCAGACGAAGATCACGGGCAAAGCCAATGGCACGTATACGTACGTGGCAGAGCTGACCAACGACAAGGGAACAACTCGGAGTCAGACGTTGACTGTTCGGGTTACCAATGCAACGCCAGGCAAAGCGGTTCTCTCTCAAGATAACTGGGATGGCGATGGCCATTATAAGGTGACCATGAACCTGTGGTGGGGGACCAACGCTACAGAGTATCGTCTCTATGAAAATGATAAGTTGATCGATACGCAAGAACTTCGTTGGGCTACACCTTATGCGCAAAGTGCTGTGACTACACTGTCCGGGAAAGCATCGGGCACGTATACGTATCGGGCAGAGTTAATTAACGCAGCCGGCGTTACCAGCACAGACACAATTAAGGTAAAAGTGAAGTAAGTTCATTCCTCATTGAAATTGATTAAAATTGATTAAATTAATGAAGGAATTGTTCTATGCATAAACGGCCTCCATCCTGATTTGCAGGATGGGGGCCGTTTTGTTTTTTTTATAAATGAATTATATGACTAACCGATCATTCTATTTTTGCTGGCCTGAATCCCTGCGATTAACAAAGCGATGGCCAGAATGACCTGTATTAACAACGGAAGGGTCCATCCCTTTGTCCAGTCATGAAGCATACCGAATAGTAGAGGTCCCACTGCGGCCAGCATATATCCGAAGGATTGGGCCATACCGGACAGGCTGGCAGCTTGTCTGGCATCTTTTGTGCGAAGGACGAAGAACATGGTTACCATGCCAAATGAAGCTCCAGCACCTATTCCTGCCAACGTGACACCGATGGTAACGAGCGAAGCGATGCCGCTTAACAATAAAGCATACCCGACAATTAAAGAAGAGCACGTAATCGCGGTTAGAACACGCTGATCTCGCGTTCGGCCGGCGAGGATTGGAACGATAAAGGTAGCCGGTACACTAACCATCTGCATTAGGGAGAGCATCCACCCTGCTGACGTGGGGCTGAATCCTTGATCGGCGAGAATCTCGGGAAGCCAGGTGATCGTTGTATAGAATATTAGAGATTGCAGACCCATAAATAAAGTAATGAACCAGGCTAGTGCAGAGGTTCTTAGACGCACAGGTGCCCCTTCGCTCTGGGAGGTAACATATAACATCCGCTGGCGTCCTGCGGCGATCTGGGGGAGCCACAAGAGAAGCGCCAGTATGGACAACAATGCCCACATGCCTAACGAAGCACGCCAACCCATAGATGTGGCTCCTGCTACGGGCACACTCACACCGGAGGCGATGGCACCAAATATATTCATGGATACAGAGTATAATCCGGTGACGATACCTACCCGCAATGGAAAATCACGTTTGATCAAACTCGGCAAAAGCACGTTGCTTAATGCAATGCCGCACCCCAAAATTGCGGTTCCTGCATATAAGGAGAGAACGGAAGGCAACAAGCGTAATGCCACCCCAATGGTTACGATCATAACAGCCAATAGCAGAGCAGATTCGAGTCCTAACCGCTTGGCAAGACGTGGTGCAAAAGGAGAGACTGCTGCAAAGGCGAGCAAAGGAAGTGAGGTCAGAAGTCCGACCATTGTATGGCCGATACCTGTATCTGAGCGGATCATCTCCACTACAGGTCCGGTTGCTGTAATCGGTGACCTCATGGTAGCAGCGATGACGATAATACCTGCTAACAACAGGCCGAATCTTTTGGATGTCGAAGAATGTTCTCCCTCAGTATGGATAGAAGAGTGTTGCTGTATTGAAGATGACATTGATAAAATCTCCTGTTTCCTAAGAAGTTAATATGTATGGATTGTTACATAATCCACTCTGCAAGCATAACATTCTATGTCAACATTGAGCAATGAAATGAAAAAAACCAATCGACCATGGGTGCCTTGACTAGCCTGTGAACTCTAACGAATCCACGAGGTCTTATAATGGGTAAAACCGCTATTTTCAGATTCTAACGAACCTCAGCGACGTTAATCAGGCATGAAGCGCAAATAAGTGAGTTAACACCCCGGAATGGCGAAATAAGCTCTCTAAGATTCGTTAGAATTCGATGATGCTGAATTTGCAGCAAATAAAGTGTCCTATGTTCGTTAGAACATCGATACTTTCAACGCGTTGCTTATAGAGTGATCAAATGCTGACGCTTCAATGCAGCGCATAAAGTACGTAACGAAGCGAATGCTCCGACGAACTGTTGGGGTTTTCATCCCCAGAACGCAAAAAAACTTCTCGAAGGAAGCTTCTTTTTAATACGTCCCAGGGGGATACTCTCCTTGCAGTCGAGACTGCGAAGTAATGCTAACGAAGAGGATGCTCCGACGAACTGTTGGGGTTCTCATCCCCAGAACGCAAAAAACTTCCCGAAGGAAGTTTTCTTTTAATACGTCCCACGAGGGATACTCTCCTTGCAGTCGAGACTGCGAAGTAATGCTAACGAAGCGAATGCTCCGACGAACCATTGGGGTTCTCATCCCCAGAACGCAAAAAAAGCTTCCCGAAGGAAGCTTCTTTTTAATACGTCCCAGGAGGGATTCGAACCCCCGACCGACGCCTTAGAAGGGCGTTGCTCTATCCAGCTGAGCTACTGAGACATGAATTTTTTCAAGCAAAATTGATTTTATCATATGCATACAGGAATATCAAGCATTTTATTTTAAACTGTTTTTCGTATATGATATTTGGCGGCAGTAACGTTTTTTTCATTATATTTAAGGTTATGTTAGAATATCAGGAGAACTCAGAAAATAGATCAACAATCGTTTTAATATATACATCTATTTAGGTTGATTCCAACTGGAGATTCAGGATATAGAGGAGGTGCTCCCATTAAGGAATCCACGACCCCGGAAACCGAGCATAACAACAATATTGTGCTGTTTCCTAAGACGCTGGACTATTACCAGATTCAATTGACAGTGATGCTTGAAAATGAACGGTATGGTGAAGCGATGAAATTGCTTCACTTTTTGCTGCAATGTCAGGGACAGGAAGAGCGCCACTATGATGAATGGCGGGCCCTGCTCGAATGGCTTCAGGCTGCGTTTCCTCAATATGAAGAAACCTCGCCTGTCGTTCTTGAAGAACAAGAAGAAGAGATTAGTGAGGAAGACATGGCACGGCAGCATGCCCGAATGAAGCTTGAACAGGACGATGGCTATGCAGATAAGATGCTTCGTACAGTAATGGAAGAACCGCTGTCTGAACAAACTATGCTCGCATTGGAGCAGCTGGCTTATCTCGATCTGCCGAAGATTGATGATGCCCTTACAGGTTGGTTAAGTGAGAAGTCACTTCATCCTCTGCTTCAGTTCCGAGTGCTGCAAACCTTGCGTCGCCGAGGCGTTCAAGGTATGATCCTGTTTACGAGAGGTGAAGAGCAGGTTGAAGTCGAGATTGATACCGTGCCTCTTAAACCAGAGGAATTCCCGCTTCCAATCATTCAGATTCTGGAACGAGTGGCAGATCAGACGGAGGTTCATGAACCTACGCTCTTTTATTTTGCCCAGGAACTGTGGATACAATATGTCATGGCGGTGTATGGAACCCGTGATTATGTATCGATGCTGGAAGAAAATGATTCCATGACAGATATATGGGCAGCAGCTCTACATATGACCGTTGCAGACAGTCTGGGTGGCTCGCATGATGAGGAAAATACCCGCTCGATGTATGCTGTGACAGGCGCGATGCGCTTTCGGCTGGAGCAGGCTTATCGTTCGATGAAGCAGTTTGTTTCTGCCGGTTTGGATGGTTAATCGAGGCCGGAAACGTTTTCCTTAAACTGTATCAAGGGATTCCCCTTGAAAAAGAATCTAATCTTGTTTATACTAAAATGGTTATTTTGTACGTGATTGTCTACGTGAACATGTGAATTTTGGAGGGGAAAGTATACAATGAAAGCAACTTGGGAAAAGATAGAGAAGAACCTTGGGGTTCTTGAGGTTGAAGTGGGTGCAGATCGTGTAACTGCAGCACTCGACAAAGCTTTTAATAAAGTAGTAAAACAAGCAAACGTACCTGGATTCCGTAAAGGTAAAGTACCACGTTCAATCTTCGAAGCTCGTTTTGGTGTAGAGAGCCTTTATCAAGAAGCAATCGACATTTTGCTTCCTGAAGCCTATACAGAAGCAATCGACCAAACGGATATTTTCCCGGTTGATCGTCCTGACGTAGATGTTGAACAATTCGCTAAAGGACAAACATTCAAGTTCAAAGCAAAAGTAACTGTGAAACCTGAAGTTACCCTGGGTGACTACAAAGGAATCGAAGTTGCTGTAGCAAAAGGTGAAGTAACTGACGCAGAAGTGGCTGAAGAACTTGAGCGTCTTCAACAACGTCACGCAGAACTCGTTGTAATCGACGAAGGTTCCGCTGCGGACGGCGACGTTGCAGTAATCGACTTCGACGGTTCCGTTGATGGTGTACCTTTCGAAGGTGGACAAGCTGAGCGTTATTCCCTGGAACTGGGTTCCAACACTTTCATTCCTGGCTTTGAAGAACAAGTTGTGGGTCTGTCCACAGGCGACTTCAAAGACGTAGAAGTGACTTTCCCAGAGAGCTACCATGCAGCAGAACTTGCTGGCAAACAAGCGGTATTCAAAGTGAAAATTCACGAAATCAAACGCAAACAGCTTCCTGCATTGGATGATGAGTTTGCTAAAGATGTTAGCGAATTCGATACGCTTGAAGAGTACAAAGCTGACCTGAAAACACAATTGGAATCCCGTAAAGCTGACGAAGCCAAAGCTGCTCAAGAAAATGCAGTTGTAGAAAAAGTGGCTGAGAACGCTGAAGTGGACATTCCTTCTGCAATGGTGGAAAGCGAAGTACAAAACATGATGCGTGATTTCGACAACCGTCTTCGCAACCAAGGGATGAACCTTGAAATGTTCCTGAGCTTCTCTGGCCAGACACAAGCTGACCTGAGAGGACAAATGCAAGAAGATGCTTCCAAACGTGTTCGCAACAACCTGGTGCTTGAAGCTGTAGGTAAAGCGGAAAACATTGAAGTGTCTGATGAAGAAGTGAATCAAGAACTCGAAAAAATGGCTGAATCTTACAAGCGTCCTGCTGATGAGATCCGTGGCATCCTCGAGGGTAATGGTTCCCTGGACAGCCTTCGTGATGAAGTGAAACTGCGTAAAACGATTGACGTTCTCCTTAAGAACAGCACAGTTGTTGAACCGGTTGAAGCTCCAGCTGAAGAAGTTGTTGCAGAAGCTGACGAAAAATAAGACAAGCTGTTATGAACTTGTCAGTTGAATAAACGATAAGGCACGTGAATTATTGCGTGCCTTATTTTTAAATTATGACATCCATTTTATAGAAGATGAAGTAATAATATGGATGGATACTAATTTTATTGATCCATGTACACTTTTTACATACCTATGTACTTCATGCAAATAAAAAATGGCAAGACGGCATAGGATGGCTTCAATTTGCACATACATAGAAAACATGGTTAAATATGATCAGGCTAAAAAGTAAACGAACTGATGTCCTACACCTCTTGTGAAAAATGACATTGTCACAGGAAAGTGTTAGAATGAATTTGGGTTTGCTTTACAGGTGGCCTATGTCTAATTACATGTAGAAAAGAGGTTGGTCTCATGAGTCTGGTGCCAATGGTTATAGAACAAACCAATCGAGGCGAGCGGTCTTACGATATATATTCACGTTTGCTGAAAGATCGCATTATCTTTCTAACCAGTGCGATCGATGACGATGTAGCCAATCTTGTCATAGCACAGCTTTTGTTTTTGGCAGCCGACGATCCTGAGAAGGATATCAGCTTGTACATTAACTCACCTGGTGGTTCTGTCACCGCAGGGATGGGTATATACGATACGATGCAATTTATCAAGCCGGATGTATCTACCATTTGCGTAGGGATGGCAGCAAGCATGGGCTCGTTATTGCTGACAGCCGGTGCACCTGGCAAGAGATATGCGCTGACGAACAGCGAAGTCATGATTCATCAGCCGCTTGGCGGCATTCAAGGACAGGCTGCGGATATTAAGATACACGCAGAATGGATTATTAAAACACGTCAGAAATTGAATCAAATATACGTCGATCGTACGGGTCAGTCTCTTGAGAAAATTGAGCGGGATACTGACCGCGACTTCTTCATGAGCGCTGACGAAGCTAAGACGTACGGCATTATTGACCAGGTGCTCAGTAGACCGATCAATTCCTAAAGGGGTGGTTTCATGTTTAAATTTAACGATGAGAAAGGGCAACTGAAATGCTCTTTTTGCGGTAAATCTCAGGAACAGGTACGTAAGCTGGTCGCTGGACCAGGCGTGTACATTTGTGATGAATGTATCGAACTTTGCACCGAAATCGTTGAGGAAGAGCTCGGTCATGACGAAGAAGTAGACCTCAAGGATATTCCAAAACCGAAAGAAATTCGTAATATTCTGGATCAATATGTTATTGGACAGGATCAGGCGAAGAAGTCATTGTCTGTTGCAGTGTACAATCACTACAAACGGATCAACACACAAAGCAAGATTGAAGATGTTGAATTGTCAAAGAGTAACATTTTGCTGTTAGGACCTACGGGTTCCGGTAAAACGTTGCTTGCGCAAACGATGGCAAAAATTCTGAATGTACCTTTTGCTATTGCTGATGCTACGTCATTAACAGAAGCAGGTTATGTGGGTGAGGATGTAGAGAACATCCTGCTCAAGTTGATTCAAGCTGCTGATTATGATGTGGAAAAAGCAGAGCGTGGCATTATTTATATCGATGAGATTGATAAAGTAGCGCGTAAATCCGAAAACCCATCCATTACTCGTGATGTATCGGGCGAAGGTGTGCAACAGGCTCTATTGAAAATTCTTGAAGGAACTGTGGCTTCTGTACCACCACAAGGTGGTCGTAAACATCCTCATCAAGAATTCATTCAGATCGATACAACGAATATCCTGTTCATTTGCGGCGGTGCCTTTGATGGTCTGGAGCAAATGATCAAACGCCGGATCGGTAAAAAAGTCATTGGCTTTAATACCGTTTCTGAGCAAAAAGATCTGAAACCAGGTGAATACCTGGGTATGGTATTGCCGGAAGATTTGCTGAAATTCGGTCTGATTCCGGAATTTGTAGGCCGTCTGCCAGTCATCTCCACTTTGGAGCCACTGGATGAAGATACGCTGGTACGGATTCTTTCCGAACCAAAAAACGCGCTTACCAAACAGTACCAAAAACTGCTTGAGCTGGATAATGTGAATCTGGTATTTGAACCAGCTGCATTGCTCGCGATTGCAAAAGAAGCAATTAAACGTAACACAGGTGCACGTGGATTGCGTGCCATCATTGAAGGTATCATGCTTGAAATCATGTATGAAGTGCCTTCACGTGAAGATGTTACGGACTGTGTCATTACCGAAGAAGTTGTTGAGAAAAGAGTCGTGCCTGAACTAAGCCAATCGAAGGACGATAAGCAGGAAGAAAGCGCCTAATGAAGGCCTGAATCCCGTTGAACTCTGAAATATAGACTTGTCAGTTCTCCACTTTGGCAGAAGGCGAATTCATGTCTCTGTCAGGGTGGAGCTTTGACGTTGTGGGGAGAGAAATCACTCATGTATTTAAGACAGGATACACGTCCCGTGAAAGTGGGAAACGTAACGATCGGTGGCAGTAACGAAGTCATTATCCAAAGTATGTGTACAACCAAAACGGCAGACGTTGAAGCAACGGTTGCAGAGATTCTGCGACTGGAAGAAGCGGGTTGTCAAGTGGTACGTGTAACGGTGAATAATGAGGAAGCTGCCGCAGCCATCAAGGAAATCAAAAAACGCATTAATATACCGCTCGTAGCGGACATTCATTTCAACTATAAGCTGGCTTTACTTGCGATT
Organism: Paenibacillus sp. PAMC 26794; assembly: GCF_000316035.1. GTDB lineage: Bacteria > Bacillota > Bacilli > Paenibacillales > Paenibacillaceae > Paenibacillus. The sequence continues at coordinate 117,358 of NZ_ANHX01000092.1, forward strand.
GAGAACGGCATCGATAAAGTTCGGATTAATCCAGGTAACATCGGTAAACGTGCAAAAGTGGAAGAAGTGGTTAAGGCTTGTAAAGACCGCGGCATTCCGATTCGGATTGGAGTAAATGCAGGGTCTTTGGAAAACCATCTCCTTGAGAAGTATGGGTATCCTACGGCAGATGCTATGGTAGAAAGTGCATTGTATCACATTGGTATTTTGGAAGAGCTTGATTTCCATGATATCATCGTTTCCCTCAAAGCATCGGATGTGCCGATGGCAATTGAGGCGTATACCAAAGCAGCTCAAATCATTCCGTATCCGTTGCATCTTGGGATTACCGAAGCGGGTACATTGTTCTCTGGTACGATCAAAAGCTCCGCAGGTATGGGAGCCTTATTGTCCATGGGTATTGGTTCTACGATGCGGATCTCACTGAGTGCGGACCCGGTAGAAGAAATCAAGGTTGCTCGTGATCTGCTCAAAACATTTGGACTCATTACAAATGCAGCTACATTGATCTCCTGCCCAACGTGTGGACGTTTGGACATCGACCTGTTCTCCATTGCCAACGAAGTGGAAGAGTATATCTCCAAACTGAAGGTGCCGATTAAAGTATCGGTGTTGGGTTGTGCGGTTAATGGTCCAGGTGAGGCCAAAGAAGCGGATATCGGGATTGCCGGTGCTCGTGGAGAAGGTCTCTTGTTCCGCCACGGCAAGATGATCCGTAAAGTGCCTGAAGAAATCATGGTTGAGGAATTAAAAAAAGAGATCGATAAAATCGTCGAAGCCTACGAAGAGACAGGTGTTATTCCTGGTCGTTCGCACTGATTGATTCATATCTTGTTACAACAAAAGCTCGCCAGCGATGGCGGGCTTTTTATTTTCTCGCATACAAATTCCGCATCGCCCGTTTACGTCGCGTTGAAAAGGCTATACTACCAAGTATTAGCATGATCTCATATGAGAATAGCGACAAAATAGGAGGATGTGAAGACATGGAATTTGGTATGGTCATCATGTTGATTCAGTTATTTTTTGGAGTGGTGATTGGTTTGTATTTCTGGAACCTGCTGCGTGGCCAGAAAACGAACCGCAGTGCCGTTGAGCGTGAATCTCGCAAGGAACTGGAGAAGCTGCGCAAGTTGCGTTCGATCTCACTCACCAAGCCGCTGTCGGAGAAGACGCGTCCAGCTACCATTAACGATATTGTTGGGCAAAAAGATGGGCTCCGTGCCCTTAAGGCTGCATTATGCAGTGCGAATCCACAACATGTTATTATTTATGGTCCTCCCGGAGTCGGGAAGACAGCCGCCGCAAGGGTTGTAATGGAAGAGGCCAAGAAGAATCCATCTTCTCCCTTCAAGCCGGATGCTAAATTCACAGAGCTGGATGCAACGACAGCCCGTTTTGATGAACGTGGTATTGCGGACCCCTTAATTGGTTCGGTCCATGATCCGATATATCAAGGAGCAGGAGCCATGGGCGTTGCAGGTATTCCACAACCCAAACCGGGTGCCGTGACGAAAGCGCATGGGGGAATGCTTTTTATTGATGAAATTGGTGAATTGCATTCCATCCAGATGAATAAGCTGTTGAAAGTACTGGAGGATCGCAAGGTGTTTTTGGAGAGTGCGTACTATAACTCGGAAGACACGCATACTCCTGCTTATATCCACGATATTTTTCAAAACGGCCTGCCGGCCGATTTCCGCCTTGTCGGAGCGACGACCCGTTCGTCTCATGAGCTGCCACCAGCTTTGCGTTCACGGTGCATGGAAGTCTATTTCCGTCCTTTATTACCTGAGGAGATTGGACGAATTGCAGAAGACGCTGTACAAAAAATAGGGTTTAGCCCATGTCCGGATGCCGTTGATGTGGTCAAGCGATATGCAACCAATGGCCGCGAAGCGGTTAATATCATTCAGCTGGCAGCAGGACTTGCGCTGACAGAGAAACGTGAGACGCTCCAGGCGTCCGATGTGGAGTGGGTAGCTAGTAGCAGCCAGATTCAGCCAAGGCCAGATCGCAAGGTACCTTCGCAGCCACAGGTGGGGTTTGTGAATGGTTTGGCGGTATACGGCCCGAATATGGGAACTATTTTGGAGATCGAAGTGTCTGCTGTTCCGGCTCTCAAAAACCAAGGCCGAATCAACATTACAGGTGTTGTGGATGAAGAAGAGATTGGAGGCGGTTCGCGTACACTCCGGCGAAAAAGTATGGCCAAAGGCTCGGTTGAAAATGTGTTAACCGTATTAAAAGCCATGGGTATTCGTCCGAATGATTACGATTTACACGTGAATTTCCCAGGTGGGACGCCTATTGATGGTCCCTCCGCCGGGATTGCCATGGCGACTGCCATTACATCAGCCATTCAGGGGCGCCCTGTGGATCATGAGACAGCGATGACTGGCGAGATCAGTATTCATGGTCGGGTTAAGCCTATTGGTGGCGTGCTGGCCAAGGTGGAGGCTGCCTTTCAGGCAGGAGCGAAGACCGTTATTATTCCCGCGGAGAACTGGCAGTCCATTTTTGAGAATCTGGATGGCTTGCGCGTTATCCCGGTAGATACGGTACAGGACGTATTCCGTGAAGTGTTCGCCTGGGTTCCGGAATCACAACAGATGGAACAAACGAAGCTTGCAGAGGAGACCGTTGCACCTGCACCGGAGATTTTTCCGCCGGCGTCCGCTTCCTATTTGCGTGCGGACGTGCCTCGTCCAGGACAGGTTACAGATTCGGGAAGCTGCTAAGCGCTTCCCTTCATTGGTTTTTTATGTGAACATTTGATAGAATAATGAATGACTACAACCTGAGAGCCATTGGAGGTGTGAAAGCGATGGGACCGAGCAAAGCGAAAGGTCGTCGTTTTCCTTTACTGCCTTTAAGAGGACTTCTCGTCTACCCGAGTATGGTACTGCATCTCGATGTGGGCCGGGAGAAATCGGTCAAGGCTTTAGAAAAAGCGATGGTAGAAGAACATCTGATTCTCCTATGTTCCCAAGCCGAAGTAAATATTGAAGAACCAACACAAGAGGACATTTTCAAAATCGGAACCGTGGCCAAGGTCAGACAGATGCTGAAGCTTCCGAACGGTACGATTCGTGTACTCGTGGAAGGCTTGGAACGGGCTGAAATTATTGAATATACGGACAACGAGGAATATTATGAAGTACTGGCAAAAGAGCTGCCTGAAGAGGAGAATACCCATCCGGAGACGGATGCCTTGATGCGTACTGTTCTGAACCAGTTCGAGAATTATATTAATCTGTCCAAAAAAGTGACACCCGAGACACTTGCGGCTGTGTCTGATATTGAAGAACCGGGGCGATTGGCCGATGTCATCACGAGTCACCTGTCCCTGAAGATCAAGGATAAACAGGAAATTCTGGAGACCATCGACGTTCGGGCACGTCTGGAGAAATTGCTGGACATCCTGAATAACGAACGCGAAGTGCTGGAGCTTGAACGCAAAATCAGCCAACGTGTGAAGAAACAGATGGAAAAAACGCAGAAGGAATATTATTTGCGCGAGCAGATGAAAGCGATCCAGAAAGAACTGGGTGAAAAAGAAGGCCGTGCAGGTGAGGTCGAGGAACTTCGCACTCAGATGGAAGAACTCGGCTTGCCGGACAAGGTGAAAGAAAAGGTCGAGAAAGAAATTGATCGACTGGAGAAAATGCCTGCAAGTTCAGCTGAGGGCGGAGTCATTCGCAACTACGTGGATTGGCTGCTTGGCCTTCCTTGGAGTCAGATGACAGCAGATGATCTGGATATCCAAAAAGCCGAAGATGTGCTCAATGCAGATCATTACGGACTGGAAAAGCCCAAAGAGCGTGTGCTTGAATATCTGGCTGTCCAGAAGCTCGTCAAGAAGCTCAAAGGGCCAATTCTCTGTCTGGTTGGACCTCCAGGGGTCGGTAAAACATCACTTGCCCGTTCGATCGCCAGATCGCTGGGTCGGGAGTTTGTAAGAATCTCTCTTGGCGGCGTGCGGGATGAAGCAGAGATTCGTGGGCATCGACGTACCTATGTAGGAGCTATGCCTGGGCGTATCATCCAGGGGATGAAGACGGCAGGTTCACTGAATCCGGTATTCCTGCTGGACGAGATTGATAAGATGGCTTCAGATTTCCGCGGAGATCCTTCCGCAGCGTTACTTGAGGTACTTGATCCGGAACAGAATAATACGTTTAGTGATCATTTTGTAGAATTGCCGTTTGACTTATCCAACGTTATGTTTATAACAACTGCCAACACGGTACACAACATTCCGCGTCCACTACTGGATCGGATGGAAATGCTCAATATTCCTGGTTACACGGAGCTGGAGAAGCAACAAATTGCGAAAAACTATTTGCTGCCCAAACAGAAACAGGACCATGGTTTGCAAGAAGAACAACTGGAAATCCCGGATGACGCGCTGTTGCGTGTGATTCGCGAATATACACGGGAGTCGGGTGTGCGTAATCTGGAACAGCAGATGGCTTCGTTGTGCCGGAAAGCTGCCAAGAACATCGTATCTGGTGTGGAAGGTCAGATCAATATCACATCAGATGAGATCAAAGACTACCTTGGGCCTGGCAAGTTCCGTTATGGCATGGCCGAACTGGAAGATCAGATTGGTACCGTAACAGGTCTTGCTTGGACTGAAGTGGGTGGAGATACCCTTATCATTGAAGTGACGGTCGTGCCTGGAACAGGTAAATTGACTCTCACAGGTAAACTGGGTGATGTCATGAAGGAATCGGCTCAAGCCGCATTCAGTTACACCCGTTCCAAAGCTACACAGCTCGGGATTGCACCTGACTTCCATGAGAAGAACGATATCCACATTCACGTTCCTGAAGGAGCCATTCCGAAGGATGGTCCGTCTGCCGGAATTACGATGGCAACAGCATTAATCTCAGCTTTGACGAACAAACATGTGTCCAAAGATATCGCGATGACTGGTGAAATAACACTGCGTGGACGTGTGCTGCCGATTGGTGGTCTGAAAGAGAAATCACTGGCAGCCCATCGTGCCGGCTATAAAAAAATATTATTACCCAAAGATAACGAACGGGACCTGCGTGACATTCCAGACAGCATCAAGGAAGATGTGGAATTTGTTCCTGTAGCCCATATGGATCAGGTATTGCAGCATGCACTTGTTGAGCAGACAGGAATTTCACCTGTAATCCACGTATCTGAAAGGTTCGTATGAAGAGTAGACCGTTCTGCGGAGGCTTCGGCGTCCGCTGGAACGGTTTTTTTGGTATGATAGAACAATCCATGGCATAATACCATCAACAGGTTATGCTTAGCACAGGCGTGCAAGAGAGGAAAGATACAATATGAAAGTAAATCAATCTGAATTTATTATCAGTGCCGTTCGGCCTGAACAATACCCTGAGGACGGTCTGCCAGAGATTGCTTTGGCGGGACGCTCCAATGTGGGGAAATCTTCCCTGATCAACCGTTTGATCAATCGTAAAAATCTGGCTCGGACAAGTTCAACACCGGGTAAGACACAGCAACTGAACTACTATAAAATTAATCAGGATCTCTACTTCGTCGATTTCCCGGGGTATGGCTATGCCAAAGTTTCGAAAGAGCAGCGTTTTGCCTGGGGCAAAATGATGGAGAAATATTTGTTGGGACGCGAAGAATTGAAACTGGTCATGCAGATGGTGGATATGAGACATGAACCGTCCAAAGAGGACAAGATGATGAACGAATGGCTTCGTCATAATGGACTGCCTTTGGTTGTCGTAGCAACCAAGATGGACAAGATTCCAAAAACCCGCAGAGCCAAATATATCAAAGTCATTAAGGAATCACTGGGTCTACGTTCAGGGGATCTGTTTGTACCTTTTTCATCCGAAGAAGGATTGGGGAAGGAAGAGTTATGGGACATCATCACCCGCCATGCCCGCATCGATAAGTATGCACCAGTGCTGGAAGCAGAGGGTGCTTCTGATGAGGAAGAAACCAACGAAATTAACGGATAACCGAGGTAGTATACCGTTTTAGTGCAGGAAAGTGAGCATGCTAAGTGAATTTTTGATGAGATTCAGATTAATCCGGTTTTTTAAGGGATTTCGTGACAATTCATCATCTGGGTCTGGAGAAAAATAACGTTAGGGTAGTGTATAATGAGCATAGGTGCATATTGCCAACAGTACCAAAATTACCGGCCATGCCGGCCTGAAGAATTTTGAGATGACTGCTACATGTGCAGGAAGGCAAAACAATCGGGAAAGAATTGAGGGATTTGTATGGCTCAGCGGTTAGCCACAGAGTACGTTAAGGCCACTATGAAATTGTCAGAACCCCAGTTGCATCAGTTTTTGCGCATGACAGAAGACGGCAGGCTTCATCACCGGGTTAAGGTGTTGGACAATGGTTGTCAGGAGGTTGTGCTGGGGGATGTAAGTGGAGAAGAAGTGCATTTCCCTTTTGACCGCATAGAAGGATTTTATATCTGTGAGTTATCTTGCCGCCTGGTGAATCTGCATCTGACCAACGTTGTCCGGAAGCTCTTTGTGACTTTTAAGGGTGACGGGGTCGTTCATCGGATCTATAAAGGGTTCACCATGACGTATGTTTATGCTCAAGGCACTGTCCGCAAAATTGTGGAGAAGACCGGGGAGAACACCCGAGTGATCTATGAATACAAAAATACGTTGCTTGAATTGCAACATCTGTTCCAGGCCAGAGATGTAGAACGCGAAATCAACCGTGTGTATGCCGAGATCGATTCACTGCTGGACACTAGAAAAGATGCGACTGCTGATCAGCTCCATCAGATTGATGAGACCCTTGCTCGTCATCAAAAACGGTTGTTTGAGCTTGAAGCTTATTAGCTTAAAATTGTATGTTTATAAACGTATATGTATATAATGAATTCCCTTGTATCTTCCGAGCAGTGGCACTCGCCAATGTGGAGGTTTCAGGGGGATTTTTTGATGTGAGATCGAATATTCCGAATTGAAAATATTTATTTTACAATCTTCTGGAAAAGGGTTGATTTCACTTTGATTCAATGTTATTTTTAATCTCGTTGAAAACAATATAGGAACCAGGATTCACTCAGGACATTATATGTTGCGAGAGATTTTTCCCTCGGGAAGTGAATGACGTAGGTCCTAGTTGAAACACCAGAGATGAACAACCAGATTGAACGGGTTTAAATAAAAAGTATATTGCATACACAATGTTCACATATCGGGATGGACACATAACCTCCCAAACTCTAATAGTCATGGAATAATTCCATGGCTATTTGTTTTAATATGCGTATCGTTATGAATATTCATAATCGACACTTTTTAACGCATAACGGTGAACTTTGGTGAGACACTACAATAAATGACAGTGCATATGATGATGAACATGGTGATTTCATAAACATTTCATAAAAATGACCCGGTCACGGCTATGATGTGTGATATAATTAACCATGTCAATCATAAATGGATAGACATATGCAGTAAGCACTTTGATTGGAAATTTATTAGGCAGGTGAACTTGCAATGCACATCGTTGTCGTTGGTTTGAATTATCGCACGGCGCCTGTAGAGGTTAGGGAACGATTCACATTTGCAGAAAAGGACTTGTCTGAAGCGCTGCAGCAGCTCAAGCTGACCAAGAGTGTATTGGAAGGTGTAATCGTAGCCACATGTAACCGTACCGAGTTGTATGTTGTGGTGGACCGTCTTCACATGTGTGGTTATTTTATTCGAACATTCATGGAACAATGGTTTAATGTACCACGGGAAGAATTTACGCAACACTTATATATATATGAAGATGATCAAGCCATGCGCCATTTGTTCCGTGTCATCTGCGGACTAGATTCCATGGTCATTGGTGAGACTCAGATTCTTGGACAGGTGAAACAGGCTTTTCTTAAAGCACAGGAAGAGAAATCAACAGGTACCTGGTTTAATAAGTTATTTAAGCAGGCAGTTACATTGGGTAAACGGGCACATTCGGAGACTTCCATCGGGGAGAGCGCCGTATCTGTCAGTTATGCTGCTGTTGAACTCGGTAAGAGAATATTTGGCATGTTCACAGACAAGAAGGTGCTCATTTTGGGTGCCGGCAAGATGAGTGAACTAACCGTGAAACATCTCTATGCCAACGGGGCATCCGAGGTCATCGTGGCGAATCGCACGCTCGCAAGAGCTGAAGAATTGGCAGCCAAGTTCCGGGGTACACCTTGTACGATGGAACAGGCATTAGATCGACTTAATGAAGTTGATATTGTGATTAGTTCCACTGGAGCTGAACGTTATGTCATGGATGCAGCAGTGGTACGAGAGAGTATGAAGCGTCGTCAATCTCGTCCATTGTTCCTGATTGATATTGCGGTTCCACGCGATATTGATCCGGCGATTGGTGAATTATCCAATGTATTTCTCTATGACATTGATGATCTGGAAGGAATCGTGGAGAGCAACCTGGAGATGCGTAAGGTGGAAGCTGCCAAGATTGAGAGAATGATTGAGCTTGAGATGGAGGATTATTACCATTGGCTCAAAACGTTAGGTGTTCGTCCCGTTATTCGTGCTTTGCAGGAAAAAGGTGTCTCCATTCATGAAGAAACGATGGATAGCCTGTTTAATAAACTTCCTGAGCTGGATGAACATCAACGTAAAGTCATTCGTCGTTTGACCAAGAGTATTGTGAACCAAATGACGACAGATCCGATTAATCGGATTAAGGAAATGGCAGGCACGAAGCAAGGTGATGAAGCTCTACGCATGTTTACTCAGATTTTCGCTCTGGAAGATGCAGTAGAGATGGCCGCTGAAAAAGTGAGTCAGAGTGATGCCACAGCTCTGGCGAAACCAGCCGCTCACCTTAACGAAAACCGGCAAGACCCCGTGCCGGCTTATGCTCCGGCAGGCGTATAAGGCGGGTGGGCAGCTTGACCCTTGCTGAACAAGTTTATGAAGCTCTAATCTATATGTATGCCCTGAGCCTACTGTTCTATTTCTCGGACTGCATTCGACGCAATGCGGGGGCGAAGCGGACAGGCACAGGGTTTCTTGTCGTTGTTTGGGGATTGCAGGTAACGCATGTCATATTGCGCATGTGGACTGAAGGTCATTTCCCCATCTATACCACCTTTGATTTTTTGTTTATATTTTCATTCAGTATTGTGCTGATGTCTCTCGTCATGACTCGCATCCAGCGTTCCGAATTTGTGATTTTGTTGCTGAATGTTGTAGGTTTTTCCGTTACGGTATTAAACCGACTGTGGTTTACGGCCGGAGAGATATCACTGCATAACTGGCAAACGGTACATGGATTACTTATCATGCATATTACCTTGGCGAATCTTGGTTTTGCGGCGTTAACCGTTGCTACGGTATTTGCCTTGTTATATCTGTTCCTGCACCGTAAGTTGAAGAAAAAAAAGTGGAATGATACGATGCGACGGCTGCCAAGCCTGGAAGTGATCGGTAAGTATATGGATGGTGCTACGTTGATAGGAACACCACTCCTTGGTATTTCTGTGATGCTTGCCGTATTATCCATTGTGGCGGAAAGACGCTGGATTCTACTCTTGGATCTCAAAGTTATTTCGACAGGTCTTGCTATAGCCATCTATGTGGGTTACTTCGTATCCAAGAGAAGGAAACAGTTCTCTACAATTATCATGGCAAGATGGACACTGATCGGGTACGGATTTGTCATTATAAGTTTTTTATCCAATGCGTATTCAGCGTTTCATCGTTGGACGGGAGAGTGAAGGGGATGGACCGTTACACGCCGATATTTGTGAATACTTCAGGCAAGAAGTGCTGCGTGGTTGGCGGTGGACGTGTTGCCGAACGTAAAATTAAGGGATTACTGCATGCCGAGGCACAGATTACGGTCATTAGTCCGGAGCTTACCCCCGTATTAAAACAACTGCATCATGAATCCCGAATTCAATGGATAGACCGGTCCTACCGCAATGGAGATTTGCGGGGGGCCTTTCTCGTATATGCAGCGACTGACCGTTCAGAGGTCAATTCAACTGTGGTTCGGGATGCGGAGGCTGTGGACATATTGGTGAATGACGCGATGTCTTCGAAGCACAGCAGCTTTATTACGCCAAGTGTTGTCCGACGTGGGAGATTAACAATAGCGATATCCACAGCAGGAGCGGGACCGGCAGCAGCTGCTGAGATACGTGCCACACTCGAACGACAGTTCGGTGATGAGTATGAGACGTACCTTGAGTTTTTGCACCAGATGAGGACCGAGGTGAAGTCACGCGTATCTTCATCAAGTCTCAGAAGTACGTTGCTTCGGCAGTTAACTGAAATGAACATATTAGAAGATATTCGTACAGGCCATTTTCGGTGGTGGACCGAAGAAGAAATCGGGGACTGGATATCCCGTAATCAGGAGGAAGTGTAGATATGCGTACAATTAAAGTTGGAAGTAGACAGAGCGCGCTTGCGCTAACCCAGACAGGCCATGTCATTCAGGATTTACGCGATATTTGTGAGCGGGAAGGATTAGCTTTTGACTTTGAAGTACATAAGATTGTTACCAAGGGAGATCTCATTCTGGATGTAACGTTGTCAAAAGTGGGAGGCAAAGGTTTGTTTGTCAAAGAGATTGAACAAGCGATGCTTGATCGTACGATTGATATGGCTGTGCATAGCATGAAGGATATGCCCTCCGAATTACCCGAAGGATTAATCAATGGTGCTATTCCTCGTCGTGCAGATCCACGGGATGCGCTGATCTCCAATGGTGGACTTACTCTGGATCAACTGCCAGAAGGAGCTAGAGTCGGAACAAGCAGTCTGCGCCGGTCGAGTCAATTAAAGGCCTATCGTCCAGATTTGCAATTGGAATCGATTCGCGGCAATATTGATTCCCGTCTGCGGAAGCTGGAGACCGAAGGATTCGATGCGATTATTCTGGCAGCTGCAGGATTGTACCGTATGGGCTGGGAAGACCGGATTACCGAGTACTTGACGGAAACAGCTTGCCTTCCTGCTGTGGGCCAGGGTGCACTTGGTATCGAATGTCGTGAAGACGATGAGGAACTATTGCACTTGCTGCAGCTGTATAACGATCCCGAGACAGCATTTCCTGTACAGGCGGAACGCCGTTTTCTCAGTGTATTGAATGGGGGCTGTCAGGTTCCGATCGGTGCTCATGCGGTATGGGTGCCTCAGCAAGATGCAGATTCCCTGAATGGTAAAAACACGTTACAATTAACAGGTATGGTCGGCACGCCGGATGGTGGACTGATACTTAAGGAAGCTCTGATCGGCAAGGACCCGGTTCGTCTGGGTGAAGAAGTGGCTTGGAGATTGATCGAACGGGGAGCAGAGCAGATACTGGCAGAAGTTAGGGGATGAAGACATGGTGGGAAAGGTCTTTTTGGTAGGGGCAGGTCCTGGGGATGCAAAGCTGATTACGGTAAAAGGGTGGGAATCCATCGGGAAAGCCGATGCTGTAGTCTATGATCGTTTGGCAAGTCCGAGATTGTTGAAACAAATGAAACCCGGCGCAGTCAAGATTTACGTGGGCAAGCGCCCGGATCGGCATACGATGAAACAGGAAGAGATCAATCAACTGTTGGTCGATCTGGCTCTTGAAGGCAAGGTTGTGGTTCGGCTTAAAGGCGGCGATCCAACTATCTTTGGACGTGTGGGCGAAGAGGCGGGTTTGCTGCACAAAAACGGAATTCCGTTTGAGATTGTACCTGGGGTTACCGCTGCAATAAGTGTACCTGCGTATGCCGGAATTCCTGTGACTCACCGTGACTATGCATCTTCCATCTCTATTATTACGGGGCACGAGAGTCCGGACAAGCTTGATCGCAGTATCCATTGGGATAAAGTGACGAATGCAACGGGCACACTTGTATTTATGATGGGGGTTGCCAAAATTGGATATATCAGCGAACAATTGATTCGTCATGGTCGTCCAGCGCAAACACCGGTAGCTCTGATTCGTTGGGGAACACGAGCGGAACAGGATACCCTTACAGGTACCCTTGAAGATATAGAAGCGAAAGTGATCGCAGCCAATTTCCAACCACCAGCTGTTATTGTGGTGGGAGATGTCGTCAATCAGCGGGAACAGTTGAAATGGGCAGAAGCGCTGCCGCTGTTTGGCAAACGAATTCTGGTAACCCGTGCTCGCAGTCAGGCGAGTGAACTGGTGAATCGCATTGAGGAACTCGGCGGCGAACCGTATGAGTTTCCAGTTATTGAGACGGTCATGCCGTCCAGTGAATCTGCCAAGCAAAGTGTCAAAGACGCCTTCAGTGCTTTAAATACCTATGACTGGGTGTTTTTCACAAGTGTGAACGGCGTGGAGTTTTTCTTCCGCCATCTGGAACAGGAAGGCAAGGATATTCGCTCGATTCATCAAGCGAGAATTGCTGCCGTAGGACCTTCCACAGCAGATGCTTTGCGCAAACATGGCATCGTTGCAGAGGTTGTCAAAGGTCCTTTCCAGGCCGAAGGCATGCTTGAGGCTTTTGAAAGTGAGCTGAAGGAAGGCCAGAGAGTATTGCTTCCGCACGGTGATCTTGCACGTACATGGTTACGTGACCAGTTGAGAGAACGAGGAATTCAGGTCACCGAAGCCATCACCTACGATACGATCCTCGCTGGTGAGGATGATGACGAACTACTCAAGCTACTTGAAGAAGGTGGTATTCATGCGGTGACCTTTACAAGTTCATCGACGGTTACGAATTTCATGAGTATGTTGAAACGTATGGGGTTGCAAGATCCACTGCCTTTATTGAAAGATGTGGAGGTTGCGTGTATCGGACCTGTTACAGCCAAGACGGCAGAAGCCGCTGGACTAAAGGTTACACTGATGGCAGAGGAAGCAACGATGGATAGCTTGATCACCGTGCTATGCGACTGGAAACGGACAGGCACCAAAGAAGGCGCTCTTCGAAATTAATACACATGTAATCATGTTGACATATGAAGCGTGCTGAATTCGATAGGATACCAGCGCGCTTCCCTTTTTGCTCTATTTAACTTTTTTTCAAGGAGGTTTTACACGTATGAGTTTTCCAATTGTACGGCATCGCCGTTTACGCCAATCCACAGGTATTCGTAATATGGTCAGAGAGACCCATCTAACTGTAGATGATTTTATTCAACCAATCTATGTGACGTATGGAGAAAATGTAAAATCTGAAATTAAATCCATGCCTGGCGTATTCCGCTTCTCGCTGGATCGTCTTCAAGAGGAAGTAACGGAAATTGCCGAGCTGGGGATTCCAGCTGTGCTATTATTCGGTATTCCGGAGACTAAGGACAGTGTGGGTTCATCTGGCTTCGCTGAAGATGGCATTGTGCAGGAAGCGACGAGATTGATCAAATCCTGGTACCCGGAACTGTTGGTTGTTGCGGACACTTGTCTGTGTGAATTCACGGATCACGGTCACTGCGGTATGGTACACACCGTGGAGATTGACGGTCACATCTGCGGAGATGTATTAAATGATGAATCACTGGATCTACTCGTGCAAACGGCAGTGTCTCAAGCCAAAGCAGGAGCGGACATTATTGCACCATCCAACATGATGGATGGATTTGTACAAGCGATCCGTGCAGGGCTGGATGAGAATGGATTCAGTCACATTCCGATTATGTCTTACTCTGTTAAATATGCATCCGCATTTTATGGTCCATTCCGTGAAGCAGCGGATTCCACACCACAATTCGGAGATCGCAAGTCGTATCAGATGGACCCGGCCAATGCACGTGAAGCTTTGCGTGAAGCCGAAACGGATGTGCTGGAAGGAGCGGACATGCTGATGGTAAAACCATCCCTTTCCTATCTGGATGTTATGCGCACCATCAAGGATCAATTTGATCTTCCGCTTGTTGCCTATAATGTAAGTGGCGAGTATGCCATGGTTAAGGCGGCAGCGATTCAAGGCTGGATCGATGAGAAAAAAGTTGCCATGGAAATCCTGCTCAGCATGAAACGCGCAGGTGCAGATATGATCATTACCTACTACGGAAAAGACGCTTCACGCTGGTTGGCTGAGAAATAAAATAAATTATATTAAGGAGGATATTCATGACTGCACAACAAGGTAATCGTCGTAATGATGAGCGCTCTCGCAGCGCGTTTGAGGAAGCGAAGCAGTACATACCCGGGGGGGTGAACAGCCCTGTGCGCGCATTCAAATCGGTGGGACTTACTCCGATCTATGCAGAGCGCGGCGAAGGGTCCAAAATCTACGATATTGATGGCAATGTTTTTATTGACTATGTGGGATCGTGGGGTCCGCTCATCATGGGACATGCACACCCTGACGTTGTAGAAGCTTTGCGTGAGACAGCCCTTAAAGGAACAAGCTTTGGTGCACCTACTTTGCTGGAGACCGAGATGGCAAAGCTGGTCTGTGAGCGTGTACCTTCCATCGATATCGTGCGGATGGTTAATTCCGGTACGGAAGCCACGATGAGTGCCATTCGACTGGCACGCGGGGTAACCGGACGCAGTAAAATTCTGAAGTTTGAAGGTTCATATCACGGACACTCAGACAGCCTGCTGATCAAGGCTGGATCGGGTGTAGCAACGCTGGGACTACCGGATAGCCCAGGTGTACCTGAAGGTGTAGCGGTTAACACGATCACAGTTCCTTATAATGATCTGGAGTCTGTGAAGCTTGCTTTTGAACGTTATAGTGAAGAACTGGCCGCTGTTATTGTGGAACCCGTGGCGGGTAACATGGGGGTTGTACCTCCGGCTTCCGGTTTCCTTGAAGGCTTGCGCAGTTTGACGACCCAATATGGCAGCCTGCTTATTTTTGACGAAGTCATGACCGGTTTCCGCGTAGGGTTGAACTGTGCTCAGGGACGGTATGGGGTTACACCTGACCTGACTTGTCTGGGGAAAGTTATCGGTGGCGGACTCCCCGTTGGTGCTTATGGTGGTCGCCGGGATCTGATGGAACAGATTGCGCCTACGGGACCGATCTATCAGGCAGGTACATTAAGCGGGAATCCGCTGGCTATGGCAGCAGGGTATACAACGCTCAAATTGTTAACACCAGAGGTCTATGACCGTCTGGAGACATTGTCTGCACGTCTGCAAGCCGGATTCGAGAAAAATGCAGCGGAGACGGGTGTTGCGATAACTATTAACCGTGTGGGTTCCATGGTTTGTCCATTCTTCAGTGCCGTTCCAGTAACCAATTATGATCTTGCCAAAGAAAGCAATCTGGATCAATTCCGTCGTTATTTTGCGGCCATGATTGATCAAGGTGTGAGTGTTGCGCCTTCGCAATACGAAGGCATGTTTGTCTCTGGTGTGCACACGGAGCAGGATATTGACGATACGATCGAGGCAAATCGTAAGGCTCTTCAATCGCTATGACTATCAAAAGTTGGAAACGCCGCGGGGAATGGCTTGAACTGATGCCAGGGAAAGCCGTAACAGGCAGTTCGGACAAACAGATGGCCGCAGAGCAGTGGCTATTGTCTGAGCTTCAGTTTCCGGACAAACTGCTCCGTCAGCTGAAAGCAAACCAAGGAATACAACTTGCAGGGGACCGGCTTCGGCTGGCCCTTTTTGCGTCCCAGCCAATCGATGTTGAGCCACGCTGGGCTGATGTGGATGTATTGTATGAGGATGATTTCTGTCTGGTTATGCACAAACCGGCAGGCATGAAACTGCATCCAGATGGAAGCCGCGCTCATCAGGCCATCACGCTGGATCATGTGGTTGCCTCTTATTATGAAATGAACGGTATACAGGCGAGCGTACGCCATGTTCATCGACTGGATGAGGATACAACCGGACCAGTCCTGTATGCCAAAAATGCTTTTGCCCTCGCCAAACTGGATGAAGCGATGCGTCGCAAAGAGATTGGCCGCCATTATGTAGCCATTGCAGGTGGACAAATCCCCCTTGAACTCCATAAAATTGATGCTCCGATTGGCAAGGACAGACATCACAAACAGCGCAGACGTGTCTCGGAAGGTGGACAGGAAGCTGTTACTCATGTGGAGATCGTCGAAGTATGGGAACGAGCAACCCTTGTACGATTGAAGCTGGATACAGGACGAACACACCAAATTCGTGTACACCTGAGTTACGCGGGACACCCGCTTATTGGTGATGCGTTGTATGGAGGTAGAGCGGATGCCATTGGTAGGCAGGCGCTTCACGGAGAAGTGCTGAAGTTTAGCCACCCGTTAACTGGAGCGATAATTGAAGTGAACGACCCTTGGCCATCCGATTTCATACAATTGGCAGAACGTGAAAAGGTGAATTAATAAACTAGCAAGGTTTTTCAAAAGGTGGCATGCTCATCTCATTCAAGGCATATAGATGGGGTAACGAAGGATTTGGACCATGGATCAGTCCCATGAGAAGGATCATGGTGAACATATGCCGAAAGGAGGACGCCACCTTTGTTGAATCAACCTTATGGTTTGCGGTTCGATATTTATGAGCGCGTTCATTTGTCTGAGGGAGTCCCTGCGATTGAGGAATTGGAGGAGATTGAACTATACCCGCGCATTCAAGTCATAGGGCAGGATGATCATGCCACGTTAAGAGGACATCTTTTACTTACAGGTGTGTACAGAGGAGAAAATGAGGCTTCAGAGGAGCTCAAACATTTCATTCCCGTGGAGATCACAGTGCCGCTGAACCGGGTCAGATCGATTGAGGATATTTCCATTGAGATCGAAAATTTTGACGTGGATCTGTTATCCAATCGCAGTCTGAACATTACAGGCGTGTTGTCGCTGCGAGGCATCGAGGGCTTTCCTGTTGAAGAGCCACAAGTATGGTCAGCAGATGAGTTTACAGTTGTTCATTCACCTGATGCTCAGCAATCCAACCGTTCCGATGAAGAAGCTTACACAGGCAGCGACCCCAACATATTTGCACAAGAGTACCTGCTCCAGCGGAGTGAGGAAGAGAGAATTGCGAATGCAGCAGAACTTGCATATGGTGCTCCGGAATTCGCTGACCTGCAGGATTATGCGAATGCGTCATCGGCCGAGCCACTTCAATCTGAGGAGCAAAGTGCGGAGTATGCTCACGAAAACAGACAACCTGATGCAAACGAAGATCCCGCATCTCTGACAGCGAATGGAGATGAATTGGGATCTCATGAGCAATACAGCGAACCTTCTCCGATCTCGTCATTTATGGCTGAGACCGCAGATCGGTTAGCTTCTTACCCTGAGTCGGAACCATTGCTGCCTCTGGAAGATGAGTCTTCGGGTTGGTCCGAGCCTTCCATGGATGCATTGCCTGCGAACTCGAGAAGTGCAGATCAAGCAGTCTCAGAGCCTACTGCTCAATCATCTAATGAGTTGGCAGCACCGATTGTACCGGACGCACCAGAGGTATGGCACTTCGAATCAGCGAGATCTGTACCTCAGCAGGAGAATCAGGCAGTTGCCGATGTCCCGGGCGAATCACAGGCGGAGAACTGGCAAGGTGTATTTGCTTCGTCCGAACCAGGCAACGCTGAGGAAGACCGGCCGTCTTTTGAAGCAACTGGGGTAGACGAGTTCGTACAGAACGAAGCATTTGTTCCTGAACCTGTGGCTGAGACGGAAGACAAGCCGGAGCTGAAGGTTGCTTTTGGCAGCAAAAAAGAATCCGCACCACGGCAAGAAGAGGGCGTAGGTATCTCTTCCTTGTTATCCTCGGGCAGAGCGGCACGCGATGCTGAAGTGGAGCGAGGCGATGAGGTTCCTGCAGGTGTGGTACAGGAAGAAACGTATCCAGCTGATGATGTGGAATGGAAGAACCTGTTCCTGGGAACGATCGTGGACCAGACCCCATTCCGCAAGGTGAAACTGTGCATCGTTCAGCGAGAAGATACACTGGATGCCATTGCAGATCGATATCAATTGAGCACGAGGGAACTTCAGTTGTATAACCGATTATCTGAGCAGGTTGTGGAAGAAGGTCAGATATTGTACATCCCTTAATCGGTAGTTAAAGCCTTCGTTACGACCCGTGATCCTCTTTAGGATTGCGGGTTTTTGCATGATTTGTCCTAAACCTGCATTCCAGCGCTCTTTATCCGCTGTTGTCAGGTTGACTATCGCGCACGAGCAAGGTATGATGTGTGTAGGTTTTTTGAAGAACAACGTGGAACGGGAGTAGTAGACAGTATGACCTTTCAGAGAGTGGAATTGCAGCGCTGTGAGATTCCGCAGGAACCAACTGATCGAAGTCGCCCGGGAGTTGCCTGTTTGAATACAAGGGATGAATGAGATCTATCGTCATTTATTTCTGAGGTAGGATGGGCCGGTAGCAGCCGTTATCTGCTTGAAGTGTCACGTCATGTACAGAGGATGAAGTCTATCTTGCTGTAGGCGTGAAACAAAGGTGGTACCGCGAAAGCTAACCTTTCGTCCTTTGATGGATGAAAGGTTTTTTTGTTTTTTTTGGCGAAGATGATGAAGTAACGGAGGAATGACACATGTCTGAGGAAAAAAAATCAGCTGCAACAGAAATGCCGACCACTTACGATCCTAAGGCGGCAGAGGATAAATGGTACTCCACTTGGATGGAGCGTGGATATTTCAAAGCCGGTCAACGTAAAGATGCCGAGCCGTATACAATTGTAATTCCACCCCCAAATGTGACCGGGATGCTGCACATTGGGCATGCGCTTGATTTTACACTGCAGGATATTCTGATCCGCACCAAACGGATGCAAGGTTATGACGCACTGTGGCTTCCTGGTTCCGACCATGCAGGTATTGCTACCCAAACCAAAGTGGAGCAGAAGCTGCGTGAAGAAGGTCTGACTCGTTATGATCTGGGACGTGAGAAGTTTCTGGAGAAGGTATGGGACTGGAAAGATCAATATGCCACTACCATTCGTCAACAATGGGGCAAAATGGGATTGTCGCTTGATTACTCACGTGAACGTTTTACGCTGGATGAAGGTCTGTCCCAAGCTGTTCGTAAAGTATTTGTTCAACTGTATGAAAAAGGCCTTATTTACCGAGGCAAACGCATCATTAACTGGGACCCGGTGAACCGGACAGCTCTGTCCGACATTGAGGTTGAATATAAAGAGGTTCAGGGTCACTTGTACCATCTGCGTTACCCGCTCAAAGACGGAAGTGGCTACGTTACAGTGGCAACAACGCGTCCTGAAACGATGCTGGGTGATACAGCGGTTGCTGTTCATCCGAAGGATGAGCGTTATGCAGATATGATTGGTAAAGTACTTGTACTGCCTATCATTGGACGCGAAATTCCAATTATCGCTGATGATTATGTGGATAAAGAGTTCGGAAGTGGTGCAGTTAAAATCACGCCTGCGCATGATCCGAATGACTTTGAAGTAGGTCTTCGTCATGATCTGCCTCAAATTACGGTAATGGATGAGAGCGGCACAATGAATGCTGAGGCAGGCAAGTATCAGGGACTGGATCGCAGTGACTGCCGCAAGCAGATTGTTGCTGACTTGAAAGAGCAGGGCGTATTGATCAATATCGAGGATCACACGCATCAGGTTGGACACAGTGAACGTACCGGAGCTGTTGTTGAGCCGTATCTGTCTACACAGTGGTTCGTTGAGATGAAGCCACTTGCAGAAAGAGCGATTAAAAAACAACAGAGCGGCGAAGGGGTTAATTTTGTTCCAGATCGTTTTGAGAAAACCTATCTGAACTGGATCGAGAACATTCGTGACTGGTGTATTTCCCGTCAACTGTGGTGGGGACATCGTATTCCTGCTTGGTATGATGAGGAAACGGGTGAAATCATCGTATCTGCTGAAGATCCAACAACGCTGCCAGAGAATGCTGGACGCAAGCTCAGACAGGACGAAGACGTACTCGATACTTGGTTTAGCTCCGGCTTATGGCCATTCTCCACACTAGGCTGGCCGGAAGATACGGAAGACCTGCAACGTTATTATCCGACAAGTGTACTTGTGACAGGGTATGACATCATATATTTCTGGGTTGCACGTATGATTTTCACTGCATTGGAATTCACCGATGAGATTCCGTTCAAGGATGTACTGATGCATGGTCTTGTCCGTGATGCAGATGGACGTAAAATGTCCAAATCACTGGGCAACGGTGTAGATCCGCTGGATGTGATTGAGAAATACGGCGCAGATGCAATGCGTTATATGATCTCAACCAGCAGCACGCCAGGTCAGGATCTGCGTTTCCGTTGGGAACGGGTGGAGCAGGCTCGTAATTTCGCCAACAAGATCTGGAATGCTTCGCGCTTTGCATTGATGAATCTGGAAGGATTCACCTATGAGGAACGTGACATTAGCGGAGAGCTTGGCACAGCGGATTATTGGATTTTGCACCGTCTGAACGAAACTTCCCGCGATATTACGCGTCTAATCGAAGCGTATGAATTTGGGGAAACGGGTCGTGTGCTGTATAACTTTATCTGGGATGACCTGTGTGACTGGTACATTGAATTTGCTAAGCTGTCCTTCTATGGGGAAGATCCGGTTGCCAAGAAGAAAACACAATCCGTGCTTGCTTATGTGCTGGATCAGACCATGCGCCTGATTCATCCGTTTATGCCATACATCTCTGAAGAGATCTGGCAGCATCTGCCTCATGAAGGTGAGACGATTACGCTAGCATCATGGCCGGTATATGATCCTGCTCTTGAGAACCCAGAGGCTGTTGCCGAGATGAACCTGCTCATGGATACCATTCGTGCAGTTCGAAACATTCGTGCAGAAGTGAACGTGCCGATGAGCAAAAAGATCGAGTTGATGGTCAAAGCAAATAGTGCTGA
The DNA here is from genome assembly GCF_000316035.1 of Paenibacillus sp. PAMC 26794. Taxonomy (GTDB): domain Bacteria; phylum Bacillota; class Bacilli; order Paenibacillales; family Paenibacillaceae; genus Paenibacillus. Next base: position 138,100 of record NZ_ANHX01000092.1, read on the forward strand.
GACATCCAGCATCATTGAGCGTAACAGTCACTACATCAAACGTTTCTGTAATACGTCCGAGTTCGATAGTGGGCTGGATTTAAACTCACCGGATAAGGCAATGACTGCGATCATTACGGGGGCAGAACTATACTTGCCGCTCGCTGGTCTTATTGATATCGAGCAGGAAGTGGCTCGTTTGGAGAAAGAGTTGGAGAACCTTGAGGGCGAAGTTCTCCGTGTAGAGAAAAAGCTGGCGAACGAAGGCTTTGTTGCCAAAGCTCCTGCCAAAGTTATTGAGGAAGAGCGCGCCAAGCAAGCAGATTATTCCGATAAACGGGATAAAGTGATTGCACGAATCAAGGAACTTAAAGGTTAATATATTTGGGTCGGATGGAGAGCCATTATGCCATCCGGCCGCTTTTTTCACTCAAACTCGGGACCGAAGGTGAATCAGATGACGGAATTAGACGGTACAGATGCAGCAGCTCCTTTACTTACGTATAACGAGGCCGTGGACTGGATCAATGGCCTTATTCCTTTTGGCATCCGACCTGGATTGGAACGAATCGAGAGTCTGATGTCCATGTTAGGCAACCCACACCAACGTCTCAAATTTATTCATGTCGCGGGAACGAACGGCAAAGGTTCGACTTGCGCTTTTTTGACGTCAGTGCTTCTTCAGGCTGGATATGATGTGGGTACCTTTACGTCGCCTTATATCACCAAGTTTACAAACCGTTTTCAATACAACGGTGAGGATATTCCTGAAGAAATCCTGCTTAAGCTCTCGAACCGATTACATCCACTAGTCATGGAAATGGCCTCCACTCCGCTTGGATCACCCACGATGTTTGAGGTGTCCACGGCTCTCGCGCTTCTGTACTATGCAGAGGAGTGCTACCCTGACGTTGTGGTATGGGAGACGGGGCTAGGGGGAAGGATGGACGTAACGAATATTGTCGCACCTGTTGTGTCCGTCATCACCAACATTGGTATGGATCATACGGATGTGCTTGGAGATACGATTGAGCAGATTGCTGGAGAAAAGGCAGGTATTATCAAGCCGGGAGTACCCGTTGTGACTTGCGCGACTCAACCCGAAGCTGTGAAGGTGATTCAGGAGAAAGCACAGCAGCTTCAATCAAGCGTGTATTTGGCTGGAGATCAATTCTCTTATCATAGACTGGACAGCAATGAGAACGGACAATCTTTTCATTTTACAGGCCCGTTTCGTGATCTGGACGTTCGCATACGCATGCAGGGCTCATATCAATGTGACAATGCAGCAGCCGCACTTATGGTGCTAGAATTGCTTAGACAATACATGGCATTTATGCTGGATGATAACGATATTGCACTTGGACTGGAGAATGCTTTCTGGGCAGGAAGATTCGAAAAAGTCGTCGATGAACCCCGAATTGTGCTCGATGGAGCACATAATCCGGAAGGGGCAGAGTCACTGGCCAAGAGCATTATAGATGTCTATCCGCACAACAAGTTAATTTTGATGATGGGTATGTTGGCAAATAAGCATCACGAAGCGTATTTGCAGCATATACTGCCACTAGTGGATACGCTGATCCTGACCGAGCCAGATTTCCGACGCAAAATGGATGCAGCCGAATTGCTGCAGATTGTCGAACGGGTACGTCCCGCCATTGCGAAGCAGGAACTGGAAATCATCGTCGAGCCCGAATGGGCAAAGGCACTTGATCTATTGAAGTCACGGACGGAAGCGGAAGATCTGGGGGTGGTCTCCGGCACACTGTACCTGATTGCGGATGTGCGGGCAGCCCTTTTGCATCAAACCGATTCTGAAAAAGGTTGGTGAAAGTTTTGTTAAATACATCGGAACACGTTCATTTTATAGGGATTGGCGGATATGGCATGAGTGCCATCGCAAGAGTTATGCTGGAAATGGGATACACCGTTACCGGATCGGATGTCGCTTCACAGGAGTTGACCGAGAAGTTGGCAGCCAAGGGAGCGAAAATATATATCGGACATACGGCAGAGCACGTCACTGGAGCAGATCTGGTTGTCTACTCTACGGCAGCGCCTGCTGATAATGTGGAACGGGTAGCAGCTGCAGAGCTGAACATTCCGATTCTGCATCGTTCCCAGATGCTTGCACGTTTGTTGAACGAACGTAAAGGTGTGGCTGTTGCTGGAGCTCACGGTAAAACAACCACCTCATCCATGATTGCACTTGTTATGGATAAATGTGATACGGACCCGACATATATCATTGGCGGAGAAATCATGAATGTGGGCACCAACGCGAAGGCAGGTCAGGGAGACTGGGTTGTCGCTGAGGCGGACGAGAGCGATGGTTCATTTTTGCAGTACCATCCATGGCTCGGTATTGTAACCAATATTGAGGCAGATCATCTGGAGAATTACAACAGTGATTTTGAAGAACTCAAAAGGGCTTATGTGCAGTTCCTGAGCCAGATTCGCCCGGAAGGAACAGCCATTGTGTGTTCTGACGACGAGAATGTTCAAGCGATTCTGCCAGAACTCAAGTCACGGATTACAACCTATGGTATTGATCGTGCTGCGGATTATACGGCAACGGATATTGTACTCGGTGATCGCCGTATCTCATTTACGATGAATCATCAGGGTGCTGCTATGGGCACGGTGGAATTATCGGTTCCGGGTAAGCATAACGTTTATAACGCGATGGCTACCGTGATTACCTGTCTGGAAGCAGGCATTTCATTTGAGAAGATTGTGGCAGCCATCATCCAGTTCCACGGAGCCAAACGTAGATTCCAGGTATTGGGCGAGGCGAATGATATGCTCATCATCGATGATTATGCTCATCACCCGACTGAGATTGAAGCTACCATTAGTGCAGCCAAAGCAACGGGCAAACGTATTATTGCGGTATTCCAGCCACAGCGTTATACACGGACGTTCTTCCTGCTGGATGCGTTCAGCCGTGCTTTCGCGGAAGCGGATGAGGTACTTATTACCGATATCTATTCCCCTGCGGGCGAAAAACAGATCGAAGGGGTAACCTCAGCCAGACTGGTTGAACTGATCGTTCAAAACAGTAATGCTTCTGCACGTTACCTCCCTACGAAAGAGGAAGTTGTGGCTGATCTACAGCATCGTCTGCAGCCAGGAGATCTTGTGATTACCATGGGTGCAGGTGATATTTGGAAAGTCGGCGATACACTTGCCAAAGGTTTGAAATAAATCAATTCAGAAACCGCCTGTCTTCGATATGAAGCAGGCGGTTTTTGCGTTTATATGGAATATCTTCTTCTGTCTCCGCATATAGCTGATATAAATGAGACAAAGGAGAGGGTACGGGTGAGCAATGCTAGAATGACGTTTCGCTTCGGGGATCATGAGTCGGACAAGCCTGAAAATAAGGGGATATCCGCGTCCAGTCCATTGGTAACATTGAGTGAAGAATTATCACACAATCAAACATTAACGCCTAAGCGTACGGATACAACTCCAGCCTGGACGCCAGAGGATATCTCCGGAGACTGGGGAGAAACGGTGCTGACAAGCTCTACTGTACCTGAACCTGACCAACGGGTGAGCCAAGATTCGAGCCTCGATGAGGTCCATTATCTTGGGAGCCGGTCCGGTTACGGTTATCATAATCACACAGATGATCCGGAGGAAGAGCGTCGCGATCTGTCCAATACACATGATGATCAAGGCCACGACTGGCTTGCAGATTCGGAGAACTATTCCTATAAACGCAATCGCCCTCCAAGGGGATGGAAAATGATTGGTTCTGTCACTGGGGCACTTGTTACTGGAGCGCTTTTCGGCATGGTTATTCTTTCATTTTTTAATAAAGAAGGAGCCGTCAAGCCAAGCGATCTTCTTCCCGCCAATCAGGCAGTTTCAACTGTGACGGGTCAGGAGGGGGCTGCAGGTACAGAACAGCAGGTTCAGACAGTGGCGACTGGCAGCACGTATTATGCACTTCAATACGGCGTGTTCAGTTCTCCTGAACGAGCTGAGCAGGCGAAGCTTGAGCTGGCTCAGGCAGGTATAGCCGCAGGTTCTGATCCTGAAGATGGCAATCGAGTATATGCAGGCATTTCGGCTGATCGTGAAGAGGCCAAGCTGCTTAGCTCCAGGCTAAAAGCCCAGGGAGTTGAACTGTACGTCAAGGAGATCGTGAACCCTGAGATCAATCCGGCTATATTCGGTGGCAAGCAAGAGGATGTGCAGCTTTTCTTCACAAACAGTTCTGCACTGGTTGAACAATTATCTACCTTGTCCATTCAGCAGCTGGGACAGTCTGCTCCGGCAGCAGTCTCTACAGAAACGATGACCGCGATTCAAAATAAGCACCAGTCATGGCTGACGGGATTGAATAGTCTTACACCTGGCCTGACCGCAGATGTACAACCTATTATTGGTGGAATGGAGAAATCAATGAACAATGCAATTACGGCTATCGCGGAGTACAACAAAAACCCGGATGATGTGCACATGTGGTCCGTGCAGTCCGATCTGATGGAATATGTACTGCAGCAGAAAAAATGGCTCGAAGCGATTAAGCAGTAACATGCTCTTTCCCATAACAACGCTTGGAAATACCCATCCGGCAAGGAACTGGAAATAGTTCCCCTTGCCGGATTTGTGTTTGTATTGACGTACAAAACCCCGTATAATAATGTGGGTGTCAAAAAATGGCGAGGGAAGATTACCGATGAAAAAAAACTTCGGCATGTTATTGCTGTTTCTGCTGCTCGGCTGGATGGCCGGAGCGTGGATCGCCAAGGCACTGCAGCCTGTAAAGGCAGTAGCCTTTCTTACGAAAGCCACGACCATACGTTGGTCGCCGCAGGCTGATCTGAATATTATCAGTTATGATATTTCACTTCAATTTCAAATGAGCCTTCTGAGTCTGATCGGTATGATTGCCGCTGTGTGGCTGTATCGCAGACTGTAGGAGAATGACGAGTTATGACGAAAAAAATTAAACCAGTGACATCTATTATCGTGATCCGGACAGGATGTTGCCGTGGCATAAGGAGCCGTTCATTTTGGATAACACACAACAGCGCCCTATTATTCTGGCCTCCACATCGCCTCGGCGCAAAGAACTGATCGCATCACTCCACCTAGCGTTTGATGTAATACCAAGTCATGCCAATGAAGATACACCACTAGAGTGGACACCTGAACAGACGGTACAGGAGCTTGCTTTGCGCAAGGCGCTTGCCGTGTATTGCGGGCTTGAAGGCCGCGAGCAGGAAGCCATTATTGTTGGTAGTGACACCGTTGTTGTTCTGGATGGTGAGATTCTAGGCAAACCCTTAGACGAAGCGGATGCTGAACGTATGTTATCCCGGCTGCAGGGCCGCGTACATCGGGTGTTTACGGGCGTCGCTTGTATTGATGCGGGCAATGGACAGTCGTTAGTTCATTACCGCCAGACCGATGTAACGATGAAAGAACTTTCGGATGCGACCATCCGTGCTTATGTGCAGACAGGTGAGCCTTCAGACAAGGCAGGATCATATGCCATTCAGGGCATTGGTGCTTCACTGATCGACCGCATTGAAGGATGTTATTTTAATGTGGTTGGCTTGCCGCTATCTTTGCTAAGTGATATGTTGGACGGGTTCGGCGTACATGTGTTGCCACGAACATGAATGAAGCCAAATGTTGTGAAATGAAAAGAGGGAACATATGGAGTCGCCTCAATACATGATGCGCGACATCCCCCAGGAAGAACGCCCGAGAGAACGCATGATGGAATACGGGGCGGGCGCCTTAAGCCATGCTGAATTGCTGGCAATTTTACTTCGAACAGGTACAAGACAGGAGTCCGCGGTGCATATGGCACAGCGGATTCTGGCCGAAACGGGTGGCATTCGCTCGTTGATGGATTTGAGTCTGGAAGAACTGACCGCGATGAAAGGGATCGGCAATGCCAAGGCTGTGCAATTGAAAGCTGGCATTGAGCTGGGTCATCGGATTGCCAAGAGCAGACTCACACAGTCGACTTCAATTCGTACACCGCGTGATGCTGCTGATATCCTGACCGAACAATTGCGTTACTTGCAGAAAGAGCATTTTGTGTGTCTCTTTCTTAATAGCAAAAATCATATTATTGCCCAGGAAACACTCTCCATGGGCAGCCTTAACGCTTCGATTGTACATCCACGTGAAGTGTTCCGGGCTGCCATCAAATGTAGCAGCGCATCGATTGTGTGCGCACACAACCATCCGAGTGGTGATCCTACGCCCAGTCCGGAGGATATCCAAATAACCAAGAGACTGATTGAAGCAGGCGCTATTGTTGGCATTGACGTGCTTGATCATATTATTATCGGAGATGGAACGTACGTAAGTTTGAAGGAGAAGGGCTTAGTATAATATAATGGTTGGCGTTGATGTTTTCCTATGAATGTTAACGGCGTTGTCCGTAAAAGATAGGTTCACTTTACAAATGCAAAAAAACAAATGCGAATATTAGCTCCACGTATTGCGTGGGAATAAAATTATTACGCTCTGGATCAGAATGGAGCGGCTATATGAGGCAGAAAAGGAGATTATGTTATGTTTGGTGGTTTTACGAAAGATTTGGGTATTGACTTGGGGACAGCAAATACGTTGGTATATGTACGAGGAAAAGGAATTGTGGTGCGAGAACCTTCGGTTGTCGCTATACGGACAGATACAAATAGCATCGAGGCAGTAGGTGAAGCCGCCAAAAAAATGATTGGACGTACACCAGGTAACATTCGTGCCATCCGTCCAATGAAAGATGGCGTTATTGCCGATTTCGATACAACGGCAACGATGATCAAATATTTCATCCGTGAGGCGCAGAAACAACGCTCTATGTTCCAGCGTCATCCAAACGTGATGGTATGTGTACCATCCGGGATCACGGCAGTAGAACAACGTGCGGTTGAAGATGCAACCAAACAGGCTGGAGCACGTGAAGCCTATACAATTGAAGAGCCTTTTGCTGCTGCAATCGGTGCAGATCTGCCTGTATGGGAACCAACGGGTAGTATGGTTGTCGATATTGGTGGCGGTACAACGGAAGTGGCTGTTATCTCTCTTGGTGGTATTGTAACGAGCCGTTCGGTTCGTGTAGCAGGTGACGAGATGGATGAATCCGTTATCCAGTATATCAAACGCCAATACAATCTCATGATCGGTGAGCGTACATCGGAGCAATTGAAGATGGACATCGGATCAGCTATGCCATTGGAACAAGTAGAAACGATGGAAATTCGTGGACGTGACCTTGTAACAGGTCTGCCGAAGACAATTACGATTACTTCGGACGAGATCAGTGAAGCGCTGGCTGATACCGTGAATGCAATTGTTGAAGCGGTAAAAGTAACACTGGAAAAATGCCCGCCTGAACTTGCTGCCGATATCATGGATCGGGGTATTGTTCTTACAGGTGGTGGGGCGTTGCTTCGCAACCTGGACAAGCTTCTCGCTGGTGAAACAGGAATGCCTGTCATTGTGGCTGAGAACCCGCTGGATTGTGTAGCAATCGGAACAGGTAAAGCGCTAGAGAATATTCATTTGTTCAAAAGCAGAAGCAGTTCGGCAGTTCGTTCCAAACGTTAATTGGTATTTGCCTAACTTGGCATAGCGACCAAGTGGCAAGATATCTTTATAGAGGACCCGGTTAACCCCGGGGATGAGCTATTACCCGCTTAACAGGGGAGGATCAGCTGATATTCTCGCAGGGACTACAGGTCTGACAGTCTCCCCGCCGGGCATGGCTCGGAAGAGAATATGGATGTTAGAGGGTGTTCGAACTGTTTAAACTGCTAGGCAACAAAAGACTTTTTGTTTTGCTGGTGGGCCTTGTTACATTTATCGCGTTAATGGGCTTTACGCTCAGTCCGCGAACCACTCTATCCTGGCCGGAGAAATTCCTGAAGGATTCAGTTGGATTTGTACAATACGTATTTTACAAGCCCGCTTCCTATGTAGCGGGCTTTTTCAAAGATGTAGCGAACATGCGTACGGTATATGAAGAGAATGAAGAGCTCCGCATCGCGATGGGTCACTATACCCGAGATCGGCTGAAGTACAATGATATGGAGCAAGTGAATGAGCAACTTCAGAAAGCGCTCAATTTCACAGAAGAACAGAAGAATCGCTATAATTACGGTTCACGAATTGCTCAGGTTATCAGTGCCAATTCGGATCCAAATAGCAGAACCATTAACATTGATATCGGTGAAAATGCGGGAATCAAGCCGGGGATGGCCGTTACCTCCCAGGAAGGGCTGGTCGGTGTGATCAGTCATGTCAGCTCATATACATCAACGGTTAATCTGTTAACGTCCATGGACGCCAATGATCCGACATCCAATGCAATTGCAGCAACGGCAGTAGGTAAAGATAAAGTGTTTGGTATGATTGAGAGTTATGATCCGAAGACGGGCATGCTCAAGATGACCAAAATCTCAGAGGATTCAAACATCCAAAAGGGTGATGAGATCATTTCCTCCGGAATCATCAATAACTTTCCGAAGTACATGCGGATTGGTGAAGTGAAAAGTGTCGAGAAAAGTGAGTATGGTTTAACAAAAACAGCTACAATTGATCCATATGCAAGCTTCCTTGACTGGAAAGAGCTGATTGTCATTATCCCGCCTGAGGTAAAAGAATAATGGTTACACGCAAGCAAGTCTTGTTCCTGTTGCTATTCTTTGTTTTCATTGCGGAAGGCACAATTTTGCCGCTGCTCATCCCTTCTGGCTGGCACATGCGTATTTCTGCCAATCTGGTCTATATCGTAATTTTGTTTATCGCTGTATATCATCATCGTCACACGGCATTAGTGCTTGGTATATTTTTTGGACTATTGCATGACGTTGTATTCTACGGCGAGATGATTGGACCTTATGGATTCTCGATGGGATTATCGGCATATATGATGGGACTCATTTTTCAAGCACCACGTGCACCACTGCCGGTTATGGTATCGGTTGTCATTTTGGGAAGTCTGCTTAATGACACCATGCTATTTTTCCTGTACAAGCTCTTCCAACTTAACCACGTGACCTTTGACTGGGCGTTGATTGAATACATGATTCCTAATTTGTTCATTCATTTTGTGTTTGCCTTGATCATTTATGTCCCCCTTCGGAAACAACTGGAGCGGATCGGAAAGAGACGGAGCAAGACAGAAGAAGCTTCCTAAATACATTTATGGAGCGCAAAGCAGGAACTTGGGGCCCCGGGCACGAAATGTAATGAGATGGGAGGGACAGGCTTATGACGGTAAAATCGAATCACGTAACGATTAAAGGCATCCGAGACGGCCTGGTTTTCCTGTTGGACGATCAATGTGAATTCGAGGAATTGCTCTATGAGCTCCGCTATAAGCTGGAACACAGCCATCAAAATATTTTGACCGGACCGATTGTTCATGTGGATATCAAGTTGGGTGCCCGCGAAGTGACAGAGGACCAGAAAGAAGCAATCCTCGATATATTGAAGCAAAAAGGGAATTTGCTTATTCGATCCATCGACTCACCTGCACTCCAACCGGAGGTTAAAGGACCACCGCCGATTGTAACCATGTGTGGTATGGTGCGTTCAGGTCAGGTGCTTCATCATGAAGGAAATCTCCTGTTTCTTGGGGATATCAATCCGGGGGGCACGGTGACGTGTACCGGAGATATATATGTGTTGGGTTCACTCAGAGGTATGGCTCATGCCGGAATTGGCGGGGACGAGGAAGCAATCATTGCCGCTTCGGTATTTGCACCGACGCAGCTACGGATTGCGGATATCATCAGTCGTCCTCCCGATGAATGGGAGAGCCGAGAGACCGGAATGGAATTTGCTTACTTACAGGACAATCAGATGCAGATAGACAAAATGAGCAATATCGTTCGGTTACGCCGAGATTTTAATGTGTTTAAAGGAGTGTAGCTCATGGGAGAGGCGATCGTGATCACTTCGGGTAAAGGCGGCGTGGGTAAAACAACCACCTCGGCAAACATCGGGACAGCGCTGGCGCTGCTTGGCAAAAAGGTTTGTCTGGTAGATACCGATATCGGCCTTCGTAATTTGGATGTCGTGATGGGACTCGAAAACCGTATTATTTACGATCTGTGCGACGTTGCGGACGGACGCTGCCGTCTGAATCAGGCTTTGGTCAAAGACAAGCGTTTCGAAGAATTATATATGCTGCCTGCGGCGCAGACGAGAGACAAAAACTCAGTGTCGCCAGAACAGGTCAAGGATATTATCCTTGAATTGAAAAAAGATTTTGAGTACGTCATTATTGATTGCCCAGCCGGTATAGAGCAGGGTTTCAAAAATGCGGTAGCAGGAGCAGATCAGGCCATCGTGGTCACTACACCGGAAAATGCTGCAGTACGTGATGCGGATCGTGTCATCGGCCTGCTGGAGAGTTCGCACATTCAATCACCAAAGCTGGTGGTGAATCGAATTCGCAATAATATGGTTAAATCGGGTGACATGTTAGATATCGATGGTATTTTACAAGTACTTAATATTGACCTGATTGGCATCGTGCCTGATGATGAACTGGTCATCAAAGCGGCCAATTCAGGAGAACCTACGGTCATGAATCCGGATTCACTTGCGGCGATTGCGTATCGCAACATTGCACGACGCATTCTGGGAGATACGGTCCCATTAATGCAGTTGGAGCAGAAAAAGGGCGCTTTCACTCGTTTCAAAAAGTTCCTCGGAATGGGTTAATTCATTTAAATGGACTTATTCATTATCTGATTACATGACAGCCGTGGCTTATAGCCCGGCTTTTTTTGTTACCTGCGGGCAGGCTTGTTCATATTATCAAGCACCTCTTCATAGGATGTAGTAAACAAGCCTCGGCGGGAGGACATTCCATGAACACGAAACTCAGAATCAAGCAGAGACGAGAAGAACGCATCCGGCGACTGATGGATGGTGCCACTGTGGAGGTCTTACAGGAGCAAAAAGTAGGTTCACTGTTGGACAAGAATGAGATCATACACCCGAAACCATTTACGCCTAGTGAGGGGATACAGGAAAGAGATCCGGAATGGTTGTGGAAAAAAGAGAATGGTCATTTCGTTCCAGGGGGGCATTCGAGATTCAACCTGTTCAAGTCACTTCTCAAACGGACGGTTATTAGCGCTTTGATATTTGGCGGAGTATGGGGTCTATTTCAGTTGGATACATCGTGGACGACATCACCCAAAACAGTAATTGCGGATGCACTCCATCGAGATATGGATTTTGCCTTAGCAGCGGCTTGGTATGAACGGCATTTTGGAGGAACGCCTTCGTTTCTTCCGGTCCTCGGACATACGACGGATGCCGTGAACGGATTGAAAGTAAGGCAGTTACTGGGCAAACCGATCTCAGGCACAGTGGTTCAGCCATTCGCGCTGAGCATGAAGGGAATTGAGATCGTTCCGGATGCCGCAGGTGCAGAACTTATACAGGTCGCCAGTTCTGATGCTGGGCGTGTCATGGAGGTTATCGGAGATGCAGCAAGCGGATTCACAGTTGTTATCCAGCATACAGGCAATGTGACGGCAATATACGGTCGGCTGAACGAAAGTGAAGTGAACGTGAATGATTGGGTGGAAGCGGGGAATCCAGTGGGGAGTCTCAAGGCTACGGGTGGTGAACAACCGGTCACGCTCTATTTTGCAGTCAAAGAGGGGGAGGAGTACGTAGACCCGGCGGAAGTTGTTGCCCTTGATTAGGGTGTGGGGAGTCCGTATTACGTTTCATCCGTTTTTTGTAATTATTATGATGGCCTCCCTTCTGACTGGACATTTTATTGAGCTTATTACGTTGTTTGCCATCGTATTCATTCATGAATGTGGACATGCTGCGGCGGCGGCCCTTTTGGGCTATCGTGTCTTGTCGATCCAGATGCTCCCTTTTGGAGGAGTAGCGGTTATCGAAGATGGAGGTACGATCACGGCCTACCGGGAAATCATGATTGCTCTGGCAGGTCCATTACAAAACATGCTGATGGTTGGTGTGGTTTTGCTGTTGCAGTATGGCAATCTTGGCGATCCGGTATTTCTCAACTATATCATTCAGGGGAACCTGCTCATTGCCCTATTTAATCTGCTGCCTGTACTTCCTCTGGACGGAGGTAAAATTGTTCAGGCACTTGTCAGTCTGTGGGCACCCTACTACACAACATTAATGTGGACTTACAGAATTAGCATTCTGTGTAGCGTAGGGGTTATTTTATATGCTATCAGCCGATGGTTTACTGGAGACTACGGCCTACCGCTCAACATTCTGTTAATCGGCCTTTTTTTGTTCTATTCCAACGTAACGGATTACCGAAATGTGCCCTATCGCTTTATTCGTTTTCTGATGAATCGAGAGGGTGCGTTCGCTCGTCACGCAGCTACTGGCAGTTTGGCTCAGCCAATAATCTCATTTCCGGCGAAACCTTTGGACACTATTTTGCGTCTATTAAAGAGAGAAAGATACCATATGGTATACGTGATGAACAGACAGGGTCGAATTATGGCCGTATTGCCTGAGCAACGGATTATCGGATCCTATTTTCAACAAAATGGTGATAAATTGTAGTGTTCTGGTGGACCTGTTCTGAAATGGGTTAATACATGTACAATGAGAATTGAAAAGATACTGAAATGGATGTGGATGATTTGAATTGTCTTCTAGAGGTGAAGCCATGAAACAAATGATAGTACATAATGAACATAACCTCATGCAAATGGCGCTTCTGGAAGAAGGCAAAGCTGTGGAATTTACGGCAGAGCGTACACGCGAGCGTGGACTGCTGGGTTCCTTTTTCAAGGGACGGGTCGTGAATGTGTTACCAGGTATGCAGGCTGCTTTTGTGGATATTGGTCAGAAAAAGAATGCGTTTCTCTATGTGGACGATGTGTTGCATCCCCATCTGGAGAAACAGCCCAAGGTGAAGCCTTCCATCTCGGAGTTGCTTCGTCCGGGTCAGGAAGTCATTGTTCAGGTTCTGAAAGAACCGGTAGGAGGCAAGGGAGCCCGGGTGACGACTCATTATTCACTTCCGGGCCGTTGGCTTGTCTACATGCCTGTTGCTGACTACGTAGCGGTATCCAAGAAAATTGCCCGTGAAGGGGATCGTTCCCGTCTTAAGGCACTTGGGGAGCAACTGAGGCGGGATGAAGAAGGACTTATTATTCGAACCGTATCTGGAGAAGAGCAGCATGAAGCCATTAAGTCGGACTTGGAAACATTACGCGCGCAGTGGTACCTGATTCGTGAAAAAGCGGACAGTTTGCCTTCACCAAGCCTCTTGCATCGGGATCATAGCATGGTACAGCGAATCATCAGAGATGTGTATACGCCAGGGAGTGACGAAGTCATCACTGATAGTGAAGGACAAGCCCGTGAGGTAAAAGCATTGCTGGAAGAGATTAGTCCTGGTCATCAACCCAAAGTTCAGGTGTATCGGGGAACAGAATCCATCTTTGCTGCCTATGGTGTGCAGGAACAGTTGAATAAGGATTTTGCCCGGAAAGTGTGGTTGCCCGGAGGCGGATACATTGTCATTGATCATACCGAAGCTCTGACTGTAGTGGATGTGAACACAGGTAAATATACGGGAGCTGGCGGTGACAGTCTGGAAGAGACTGTGACTGAGACCAACATGCAGGCTGCAGTAGAGATTGCCCGTCTGATGCGCTTGCGGGATATCGGTGGCATGATTATTGTCGACTTCATTGATATGGAGGAAGCTTCAAATCGGCATGAAGTGGCAGCGACCTTGGAGGGCGAGCTCAAGAAGGATCGGACCAAAGCGTTTGTGATGGGCTGGACCAAGCTGGGCTTGCTTGAACTGACACGCAAAAAAGTGCGGGAAGAGAGTACGTTGCCCTATGTGGAGCCGTGTTCTTCCTGTCATGGTACGGGAAAAAGATATATTTCACCTTTACATTGATTTTTGAAATATTGCGTGATATAATATTCAAGTATGTGTTTAGCCTAATGGTCTTGCACATGCTGTAACCGCACTGGCCGGGTATAAGAACAGTTCCGCAAGGACACTGTCACCTGAGAACGGGCGAGTCTGAGACATGAGGAGGTGCAAGGCAAATGTACGCAATTATTGAAACAGGCGGCAAACAGTACAAAGTCCAAGAGGGCGATGTTCTGTTCATCGAGAAATTGACTGCGAACGATGGCGAAAGCGTAACGTTCGACCGTGTCCTGGCTGTATCTAACGATCAAGGTTTGACAGCAGGTACACCATTGATTTCCGGAGCTACTGTAACGGCTAAAGTGGAGAAACATGGCAAAGGACAAAAGGTTATCGTATACAAATACAAACCTAAAAAGAACTACCATGTGAAGCAAGGTCACCGTCAACCGTACACTAAAGTAACTATCGAAACAATCAAAGCGTAAAGAAGGTGCGATAAGTGATTATCGTTCAAATCTTTCGTGATGAGGACGGGAACATCGAACGTTTTTCCATCGAAGGGCATGCTAATTTTGCCAAGCGGGGAGAAGACATCGTATGTGCCGGGGTATCCGCTGTTACAGTGGGTGCGGTGAACTCGATTGAAACATTGACCGGTGTCGAAATGGATACCAAGATGAAGAATGGCTTTTTAAGTGGTTCTTTACCTTTGTTAGAGAGAGGGGAAACTTGGTCCCAGGTACAATTGTTACTCGAATCCATGGTGGTTATGCTCTCTAATATTGCAGAGTCATACGGGAAGTATATTAAAATACAGCAATACAAATAAGCAAAGAAGGAGGACAACCAATCATGTTGAAATTAAATCTTCAGTTATTCGCATCGAAAAAAGGTGTAGGTTCCACGAAGAACGGACGTGACAGTAATGCTCAACGTCTGGGTGTTAAACGTGCTGATGGTCAAACTGTAACTGGTGGTAGCATTCTCGTTCGCCAACGCGGAACGAAAATTCACCCAGGAACTAACGTTGGCATCGGTAAAGATGACACTTTGTTCGCGAAAATCGACGGCGTTGTAAAATTCGAACGTTGGGGACGCGATCGCAAAAAAGTAAGCATCTACCCTGTTAATGTTGCTCCTGTAGCAGCAGCAGTAGAAGCGTAATATCGGCATTCCGCCTAAGGAGCCTTCGGCATTTTTGCCGAAGGTTTTTTGTATTCTACGGTTATTCGATAATGAACTGGCAGAAAAGACATGTTATACTTGGTTACGGTGGGTGTAGACCAACCGAGTTTTGTAGAACGGGGAGAAGCCATGAAATCCTGGAAAAGAGTGCCGTGGATTGCGGCATGTTCACTTCTGATTCCTTTGGTTTTCGTTATGTTGTATCCGGCGATGATCTCAAGCGTCGTGTGCGCATTGTGGTCCGTCGCAGTATTGCTCATTTCTGTGAATGCGATGAAGAAACAGGCGGAGGCGGAACGCAGAGCCATCATACAATCCATGGAAAAGACAGCAATTGCTTCATTAAATCATCATCGACACGACTGGATGAACGACCTTCAGGTGTTATATGGATATCTTCGGCTGGGCAAACTTGATAAATCCTTGCAATGTGTGGAAAGAATAAAAGAGCGGGTTACAGAAGAAAGCCGAATCTCCAGATTAGGTATTCCTTCCCTCGTATTTTATCTTCAGTCTTTTCGCGCCAGTGGAATCGCGCTGGAATTGCATGTGGAAATAGAAGATGAGTTGCAGCTTAGTGCTCTGGTCTCTCCCGAGGATGGCGAGTCACTTACCGGGGCGATTGCGGATGCAATCAGGGCCTATCAATATGGCGGCGGCCGGTCTTCTTGGGGAGAGGTTCGCAAACTGACCTTGAACTTCGGACAGGATCATGGAGATGTGGTTGTCCGACTGGATGGGGATCAAACACCCGATCCGGAAACACTGCGGCAGCTTACTGCCGTACTCAAAGGAAAAAAAGTCAGAACGGAGCAGTTTCCGTCTGAGGATACGTTTATACAATTCAGAATGCCGTGTGGAATATAGGAAGAAGGGGTTAACCAATGTTTGTAGATAAAGCGAAGATTTATGTGAAAGCCGGAGACGGAGGGGACGGAATTATTTCGTACCGTCGTGAGAAGTATGTACCAAACGGCGGACCTGCCGGGGGCGATGGAGGCAGAGGAGCGGACATCATTTTCCGCGTGGATGAAGGTTTGCGTACGTTGATGGATTTCCGTTACCAGCGTCACTTCAAAGCCCCACGTGGTGAGAAGGGACGTAATAAAAGTCAGCATGGTGCAAACGCGGAGAACATGATTGTACGCATTCCACCAGGAACTATCATTTTGGATGAAGACAGTGGAGAAGTACTGGCGGATATGACACGTCACGGTCAACAGGTTGTTATTGCACGTGGTGGTCGGGGCGGACGGGGGAACATCCGATTTGCCACGCCGAACAACCCAGCCCCTGAACTTGCTGAGAACGGTGAAGAGGGACAAGAGCGTTACATTGTACTCGAACTGAAAGTTATGGCAGATGTTGGTTTGGTTGGTTTCCCGAGTGTCGGTAAATCCACATTGCTTTCTGTCGTTTCGTCAGCCAAGCCAAAGATCGGTGCATACCATTTCACAACCATTACACCGAATCTGGGTGTAGTCGGTGTAGGAGAAGGCCGAAGTTTCGTCATGGCCGATTTGCCTGGACTGATTGAAGGTGCGCATGAAGGAGTCGGACTGGGACATGAGTTCCTGCGTCATGTCGAGCGTACTCGCATTATTGTTCACGTTGTAGATATGTCGGGTTCGGAAGGGCGCGATCCTTTTGAAGACTGGCAGAAAATCAATGACGAATTGAAGTTGTACAATCCGCTTCTCGCCGAGAGAACGCAAGTTGTAGCAGCTAACAAGATGGATATGCCAGACTCTGAAGCGAACCTGGAGCAATTTTTACAGCAAGTACGTGAAGTTCAACCTGATATTGAAGTGATGCCAATTTCATCCTTGACCCGGAAAGGGATTCAGGAACTTCTGTATCGTGCCGCTGATCTGTTGGATCAGGTTCCAGACGAGCGAGTGGTTGAAGAGGTAGCAGATGTATCTGAACGTAAAGTATACAGTCTGGACAAAAAAGAAGACGATGGTTTCAAAATTGTGCGTGAGAATGAAATGTTCGTTGTCGAAAGTGCCAAGATTGACCGCATGATGAAACGGATGCAACTGAACTCGCATGAAGCTATACTGAAACTCGCACGGACATTGCGTTATATGGGTGTGGACGCTGAGTTGCGTAAGCGCGGAGCTGTAGAAGGCACCATCGTGCGTATTGGAGACTTTGAATTCGAATTCGTGGAAGGCAGCAGTTACTATTAAGTAGCCGTCTTCCGTGGAGAGACAGATCGATATAGGAACGCAGAGAAGTGGGAAGTTGACCCGCAACTCTGCGTTTTTTTTGTTTTTTCCTGACATGGGAGAGGGATAAACTCGTATACTGTGAGGAACGTATTTCAAAAAATAGGCGTGTCATGTATTGCCCTTTTGTCATATATCCTATATAATGTCCACTATATGAATACATGAGTCTTTGAGGAGAGGACGTTCTGTGAACGAACGCTATTACTTAGTACGGGAAGATATTTTACCAGAGGCAGTGGTGAAGACTATGCAGGTGAAAGAACTACTGGCTTCTGGTGATGTTAAAACAGTGCATGAGGCAGTTGAACAGGTCGGATTAAGCCGGAGTGCCTTTTACAAGTACAAGGATGGAATTCATCTGATCAACCAGCTTGAGCGCGAGAGAATTGTAACGATCTCCATTGATCTGGAGCATCAGTCGGGTATCTTGTCTCGTGTGCTTGGACATGTAGCTGGTTATGGAGCTAATGTACTCACAATTAATCAGAGTATCCCGCTTCAGGGAAGAGCCAATGTTGTCATTTCGGTGGAAACAACACATCTTCATGGCGAAATCGGTGAAATGCTGGATCGAATGCAAGATATGCCTGGAGTAAGACGCACGCGTATTGTAGGCCAAGGGTAATTAGGCTTTAACATACAGGACTGACAGACAAGAATAGACATTAGGGGGTAGATCGTTAGTGAAACCAGTAAAAGTCGGATTGTTGGGTCTGGGAACTGTCGGAACGGGAGTCGTTCGCATTGTGGAAGGGAATCAGGAGGATCTGAGCAGTCAGGTTGGATCGCCGATTGTCATCGAGAAGATCGCAGTGAAAAATACAGAGAAAGAACGTGTTATTGCTGTAGACCGTGCCAAGCTTACGGAAGATCCTTGGGAAGTCATTCGTCATCCGGATATTGATGTCATCGTTGAAGTCATGGGCGGCATTGATCAGACGAAGGAGTATATTCTTGAAGCGTTGGAACGTGGGAAGCATATCGTAACAGCAAACAAAGATCTCATGGCACTGCATGGTACAGAGATATTGGCGAAGGCGCAGGAAAAACAATGTGACGTGTTCTATGAGGCGAGTGTTGCTGGAGGGATTCCGATCATTCGTACGCTGATTGAAGGTTTCTCTTCTGATCGGATTACCCGCATTATGGGGATTGTGAACGGAACAACGAACTTTATTCTGACCAAAATGAGTCAGGAAGGTGCATCCTATGAAGAAGTACTGGCTGAAGCACAGGCTCTGGGATACGCCGAATCCGATCCAACTTCCGATGTGGAGGGACTTGACGCAGCTCGCAAAATGGCGATCTTGAGTACACTCGGTTTCCGCACCAATGTGGAGCTGAAGGATGTAACCGTTAAAGGAATATCCTCCGTAACTCGTGAAGACATTATGTATGCCAAAAGACTGGGCTATGAGATGAAGTTACTTGGTATTGCGGACCGTATTGGCGATGAGATCACGATCAGCGTTCAGCCGACAATGGTTAGACAGAATCACCCGATTGCTTCAGTCAACGGTGTGTTCAACGCAGTATATGTACACGGTGAAGCTGTAGGTGAGACGATGTTCTACGGTGCGGGTGCGGGAGAACTCCCAACGGCAACTTCGGTTGTAGCTGACATTGTGGCGGTTACCAAAAACCTTAAACTTGGCGTGAACGGTCTCAAAGCCATTGTGCCTTATAAGATTAAGCGACTACAAAGCGACGAGCAGATCGTGTCGAAAAACTTTATTTTACTACATGTTGACGACAAAGCCGGTGTACTGGCACAAATCACACAAATTTTCGCAGAATATGATGTCAGTCTGGCGTCGGTTGTTCAACAGCCGAATGAGCACAACCCGGATGCCGAGATCATTATCGTTACACATAATGCAAGTAAGGCAAGCATGGATAAAGTGTTAAAACATTTTGAATCACTCAGCGTCATTCGCCGCATTAAGAGTGTCTACCGGGTCGAAGGATAATTATCCGTATCCCATACGGCATCTCAAAATTATTTCAGTTATAACGTGCAAGTTAATCATATCCGGTTCAACAGGTCATCATTTCTGATTATTAAAACATAAAGGAGTTTACCCACAATGAGATATCAAGGACTTTTGCAAACGTACAGAGAGCACCTTCCAGTTAATGAAAATACACCCCTGCTTACGCTTCAGGAAGGAAACACACCGTTGATTCATGCAGAGAATCTGTCTGAGGAACTTGGTTTGAACCTCTATTTCAAATACGAAGGCTTGAACCCTACGGGTTCTTTCAAAGACCGGGGTATGGTCATGGCTGTTGCCAAAGCACTGGAAGAGGGCAGCCGTACGATCATGTGTGCATCTACAGGTAATACGTCAGCAGCCGCAGCGGCTTATGCCGCACGTGGTGGCCTCAATTGTATCGTACTGATCCCGAATAACAACATTGCACTGGGTAAACTGGCCCAAGCCATGATCTATGGAGCTAAGGTAATCGCGATTAATGGTAACTTTGACCGTGCACTGGAGATTGTGCGTGAGATCACAGCCAAACATCCGATCACGCTTGTGAACTCCGTCAACCCTTACCGGATTGAAGGACAGAAGACAGCAGCGTTTGAAGTGATCGAACAACTTGGGGAAGCACCTGACGTTCTGGCTATTCCAGTCGGTAACGCGGGTAATATCTCGGCTTATTGGAAAGGTTTCAAGGAATATAAAGAGGCGGGTAAATCCAACACGCTTCCACGTATGGTTGGTTTCGAAGCAGAAGGTGCGATGGCCATTGTCAAAGGTGAGCCGATCCTTGAACCTGAAACAGTAGCAACAGCAATTCGAATCGGTAATCCGGCGAGCTGGAAAACGGCAGTAGCTGCAGCTGAGGAATCTGGTGGACAGATTAACTATGTAACGGATGAACAAATCCTGGCAGCGTATCGTACACTTGCTTCTCGGGAAGGAATTTTTGCTGAACCTGCTTCTGCGGCTTCCCTTGCCGGTGTATACAAACTGAAGAGTGAAGGGTACTTTAAAGGCGGAGAGACTGTAGTTTGTGTACTGACAGGTAATGGCCTGAAAGATCCTAACATTGCGATCAAAACAGTAGCGACTGAGCCACTTGTTGTTGAAGATACGGAAGAGGCAGTAATGGCGGCCATTGCACAACTGGAGCAGCAATCTGTATGAGTTTGCGTGAAAAGGTAACCGTAAAAATACCTGCAAGTACAGCCAATCTCGGTCCGGGGTTTGATACCCTGGGCATGGCATTGTCTTTGTATGCCTGGTTGGAAATGAAACCTGCCGAGCAGACAACATTTCATCTTCACGGCAATCATTTGACAGGCCTGCCTACAGACAAATCGAATTTGATTTACGAAGTGGCACAGATGGTATTCAATGAAGCTGGGGTGTCCGTACCTGAATTGGAGATTTCCATGTATTCCGATATTCCGCTCACGCGGGGGCTCGGGAGTAGTGCATCAGCCATCGTTGGGGCATTGGCAGCAGCGAATGCATTAATTGGTGCTCCTTTATCCGATGCGAAGCTTCTGGATATGGCCACATCCCTCGAGAAGCATCCTGATAATGTGGGAGCATCTCTGTATGGCGGTATTATTACGGCTGCATGGAATGGTCAACAGGTAGATCATATACGTATTGAACCACACCAGGATCTGCAGGCTTTGGTTATTGTACCTGAATTTCAGCTGTCTACTTCAAAAGCAAGGAATGTAATTCCAGAGCAATTTGGCATGTCTGATGTGGTGCATAACATTAGCCGATCCTCACTGCTCGTTGCCGCTTTGGCGAGTGGACGACTGGATATGATTCAGAAGGCGATGTCAGATCGAATTCACCAACCATATCGGGCATCATTGGTGCCAGGCATGGCTGAGATATTGGAACATGCCGTCGACCATGGAGCGTTGGGAGCTGCCCTGAGCGGAGCTGGACCGACCGTATTGACTTTGGTAGATCGTCATGACACCCGGAAATCGGGATTAGAACAATATTTGCTGGACACTATGGAGCGGGAGGGCATATCTGCTTCTGCACTGTGGCTCGATCCGGATTTGGACGGTGTAACCGTGCTGCCTGATCAAGACGAACGTCCTTTTCTGGACAGAATCAAAGGGGAAGTTAATGCATGAAACGAATTGCAGTATTACCTGAAGGCTCAGTCTCTCATGAGGCAATTGATTTCCTTTTCAACGGAGAACCATTAGATTTGCTTCACTCGAAGCTCATTTCGGATGTTTTTCGAGCAACGGATAGCGGGATTGCACAATACAGTGTCATTCCGATTGAAAATACAATTGAGGGTTCCGTTAGTCTTCATATGGACTGGCTTGTAAATGAAGTAGACATTCCGATGCAAGCAGAGTGGGTATACCCATCCATCCAGAATGTCATTGGACATGGCTCGGAATTTATGACGGAGAGCGGCGAGTATGATTTCGGTAGAATTACCAAGATCATGTCTCATCCTGTGGCTATTCCGCAGTGTCAGAATTTTATTCGGCTACATTCACCTGGGGCAGAACTTGAAGGTGTGAACAGTACAGCCGAAGCTGTAGAAATTGTGAAAAAAAATCCGGGTAAGGGCTGGGTGGCGATTGGTACCAAGCTTGCTGCTCAGAAGCATGGCTTGGACATTATGGCTGAACGGGTCACAGATCATGACAACAACTACACCCGTTTTGTACTCATTGGCCATGAACCTGTGAACATTCCACGTGAGCCGGATCATGTAAAAACCAGCTTGCTGGTGACGTTGCCAGAAGATGCACCGGGAGCGTTGCATCAGGTATTGTCGGCTTTTGCATGGCGGAAGCTGAACTTGACCCGTCTCGAATCTCGTCCAACGAAAAAACGATTGGGCAGTTACTATTTCTACATTGATGTTGTGGAAACGGTCGATTCGGTATTGCTTACCGCAGCCATGGCAGAGATTGAAGCATTGAATTGTCAGGTCCGCGTTCTGGGTAGCTATCCTTGTTATACATATCCTTCGAGATAATTGACCTGATGGTGTTGGGAAATGTTAGAAGGTTGTCATAAGTCGGGGTAGAATGAGCGAGTAATGGCTTGTCATTTGGTGTACAATGGACGGGTTAATAACGTTTCGGAGTACAGGGAATGGATATTTTATGGAGGTGCAGTCATCGGTGGCAGAACAATGGATCTATTTGGATGGTCAGTATGTGACCAAGGAGAACGCAACCGTTTCGGTATATGATCATGGATTTTTGTATGGAGACGGGATTTTCGAAGGTATTCGGATCTATAACGGAAACATTTTCAGATGTAAGGCCCACTTGGATCGTTTGTATGATTCGGCGAAATCCATCAGTTTGAACATCCCGCTGTCCATTGATGAGATGCTGGAAGTCATGGCTGAAACGGTGCGCCGCAATGATATGCGTAATGGTTATATTCGTCTTATTGTATCGCGCGGCCCTGGTAATCTGGGGTTGGACCCATTACGTTGCCCTAAGGCATCCGTAATCATCATCGTGGAGCAATTGGCGATCTATCCGGAGGAAGCTTATCTTACTGGATTGAAAGCCGTGTCTGTATCCCAACGCCGGAACATTCCGGACGCATTGAATCCAAAAATTAAATCGTTGAACTATCTGAATAACATCCTGGTTAAAATCCAGTCTAACTATTCAGGTGCTGGTGAAGCAATAATGCTGAACTCCCAAGGTTACGTAACTGAGGGTTCAAGTGATAACATCTTCATCATCAAAAATGGTGTAGTGTACACGCCGCCTTGTTATCTCGGAGCACTTGAAGGCATTACACGTCAAGCGATTATCGATCTATGTGGCGAACTGGAGCTTGAATTAAAAGAAGTGCCATTCACCCTGCATGATGTGTATATCGCAGACGAAGTCTTTTTCACCGGGACAGCTGCAGAAGTTATCGCTGCATATGAAGTCGATGGAAGAACAATTGGCACGGGAGTAGCAGGTCCGGTAACGCTGAGACTGCTGGAAGCATTCCGTCAGATTGTTGACAAAGATGGATATAAAGTGTGGGAATCTTAAGTTAGAATTGCATAGCATAGGGAACAGGAATCCTCCTTGTCCGATAAAATTCTGCATACCTGGTGTATGGGGATTTTAGAGACAGGAGGATTTTTTTTGTTTAGTTGATGTCATTAGCCCGGTTTCTGCATAGGATGTAGTAACGGTATGGGCGAATGTACTGCCCAAGTATGACGTCTAGGAGGTTAGTTCCCTGTGAAAATACACATGGTGAAAAAAGGCGACACATTATATCTGCTGTCCCAAAAATACAATGTAGCGCTGGACAAATTGATCGCGGCTAATCCGCAAATCACAAATCCCGACAAGCTGGATATTGGCATGAAGGTCAAAATCCCTGCAGAGCCAGTAACACCGAAGCCGGAAGGCGTGCTGCACAGTCACAAGGTGCAGCAAGGAGATTCGTTATGGAAGTTGGCACAAGCCTGGGGAGTTCCTTTAAAAGATATGATCAATGCCAATCCACAGTTGAAAAATCCGAATGCTCTGCTGGTGGGGGAGATAGTTTATATTCCATCTATGCACGCACAAGGAAACAGCACATCTAATTCGGGTGCCGGCAACATTGCTGCTCATGAAAAGTTGTCACCTGAAGGTAAGGAATACACGGGAGTCAAAGAACCGGAACCACCGGCTCCAGTTACGCCAACTCCCCCTGCTCCGGTAGCAGAGGTTCCTGTTCCGGTCCCGGTGCCTGCTCCACCACCAGCCAATCCGGTAAAGCCGAATGTGAAGCCTGAACTGGAGGTACTGCCGCAGTTGCCTGAGCTTCCTGAAGTGAAGCCCGAAAAGGAAACGCACAAAAAAGAAGAGGTTAAACCCGAAGTTTATGTAAAACCGGTAGCAGAATCCAAGAAATACACAATGCCTAATCTTTCGCCTGAAATTATGCCTTTGCCTGTAATGCCTAATACAAAGTCTCCAACTGAGGTTGCACCAGCAACGAAAAAGCCTTGTGGTTGTGGTAACAAGTTGCATCATGCGCCAGCGGAACATCCTTATGTTCAAATCCCGGTTCCTGTCCAAGAGGTGTATGGTGTTCAGCAAGACATGTACACGGCAGGAATGAGTAACAATGCGCCGTTTCCAGGGATTTCGGAAGTTAGTCCTTACAGTGGCAGTGAAATGACTAACAGCCCGTGGATTGGTGCGGAGCAGAGCTATAACCACAATAACGTCATGCCAAATCTGTCCGCAGAAATGCAAAATAACTCATTTCCGATTGCGCCAGTTGGCGAAGTGAATAGTCCATTCCCAACGTATGCAGCACCTAGTCATATGAATCATCAGCCGCCTTTCATATCTCCATACTCAATGCTTCCGTACCCTCCATGCGGATGTGGCTCACATACACATATGCCTCAGTATACTTATCCTTCTCATGGTTATCAGGATCCGGCTTGGAATATGTACGGTCCTTCGTACGGTATGCCGCCTGAAATGTCCACATCAACGATGCCAAACCAGCCTATTGAGTATGCTTATCAGAATCCGTACCCTACTCAGAACATGGTTCCCCCGTCCCCTCTTGGAGCATTTGGTGAAATGTATCCTCCTCAAGGGCAAGGCAAGGGTGGTAAAAAAGGGGGGCGTGAAGACGCTAACTTAAGTCAGGTGGGAATTGAAGAGGTTGGATCAGATTCGGAAGGGAAGTCCAAGCAAGCAGGGAATAAGCCGGCAGCTGGAAAACGCAGAACAACCAAGGCTCCTCTGAAGAATAAATCCAAGGTATCCGTGTCCGGGAAAACATCCAGAGAGGGTGCAGCTACTTCCAACCAACGGAAATCCGATAAAAAGCGTCGTAATCCATGGATACAAAACTAACCTGGAGATTGCGATTGATGAATAAGTGAGGTACCTGTTATATAAGCGGGAAGCCAGCTCTGTAATAGAGAG